>JBGTCI010000036.1:0-55238 GCA_041748925.1 Nitrospiraceae bacterium | reverse complement strand
AAAACTGAATGCCGGCGTAACTGAGGTCCAAAACGCTTTGCTCAAGACCATGCAGTTTGAATCCATGATTTAAGCATGGCGCCATGTATGGACTAACTCGAAACATCGAGTCGCAAGTCGTCGAGGCTGGGGCGAACGTCGCGGTGAAGATGGCAGAACAAGGAACCCACCCGGAATTCGATGCCCGATAGCAGACGCTTGTCAACGTCGCCTTGGGGTCGATAGCTGACACTCACTGCTGACCGTATGGATGTCCCCTAACCATCTGATTTAGGGACGGAGGAGACCTAACCTTGGTGGGTCAAATTTCCGAGGGTTTGGTGGCTACAAGTTTTACAGGTTTTGTGGACACACGATTGTGTTTCCTTGAGGTCTTAGAAGTTCCGGGGGGGAGTCGTACGACACCCCCCTCCCCCCCTTGATGGTGCGCCCGCGTCCCCGCCGGCGGATATCGAACAGAAACTCAAATTCTAGTCCAGGTCATGTCGCCTTCAACGGATACGGACGTTTGGGTTTCTGCTTCTTCATCAGCTGATAATGCTGTGGCTTCCAGCGGCTCGATCCAGCCTGAATCACGTTGGTGATCCATTCGGGTCCCACCGCGCAGTAAAGAGCCGCGAGCGTAGGTCCCATGGCTTGTGAGAACCACGCCAACACCTCTTCCAGCGTGCGGTCTGTCGTTTCCACATGGAACCGGCACCGCGTGAACCCTTCGGTCAGCGCCTTCCACCAAGGCAGTTCTGACGACCGACACCGTTCCCACGCTGGAGCATCTGCCGTTGTATCCCGAAATGAAATACACGATTTCAAGAGCCCGACCGTGAACTCACGCCACTCGTCAATGGGCAGATGCGCAAACAGATCCACACACAGTTGCGCCCGGTCTTTCTTGAACTCCAACTCCCAGCGCACCCATGGCCCTTGAACTGTGTCTCCCTTCCCGGCTGCCTCCATCCGCTTGTCATAGACGCGCAGATATGTCTCGCTCTGTCGACTCCCGAAGGTCACCATTTCTCCTTGAATGTCATCTTGGCCCTTGTAGGAACATCGTCGCTTGGCATCATAGGTTCTCCACCGCATGACCGCTTGGCCTGCATCGGCAGCGGCAATCACGTGACTGACCGTGGCATGCCCCGTTCGATCATCCAGTGCCACATCGACGCGGGTCCCATGTCCTTTCAGTTCATTGATCCAGCGACAAATGGCTTGGACCTTTTCCGAATCCCAAGCCGAGACAATCTCACCGGACAAGGAAACGTGGACCTCTCGTGTTCGATGGGGCATCCCCGTCCCCATGCGGCCACTTCCTCCTCCCGTGCTGACATTGAGCCAGGCACGGGGATAGCCATTGAATCCTTTCTTCAGTTCCATCCATTCACCACCTACCCGATGTTGAACCTCTTCCACAGTTGACGATGGGACAGTGAAGGCCAGCCAATCGACGCTGAACCGGAACCCGTCGAGGTGAGGCTCGTTCTGGGGGTGTGCAGTTTCTGCCCCCGTTATACTAGGTCGGGGGCTTGGCGGCTGCGCCGCCGGTGTGGGATCCACACTCGGCGGCGCGGTCCGTTCGTCGTCCTCAGGCTGTGTCTCTCGTATTCCCATTGATGCCTCCGTAGCTGAGCCTTTCGATTCGTTCAGGTTAGGTGCTCGCATGGGGCGTCACTATGGGTCGAAAGCCAGCAGTGAGGATGCGTTCGAGTTCCTCAATGGGAATCCGCACGGCCCGGAGACTAGGCTTTACATAGGCAATCTGCCGTTGCAGGATGCGTTTCCGAATCGTGCTTTCCTTCAGCCCAAGTCGGTCGGCCACTTCGCGTACGGTGAGCAATTTGGCACTGGGTCGCATACAGGCACCTCCTCTGATGTGATGTGATTGACAACATCATGTCTATATTGATATAGACATGACTCATAGATAAGCCATTACCACGGCGGGGAGAAGTACACCAAGAGATTTGTCGCACTGGACAGGTATCTTTGTGAGAATTTGTTCAGCGGGTATGGGATGAGTATTCGAGACAGTCTCCACCATGATGAAGGAGGGACACCACGCCATGACACTGAATCGGCAGGCCATCCGACAGCAGTTTGACCGAGAGATGAAAAAGGCGCGGGAGCGCATCACGACCACCGCCAATGGGGAGATCGGCTGGCTCGTGAATTTCATCCAGATCGACCTCGATGCACTGACACCCAGTGAATGGATGGTCCTCGCGTATGAAGTGGCGAGTTTTGCCGAAGCAGACGGTCCAGACCAACACACGCTACCCATGGCCTCATCGAGTGGCTGGACGGTGCAAGCGATCCCAGGCGAGATGCTGGAATACACGCTGCCGAGTCGCAAGGAAGCGGTGCAGCTGCAACAGACGATTCAAGGTCATTTGGAACAGTTGTGGCAGCACGCGATCGCACCCGTGATCTTTTCGGATCTCACCCTCGTCGTCACCATGCCCGGCGCACTGCACGCTCGCCACGGCAGCCTGCTGGTGGCGACCACACCCAAAACGAAAGAGTTTGAGTACCGTGTGGCAGTGTCACTGGCGCAGCATGCAGGGCGCGTTCGTCGCTGTCGGGAGTGCCAACGTATCTTTCTGGCGGCGCGACGTGATCAACTATTTTGTGATCCACGCTGCCAAATGCGGGTGGCCTCACGGAAGTGGAGAAAAGGCAGCAAGAAGATAGCGAAAAAGGAGCCCCGCTAATGGCACGGAAAGGTGGACAGGACCGAGGCATCACCCAGCGAAAGGATCGCAAAGGCTGGTGGGTCCGCCTCTACATCAACGGGAGAGAGCGATGGTACCGTTGTGATACCAAATCACAGGCCAAAGCCCTCTATGGCCGATTGAAAGCTGACATTCGGGAAGGGACGTTCTTCCCGGAGAAATTTGCGCCACGGAAGGACATCACGCTTCGGGCGTGGATTCTCCGTTGTCTCGAAGGGTCCACAAATCTGAACATTGAGGGTGAACGGCGGTATGGCCGTCGCTGGTCGCTGCTGCTAGGGAAGCGAATGCTTGTCGATATCTCAAGGGAAGACTGCCGGCAGGTTCAGGCTAAAATGCGCGCCAAGCTCAAACCTCGCCCCACGAATGCTCCCAAAGCGTTTCAACCTAAGCGGCGGTGGAGCGATGCGACGATCAACCGGCATTTTGCGTTTCTCCGTCATGTGCTCATGCTGGCGGTGAAAGACAGTAAGCTGACTCAGAACCCTGTCTCTGGGTTGAAGTTTTTCCCCGAAGTGAAGCGGACTCGATTTCTATCAGAAGATGAGTTAGCCCGGCTCCGGGGAGTGATGCAACAGAGAGACTGGGAATTGGTCGCGTTTGCGATTGAGACGGGACTGAGACGGGGAGAGCAATTTCGTTTGCGGTGGGATCAGGTGGACTTGGGAAACGGTGTCCTGACGCTGCCCTTACCAAAGGGAGGGAAAACCCGGCATGTGCCCTTGAGCGAAGAGGCCAAGGCGATCCTGAGGTCTTTTGGCTCTTTTCTCAGGTCAGCTTGGGTCTTCCCAGGATTAAAGGACGCGACTCAGCCGATGGACAGCCGTGCCTTCCTCCGCCGGTCGTTTGAGCCTGGCCTACGGAAGGCGGGGATTGCTGGGGCTTGCTGGCATTCGCTCCGCCACACCGCAGCGAGTCGAAGAGTCATGGCGGGAGTGGATTTGGTTTCCGTGAAGGAGATCCTTGGCCACCGTGATATTCAGACAACCCTCCGGTATGCCCATCTTGCCCCAGGACACCTTCGGGACGCGGTGAATCGAGGAAGTCTCTCTGGAACCGTGACCAAAACCGTGACCAGTCAGGAGAGGGAATGGAAGGAGAAGATGCAACCAGTTGATTATATGGTGCGCCCGGAGGGACTTGAACCCCCAACCCTCGGATCCGAAGTCCGATGCTCTATCCATTGAGCTACGGGCGCACAGCCTGATTAATCAACAACTTATCAGTATTGTTCTGAATGGGTTGATGGGCTAGTGTTATTAGGGTGTTAAATTTGCGAGCTGCTTCCTTTAAATCATCAAACAGGAAGCTATTATACCGCTTGAACACATCCAGGGTCTTATGTCCGGTTATCTTCATGATGGTCAAATGGTCAATCCCCGCCCGCCTCATATTTGTAACTGCGGTATGCCTGAAATCGTGAAACTTGAATCCCTCAATCTTTGCCCTTCGACAGGCAGCATTAAAAGCCGTCTTAATCGAAGCCACTGATTTACCCTTCACCAGAAACACCCCTGGTTCGTTGAGGTAGCGAACCTTATACAAGCCACGAAGGAGAGCCGTCAACTCTTGTGTGAGGGGAATGACTCGGGCTTCCCTGGTCTTGGTGTCCTCTGCCCGTAACTTAATCAAGCCGTTCTTTAGATCAACTCGATCCCATGTCAGATTGAGAATTTCTCCTCTTCTCATCCCGCTAAGATAGGCTGTAGTGTTGATCGCCTGAATATGGGGGGAGGAGTGGGCCTGAAGCGCGTCAAACTCCTCGGGAGTTAGTACGCGATCTCTGGCGTTGTTTTCTTTTTCTAACCTGATCTTGCTAACGGGGTTGTGCCCAAGCCATTCTTCTCGAATAGCATACGAGAAGAGATGTTTAAGTAATGCTAGGTCTCGATTGATGGTGGAAATTTTAAGCGTGGTTCCTTGGCGACCTTTCTGTTTTCGGCGTTCCTCTCTATACTCCTCAATCATTCTAGCCGAGATGGAGCTAAGAACTTGTTTCCCAAACCATGGCAGCAAGCGCGATTCTACAGTCTGTTCCTTCCATTGACATGTGGATTGTCGCCTGATGTCAGGATGAGATAGGTACCGTTCAGTCAGAGCCTTGAAGGTCATGGGGCCTGGCACCCGATCGCTCTTGACAATGCCTTTCATCAAGTTTGTTTTAATCAATGCCTCTTGCTGTTTGGCCACTGTTTTGTTGAAGGAACTGACTTTCCACCGCTTCAGTTTCCCCCCAGATACGCTCGGTGCCAAGATGAGCGTTTTCCCATCATCCAGCACATGAAACTCTACATAGTAAGACCAAACCTTCGGACAAGAACACTTCAAGCCCTTTCGGCCCTGTTCACAACGTTTGCTACATTTCCCTTTACGTGTGAGCCCCATAAACTTATCCCCCTTTCTTAGTAGATCGCTCCCCGATCAACTCAGCCACTGTGACATGCAAGGCTTTGGCTAGACGCCTCAAGGTACTCAGGCGAGGGTCGTACCCGCCCGCTTCAATCCTGGCGAGCGTGGCGACCGCAACGCCTGAGGTTTTCTTGAGTGCTCTTAGAGTCACCCCCTTTCCTTCCCGAATAGCCCGTAACCGTGTCATAGAGGAATGTTCTCACATACGAGAACACAAGATCAACCCCTATACGGTACCCTCGACGGCATCGGCATCACGGTGTTCTGTTTAATCCACTTGTCTAATAGCTCCACGTCAAACTTGACCAGCCGCCCTACTTTCACGAAGGGCACCCGCCGTTGGCTAACCATCGTGTAGAGCGTATGGGGTGAGAGGCCGGTATATTCCCCTGCCTCCTGGATTGTGATTAACCGGCGCATGTGCCTACCTCCTGCCGTTCATACACCTGTCGATCGTGTTCGCTTGGCCTCCTGCCCATCCGGTAGGGCCACAAGGCACATGTAATAATCCGGCACTCACGGATTTCCTTTGGTTGGTAACAGGTACAGTCCATACACTTGGCTCTTATGGCCTTTATAGGTGTCAGAACTTTCATCAGATTGGCCTCTCCTTGCAAAAAACCCCAGGGCTAGCTCACGATTTCTTATGAATATCGTGAAGCCTTAACCCTAGGGCTTGGATGTTAAGTATCGCGTTACGCTATCTTTCTAATACATTTAGTTACTGACTAAAGGCCCCCTTCGGGGGCAGAAGAGCCTCGGCTCGCTCCACTGTGTTTCGCTCGCCTTCGGCTATACCACCCTCTTGTCTGCCTCCGCCTCGCAGTCGGCCTGGTCCGGTGACGGGCGAAGCAACCGTCACCACCGCCAAACATATATAAGATGGCGAGTGGCGGAAAGTCAGACATCTAAGCTGCCTGCGATCCATCAGTCTTGAGCCTCCATGCTTTTCCAGACCTTTCCACCATGCCGCTTTCCTTCAAATGTTTCCAGGCTCGCTCGTAGGTTCGCTTATGGATTCCCTGCCCTAGGAGTGACTGTTGGATATCTCCTGGCTTCGTCCAATCAAGTTCCTTACTCTTCAAGCATTCAACGATCATATTTCGAGCATGTTGTAATTGAAATTGGGTCGGTCCACCCGCCTGTTGAAAACTATCGAATTTCCACTGCCGAGAGTCATCCTCCCCATTTAGTAAGTATGCTGAAAACGGCTCCGGTTCCTCTGCATTTCTGCATTTGACCGGCTCCAACACTACATACCCCTTGTCCTTTCTCGTCACCGCAAAGGCGGTATCAGCTCCTCCAAGGATGTCTGTGGACCCGCTTGCCCGATCACGTACTGCATTGCCACTCTGGGACGATCGCTTTCGCATATGGTGTGAGATGATCACTGTCTTCCCTGCTTGTTGGAGTGGTCGTAGATTTCTCCAGAACTGTGCAACGTCTTGAGCATCTAATTCGCTCCCAACCATGACCCGCCGAAGCGTTTCCAATATCACTACATCAGGATCAAACCCAGATGATTGAAGTTGAGCCAATAAATCTTCAACATCAGATGGGTTTGTTACAGTAATCCCGCAAAGTGACATGGCACAGAACGGAAGCTCAGCTGACAGGTTCATCATGCCAAATCCCAACTGCTTCACTCGTCGCCTCAAGGTGCGTTCATTCATCTCCTCATCGACATAGAGTACCTTTTTAGGTTGAGGCACAATGAATTGGCCTAACCACGGCTGTCCTGAGGCAATCGCTAGGGCAAGGTCTAGCAAGAGCCAAGACTTGAGAGAACCAAATTCCCCATACACCACCACTCGGTCTTGGTTAGCTATCAAGTCAGTGACCAGCCAATCAATGGGAGGAAGGTCATGGGTAATGATGTCACCGAACGACACTAAAGGGATTGGACTGAGTACATGCATAGGACACTCCTTCTACTGCTACATCCCTGTAGCAGTCATAGTGCTAGGTACATGTAGTACCCAACGGTAAATGTGAAAAACCTGTCAAAAAAAAGAAAGGCCCCACGTATGTACGGGGGGCCTTGCCTTCAATAGAGAGAGATGTCTCTGATAGTGGTATAAGACAGGTACTATATATATGGATGTGTAGTAGACGGAGCTAGAGAGAGGGAGGCGTACTACCTATGAGTACAGGTAGTACCAGAGTAGAGAACACTGCGACTCACTCGATGGATACCCCTGCTATGTACATACATCCTCCCTATGGTTAATGATTGGAGTTGATCGCCCCTACACAACAAAAGGAGCGCCACCTATAGAAAAGAGGGCCTCTCCCATATGCGGGAGAGGCCCTCATAAATGACTAATGCTCTGCCTATAGGTGTAGGGTGCTGTAGAGAGGATGGATTCTCTATATCAGGATGGTGTCTTCCTACATGCCTAATAGGTATACAGGATATGTATTAGGTATATAGAGTCTATAGGTATAGTAGGATATAGGGAGGAGGAGAGCAGAAGAATCCCGTAACTACCAGAGAGGCACTAGTTTCCGCGAGCCGGTCAAGTCACTCGCTATTTTGTCTCGCAGAAAATTACATAAGCAATTTGCTTGCCAACACCTAACCGGTTGATTTCACTTAGGGGCAAATTTTGTGCCCATCTCACTTCTGCAACACTTGTGGGGTATTTTCCCCCACACATGCCTTAATTTTTTCAACACAGGCCGATTGGCGAAAATTCAATATAGGTATAAATTCTTATAATTTAATTGCTCCCTCCGAATTATTGTGTTTCAACCCAATCAACCTTGCGGATGCTGCCCTTGACACCTCTCCAGAGACGGCCTAGCCTTGCGCCACAACGCCTATTGCTCATTGATAATCGTTAATGGAGAGGAAAAACCACATGAGAATTCTGGTGATCGTAGGGCTATGTATAGCAATGGGCGGATGCCAGGCGTATGAGCTGACACGTCAGAGCAAGTTCGAGGCTGATATTGCGGAAGAGCGGGCCGCAATTATCAAACTATATCGGGGGTGCTTGGAGAAATACCAGGACGACCCGGCGAAGGCGAAAGCCAACTGTGAACACTATACGCAGGCATTGCACTCGGTAGATGTGCGCGGGATGAAATAACTAAAGGATCGAGCGGTTTCACATTGTCGCTATTGCATTTGGGGCAGATCGACCGCTGAGGCATTTGCCTTCCCCCTGTAGTTCAAGGGATGAAGCAGGCATTTGCCTTCGCAGGGAATGTCGATACCTCACGGTAGCACCATGCGGCAGTGGGTGCAAAACGGGAATTCCCCTAGTCGGAGCGGCGGACCGACTTATCCCCGCAACATCCCCACCAGTCCCTCCACCGTCAACGGCGCGGTCCCTTCGTCCTTCTACCGATGCATAAGTTCCGTTTAATCTTCTACTAATGCGTGACTAATGTTGGTTGGTTAGCTTGTTTAGCGAAAGGGAGGGTGAATTATGCAACATCTTGGGTTTGGTGTTTATCTGATGGCATGTGCCACCTTTCTTTATTTGCTTCTGCGCCCCACGCGCACTACCGTTCAGCTCGTGGTAAAAGATGAGGGAAGGACGAGTACCTTGAGAGGAAAGGTGAAACGATAACGGAAGGAACGGTACCAAACTTCCATTCTTCGCTTGAACCACATTCCCGGTCTTGCTTATTATCCGTCATGTCCAATATCACAGAAAGGGAGTACAGCCATGGAGAACGTGGAAATAAAGACAGGGAGTCTCATCGTTGTGGATGGGAAGACATTGGTGGTAACAGGCATTCGTACAGAAGAGACTATTAGTGGACGCGCTGTGCATATTAGCGCCTGTGATCAAGAGACGGCACGCACAACACAGATGCACAATATCCAAGGCAATGAAGCAACGCAGCAACTCATGGAGATGATGCAGAAATTGGCTCAAGGCAAGTTTCCAGGAATGAGCGGTGAATGAACAGCTATCTCGTCGAGTCGTTCAAGGAAGTAGCACGGATGGTTACAGAGCCTATTGTTTTTGTGACGAAGTGATGAAGGCGCTGGAAGCCGAGACTTTCCCATTGATTTGTCGTCTGGTAAGTTTCACGATATGCGGTGGTGGGTAGCGTCTTCGCCGGTCAGATAGCCTAAATCTCCTCCTCGCCTCGCGCTTGCGCCCTCAGTTCCCGCTCCATAAGATCACCAATCTTGACACCTTTCCCACGGCAGGCTTAGGCTTGCACCTTAGTTAGCATCCCTCGTATAATACGCCTCCCTGCGAGGCTTTCTATGCCACTCACGATTCCTCGTTACCTTAGAATTCTTGTCACAGTATGGCTAGGGCTAACCTTGTTCATATCAGGATGTGTCAGCAGCGGGAATCCCTCAGTCATGGATCAAGCCCGCCTTGAAAAAATCGTCCTTGATGTCTCGACGAAAGATGATGTCAAGCGCCTCCTGGGCCAGCCGAATGGTAGGTCGCAACAGTCTGGGAGTGCTGCTACGGTCCCTGGCTATGCTCCAGTGCCAGGGCTGACGAATAGTGAGGCCTGGACCTATAGCCATCTGAGCGTGGACGTAGATGGCGCAACATTCATTCCGATTGTCGGACTCTTCGCCGGTGGGGCCACGTCGTATCTCAACACCTTCACTGTGGTCTTTGATCAGGCGGGAATCGTTCGGCACATTTCTTCCTCGCAAACGGAGGGGCGTTCTGGGCCAACAGTAGAGAGCGGACCACCAACAGAATACTGGAAGAAGAAGTAAGAATAAGGAGGAGCGCACGTATCTGGCTGGACTCGCGTTCAGCGCGAAGGAACTGTCAGAGGCGCTGGAGAAGGTGCGCTTCCCCAGCTATCCCTCAATAGTTGTTTGAAATGGTTTTCAGAAGGTCCTGGTAGTCATACGCGCGGAGGCTCACCTTGCCGTCTGGCATTGTAAAACTCACATCTAACCACACATGGTCCTTACTTAGAGCACACGTAGCCACGAGGGATTCCGCTGATTGGTCCACTTCTGAATAGAGTTTCACCTGGATAGGACGCGTAGGACCGGCCCTGTGTACAGCCTGACTCTTCGCGCGCATAATCGATAAGCGAGTGCCCTTGTCTTTTAAAAGCGGCTCGTAGTCGAGCTGGTCATAAGTCGTCATGTTCCGCCTCCTGGTGAATGTTGCACCCTCCTACTTCCAGTCTAACATAGTGGGAATGTGACCCTAGCGTTGAGTGCTCGAATTGGTCTATTACCTTTGTGCTGGTCCGGTGAATGGCCCAGCAACAACCCCTTGCGACGTCGTTCGCAACCCTACTAGAATGAGCCTCCTTGCGAGACTCCTATGCCCTTCTCGATTCGTCCCTTCCGTTACAGGGTTCGGCTGATCACCTTTCTTGAGTAGTGATTGGGTGTATGTCTAGAAAGATAATAATGATCAAACAACTTGCTCAAGATTTATACGAGAAAAGACCGGATAAAACGCTGTATCACTACACATCCTTGGACGGCGTAAGGGGAATTGTTGACACTGCTTCCCTTCGAGCTACCGAAATACGGTACTTCACCGATGCCACTGAGATGAAACATGCAGTTGAACACCTGAATGAACGGCTCGGATATTTTCAAGGATTTGACAAATCAAGTCCATCGCTTGTGGGCCAACTAAGGAAATGGCTTTCCCATCGACTCACCGCTGGCCACAAGTTGTTCGTCGGATGCTTTACTCCTAATGGCAACCTTCTTAGTCAGTGGCGTAGTTATTGCCAAACGGCCAAAGGTGTCAGTCTCGGATTCGACGCTGCAAAACTCTCCACTGCTGCAACGCGTCAGCACTGGCGGCTTGGAAAGTGCATCTATGACATAGGGGAACAAATAGAGATCGGAAATACGATCCTCACAGAGCTTGCCCGAATTGCTAAAAAACAAGGAGAAAATACTGATCGATCAAAGCGGCACCCCACAAATTCTTTTCACGACATTTTTGAAGAAATCGAGTCTGACCTCCTCCTGGTAGCTGCCCTTCTAAAAAATCCTGCTTTTAAAGAAGAACAAGAATGGCGCTTAGTGTCGCCCGTGATCACTAACTACGTCGAGGCACCCATCGAGTATCGTGAGGGTCCTTCTATGTTAATCCCCTTTATGAATTTTCAGTTACCGGAGGCACCTGATAGACGACTTGACATAGAACATGTGTATCTTGGACCAACCCCCAATGCCAACATCTCGATCGAATCGTTATCGAACTATCTCTCGAAGAAGATGGCAAGCCCAAGGAAAGGTGTACAGGCTTGCCAGATACCGTATCGCCCTTGGTAAGCAAGACACAAAACGCGGACGCATGCGCGTTGAGGAAGCAACCGTATCCGACATGTGGGAGATCGCAGCGATTGTGGAAGTGTTGAAGCGAAAGGCCCTCTGCACGAAGCAGACTCTATGACATCATTACCGAATTCCCCCTCAAGAATCCCTGTGCCACTATTCCTGAGACCGCCTTCCCCGAGCCGTATCTCCTCACCGATACCGAAAACACCATCATCGACAACATCCTTGAGCTACTGAACAAGAACGGGCTGACTTCGCATCAATCAATGAACCTACTAGAGCGATTGGGACGAATCATTGAGATGGGGCAGCGGGTGGCGAAGGGGACGACGCACTGACAAGGAGGCTGCAATGGAATTAACGTTCGTTAAATGGACACTCCGTGTTGGACTGTGCGTCACACTTGTCTGTGCAACGACCCTGCTTCTCGGTTGTCGGGCGCATACCGGGAAGATACACGGCACGGACCTAACTGGAATCCGCCTCGGCATGTCGAAGCAAGAAGTGGTAGGCGTTCTCGGTAAACCTCAAAATGCAAGTGCCAATGACGCATTTGAAACGTACCGTTATTTTGAGGACCGTGGCATGTATAGGTTGGTCTATCATGAATTTGTTTTTGTGGACGACAAGCTGAAGTTATACGGGATTGGTAATGATCCAACGTTTCGGCTCAAGGTTCAGTCTATCCCTAGCTCACATTAGTTGGGCTGAGAATCATACGGTTATCTATCACGGTCGCCGCGATCTTCACCGTCTGCCTAGCAGATGGTCTACATGGTGCCGAATTTTCGAGCCCCGTCGTCTCTGTCCTCGCTGGCGACACCATCGAGGTTCTGCACAACCGGCACCCCACGCGTATCCGTCTCAGCGGCATTGACTGCCCCGAGAAAAGCCAATCCTTCGGCAACCGAGCGAAGCAGGCCGCGTCAGCATTAGTCTTTGGGAAAGATGTCATCCTCCAGACTCACGGCCAAGACAAATACCGGCGCATCCTTGCAGACGTGTTTCTAAAAAATGGCACTCACGTCAATCATGAACTCGTCAAGCAAGTCTGGTGCTGGTGGTATCGGAAGTATGCGCCAGGAAATAGAGAATTAGAGAAGTCAGCACGAAAGGCGAAGAGAGGCTTGTGGCGTGATCCTGTTCATGTGCCGCCTTGGGAGTGGAGGAAGAGAACGCGGTAGACTGTGAACTCGAATTCGTGGGCGTGTGCATTGCCGTGCTTTGCAGTGAACTCATCCTGAGAGTTTCTCCGCCCGACTTTATGCCGGACAACTTGTGGGCAGAATACGATACTGATATCGGCTGGAAAAAACTCCCGACAGCGAATGGGAAAGTGACGATCGGCTGTCTGAGCCTCAATCATCTTTTGCGATAGCGACCTCAATAGCCGGAAGTGTGGCTTGGACACCAGTATTTAGTGTCATGGGTCAGAGAGCCATGTAGGTGGCACTGTTCGCCAGGTATTTTCCTTCCGTGCTCCGTATACGCGAGACCGGACGGAAATCCAGGTAGGGCTAATGCCTCCTCACCGGAGGTTTCGCGCAGCGTTCGCGCAGAGTCCACGTGGACATTGCACCTGTTAAACCGTACGTAACATGATGAAAACTAACTTAATTATTACCAAATTCCCCCAAAATCCTTCCAAAATTCTTTTTTGTGGCAAACAAGCCCCTTTTACACCTCCTTTTTTGATTCCTAGCCAAAAAATTTCAGGGGCCTTTTCCCAAGGCACTGTCAGCCTCGTCATATGGACTACCACCCACGACCCCGCCTACCCTGTCCCAAGGGTGCACCGGGGGGCAGATAAGCTACCTGGGGTGTGCTAGCGTTGCGGGGGGGCCACACAAAGGGTACCCCACCCCTGGCACGGCACAACCAAGTAGGTCGACTATGATGCTTGGAAATCCTGGAGTGCTATCAGGTGTTAATAGGGTGTTAGAAAGAGCGAAGAAACGGCTGGATTAGCGGCAAAGAGAAGCGAATAGAACTGAGTGGGTGAAACTGCGAATCACCAGGAATGACAAGGGGATTGCCCAGGTTTTCAATCGCCTAGGCAATCCACCTTATCTTGATCCGAAGTCCGATGCTCTATCCATTGAGCTACGGGCGCATTCGGCTACTTCAAACACTTCCAGAGAGACCTTGTCAAGGACACCACAACTCCAGATCTTCGTCCCGACAGGGCAGCAAAAATGATTTCGCATGCTTACATCAGGCTAAGAACAGTCTCAACCAGCTGATTGAGAGATCGATTATCGGTCGCGATGACGTGATCTGCGGCGGCGTGATACTTAGACACCCGCTCCTTCAATACGTCCTGAATTTCATCGACGAACGACTTGGTCCCCGTCAACGAGGGGCGCTGATTATCACTGCCGATTCGTTTCACGATCGTTTCGACAGAGGCTGTCAGCCAAAATACGGTGCCATTCTTCTTCAATCCCTCGATATTCTGCGTGCGAAGTATGGCTCCACCGCCGGTATCGATCACGAGTTGATCATGGCCTGAAAGTTCTCTGCAGATCTCGGATTCTAGATCGCGAAAATATTCCCACCCTTCCTGGGCGATGATCTCTGGAATCGTACGTTGCGCACGCTTGACAATCTCCGCATCGGTTGACGCGAGTTTTCGTCCCAATCGTGAAGCAAGCAGCCGGCCGATCGTGCTCTTGCCGGTCCCCCGATAGCCAATCAGCACAATGTTCATGAGAAGCGGGACTCCAGGACCGCGCGCATGACGTCGGTTGGAGCGGCCTGATTGGTCCAGAGTTCGAATTGCGCCGCGGCTTGATGCAGGAACATTTCAATCCCGGGAATCGTGCAACATCCTGCGACCTTCGCATCCTTCAGCAACCGAGTATCCCGAGGGTTGTAGACGATATCCATGACCGTCAGTCCTGTATGGAGTAACGAAGCCGGCACAGTAGTCTCGTGCACTTTGGGTGACATACCCATCGGGGTACAATGAATCAACACGTGAGCATCCGGGAGTACCTTTCGCAAAGTCCCCTCATCAAGAGGCGAGTCTTGCACGGTCATCCCTGTCTTTGACTGAAGATCCCGGGTCAAAGCTGTGCGTTCCTGACCGTCGATTCCTAGTATGGTCAAACGATCGATCCCGGTCTCTGACCCAAGTGCGAACGCAATTGCGCGAGCGGCGCCTCCGGACCCGAGCATGACTATCTGACGCCCTTTCAAAGCAACCGAGTTTTCACGAAGCGCGCGCAAGGCGCCTGTCGCATCGGTGTTATACCCTGTAAGGGTCCCGCCCGCAGCCACAATGGTATTGATCGCGCCGATATGTCGTGCTGTCGGCTCGATGGAGTCAAGAAATGGAACGGTTGTCACCTTGTGGGGGATAGTCACACTGGCGCCGCGAAAGCTTCCCAGGGCCCGAAGACCCTTGATTGCATCGCCGATCGCTTCCACGCGGAAGGCAAGATAGACGAAATTCAACCCAAGCTTCTGAAATGCGGCGTTGTGAATGGCGGGAGAGAGTGAGTGCTCGACTGGATTGCCGATCACACCGCAGAACTGAGTATGTGCGTTGATGTCCATCGGTTCGAGCCGTCACAATTTCTGTTGCATCTTAAAGCCAGACTCATAGGCACCCATCGCCATGAATGCGACATTCCCCTCTCGCATGTAACGCCGCTTCACGCAACTGTCATCCCTCCATCGATAGGAAAAGTTCCACCCGTAACCCAGGCTGCCTCATCGGAGGCCAGATAGAGAACCATATTGGCCACTTCTTCTGGTTTCCCCGCTCGACGGATTGGATAGTGCAACAGAATGGGATTCAGTTGTTCTGGGTTGCTCATTAGCGGAGCGGCCATCGGCGTATCGATGAGTCCGGGATTCACCACGTTGCAACGAATACCATCCTTGGCGTAGTCGACCGCTAGGGCTCTGGTCACGGCATCAATCGCCCCCTTGGAGGCAGCATAGGCCGGCAATGTGGGGAGTCCGAGCAAGCTCGCGACTGAGGAGATATTGACGATCGCTCCATTTCCCTGCGTCAACATCTGCGGCAAAACGGCTCGCGTCATGCGGAACACCCCGGTCAGATTGACATCCATGACCTGCGCCCAGGTTGCATCATCAATCTCATGCAGGCGCTTCCCAAAGTCCCCTACTCCCGCATTATTCACGAGGATATCGAGCCGTCCGAACTGCTGCACGGTCCGACGCACTGTCTCCTGAACGTGGGATTCATCTGTAACCGATCCGGCAATCGCGAAGGCCTTGCCCTGCTCCTCGACGATATCATTGACGACCCGGTCCAGTTCCCCTTGCCGTCTTCCCGTAATCACAACCGATGCCCCTGCTCGTGCAAAAGCTTTCGCGATCGCTTCACCTATACCCGCATTGCCTCCCGTCACGACCGCAACCTTGCCACGCAATCGATTCATCGCGCGTGATCCTCTCGCTCTTCGTGAATGTCAGCAGCTTCACCGACAGATTCAACAGTCTGAGCTGCAGACCACAATCCAGACTCGACTTTCCTGGCCACCGTAATGAAGCCGGAATGAGCGACCATTCGATGATCCGGCCGTATGCTCCGGCCCTGAATCGACCAGGTCCTCAACAGGGTTTCGAATGTTTCGATCATACCAAAGACCGTCGCTCGCTCAAGGGCTTCAACCGTCTGCACCACTTGAGGGACAGTGGGAACAAAGCTCACATACATGCCGCCAGAACGAAGCGCCTGTGCGGCATGTGGCACCACCTGCCAAGGCTCAGGAAGATCGAGGACAAGACGATCGAATGGCAGACCATCGTCGAGCAAGCTGACACCCTCATACGCATTCCGGCGAAGCGGGATGAGATTCGGCACCGGACCCATGTAGCGTTCAATGTTCATCAACGCCGTGCGCGCGAAATCCTCACGCGCTTCGTAGGTTACCACCAATCCTCTCGGGCCCACAGCACGCAAGAGGGCCATCGTCAATGCTCCGGAACCAGTCCCCGCTTCGAACACGCGCGCACCAGGATAGACATCCGCCCACATAGGAATGAGCGCAAGATCCTTTGGATACAACACCTGCGCGCCACGCGGCATCTTCAATACATAGTCGCCGAACGTGGGCTTAAGCGCCAACATCGTTTTGTTTCCGGAAAGCGTAGCTAAAGAGCCATCGAGCTTTCCGATGAGGTCGTCGTGGGCAATTTTGTGACCACTCAGTTGATAGAGCTCTCCTGCCTTCAAGGTCAGGGCATACTGCCGCCCTTTCTTGTCGACCAAGTGTATGCGGTCGCCTGATTGAAAAAATGACATTGGAGCCCATTCTAGAAGTGCCGCGCCGGGTTTTCAACAAGGCAACGACCACGATGACGGATTTCTGGACGCTTCCACATGTCGTATATGGGAGCCGAATGAACTCAATTTCACTAGGCGCACCCGCTGAACCAGACCTGTTTAGAGAGAATGCCCGACACGAGTGCAACCGTCCAAGCTCCGCTATCTCCCTACGCTCGTCGCCATCAAGGTGGAGAAAAGTTTCACCACGATTTGCTCCTTTCTCTTCGTCACAATCGTCCCTTGTTATGAAGGATGAGCCAGAAGTCGGTGTGGCAATTGGGCCAATCGCCCTATAGCCATCCATACACACCTGCAGCAATGTTGCCTCACTCCCTCTTAGAGATCCTCATTAGCGCGCTCTAATAGTGCTGGTATTTCCTCGCGATTGCGCTCCGTTGTTCTTATGAACAATCCAGCACGGGATTTGCTGCGTAGAAATAATAGAACAGCTTAGCTGTACAGAGCCCAGAATGAATCGTTTGACGGATCGCTGTCTCTCATAAATTAGAACGGAAGAATGAAGGTCTGTAGGGGTCACAACCGTACGGAACACGCATCAGACAGCTAGAGGAGGGGCGACGACATGAAAGAGAACCTATTCCCAACCCCTGAGCCGGAAGAGCTTGTCACGATTGCAAAGGATGTTGATGCCGACGATCCCGAGGCGAGCGACCTCTTAGACGTGATCGGCCGAGATACATCCGAAGAGGAGCAACAAGAACCAACGAAGACGGCGACTCCTACCGCCGTGGCTGGCGGCCCATTTATGTTGGAGTCCCTCTACTTTCGCTCTTTCGGCGAGCGTGCCCTACTGACCAGAGAAGAAGAAGTCGAGCTGGCAAAAAAGATCGATGGTGGAACCAGCACCATTCGAAGGGCGCTACGCCATGCCATACGAGTATTCCCCCGCCTCAAACGTTCGGATTCTATGCTCGAAGCCTTGCGCACACTCCAGATGGTCAGAGGTTTGAGCGGGCTCTCAGCTACCGCGATTGATAAGGCCCAGCAGAGTCTCACCGAAATGATCAAGCAGGGAACAGGACAACAGAAGCTTTCGGTCGCTATCGCCAAGCAGCTCAAGGAAGAGTTGGCCACCCTCCGCTCCGCTCGAATCGTCCTCGAACAGGCAAAAGACGAATTGGTGCGCTGCAACCTGCGACTTGTGGTGGATGTTGCAAAACATTACACAGGCCGTGGCCTGACTTTGCTGGATCTCGTGCAAGAAGGAAATATCGGTTTGATGAAAGCGGCCGAGCGCTATCAATACCGCAAAGGGTTCAAGTTCAGCACCTATGCAACCTGGTGGATCCGCCAAGGCATCACACGCGCACTGGCGGATCAATCACGGACCATTCGCATTCCGGTTCACCAGACGGAAGCCTCACACCGCATCCTCCGCGTGACGAGACGACTTGGGCAGCAACTGGGCCGTCCGGCTCGACTCGAAGAAGTGGCGCAGGCGCTACGAATGAGACCGGAGCGACTCCACGAAACCGTGCAGGCCTTTCAAGAGCCGGTCGCCCTGGAGAAGCCAGTGGGCGACGGAAGTACGGAATTTGGAGAACTGCTCCCCGACCTGCAAGCGGTCCCACCCGATGCCCATGTGCACCGAACGGAAATGTCGCACCAGCTTGAACGCATTCTCGGCACGCTCACACCTCGAGAGCAAACCGTCATCCGGCTACGCTTCGGCATCGGCCACGATCAAGCCTGCACGCTGGAACAAGTGGGACAAAGCCTCTCGGTGACGAGAGAGCGGATTCGTCAGATCGAAGCGAAAGCGCTCAAGAAATTGAAGACCCCCGAGATTAAGGAAATGTTTAGCGCCATCCAGTAAGCCACAGACCCATGAAACAGCAAGGGGCGAAGACTCTCTTCGCCCCTTTTCTGTTCTACGACTTTCACCCTGACAGCAGTTGTGCGACAATGGCGCGGACTCGAGTAGACGAGGCCCCCATGACGAGTGTGCGCACGACACAGACGCATTTTCTCCTCTCTCGCTGCCGCATCGTTCCATTCCTTCTTCTTGTCATTGCCTGGGGGTTCGGAGGACCGATTGTCCACGCTGAACCACCGATTAGATCAGTCCCTTCCTACGAAAAATCTCTGTCGGTCCCCGCGGCCGTCGCGAAAGTACGCCCTTCCGTCGTCACCATTCTCACGCGCGGCATGCCGACCACTCCCACGCAAGCCCAATCGGGTTCGGGGTCCGGCGTCATTATCGACGAGAGCGGATACATCCTGACAAACAATCACCTGGTAGCGGGAATCAAGAGCCTGGTGGTGGGGCTCTCAACCGGTCGACTCACCCCCGGCCGTGTCGTCGCCCGTGACTTCCTGCTTGATTTGGCCCTCGTCAAGATTACGGCGATGGATTTGGTTCCCGCCACACTCAACCCTTCTCCGGCACTTGAGATTGGTGAATCAGTCGTCGCAATCGGCAACCCCCTCGCTCTCAAGGGAGGCTCGACCGTCACGGTTGGTGTTGTCAGCGCGGTAGACCGTTCGGTACTCACCCCGGACGGCGAGACACTCTATGGACTGATCCAAACTGATGCCGCCATCAACCCCGGCAATAGTGGAGGTCCCCTCGTTGATCTGTCGGGTCATGTAATCGGTATCAATGTGGCCATCGCTCCGTCTGCTCAGGCCATTAGTTATGCGATTTCGATGGATGCCATCTACCCCCATATTCAGTCGATGATGGTCCGTGGGTCGGTCCTCCGTCCCGACCTCGGATTCACACCTGTCACCATCACCGCGAGCATCATGGCCAGTTTCGGGCTTGAAGGCGACCACGGCGTACTGGCTCTCAATGTCGAGCCGGGAGGTCTGGCCGCTGTTGGAGGCTTCCAGAATTGCGACATCATTACCACTGTTGGGCAACATCAGATTTACAATCTCGGAGATTTTTGGCACTCTCTCCGACCTTCCGGAGACCAGCCAACCCTACAACTGACCATTCAGAGAAAGAACGCCCAGTCCACGATCTCGCTTCAGAATCCATCGCTGCCGAAGGCTGTCCCATGAGTCTCGCCGATGGATCACACTCGAGTCACGATTTCCCAGGACAGGGGAGCGAACCTCTCCAGACGCCTATCCCACAAGTGGGAACGCTCATCCGGTTTTCGCAACCGATCCCCTATGCCAAGGCATGGACGCTTCAGAAATACCTACAGGGAGAACGGATTGCGGAGAGACAAGGGGATGTATTGGTGCTCCTTGAGCACACGCCAGTCTATACCCTAGGGCGCACCACCCAACCAGCACATTGGGTCTGCGGGGAAGAGGTTCTCCGCCGGACGGGCGCCAACCTCCAGTTTGTAGATCGTGGCGGTTCGATTACCTACCATGGACCTGGGCAGGTCGTGGGTTATCCTATACTCAAACTGTCCCAATATTGCTCGGGACCGAAACAGTATGTACGGAAGTTGGAAGAGGTCTTGATCCGTACACTCTTGCGATGGGGAATTGACGGATATCGCCTCGAAAAGAAACCGGGGGTCTGGGTGAGCTGGAATCATGCTGATGCAAAGATTGCCGCGATCGGAGTCCGGATCGATCATGGAGTCACGATTCACGGATTTGCGCTCAACGTCGATCTAGACCTATCCCCTTTTTCCTATGTCATGCCCTGTGGTCTGGCACAGTGTCACATCACATCACTGGCCGAGGTCCGGCAATCCGCCGTGTCGCCTTCAGTCGTCGCGCAACAGGTGGCGCAGGAACTCGCGCGAATATTCAACATTCAATGGATGCATCCCACGCCCGACATCATGGGACAGGAGCGCCATCCACACCACCTCATATCAACATCCCCGCTGCACACCTGACAAAGGAACATCCAATGCACGAACTCGACACACCGACTTTCCGGCTGGCGGTTGCGCAGTTTGATCAAGCAGCCGAGGCCATGGAGCTTGATCACAACTTACGCGAGCGGCTGAAACTTCCACAGCGATCGTTGATCGTCAGCCTGCCTGTTCGAATGGATGACGGACGGGTCGAGGTCTATACCGGCTATCGTGTGCAGCACGATTCCTCCCGCGGCCCCTCGAAGGGAGGGATTCGCTATCATCCGGATGTGAATCTTGGGGAAGTCGCGGCCCTTGCCATGTGGATGACCTGGAAATGCGCGTTAGCCGACCTCCCCTATGGCGGAGCCAAGGGTGGAGTGGCAATCGCCCCCAAACAGTTCTCGCTGCCAGAATTACAACGATTGACCAGACGTTATGCTGCGGAAATCTTCCCGTTAATCGGGCCAGACAAGGACGTACCAGCCCCAGACGTCGGGACAGACGCCCAAGTGATGGCCTGGATCATGGATACGTACAGTCAGCAGGTGGGGTATTCGGTGCCAGGCGTCGTCACAGGCAAACCCTTATCGATTGGAGGAAGCCTCGGACGTGAAGAGGCCACCGGCCGCGGAGTGGTCTATGTCACCATAGAAGCCCTTCGTCATCTCAAGCTCGACATTCGGAATGCCACCGTAGTCATACAAGGGTTCGGCAACGTGGGGGCCCATACCGCCTGCATCATGCAGGAGTGTGGGGCTCGTGTTATCGCTGTGAGCGACGTGCAGGGAGGCATTCACAATTCGAACGGTTTGGACGTTCCTGCGCTCCTTACTCGGTACAAGACTAGGGGCCAATCCCTGCGCGACACTAAACTGGGAGATTGGCTCTCCAACGACGAATTACTGCAACTCGACTGCACCGTGCTAGTGCCTGCCGCGCTCTCCGAGCAGATCACCGAGCGTAATGCTGCGAAACTGCGCTGCCGGATTCTTGCCGAAGGAGCGAACGGTCCGACAACGCTGGAGGCCGATCGCATCCTGCAGGACCAGGGAGTCTTTATCATTCCGGATATCCTGGCCAACTCCGGTGGCGTGATCGTGTCTTACTTCGAGTGGGTGCAAGATGTGCAGCGTTTTTTCTGGAAAGAAACAGATATTCAAGAGCGATTGCAAGATATTCTGATCTCCGCCTTCCATCGGACCCTACAGTTTTCCGTTTCCAAAAAAACCTCCATGCGGCTGGCCGCCCTGATGAGTGGGATCGATAAAGTGGCGCAAGCGCACCTCCATCGTGGACTCTACCCATGAGTTCATACCATCCTGAGAACAGGAGTCGCATACTGTAGGAGTTTCTTGTGTGAAAAATTATGGGCAGGCCGTACTCACCGAGGTTGGCCGGCTGATGGCATACCCCGCATCATGGCTCCCCCACTACTTCATCGCACAGGTTCCCGCACTGGTCACAGCAGTCCACGGCGAAATTGCGGCGAGATTTCTCGCGATCATCGGAGGCGTTTTTGCGCACTTCGCATCGTAGAAACCGCCAGATTAGCTGCTCGGAGGGTGATGATGGGTGGCATGATCGCAACAGAGCCTTTCTGTTGATCAAATCATCCGTGCGGAGAGGACCAGTCATCTAGGTGTGAAGAGCGAGAAGACATCGACTACTGATTCCGGGAGCTTACTCTTTGGGCTCTTGCGATCCGGCTGATCCATACGCTAGGGTGGATCAATCGGAACTGTGCCAGACTAGACTGTTGGAGATCTGCGGTATGGGTCGAGACGCCGTGCTATCTCTCTGGGAAACCCACAAGGAGGAGCAGTGGCCTCACGTGGGAAACCAACAAGAGGGACCGTTGATGACTCTGGACACCGTGATCAGCGGATGCGTCGTGTACTTCCTCGATAGTCCTGAGGGGCTTGATGCCCAGCGGATCAGGATCCTCGAAGATTGTGTTGCTGACCTGGATAACCTCACAGACGAGCTTGACGAAGACTGTCGGCCCTACTTTCAACGGCTCCGACACCTTGGAGCCCTCCTCATCACTACCCATCACACGATATAATCCATACTCCATAAACGAATGGGGATGGATCGATCCGCCCCCATCACTTCAGAGTCGCTACGGAACTTCAGTACTGTTCTTCTCTATTGTCCAAGAAGCCCCGGAAGTTCTCTCTTTTCCTGCGCCGACAACTCGAACTTATTCCGCGCCTTCAGCATCCGATAGGTTGGTCTACTGGGGAAAGTTCTCGCTAGCAACATACTGCCGCGAAGAAGATCGGTAGCCTCCGACGAATCACCCTGACCCGCCTCCTTGCCAATCTAAATTAGAGTCAGCGTAGCCCCCTGTGACAACCGGGTAATCGCGCCCCCCATCGCATAATTCAGCCGTTCTTGCAAGTTCTCAGGCCGTTCGATAAAATGCACACACGCTGCATTGGCCCCACCAATTTCGCCAATACATTTCAGGTACTAGACATCTTTCTGAACCCATGGATAAAGAAGAGTTGATGAAGTCTGTACTGCGAGCCGTCACGCTAGCCTGCATGGTGACAGTCGGAGTCGGCACATGGATAACCCCTGGATATAGTGAGCCTTACGAATTGAGTAAGAACGACGTGATGGACCCCAAGGCCTTGAAGAGTGGAGAGGTTTCACTGTTTGGGGTCAAATTGGGAGACTCCGAAGCCAAAGCCTTTGACTCTCTCGTAAATGAAAAAATTCCTGGAGTAAAAGTAGAACAAGAAGCCTTGTTTATTTTCTTGCTCGACCAACGCAAGCCAACCGGTCCAATGGCTGGCGTGCGCATCCAAGACGGCAAGGTCGACCTGATCTTTATCAATAATCGATTTTCCTATAAGACTCGGGGGATCTTTCGCAATGTGCTGAACAGCGAAAGCCCCGATGACGTGCGAAAACTATTGGGGCAGGAAGACTACGGGGACGAGAACGTGATGGGCGCCATACTCGCTTACGATAAACAGGGGTTCGTCATCAATTATCTGGGGAAAGATGTCAATGTGGAGTTTTCGTCACCTCGGTAGCGATGCGCGTCTGATGTTCGATCTCGACGCATACTTGCCGATCTAGCCCACTTCCTATCCTTCCTTTCAGCTACCAACCTGAATTCGTTCCTGCTTCGATGCTCTCTCTATTGCCGCGCGCTATTACATAGGACTCAGCAAGATCCGAACGGCCAGATTGAGGATGACCCTCAGGCCTCGACGGTCTTCCCCCTCGCCTCGTGCTTGCCGGCTCAGTCAACCAGGAGATGTGAATTCAATGCAGAGGTTCGGCTACCTGTAACCCGTAGGTTATGAGGTTCGTCGCTGTGTTCCATCGACGCTTGGAATTGAGGATCACGAGGAGAAGGTCGCTCCCGTTCTGAGAGACTTTAGCGATGAGGCACCGCCCGGCTTTAGAGGTAAATCCGGTCTTGATTCCTTCGACGCCGGGAATACGTCCCAACAATCTATTCGTGTTGTGCAAGACATACGAGCGGTGACCGTTGACAGGTGTGATGCTCGCGCGTTCCTCGCGAACCAACTGCCGGAAGATTGGCTGATCGAGGGCCGTGACACTCAGTGTGGCAAGGTCTTCGGCCGTCGAGTAATGATCCGGGTTATCGAACCCGCAACCATTGCTGAAATGCGTGTCAGACAAGCCAAGTTCTTCAGCCTTGGCGTTCATGAGCGTCACGAACTGTGCTTCGTCGCCACCCACATGCTCCACCGCCGCAAGACAGGCATCGTTCGCGGACACAATCAGCATGGCCTTCAGCAGATCTTCCAGTCTAAAGACCTGCCCTGCCTTCACACGCAAGTGCGTCTTATGCGCCCGTGCGGCACTGGGACTGATCGTGACGTAGTCATCTAACTGACCCTTTTCAAGAATGACTAGGGCCGACATGATTTTCGTGAGACTGGCAGGAGACATTCGCTTCCCCGCATCGTGTTCATACAACACACGCCCACTCTTGAGTTCCTTGAGAAGAATGCCATGGGCTGGAGCAATTCGCCATGGTGGGAACTGACGCGGAGCAATCGCGGTTCGAACAGGAACGGACTGAGCCACTCCGTTCTTTGCGAGGGCGATGGACGGAGTGAAGGTCTCAACGCCAATCAACAGGAGACCAATGAACACCCCGGCAGCGCAGGCGAAAAATGGCCACCGATACGATGTCCCACAATCTCTTGTCATCATGAACGCGACGCTTCTCCTCATAGTGTATATGATTCCCGCACCTTCCCTCCGCGAAACCCGCTGTCAATCACTTTATGAAAGAAGCGGAGCAGGTCGGCAAGATCGATCCAAAAGCCACAATTCAAACAGCGGGCATAGAGTCGTCGATTCACTAAGGTATAGTGACGCTCGACCATCATGAAGCCTTTGCATCTCAAACAATCCATTGACGCATCTATATTCAGATTCTGTGTCTATCGAAGTCGATTCATCACTAATGCCAAGCAACCTGCCAGCAATCCTCCGCCGAAAATCGTGGTGCCAAACGAGAGGTACGCGCTGGCCCCACTGCCGGGAGAGGCTCCGTCGAGCAGGTCTCGCACACCCCCCTGCACCATCAGCACGGAGAGAGTGAGCAACGCGCCAATGGCAAACCACCATCTAAAGGATCTCAATGGTGTACCCGAAACAACGGGCCAAGAGGCCTGGAAACAGCACTTGTCGGTCACTGTAGCCGAGGGTCAGCAGGCTGTCAAGAAGACGACCTATTGATTCACTCCACCTCTCGGCAAACATCGACACGCCTCACGGGGGAGATGCGATGGGAGTGGACACCGCTTTCAATCCTCGATGGAGAAAGACGGAGACGCTTCCATTGCCATTGTCCGCCGTCACGAGTCCAGGCTCTTCAGCCTCCTTCGTTGTGACACGAAATGTCGCGAGGGCGAAGGGGCCTGGTTTTGTCCGGTAGTTTCTCGGCGGATATTCGAATGTTCCATCGCCACGACCGTAGAGAATGGAGAGATCGCTCGACTGAAGATTGACGATAGCCACATCGATGCGTTGGTCGCCATTGAAGTCGCGGGCGAGCCCGAAATTCGGCCCTGCATCGGCGCCGGAATCGTGCCCTGGCTGAAAAGTCCCATTACCTACTCCGAGGAAGGTTGTAAAACTGTCCTGGGTCCCGTTGATCACAAGTAGGTCACGGATTCGGTCGCGATTGAAATCGGTGAAACTTACCCCGAGAGGGCGTTTCCCCGTCCGATAGTCTGTGGGAGGGCGAAACGTGCCGTCGCCATTCCCCATCCAGATGGAGACCGCGTTCGACATCGGCCCTCCGTTCGTCACGGCCAAATCAACCTTCCCATCGCCGTCCAAGTCGGCCAACGCCACCGACGTGGGCGTATCGCCATATTCGTATTGGGCCCCATGGGTGAACTCTCCGGTACCGGTTCCCAGAAAGACTTTGATCTTGTCGTTCCGCAACGCCACCACGAGGTCAGGCATTTGGTCGCCGTTCAGATCGTCGCTGGCAATGGCAATGGGAGTCCGATGCACGGGATACCGCGGCCCCTCTTCAAATTTTCCGTCGTCCCGGCCGAAGAGTACGGCCACTTCGTCGCCCCCAGAACAGGCCAAGACCACGTCGGGATACGGATCGTGGTTGAACATCCCTAAGGCGAGCGAGCGGGGCTCTTTACAGACATTCAGTTGGACTTGATCGCGAAAGGTGCCGTCACCGTTGCCGAGGAGAATCGAAAGCGTATTGCTGCCGATGTTGGTTGTGACTAGATCGGTAAAACCATCCTGATTGACGTCAGTTGGAGTAACAGATGTCGGGTTCTTCCCTACTTTGTAACTAGCAAAATAGTAGAAGAGATCTGGTGGGGCGTAAGGGTCTTGCTTGGTGCAGCCGATTGGCATAAGCAGAGAAACACTTGCCGCCATGACGATAAGACCACAGGCTCTCCACCTGTTGCGACCGTCAGCGCTTCTGATCACGGACTCCACCTCGCTCGAGGAACCGCCACCGTGGTGATTCATCTGGATAGGCATAGGCCCTTCAACCAAGCCCTCCCACCGTAACAGCGTGGCCAGTATACGACCACCGCTTTCTCCTGGCAATCATTCCCTCTACGCGACGATCCCCACCACAGCTCGGTTTCTCCAAATCCTAGCCCCTCAGCGACGGCTTTGAAAACAGGCCGGAGTTTGAGGTACACTGTCACCCTTGTTAAGGAGGACCCTATGAGCAAGATGATGCAGATTGAGTTGACGATGTACGGAATCGCTGAAGTACTGCATTGGTGCCACGACCGCAATAAGGGCCGCGTCCCCGGAGTGGACACGGCAGGTTTCGATAAAATGAAGGTGCTCTTGGCTGAGAAACCTCAGTCAGGCGATTATTTTACCCTCGATCAGTTTTGGAAAAAGAAAGTCACCTTGGACCTGACTGAAGATGAAGTGGCAACGATCGATCGCTGTCTCTACGATATCCCCAATTTCGACAGCGAGCCTCTCCCGCAAATCCGACATAGATTTTGGCCGCAACAGGTGGCAGCCCACTGATTGACCCCGGGACGTTCTCAAGCGCCCCCGGGCTATACCTCGTGACGATTCACCCGGCCTGATCGGTTGAAGTACGGCGAAAACAGCTTAAAGAATCCGTTATGTTTTTATGCGGGCTTGTGGGGGAGAGCTATCTGGCTGAAGGAGCAGCCTGACAGCTGCGGAAAAACCATGGACGCGCCCTATCTCATACCAGGCCGAAGAGTGGGGAACAGACTGAGGTTCAAAGGTCACGGTTGAGCGAAGATCTGACCTTACTCCTCTCCCTAATCCTTCACCTTCCAGAAAGCTGGGGGACTGTTTCAGCATCCTGCTAGAGCGTCCCTTCTCCCTTCAGATACTTGCGAAAACGGTCCATCAAGTCGGCGCCGAGTGTTCCACCCTCCGGTTTCTTCAAGTCTGGATCGGCAAAATGTTCACGAATTTCCTGAAGGCGTTTCTCCGCCTGCTCATTCCCTTGCAGCCGCTTCGTCTTCTCCAGCGCCGTATCAAACGCCTCAAAGGTCAAATTATCGTACCCGAAAGAGCGAATCCGTTTGACAGCCTTCATCATGGCCTGATTCCGGAACGTCGTGAGGTGTTCCGAATCGACCTCCTTGAGCCCAAGCTTCCGCGCCCTGCGCTCAGCGGCTTTACGGATTCCGCTACGCACGAAATCCGGGGACGTCTGCAGCCGCTTCCATGCCTCATCGGTCCACGCGACTCGCTCTTGTGGCGCATCCCATAATTGTAGCAACATCGGCTCGTCGATCCTCGTCACGCCTTTCTCTCTCGCCAAATCTTCGGTGTCCCGCCTCAACATGTCGGTGACGAATTCGACGGCGATCGGCGGCGACTGTTTCAATTTCTCATGAAGTTGGGCCAACGCTCCCTCGCTCCATTCCAACGGAGGCCTCGAAGCCTCACGGAGATCGCCCAGCGCTTCCACCTTCTCGAAGAGTTCGACATTCACCTCGAGATGGCCCCGCTCCCTGGCAATTTCTTCGGCAATTTGCCTGGTCATGTTCCGCATGAATTCAGGAACCGTATTCAGCCGGTCCTTGGCGGCGGCAGTCCAGGGAAGATGGCCTTGGGCCATTTGTTCCGCCGCGTCTGCCATACCGGCCTCACCGCCCATACTGCCCATCATTTGGTTCTTGAACTGATCGAGAATCTCCCCCGTAATCTCCGAGTAGCCAAGCTCTCGGGCCTTTTTTTCGGCTAGACGCCGGACCATTCCACGCAAAAAGAGCGGCGCCCGCTCTAAACGTTTGGAAGCCTCGTCCGTCCAACCGATATCTATCCCGACCGCATCGTGGGAGTCTGATGAATTCATGATAATCAGTCCCGTTATGACTGGTTCAGGAGTTCCTTCAATTCTTTGCCGGCTTTGAAAAACGGAACCTTCTTGGCAGGAACCGCCACGGTCGCGCCGGTCTTGGGGTTCCGCCCTTCTTTCATCCGACGAGCCCGCAGTCGAAAACTACCGAACCCTCGAATCTCCGTCTTATCGCCGTTCTTCAACGAATCACGCACACAGTCGAAAATCGTATTGACGACGACTTCCGCCTGCCGCTTCGTCAAGGTCGTGATCTGTTCGGATACGCGCTCGATGATTTGGGCCTTCGTCATATTGGACTCCCTTTCGTGATGATGAATCGACCTGTGCACCGATCCGGACGCGCTAGAACGCCATGAGATACTTGAGCCCAACCCCGGAGTACAAATCCAACTTGGGAAAGAGCCCCGATATTCGCGATTCGATTAATTCTCTGATCGAAAACCGTCGGCGCGGCTCAATGACTTTCGGCTCGCCTTCAATGCCGGCCACATCCGCCGCAAGCTGGATGGCAGCTGCGAGATCACCGAGTTCATCCACGAGCTTTGAGGCTTTGGCCTGACGGCCCGTGAAGATTCGACCGTCCGCCAAGGCCTGCACCGCCGCCACGTCGAGCCCGCGCCCTTCCGCCACTGCCTCGATAAACTGCTTATGGACATCATCCATGACGGATTGGAGTAACGCCTGTTCTTCATCACTCATCTTCCGGAGAGGTGATCCCACATCTTTGAATCGTCCACTTTTGATCACGATACCTTCGACCCCGATCTTCTTGAGCAGCCCTTCGACGTTTGCCATCTCCATGATGACACCGATACTCCCAGTCAACGTCCCTGAATTGGCCATGATCCGATCAGTGGCCACCGCAATATAGTACCCTCCTGACGCCGCTACAGTACCCATTGACGCAATCACCGTCTTGTTGCTCTTGTTACGAACCCGCAGGACTGCATCATGAATTTCTTGCGACGGCACAACCCCACCGCCTGGGCTATCGATTCGCAAGACGATAGCTTTTACGGAAGGGTTGTCAGCAAAACGCTTCAACTCGCCGATCGTGGATTGTGCATCCACAATGACCCCTTCAATACGAATCAATCCAACCCGGTCCTCCATCGAAAAGTCGAGGTCTGGAAAGAACAGATTCATCAGAAAGAGCAGACCCAGTCCGACGCCGAGCGCCCAAAGCGCTCGGCGCCATATCCCTCGCTTGGCCGGCTTTTCCACTGTGTCATCACTCATGATTCTGCTCGTGTACCAAGTCGGAAGGCGCCCCTCTAGCTTACACTGAGGTCCGGTGCATCAGACCTACTTATCGTCCTCGGCTTGGCCTCGCTTCCGATTCTGCTTCGCCGCACGACCCAAGCTTTGGTCCAACGCACCTTGTGTGGCATGGTACTCATCAACCGTTCGGCGATCGGAATCCATTTGATGATCGCGCAAGCTGAGCGCAATCTTCCGCTCTTCCCGATCGACCTTGATGATCTTGGCCGTCACTTCATCCTGCAGCTTGAATTTCTCTTCGAGCTTGGCCTGTTGGTCGAGTCCAGCCTCGCTGATGTGAATCAACCCTTCGACTCCCCCGTCCAATTCGACGAAGATGCCGAAGTCGGCGACCTTGCTGACCTTCCCGACCGCCACATCCCCGACCGCATACCGGTTCGGAATCTCGTCGTCCCATGGATCATTCTTAAGCTGCTTATACCCAAGCGACAGCCGCTCCTTTTCCTTGTCGATCCGCAAGACCACGGCCTCTACCTTCTGTCCCTTCTTGAAGAGTTCAGAGGGATGTTTGATATGTTTCGTCCACGACATGTCGGAAATGTGGATCAATCCATCGATGCCCTCTTCGAGTCCGACGAACGCGCCGAAGTCGGTGAGACTCTTCACCTTTCCTTCAATGCGCGTCCCGATGGCGTACTTCCCTTCCACCATATCCCAGGGGTTCGGAGCCGTCTGCTTCATGCCGAGGGAAATCTTTCTGCTGGCCGAATCCACGTTCAACACCGCCGCTTCAACCTGATCCCCAATGGACACGACGCGCGACGGATGGCGCACCTCGTGCGTCCATGACATCACAGAGACATGCACCAGTCCCTCGACGCCGGGTTCGAGCTCGATGAATGCCCCGTAGTCGGTCAGGCTCACGACACGACCTCGGACGCGGGTCCCGATCGCGTACTTACTGGCCACGCCGGTCCAGGGATCGGCGCTCTTCTGTTTCAAACCAAGTGAAATGCGCCCGGTCTCTCGATCGTATTTGAGGACGCTCACTTCCACCTTGTCGCCGATGTTAAACATTTCCGACGGATGGCCGACACGGCCCCAGGACATGTCCGTGATGTGGAGCAACCCATCGATACCGCCAAGGTCGATGAACGCCCCATAATCCGTGATATTCTTCACCACACCTTGAATCAACTGCCCTTCCTTCAACGTGGACAGGGTGGTCTTCCGTTTCGAATCTCTCGTCTCCTCCAAGAGCACACGCCTGGATACGACGACGTTGCCGCGCCGGTGATTGATCTTGATGATCTTGAGCGGGAATGTGCGCCCGACCAACCCGTCAAGGTCCCGCACCGGATGAAGATCGATCTGCGAGCCCGGCAAAAACGCCTTCACACCGATATCGACCATCATGCCGCCTTTGATCCGCGCCACGATCTTGCCATCAATGCTTTTGCCGTCATTGAAGAGCTTTTCCAGTTCCTCCCAAATCTTCATCTTGTCGGCTTTTTCTTTGGAGAGAACCAGATTGCCGTCGGCGTCTTCACACTCCTCGATGTACACTTGAAGCCGATCACCCACCTTGATGTTCTGAAGTTCCTCAGTGGAGAACTGATCGTTCGGGATCATCCCTTCGGACTTGTAGCCGATGTCCACGACCACCTTATCCTTGGTCACGGCAACGACGCGGCCCTCCGTGATAGTGCCCTCTTCGAGGTTTTTGAATGTCTCCTCGTATAGAGCCGCTAAAGCCGCTCGATCTAATTGCTGGTCACTCGATGGCGAAACCGTACTCATGGTGTAAATCCTACTCTTCCGACTGGAGTCGGGTGCTGATAGTTATACACCGACATTCACTCAGCCTTGCGAATGCCGGCACTGGACTGCTGGGCCGGAGACTTCACTCCACCTAAGGAGGCAATACGATCCATCACGGTGCGACTCACCTCCTGATAGAACTGTTTGGTCTCTCCGTTCTCTCCGCGCAGTGGAAATGAAAGGGCCTCTCCATAGAACACGGTCACGGGACGGAATCGCGGCCACATGGTTCCCGACGGAAGCACATCGTACGTACCCTTGATATAGGCCGGAACCACGGGACATCCGGTCTGTGCCACAATCACGCCAATCCCTGGTTTGGGGGATTGTAACCGTCCGTCCAGGCTGCGACTGCCCTCCGGATAGATCACCACGACCTTTCCTTCCTTAATCAGAGTGACGGCCTTACCAAATGCATCACGATCCAATCGGCCGGTCCGAAGGGGAATCCATCCCAACCATTGACAGATCGCCTTAAGACCAGGAACCGGAAAGAGATCGCTCCGCCCCAAAAACCAAGCCCTCCGACGCATCCCACAACCCAGGAGAGGAATATCCAGGTAACTGGCATGGTTCGCCGCCACGATGAACCCACCGGTCTGCGGCACTGCGCCAACGACTCGATAGCGAAAACAGAGCCGACCAATGGTCCTGGCAAGAATCCAGAGAATCCCATAGAGGACCAAACTCACAGTCGGGCCGCAATCACAGCCATCATCTGGTCCACCACCTCCGCAATGGACAATGTTGAAGTATCAATGAGCCGGGCATCTTCAGCAGAAACGAGCGGAGCGATGGAACGAGAACGATCCCGGGTATCGCGTCCTGCCAGGTCGGCTGTCGTCTCTTCAAGCACCCCCGAATGTCCCGCTGCAACGAGTTCCCGATGTCGGCGTTGCGCCCGGACAGTCTGATCCGCCTCGAGAAAAAATTTCACTTCTGCCGAGGGAAATACTGTTGTCCCCATATCCCGCCCCTCAGCCACTACCGCTCCACCTTGTCCAATTTTCCGCTGGATAGGCAGCAACCAGGCCCGAACCGCTGGAATTGCAGAAACGACCGAGGCCGCAGACGACACCGCGGGCGTTCGGAGGTCATCGCTCACATCTCTGCCATTGACGAACACCGCAGCAGCCCCGTGATGGAACTCCATCGTGAGCGAGAGGGTGGGCAACAACGCAGCAACCGCTTCGACATCAGCCGGATTCCGTCCAGACTCAATCACGGCCCAAGCCGTCGCGCGATAGAGGGCGCCCGTATCAAGATACACATAACCCAGTCGAGTGGCCAACAACTTGGCTACTGTACTCTTGCCGACACCAGCTGGACCGTCGATCGCAACGGTCAGCCGTCTCGCTGGCTTTTCCTCCGCACCATATCCCACGTCGTGGCCCCGTATTATAGCTGTCACCGGCTTTCAGTCAATAATTCCAATAGTGTGCGATGAAACGCTGGGAATGATGTCTCGATGCACGCCGTTTCGTCAATCACGGTTGGCGCAGACGCGGTCAAACCCGCGATGGCCAATGACATCGCCACCCGGTGATCTCCATGGCTGCGGCCATGTGCAGCCTGCAATCGGCCGTTACTCTCTGCTGTGCCAAGTCCTCGCACAACCATCCCGTCGGGCCTTTCTGTGATCTGGGCCCCCATCGCGCGCAACTCTGCAGACACCGTCGCAATTCGATCGCTTTCTTTGACCCGCAATTCTTCGGCTCCGGAGATGACAGTCTCACCCTCTGCGACCGCAGCCGCAACACACAGGATGGGGAATTCATCGATCGTCTGTGGGATCAAATCAGGCCCGATCGTCACTCCACGCAACCGTGCCGACCTCACGCGGATATCCGCAACCGGCTCTCCTGCCTCTTCACCCCTATTGAACAGCTGAATGTCCGCGCCCATTCTCGCCATTACATCCAACAAGCCGGCCCGGGTCGGGTTGATCCCCACCTGTTGAATCGTCACATCCGAACCGGGGACAATGCTCGCCCCCACGATGAAAAACGCCGCAGCAGAGAGATCGCCCGGGACGACCAATCGAGGCGCCGCATTCCATCCGACCGAGGGTCGTCCATCGATCAGCACTGTGGTCCCTTCCCGTCGAAACGCAATATGAAAAAACTGGAATAACCGTTCCGTATGATCGCGCGAAAGACGCGGCTCCGTGATGCGGGTCGTCCCTTCGGCAAACAAGGCTGCGAGCAACAACGCCGACTTGATTTGCGCGCTCGCCACCGGCGATGTGTAAGTGATCGCGCGAAGGCGGCTACCCATCACGGCTAAGGGCGCAAGTTCACCGCCCTTGCGTCCGGCGATGGTCGCCCCCATTTCCCGCAACGGCTTGACGATCCTACCCATGGGACGGCGACGAATCGATTCGTCACCGGTCAATACCGTAAAAAAGTCCTGTCCGGCCAGCAGGCCGGTCAGGAGACGAATGCCCGTTCCGGAATTCCCGCAATCAATCGGCCCGCTCGACTCGGTCAGTCCCCAGAGTCCCTTGCCGTACACACGCAGTTCCTCGATTGATTCATCGATGCGCACGCCGAGGGCCTGGAACGCGCGCATCGTATTGAGACAGTCTTCGCCTCGACAATAGCGCACAACCGTGCTGACCCCGTTCGCCAATGCTGTCAGGATGATGGCACGATGAGTGATCGACTTATCGCCCGGAACAGAAATCGTTCCCTGCAAAGGTCGGCCTGGTGTGATGGTCAACAACGCCATAGGTGTACTACGCGGAGACGGTCGGTCGCGTGGAGACTTTCTCCCGTTCCTGCTTTGCTCGTTCGAGTTCTTTCTCGATGCCTGCGGCATCGCCCATTCGAATGAGCTGCTTCAATTGGCTCAGCGAGCGTTCATAGGCCTCAATGAACATGACCACGTTGTCGCGGTTCCAGAGAAAAATATCGCGCCACATTTCAGGAGAACTCGCGGCAATCCTAGTCGTATCTCGCAACCCGGCCCCCGAGTGGCTTGCCAGATCAAGGAAGGGAATTTGTTGATCGCGAATCTCGGCCAGGGCGTTGATCAGGGCAAACGCCGCCACATGAGGCAAATGACTCACTGCCCCAAGAATCTTGTCATGCAGATGGGCATCCATCGTGAGCACCACCGAGCCGGTTTCCTGCCACATCGTTCGGACCTGTTCAAGCGCCTGCGGATCCGTAGTCTTTGTCGGCGTGATAATACAACGCGCGCCAATAAAGAGCTGGTCCGATCCGGCCGCCACGCCCGTCTTTTCCTTGCCGGCAATGGGATGGGCTCCGACAAAATGGACACCGGCCGGCATGGCTCGCTCAGCCTGCTCTACCAGCAGACCCTTCACGCTCCCGACATCAGTCACAATCGCGCCTTTTTTCAAGCTGGACGCCCACTCTGTTAGATGCCGATCATAGGTGTCGACCGGGGTGGCCAACACGACCAGATCGGCATCCCTCACTCCGTCTTTGGGATCGACGACGTAGCGATCGATCGCGCCCAACTCAACCGCGGTTTTCAAGTTTTCGACACGTCTCCCAACCCCGATGACCCTTTCCGCCAACCCTTTTCGGCGAAGAATCATGCCGAGCGATCCGCCGATCAGCCCGACTCCGATAATGGTAACCTGGGTAAAGTGCAGCGCCATTCCTTAAACCGGACTGAAGCCGAGCCTCAATCCTGTGTCCTTCAAGTCCAGTCTCTCTCGTTATAGTTCCCGACCGACCGCCACTGCGATCTTTCGCATGTCCTGCATCAGTTCCTTGAACTTGCTCGGCTTAATGGATTCTTCACCGTCGCACAGTGCGCATTCCGGGTTAGAATGGACTTCGATCAGAATGCCATCCGCTCCCGCAGCCACTGCGGCTTTCGACATCGGCGCCACCAGATTCCACTTGCCGGTCGCATGGCTGGGATCGACGATGACGGGCAAATGCGACAGTTCTTTTAAAGTCGGAACCGCAGCAAGATCGAGCGTATTGCGATATTGCGTCTCGAAGGTCCTAATCCCCCGTTCGCACAACATGACGTTCTGATTCCCGCGGGACATGATGTATTCCGCCGACAGGAGAAATTCTTTGATCGTGGCCGAAAGTCCCCGCTTCAACAGCACCGGCTTGTCGTAGGCCCCAACCTCCTTGAGGAGTTCAAAATTCTGCATGTTGCGCGTGCCAATCTGGATAATGTCGGCTTTTTCGAGAAACAATTCGATGTCGCGGGTATCCATAATCTCGCTGACAACCGGCAACCCGGTTTGTTTTTTCGCCTCAACCAGATAGTCCAATCCTTCACGCCCTAACCCCTGAAAGGAATAGGGCGAGGTGCGTGGCTTGTAGGCGCCGCCGCGCAAAATACTCGCTCCGGCCGCCTTGACCTCGTGGGCAATGCCGACCGTTATTTCGAGCCGCTCCACCGCGCAGGGTCCCGCCATGATGACCAGCTTGTTGCCGCCGATCTTCACGCCGCTCACATCGATAATCGTGCCTTCACGCTTAAACTCCCGGCTGACAAGCTTCCAGGGTGCGAGAATCGGCAACACACTTTCAACGCCTGGCAAGGCCGTGAGCGGCTGGTTATGCAGTATTCGATCGTCGCCGATGACTCCAATAATCGTCCGTTCCTGACCAGTCGTTAGTTGCGACTTCAGTCCCAACTCGCGAAGCCGATCGATAATGTGGTCGACTTCCCGTTCGCTTGCCTCTGGTTTCAATACAATGATCATGTTGCCCTCACCCTGGACTCAACGCAGATGGATCACCCGCTTGAGCGCAGCCAAGAATTCTCTGTTTTCTTCTTCCAGGCCAATGGTCACTCGAACCATACGCCCCTCGATGTGACGAACGATGATGCCCTCCCTCAGCATGGCCTCAAACACCGCTCGGCCGTCTCGTCCGACATCGACATATACAAAATTCGCTTCGCTCGGGATCGGTCCAAACCCGAGCGCAGTCAATCCCTTGACCATCTGCTCCATCCCTGCTTCATTCACCGCTCGACTCCGCGCCACATGTTCGTCGTCACCGAGGGCGGCGAGCGCGGCACGCTGCGCCAGGCTGTTGGCGTTGAAGGGAGGGCGCACTCGGTTTAAGATATCGGTGATCTCCGCTGTCGCCACGCCGTACCCGATTCGCAAGCCAGCGAGGCCATAGATTTTCGAAAACGTCCGGAGCACAATCACGTTCCGCCTCTGCTTCACATAGGCCATAGAATCCGGAAACTGCGGATCCCTGACGTACTCGAAATAGGCTTCGTCGAATACCACGACGACATGCGCCGGCACTCGTGAGAGCAGACGTTCGACCTCATCGGCTGACACCATCGTTCCGGTTGGATTATTCGGGTTGCAGAGAAACAGCAGCCGTGTCCGGTCGGTGATGGCGTCCGCCATCGCCTGAAGGTCGTGCCGCCACTGCTTCAACGGGACGACGATAGGCGTTCCGTGAGCTGCCGTGACCTCCATTTTGTATATGACGAAGGTCTGATCAGCCATGACCGCTTCATCGCCTGGAGCCAACAACGTACGGGCGAGCAGGCCCAAGATTTCATCCGATCCATTTCCGAGAATGACCTGATCCGGGGTCACCTTCCAGCGATCCGCCAGGGCTTCGCGCAAGCGAAATGCGCCACCGTCAGGATAGCGATGCAGGGTTGCGGTTCCCTCGTTCAACGCGGCGAGCGCCTTCGGGGAGGAACCCAGCGGATTTTCGTTGGACGCCAGCTTAATGACGCGTGCAAGACCCAGTTCACGTTGGAGTTCCTCAATCGGCTTCCCGGGAACATAGGGAGTCAGCGAGACGATATCTGGATGGACCTTCAGTGACATGGCATCAACTGTGGGCCGGATAGGACCCGAGGACCTTCATGAATAGACAACGGCCAGTGATTTCCTCGACGGCTTTCTTGACGCGGTCCTCCTCAATATGCCCTTCGATATCGACGAAGAAAATGTACTCCCAGGCTTTTCGCCTGGAAGGACGTGATTCAATCTTGGTCATGCTCAGGCCATGGGAGGCGAAAGGCCGGAGGAGATCGTACAGAGCGCCGACTTTGTCTTTCACCGAGAGCATTAATGAGGTCTTATCTTTCCCAGTGCGCTCGGGCGGCTTTTGAGACAAGATAAGAAAGCGCGTCACGTTGTTCATATTATCTTCAATGCGGGCCTTGATGACCTTTAAGCCGTACAACTGGGCCGCCAACTCTGATGCAATCGCGGCGACAGAGGGAGCTTCCACGCACAGTTCCGCTGCCCGCGCTGTACTTGCCACCTCCGATACCGCGACATCAGGCAAGTTGGTCTCCAGCCAATTTCGGCATTGGGCAATGGCATGGGGATGCGAATGGATTTTTTTCACCTCTTCCATCACGCCGGACTTCGACATCAAATGATGGGACACTTCCTGGAGGACTTCGCCATAAATCAGGAGATTAGAATCAATGAACATATCGAGTGTGTGGTTGACCACGCCTTCTGTCGTGTTCTCGATCGGGACCACGCCAAAATTGGCCCGCCCCCGCTCGACTTCGCTGAACACGTCCTTAATGCTATTGACCGGAACATACTGGGCAGACGACCCGAATTTCTGCATGCAGGCCATGTGAGTAAACGTCGCTCTGGGACCAAGATAGGCCACCTTTTGCGGGCCCTCAAGAGAGAGGGAGGCCGACATGATTTCTCGATAGACTGGTTGAATCCCCTCGGATGGAAATGGCCCGGTGTTCTGCTGTATGAGGCGCTCGATGATCGCCGCCTCCCGCGCCGAAGTATGGAGATTGGCATCCGCATCCCGCTGTTTCTTCAGCTTGCCGATCTCGATGACGCTTTTGGAGCGCTCATTCAGCAGACGCAAAATCTCGTCATCGATGCGATCGATCGCGTTCCGGTACTCGGAAAAGTCTCCGGACATAGCTACCCCTCCTCTTCCCAGCCCAGGAGGCGGGCACCCGTCCGTCGGCTGGAGTGGCACAAGCTAAGTGGGAAATGATACAGGAACCGTTCCTGGCAATGCAAGGAGACCCTCGACCTTTCACGAACTTGCGTGACGGTCCCCTCCAGTTTCTGCCTGCTATCAAAAAGACGTGACAGAGGCCCGACGCATCATGAAAAGAGGAGGGAGTTCGGCCTTTTGAAATGATCGAAGGCCAGCTTCGTGGCTTGGCGACCACGGCCGGTCCGTTCGAGGAAGCCAGCCTGAATCAGATAGGGCTCATGGACATCTTCGAGGGTGCCTTTATCTTCTTGGACCGCAGCCGCTAGGGATTCCACCCCGACCGGTCCTCCAGCGAACTTGTCGATGATGGTCAAAAGGATCTGGCGATCCATCTCATCAAACCCGGCCGTATCGATACCCAGCCATGCAAGCGCATCCTGGGCGACAATCTGGCTCACTCGCCCCTCCGCCTTGACTTGAGCATAGTCGCGCACCCGTTTAATCAGCCGGTTGACGATGCGAGGAGTTCCTCGAGCGCGACCGGCAATTTCCTGGGCTCCTTCGGAATCGATCGGGATCCCGAGCACCCCCGCTGAACGGGTCACGATGGTCTGCAATTCCGCTGGAGAATAGAACTCCAGGCGGTGGACGAGGCCAAATCTGTCCCGGAGTGGGGAGGTCAGGGCGCCGGCCCTGGTCGTGGCCCCGACCAGGGTAAACCGGGGGAGATCCAATTTCACCGTTCTGGCTGCAGGCCCCTGGCCGATCACGAGATCGAGCTGGTAGTCCTCCATCGCTGGATAGAGTGCCTCTTCTACAGAGGCAGGGAGTCGGTGAATCTCGTCGATAAACAGAACGTCGTGCTCTTGAAGGTTCGTCAGAATGGCAGCCAAATCGCCCGCATGGGCCAATACAAGACCGGATGTCGAACGGAGCGCGGCTCCCATTTCACGAGCGATGATGTGTGCAATCGTTGTCTTTCCCAGCCCTGGGGGACCGTAAAAGATCGTGTGATCGAGCGCTTCGTTCCGCTGCTTCGCCGCCTCGATACAAATCCGAAGGGATTCCTTCATTCGTTCCTGACCAACATACTCTTCCAAAGTCTGCGGACGCAGCACCGTCTCGATACTTCGCTCTTCGTCCGTGATCTGTGTGCTGACAATCCGTTCAGCCATCGTGAAGGGACCTCCCTCGCTGCGGTTTTACTTCTTCTCCGGCGTCGGAAGGTACCTAGGTGGAGGCGGCAAGGCGCCCTGCCCTGGTGTGGCTGTGCTCCCGCAATCCGGCGGGCAGGTCTTGAGGCCTTCGGTTGGATCAGGAAGATTCGATTCCATCTTTTGCAGCTGACATTGTGTGAGCCGCCCCCCATCCTTATTTCCACAGCGACCCGGAACATTCGAGTTGCCGATTTCACGATAGCCCTCGGGACAGGAACCACAGACGGACAACAGATTCGCCCCAAGCGGGGCACATTCAACGAGTGTGGGATCGCCGTCCTTACAAATCTCTTTGGACTCGGTTACGCCCGTGGTCGCATAGCCATCAGGACATTGACCGCAAGTCTTGCGAATACTTTTAGGCTCGCTTGACTCTTCGGCTTGCGCAGGCATGGCCCCCAGCCCCAATAAAAGCACCACAAGCCCGATGGATAATTGAGTCTGGACTATTGGTTGAATCAATCTCGTCATCATCTTCACCCCCTTGCAAGCTCCTTCAAGGATTCACGAATCATGTCTTTGAGCGCGATGGATTCAGCATTGGACTTCTTCACGTGTTTCAACACATCTCTGGCATCTTGTGGGCGATAGCCCAAATTCACGAGCGCTGACAGCGCGTCGTCAAAGGTAGCATCCTGCCCCTGCCTGGGTGAATCGCTTGCCGGCGCGAGGCCTGGGTGGAGTTTTCCAACTTTATCCTTGAGCTCCAACACAAGACGGCTGGCTGACTTGTGTCCGATCCCCGGAACAGTCGTCAGCTTCTCGACATCTCCAGACTGAATCGCCGAGACCAGATCGGACACCGGAAGAGCCGACAAAACACTGAGAGCCAGTTTGGGCCCAACGCCGGACACGCTGGTCAGCAGCACGAATGCATCTTTTTCCTGCGATGTCAGAAAACCGAAAAGCTGAATCGCGTCTTCGCGGACATGCGTGTGAATGCTCAGCGAGATACTGTCGCTGAGATTGGGCAACCCATAGTAGGTGCTGAGAGGAATCAATACTTCGTACCCGACCCCGTGGACGTCGAGGACCAGAGCGGTCGGCGCCTTGAAGGCCAATCGGCCTGTCAGTGAGGCGATCATACGTTATGAAGCAACGAGGAATGGTGAGTACAGAGTGTTGAGCGAAGGAGGAACAGCTTGAGTTCTCCGTTCATCGTTCAACATTCCGCATTATTTGGTTACCCGGCGGCGGCCACTTTCTCCATCACCTCGTCTGAAATATCAAAATTCGCGTGAATCTTCTGTACATCGTCATGCTCGTCCAAGACTTCCATCAACTTGAGCATTTGTTCGGCTGCCTTTTCCTCTAGCCTGATCGTGTTCTGCGGGACAGAGGTGACCTCCGCAAGCACGGTATTGATCTTGGCATCGACGAGAGCTTTCTTCACCGCTTCAAACTGGTGCGGATCAGTAATGACCTCAAAGCTTTTCTCACCCACCTTCACGTCCTCTGCTCCCGCATCGAGCGCGACAGACAGCAGCGTATCTTCGTCGACTCCGCCCTTCTCAATCGTGAGCAGTCCCTTCTTGTGAAACTGCCAGGAGACAGCGCCGGCTTCCGCCATATTGCCGTGATGCTTCGTGAGAAGATTCCGTAGCTCGGCAACGGTACGATTGCGGTTGTCGCTCGTGATTTCCATCAATATGCCGGTCCCACCAGGCCCATACGCCTCCAAACTGAACTCTTCATACACCAAGCCGGGCAATTCTCCCGTGCCGCGCTGAATGGCTTTCTTCAGCGTATCGCCAGGCATGTTGGCCTCTTTTGCCTTCAAGATGGCCAGCCGAAGCCGCGGGTTACCATCTGGATCGGCGCCTGAGCGCGCCGCGATCGCCACCTCGCGGATAATTCTGGTGAAAATCTTCCCGCGCTTGGCGTCCTGGGCCCCTTTGTGCCGTTTAACCGTTGCCCAATGACTATGTCCACCCATGCCTGCTCCATACAGCCAGGCTCAGAAAGGCCGACTGCACAACACCGTGATATCAATCGATACGATCGCGTACTCGTAGCACAGGGTTTGGAAAGGTGTCAATTATGCTGGATAGTGCACCGCAACAGGGTCAATTACTCGGAATAGATCAGTAACTGTATGCCGATGAAGACAATCAGGCCGGCCCAGAACCACTCCCATGTGCGAGACCTCGTGTGCGAAGAGGAACAGAACCAGTTCGACATCAGTTTGGACGAGCCAGCAGTGGCCGCCATCGCTCCCATCATGGCATGGTGCGTTGCAATCTTCTGGGCGGAGGGGTGGACACCGTGCGAATGTCCGAACAACATCAGGCCTCCGACGATGGCAAACAACGGTAAAAGAACGCTCCATGGCCCAGCGGAAATACGTCTCGTCCTTCGTAAGGCCTCGACCATGCCCACCAAGAACAGCAAAAGGCCATAGATCTTGTGTTGGATAATTTCAGGATCATGCCCGGAAAACGTTTGCGCAAAGCTGAGCGATCCGATCGGCCAAGCTTCGTGGTCGCTCCCAATTAATAGGATGCCGCTGCCCACTAACATGGCCGCCGGCAGCAGGAACCTGGCCCAAAGCAGGGACGGCAGATGCAAGGCTTGACTGAGCTCCGCACAACCTATTAACAGGACAAAGAACCCGGCGAGGTGATGGTTAAACTCCGAGTAGGCCACGCCTTGGGCCGAGCCCTCCCACCCCTCAACGCTAGCCCGATAATGATCGTGACCGGATAGATGCCCGCCTGCGCCAAGCTCGGCATAGATCGGTGTTGCACTGACGAACAACATCGTACAGAACACGGCCAGGACGATCGAGGCCGACACATTTGCTGCCCGGAGTTCCATCCACGATGGAAATGGTCGCTGTAGTCGAAAGGCCCATCCAGAAACCTGGATGAGCCTTTGTTGGCGCACTCGCACGTGTGCAATCCTCACATGAATTTCATAAACTTCTCTTTCGTGTCATCCATCACTTGAGCCGTAATGGTGGCTATCCCGCGCTCCTTCGCCACCCGCTCGACTTCTTTGCGGGCCATGGGGCGAATAAAGTCCGGGATATTTTCAAGTCGCTGCTCCGCCTCAGGAGTCCAGGCGATCCCGTTGCTCGAATCATTCTTGGAATCATCCATGACTTGCAATGTGATGGTCTTGTATCCCTGCTTGCGAGCAAATGCCTCTACGCTGCTCTGCACCATCGGCTTGACGAACGAAGGAAGCCGGTCGAGCTTTTCCTTTGCATCGGGCGACCAAGCAAACTCCGTAGTCGCTGCTCCGACACTGCCGGGTTTACCGCCTGACGTGAGCCCCATTTCAGCGACCATTGCGGAGAAGGGACAGCCGCTGCTGGACTTCTCTCCAGGCTTGGCTTCCGGTGCAGCCATCGCTGCTGCGACCGCCGGCTGACCACCTTGAATCTTCTCGTTCAAATACGCCGCCATCTGGCCAGCGCCTGCGGCTACTTCGTCTTTCAGCGTACCCCGCGTCATCTCAAAAGGCTCGGCCTCAACAGTACGCCCGCCCAGCTTCACCCCGAGGGAACTGACCATTTGGGTTTCGCCTGGATTCGTCACCATCGAGAACTTGGCATTGCAAGATGGGCAACCGAAGAACACGCCGAGCGTGCCCTCCCCAGGCTTCTCCACCTTCTCAAAGTTCATATAGGTTTCACAGTTGAGGCACACAAATTTCATGGCATCTCCTCTTTGGTACGTGACATCACAGCTTATCGGCGAGCACCTTTTTGTAATCGATGAGCGTCCTGATGCGCCCGGCAATTTCTTGGTAGCGTTGAATCGTCGGATAGGTTTCGTCGAGCAATGGCTCTCCCTTATCGAACGTGCGCGCGAGCTTCCGGTCGAATGGAATCCGTCCGAGCAACGGCAGGTCCAGCATCTCACACATCGCCTCGGTGTTGCCGTCGAACAACTCGTTCACTTCACCACAAGAAGGACAGCGATACTCACTCATATTTTCGACCATGCCCATGACCTTGATACCTATGTCGCGGGCATAGGTGACCGACTTCTGCACCACATCCGATGCCACTTCTGATGGCGTCGTGACGACAATTGCTCCTGCCAGGTCAGGAATAAACCCGGCAATGACCGGCGGCTTGTCCGCCGCAGCCCCAGGAGGGAGATCGACCAGCAGATAATCGAGTTCGCCCCAAACGACATCGGCCAAGAACTCTCGAATGACATTCATTTCCATCAACCCTAACCACACCGGGCTGACATCCATCGGCCCTTTCCAACGAACCGGCGAGGCATCATCCAAGAAGAAGTCCATCGACGCGACTTTCACCCCGAGCGGTCCGACCGGGGGAATCGCGCCCTCAGGCGTCATCGTCAACGACTGGCCGTGCATGCCCAACATGCGAGGCACACAAGGTCCGTTCAGATCCACGTCCAAGAGTCCGACCTTCGCGCCCTGCCGAGCAAAGGCCAACGCCAAGTTGACCGTGGTCATGCTCTTACCCACGCCGCCTTTTCCGCTCATGACCACCAGCTTGTGCTTGATGCCGGCCATGCGGGCATGAACCAGTTTGGTATTTTCCGAGATCTGTGCGAGCACTTTGGCATCGTCCGAATACTTGAGTTTGCCAAGAATGACCTTCAGATCTTTTTCAACCGCCATAACGGAAACTCCTCGCTAACTTGGCGAATACACAGAGGATGACCGTAACACAGGGATTTCCGGTGAGTCAAACCGCTCGGATGGTGGGGGTCAAGATGAATAGTTCCACCTGGCGTTAGAGAGGTTGAGATAGTTACGTCACGTATGCTGCGCCAGTATTTGGAGTAACAGCGATAGTCGAGGTCTCTGCGTTCTGCGAGTGTCGGTTTCATGTCAGCCACTCATGTCATCAGTTATCCTGCCTGTCCCCTAATTCCACACACACGCGCGATCGTTACTCCAATTTCCATATCGGATACACGCCCTTTCGACCAAGCAGCCAAGCCCTGCGAAACGTATGCCGCCAGGAGCGCAGAATGGGCTTGATCGTCGGCAGAATCACATTGTCTGGCGTGATGATTCGGCCGGCCGTGTAACAAAGAAGTTCTACAGGGAGGGTGGTCCTGTACTTCCGCCGCAGCTTCTTCGCCACAATTCGGGCAGATGGGTCGGAAGTGCGAATGTAGCCGTCGTCTGCTTTGGCGAAAGCCCGCGCAAGATTTGGGTCGCACAACTCCACAAGCTCAAAAGCCACAGCTCCTTCCGAGGTGTGGACGCAAACGAGATCAGGCTCGGGAGGAACTCTCTTCTCGACACTTTCTGGAGCAACAGGGAGGTTCGCCTCCTTGAGAAAGCGAAAGAAAACGGCAATCTCGTCGATCCCTTTCTTATGCTCCGTGCGCATATTTCTGGGCCGTTTAACCATGTTCAAGCGGCTCCGCATAAGAGCGGATCTGCCAATTTCTATACGCATAACAGGCCATCGGTTCTCCCGAAACATATGCGACAAACCTTACCATTGGGGACACTCCCGGCAGGATGCTCAAAAAGGCTGTTCGGCAAGGCCGCAGCAAGCTTCACTTTATAAGGGGTGGGTGGGATGATCCCAACTGCGCGCGTCGAACGAGCACATTCCTATCGTGCGCGTTCCGCGAGCAAGGGGATCGTCCCAGCTACCCCGTTCCCCTTTTTCAGCATCCGACTAGATCGAGTACTGAAAGACCGGCTTCGCCCCAATCGCCTGCGCCAGGACTCCACGGTGCTTGAGTTCCTCAAGAATTCGACGAGTGGCCGCATCAAAGTCTGCCGGGCCGGACAACACGATATCCGTATTGGGTGGGACTTCTTCGGGCGCTTTACTCATGTGAATGGCAATGACTGGAACCGGGTGGACAAGCGTCCTGATAGCTTGCGCCGCTTCGATATAGGCCATGCCGAAGGGATTGGTCGTTGAAACCACGATCAGCCCGGTATCGACCAACAGCCTCGCGACCTCGCCATAGCGGCGAGCCATCTCGGCTGCCTGCCCTCGCTCTCCTTCCGAAAGGTCTGCATCGAGACCGCGTCTGAGATTCTCTCCATCGAGCAGATATGCATGCCGGCCATCAGCCACAAGTTTGGCCTCGATGGTCCTGGCCAGGAGAGACTTCCCTGAATGCCGCCCCCCAGTCACCAGCACAATGGCAGCCCTGTGGCCATACTGCTGCGCGCGATCTTCGACGCCGACTTGACCCTTCACCCAGGCGAAATCGCGCTGCCGAGCTTCTTCACGGAGAAACTCCTGATCGTCGTGGACCAGTTCTGTCACGATGCCGCCACCGGCAATATCATATTCATCCACGAGAACGAACCGGCCCGTCGATTCAAACGAAGCCGAGAGGTCGAACGCCATCGGCGTTTTGGCTCGAATGGTCAATTCAGCGACCTGATTCTTATTCACCACATTGCTGCCTTGCTGCTGAGCCAGATCCATCGTGTCGATGATCCGGTGAATGGTCGCGACTTCACAATCCACTTCCTTCGTCGCCACTCTGAGCTGATAGCGCCGCCCTCGCTCCAACGGCTTCCGACCCAGCCAGAACACATTCGCGCGCAAGGCCGTCGACACCAGCGGCAGCTCACCTTGATGCGAGGCGATCTCTCCCCGCTCCACAAAAATCTGTTCATCGAGCGTCACCCCGACTGATTGGCCAGCCTGGCCTTCTGTTGGTGGAGGATCGACATTGAACGCTTCAATGGACTTGACCGTCGCTCGTTTGTTCGACGGTGAAAAGACGAGGGAGTCGCCGACCTTGACACGCCCGGCTGTGACTCGCCCTGTAATAATGCGGCGGGCATCGAATTTATACACGTCTTGAATAGGCAGTCGAAGCGGCTGTTCGGATCGCCCCGGTTCCTTCCTAAAGGCACTGAGCGCGTCCAGCACGGTCGGGCCGCTGTACCACGGCATCTGCTCGCTACGGTTGGCGATGTTATCTCCGAGCTTGGCGCTGACCGGAATGATCTGCTGTGGAACCGCTTTGAACTGCCCCAGGAACTCCCGATATTCCTTTTCGATCCCGTCGAACACGTCCTGCCGATAACCGACCAGATCCATCTTGTTCACCACGACGGCAAACTGGCGCACACCCAGAAGCGACAAGAGATACCCGTGCTTCTTGGATTGTTCCTTCACGCCTTCCAAGGCATCGATCAGCAACAACGCCCCTTCTGCTCGGGCAGCCCCAGAGATCATGTTCTTGAGAAATTCTTTATGCCCCGGCGCATCGATGATGATGTAGTGCCTGCCCTTCCAGCCGAAGAAAGTCCGCGCCGTATCGATGGTGATGCCCTGCTCTTGCTCCTCAAGAAATGCGTCGAAGAGGAACGCGTATTCGAATTCCTTGCCCTGCTGGCGGCAGATCTCTTGAACCTTTTCAAGCTTGCCATCCGGCAACGATCCCGTGTCGGCATAGAGCCGCCCCAGCAGAGTGGATTTCCCGTGGTCCACATGCCCGACGATGACGATGTTCAAATTGTCAGATGGTTTTGAAGGAGTGGCGGAGGAACTCATGATTACATATACCCATCCTTCCTCAAGAGCTCCATCCCCCGCCCTTCGTCCTGCGCTCGGCCCGATCGTTCTGCTACCGTGGTGTGCCGCAACTCGTCAATGATGTCGTCCACGGATTTCGCCGTCGATTTGATCGGGGTCGTGCATGGCGCGCAACCAAGACTGCGATAGCGAGTTCCTTCCCCCTTGTCGAGATAGAGATCGATAAAGGGAATGTTCTCGAACTTGATATATTCCCATATGTTGATTTCCGTCCAATCCAGCAGCGGGTGGATCCGGATGTGTGTCCCCGGAGGAAAAGTCGTCTTGAATTGGTCCCAGAGTTCCGGCGGCTGATCGCGGAAATCCCAATCGCCATGTTTGTCCCGCGGCGAGAAGTAGCGCTCCTTGGCTCTTGTTCCTTCTTCGTCTGCGCGAACACCGAGAATAATGCCCGTATAGCCCTTTTGCTCGATCAATTGCTTGAGTCCGTTGGTCTTCAAAGCCGTGCAGCAGGTGACGCGGCCCAGCGTATGATTCATCCCGGCCGCGAGCGCTTCCTTGTTTTGCCCCACGACCAACTTGAGGCCCCACTCTCGGGCCACGCGATCTCGATATTCGATCATGGCAGGGATTTTGTAACTCGTATCGACGTGCAGAAGGGGAAAAGGGACATGACCGAAAAAGGCCTTTCTGGCCAACCACAACAGCACGGTCGAATCCTTCCCCATCGACCACAGCATGGCGAGGTTGTCAAAATGCTTATAGGCTTCGCGGAGAATGTAGACACTCTGGTCTTCTAATTGACGAAGATGATGCACAGACTCGGTCCTCTCCTAACAGGATGCTGAAAAAGTCCGCCAGCTTCGTTCTCGCTTCGCTCAGAGGCTCAACGTACCGAAGCGTACGCCTCGCCTCTTCGCTCGCTGCGGCCTTGCTGGACGGCCATTTTGAGCATCCTGCAATTATTTTGCTATCAGCGCCATATGTAAGATTCCATTTACGCTTTATGTATAAATCGAGCTTCTCCGCAACCTGCTATGCTCAACGTAGCCGACCTGTCACACCGATCCCCACCGGCTCCTGGGTCAACTCCTCCAGCTTTCGTGCTGCGGCCCCCTCTTCGAGCGCTCGACGTGCTAACGGGATGCATGACGCCCACGTTGCCCCTTTACCTGCGGCATACAAAATCAACGCCGCATTCATCAACACCCAGTTACAGGGACCGCCCTGAAGCTGATTGTGGAGCACACGCCGGAGCAGGTCCGCTTCCTTGTCTCGTTGATTCGACGGAAACCCCGCCATATCGCGTTGCGTACCCAGCGACATCTCGACGTCTCTTGACGCAAACGAGAGCGGTGTAATCCTATCGTCCCGCAATTCCAGAACCCTTGTCAGGGCGGCAATCGAGAGTTCCGGATCGCCTTCGACGCCGCTGACCACTAGGGCCCGCGGGCAACCCAGCATCCGGAGCACCTCAGCGGTCTTTTCAAAGTGGGGAGGATGGGACAGCCCGACGACCTGCGATGAGGCACGAGCCGGATTTAAGAGTCTCGCAATCGGATGAAAGACGTTCCGCGCTCCCAGCTCTTGTCTCATCTCCAAAAAGCGATAGACCGGAGGGTGGTAGAGAGCGATGTCGAGATAGGCGAATCCATGCCGTGTGACAGCCTCTGCTGCCACTTTCGGCTCCATGTCGATCGGCAGACCCAAGGCCTTGAGCACCCCGGCATTCCCCGCGCGACCAGGAATTCCATCATACCCATGCATCAAAACCGACGCGCCTGCCGACGCAGCCACGATAGCAGCGGCTGCAAGGGCATGGAAGGTGTCCTGTTTCCCTGCATAGCTGGGCAGATCCACGACGCCAAGTTCTCGCGGGATCGGCACAGCCGTCACATAGGAACGCGCGGTCGCGGTCATCGAGGCCAGCTCGGTAACGGATTCCATCTTGATCCGCATGGCCATGAGAAAGGCTCCCACCTGCGCGGGCGTGGCGTCCCCTTCAATGAGCGCCTTCATCGCCTGTTTCGCTTCGTCCCAGGTGAGATCTTTGGCAGCCCTTGGCCCCTTGGCAATCTTGGCGATGAGTTCCTGGATCGACATTACGAGGCCTTGTGTAACCCGCACTCGGTCTTGGTAAAGTTTTTCCACCGTCCCGCGCGGGAGTCTTCGCCGGGCATCACCGGGCTCGTGCAATGAGTGCAGCCGATACTGGGATAGTCGCGGTCGTGCAATTCGTTGTAGGGAACTTCGTGGGTACGAATGTAGGTCCAAACATCCTCCCACGTCCACCTCGCGAGCGGATTGACTTTGGCCAACTGAAATTTCTGGTCCCATTCGATCAACTTGGCATTGGCTCTCGTGGGAGACTGGTCTCGTCTAATCCCGGTGATCCACGCATCGAATCCCTTGAGCACTCGGGTGAGTGGCTCCACTTTGCGCATCTCGCAACATTGATCGGGATGGCGTGTCCACAGGGCTTCGCCATGCTGAGCGGCTTGTCGCTCCGGCGTGAGCAACGATTTCACCTGGATGACCTGCTCCGGCTTGAGTTGATATCGTTCGATCACGCGATCACGCGTGGCATAGGTCTCAGGAAAGAGAAATTCCGTATCGAGATAGAAGAGCGGCACGGAGGGATTGATACGATGGACCATGTCCACGAGCACGACATCCTCCGCTCCGAAACTGCAGGCGAGCACAATCTTCGGCGCGTAACGCTCGATCGCAGCCGCCACAACCTCATGCGGCTGCTTCGCCTCGAACGACTCACCCCAGGTGTTCAGTTCTTCTGATGACATACTTGGCATTCGGTATTTTCTTCCTTCACTCGCGCCGCGCTACTCCACTTTCTCGACCAGAATCCGATAATGCGTCGCAGCAGCTTCGAGCGGTTCCTGCAGCAACAACTTATGCCCGTCGTTCTTCAAGCTCAGAGGCACGTTCTTGATGGGCTCGCCCGCGTCGAGCCAGACTTCCAACCGTTCGCCTGCGTCCATCATCTCGAGTTTCAGCTTGGTCTTCACATAATTCATCGGACAGGCTACCCCACGCAAATCGTAGACCGGTGCGCTGGACGCAGGCGGAACGGTCACAGAAGCGACAACCGGCTTAACCTCCGGTGTCGGGCTGGTCGTGGCCACCGCTGCCTTGCCCGCCGGCGCCAATTTGAGATCTTTGCCCATCTGCTCCGTGGCAGCGCGACAGGCATCGACAAATCCCTTGGCAAAGACCATCTTGTCGCGGGCTGATTCGCCCGTCGTATCCTTAGGCCCTAAATCGCCGACCCGCTGCCGTAGGTCTCTGTACATCGCTGGGACGATGCCTTTTTGTGCGATTCGGCCGTCAAATTCGATGAAGGTTTCTGAATCCGTCGAAGGCTCAAGCCCTTCCGTCACAAGCAAGGCCTTGGCAGCGGCCAACACCGCGCGATAGGACTTGTTCACCGAGACGGAGTATTGATGGTTATCGACGAGCAGTTTTGCTTGATAGAGTTCTTGATCGGCTTCGAGAATGCCGTTCTCGATCATTTCAAGCGCACCGCCTGCGCACTCGCCGGGTCCGAGATCTTCCAAAACAAATTCCTCTTCGCCTTCCCAGTCGTAGTAAAACGTCGAATCATCTTGAAAGGATGGAACGATGGTGTACGGGATCAGCTCATCCTTGAGTTTGGCCTTGCCGACACGATCAATGAAGGCAGGCAGTCCTTCGCCGGAGATGCGATCCCGCCGATAGACGTCGATCAGATGCGTGATCGCCGCCGACACGCTCTTGGCCGGCAACTTGACCACCATCTGTCCTATTTTCGCCGTGCCGTTGACCCGCCCGCCCAAATGCAATTCATAGAACGGGGCGACGTGCGCGCCGATGCGCTTCCCCACTCCATGCAAGCCGATCGTGGCAATATGATGCTGGGCGCAGGAGTTGTGGCACCCGCTGATCTTGACACTGACATCCTTCAGATCCTCGGGGACCCGCCCTGCCGGGAAGACCTCTGCCAACGCTCGCGCGAGCCCCTTTGAGGACGTGATGCCCAGGCCGCACGTGTCGGTGCCGGGACAGGCGATAATATCTTCGACCAACTCGGCGCCGGGATCAGCCAGGCCCTGTGAGGCCAAGTCGGCATAGAGGTCAGCGATGCGTGACTCCGGTATCCATCGAATGATCATGTTTTGATTGATCGTCGTCCGAATATTGCCATTGGAGTAGCGGTCCGCAAGATCGGCAATGTGAAACATCTGCTCTGCCGTGAGATCACCCATGAATAACTTAGTCACGGCAGCGACGTACCCCTCTTGCTTTTGACGCACCACGTTGGTGCGTCGCCACATCTCGAACGGCGTCTCCGCTGGCGTACCGTTGACATGACCATTGGTCTGTATCGCAGCTTGCTTCGACCCATTCGACGTCGGCATGATGAGGGGAATGGGTTCGTCAGGATAAGAAAGTAATTTGATCGGCTCATGGGTCGGACGGGCATGTCCCATCGACACGTAGGCCTCTTCCCAGCGTCGTTTGAATTCCTCAAAACCCAGCTTCTCGATCACAAACTTCATGCGGGCCTTCGTGCGATTCTTTCGATTGCCCAGGGTGTCGAACACTCGAATCACGGCTTCTACGCTCGGGATAAGCTCATCCATTGGAGTGAACTCTCGAAGAACCTGCGCGAGCCGAGGAGCGGAACCGAGACCGCCGCCCGCGACCATTCGAAAGCCGATCGCTCCATCCGCGCGCTTCGCTGCGAGCAGCCCGATATCGTGAATCGGTGTGAGGGCGCAGTCCTGCTTGCAACCGGAGAAGGCAATTTTAAATTTGCGCGGAAGGCTCTGGTTGAGCGGGTTCCTCAAGAGATGGAGCGCGACGGTTTTCGCGTAGGGCGTCACGTCGAACACTTCTCCCTGACAGATCCCGGCAAGGTGGCAAGCCGTCACGTTACGAACCGTGTTGGCGCACGCTTCTCTAGTCGTCAAACCGACTTCGGCCAGCCCGCGCATGATGGTCGACACATCCTTTAATTCGACAAAATGCAGCTGAATATCCTGACGTGTGGTCACATGCCCGACACCGGTGGCATATTGCTCGGCCAATTCTGCAACCCGGCGCAGCTGATTCGCCGTCAGTCCGCCGAATGGAATTTTAATACGGATCATCTGGACACCAGCTTGCCGTTGGCCGTAAATGCCGTACTGGAGGCGGAAGGGCCTGAACAAATCGGTCGAGACATCGCCCGAATCCAAGCGCCTGGCCTCGGCTTCGAAAGTCTCGATTTCTTCCACAATGGCAGGAGATATGGGTTCTGTCTTTATAGGAACCGTACTGAGTGGTGTGCGACTCATGGGTGACCTCAAATGTGGTACATCAACGATCGCTCTTGCTCGAGCACTCGTTGTTGCCCGGCTAATTCTTCAACGCTTATGGCCTCGAGCACCTGGCGTTCTGCTTGATAGACCTGTTCCCAAACTTTCCCCAGCAAAAGCTCCGGTTTACTGAGTCGGCGACCCTGTGCACGTCCAGCTCCGCCGTTGGGGAGTAAAAGCGGACCATCAAGGGCCTCAAGGATCTCAACGACCGATACCTCGGACGGTTTCTTCAAGAGCACATACCCCCCTTGGGCTCCGCGCACGCTCGACACAAGACCGGCCTTTTTCATCCCGTGGAGGACTTGTTCAAGAAAGCGAGCCGGGATAGCTTGCCGACGTGCAATCGATTTTGCCCGGACAGGCGCAGTTCCAATATGCATCGCTAAGTCGACAGCCGCCATGATTCCGTAGGTTGCTCTGAGGGATACCTTCATACATGAGTATTCCGGTAGGAATTAAAGTACGCCGTGTTTTATACTCCATGGAAGGCTTTCCTGTCAAGCTCTCGCTCGCACAGATCTCAAGAGCATGGTCTTAGCAGGATGCTGAAACAGTTCGCCAGCAGCCTTCTTGACACCCGTGAAGCGTATCTCGTGAAGCGTCGTTCGTTTCCGAACTCATTCGGATGTTTTACGTTTTACGTTTCACGAACGACGTACGAAGAGGACGGAATTGGAGCCCCTTCATACATACCGGTCGCACAAGATTGGCACGGAACGGAAGTACCGAACCCCTAGAATGTCTCGAACAAGGCATCGATCCTCACTCGCTGAAGCATGACCGTCCATCCGCGAGAGTAGACCAATCTGTTTGCCGCGCTTCAGGAACAAGGTCAGCTTTCTCTATATTTCCTGGTTGACATCAAATTGGCTCTGGGCAATAATCCGCACCTCTTCACCATTTCCCCTGGAACCTTCATGTCGCCAACGTCATCCGTCTTCAGTATTTTGTTGCTCAGTGGTGACCCGGACATCCAGAGTCAGTTCAAACATGCGTTCAAAGATGCTTCCGTGACTGTGGCGAAGCACGCGCCCACACTGCCGAAGGACGTGACGCGTCGCACGTTTGATGCGGCCATCATCGAATTGAAACCGGGCTCATCTGGTGGAGCCGCCGCCATACCTGCTCACCTCGATCTCACGCACACATTGGTCATCACCGGTTCTCGGACTGTGCTGAAGCGAGCCTCCAAGTTCATGCAAGTGATGGCGCGGCAGAAGGCTGCGGAAGCGAATGGAAAGGAAGCCCTATCCCTTGAAGACTATCTCGAATGGAAGATGGGAGAATTTGTGAAAGGGATGCGAAATGGTTCCGGGCGGAACCTACATCCTCTGTTGATCAGCGCCATTGAACGTCCCTTGATCACCAGAGCGCTTCAGGAAACCAAAGGCAACCAGATTCAGGCGGCAGAATTACTAGGTTTGAATCGCAATACCCTCAGGAAGAAAATCCACGACTTGCACATTCTCGTGAAACGGAATCGGACCGCCCAGACGCGAGAGGTCTGATACGTCTGCGAGTGCTCCAGGAATGCCGGGTTCATGTAGGTGCGGTACCAGTAAACGTTGGTGACAAGGGGTCGCGTAGTTCAACTCAATAATTAGGAGGGGCACGATGACAAAAGAAGAGTTGATTGCAAAGATGGCAGCATCCGCAGGTATTACAAAGGTTGCGGCAGGCACTGCGTTGCAGGCCTTCACCGGAGCGGTGACCACGTCCCTGAAGAAGGGGCAACGCGTCTCGCTGGTGAATTTTGGAACCTTTACGGTAGCCAAGCGGAAGGCTCGGCTCGGGCGGAATCCTAGAACCGGTGAGGCGCTACGGATTCCCGCAGCTAAAGTTCCGAAGTTCTCGGCAGGGAAAATATTGAAGTCAGCTGTCAGATAACATCGCTGGATCGCATAGCTGGTCATTAAAAGAGAAGAGGGTGCGCTCCATGATGGAGTACGCCCTCTTCTCTTTTGCGTTTCAGTCTGGCATCCGCTTGACCTATGCGATATCATGAGCATCTGCATAGAAGCGAATGATTGATGGACGTATAGACGATGGCTGAGCCAGAGATCTTGAGGATGTTCAAAAAGGTCTTCTGGCAAGGCCGCAGCGAGCGAAGGGGCGAGGCGTACTGTTTTTGTACGTCGAGCCTCGGAGCGAAGTGAGAACGCAGTCAGAAGCCTTTTTCAACATCAGACCGAAAGGGGGCGACCGGTTTCGACGGGGATACTGAGGTCAGCGGTGCATGTCGAGCTCTCGGGGTCTCGTAAATCCTCCGGGAAAATGTAACTGCCAATCAAGAACTGGCACTCGCAGCTTAATACCCTGCGACGTTCCTCCACCTGAGGCCCGCGGGGGTGGGCGGAGCGCGATACAGCGGGCTGGTCCAAAGCTGGTGCTCAGCGGCTGAGGACGAGACAATACTGGGCTAGCGGCCAGTCTAAGCTAGCCGGTGGGCGTGGGTGGCTGCGAAATAAAAACGATCGGCTACACATGTAGATCCGTTGTGCTGACGGTCTTCGGACCCGGGTTCAACTCCCGGCGCCTCCACCATACCGCGCTTGCGCGACCCCGCGCCTTCACTGTGCGCGGGGCAAGTGCACGATCTCCACCGACAGAGGATGACCCGTCGGGCGGGCGGCCGTGTCACACCCTAGATTTCTCCCCCTCCGTTTCGGTACCCTGCCAGGCATGGGCGAGCCGAGATCAGCTGCGACACGTGACAGCGGGCGTGCCACGAGCCTGTGGCTCCGGCGCAGTGTGTTCCTCGTAGTGCTGGGACTGGTGTGGGCCGGGTGGCCCCTGGGCGCGGGCCTCGCCGTGACGCACGAGCCGGTCCCGGCCCATCCCGAGCCCGCCCCTGGCAAGGCGGACCCGGGTCCAGCGAAGCCGGCCGAGAAGGCG
>JBGTCI010000035.1:0-8042 GCA_041748925.1 Nitrospiraceae bacterium | reverse complement strand
CGACGTTCGCCCCAGCCTCGACGACTTGCGACTCGATGTTTCGAGTTAGTCCATACATGGCGCCATGCTTAAATCATGGATTCAAACTGCATGGTCTTGAGCAAAGCGTTTTGGACCTCAGTTACGCCGGCATTCAGTTTTTCCACCCCCAAGTCCATATCCCTGGGCACAACCACCGTACGCAGTGGGCGTTTACCAGTCTGATCAATCAGTTTCACAATGGTGGCGTCAGACACGTCTTCTGCGTGCGGTGGGTCTGCCGAGTCATACATGCTTTGGAAGCCCGCCTTCATGGCCTCCTGAACTTTGACGAGGTCGCCGTATGCAACCACAACTGCCTTATTGCTTGGCGACGGGCTTTTGGTCAACAGACCCGATGGGAATGGGCCAGGCTCGACGATGACGGAGTCGATGCCCAAGCCGGATAATTCATACTGGTAGACTTCGGCCAGCGCTTCCAGGGCAAACTTGCTTGCGCAATAGGCGCCAATGAATGGGAATATCGTGCGACCTGCCAGCGACGAGACACTGACCAACAAACCGGAGCCCTGCGCCCGCATGGGGGGCAATACCGCGCGAATCGTACGTGCAGGCCCAAAGGTATTGATGTCGAACTGGGCTTGCAGTTCTGCACTTGAAAAGGCCTCGGTCACGCCGACATTCATCACACCGGCGTTGTTGAGCAATACATCGATACGGCCATGCGACTTCACGATGGCGGCGATTGCGCAGGCAAGTTTGCTCTCGGAAGTCTGAGTGTTTTCTCGCGGGGAACCGGCTATTCTTCGGCAGCCCACTCGCAGGCTGCAGGAAAGCTCGGTTTATACAGACAACGTCAATGGAATCTTCCATATGGTGCCAATGTCAAAAAACTCTCAGGGTGCTCACAAAAGCCTTCCAGCAAGGCCGGAGCGAGCGGAGAGGCGAGTCTCCTACTTTGTGCCGTACGTCGAGCCCCTGATTGACGCGAGAACACCGCTGGTGGCCTGTTTCAACAGGCTGCTGATTGACAATCCTCTGTCAGGGACTTATCGTCCTCCTAGCCGAGCGAGAGCTGGGTCGGAGATAACCAGATGGACAGTTCCCCTTCTTCGCTTCCTTCCCCTCAAACTCCGGGCGTATTGTGGCGGATCACGCTCCAGATGGCTTCGAGTCTGGATCTGCAGCAGGTTCTCGCCACCATCACGCAAGGACTTGTCGACGAACTCGATGGCGCCTTCGCCCGCATCTGGCTCTTGGGTCCCGGCGATCTCTGCGCCGATTGTTACAAAGCGGCGGACTGTACGAATCGGGCTCGCTGCCTGCATCTTGAAGCGAGCGCCGGGCTCTATACCAATCTCGACGGGGAGTATCGACGCATTCCGCTGGGAGCGTTCAAGATCGGAAAAATCGCTCAAGGCTTCGGATCGATGTATACGAACGATGTACTCGGCGATGACCGACTCCCCAATAAGCAGTGGATGAAAGACAACGGGCTCCGCTCCTTTGCCGGCTACCCGCTGAAGTTCCGCTGGGAGCTGCTCGGCGTCATTGCGATGTTCGGGCGGCGGCCGCTGAGTGAAGAGGAATTCGAGCGGTTGGCGGTCTTTGCCAACCAAGCAGCCATTGCGATCAAAAACGCGCAACTCTTTACGGAGGTCGCACAGCTCAAGAATCGACTGGAGGCTGAGAACCTCTACCTTCGCGAAGAGATCAAGTCCCAGCACAATTTCGAGGAGATCATCGGCGAGAGTCCGAGTATCATGGCCGTGCTCCGCCAGATCGAACAGGTCGCGCCCACGGATTCGACGGTCCTCATCCGGGGAGACACTGGGACTGGCAAGGAGCTGATGGCGAGAGCCATTCACAACTTGAGCCCACGCAGGGCGCGCTCGCTCGTGAAGGTGAACTGCGGGGCGATCCCTGCGAATCTGGTCGAGAGCGAGCTCTTCGGTCATGAGAAGGGATCGTTTACCGGGGCATTACAGCGTCGCATCGGACGGTTTGAGCTGGCGGATGGGGGGACGATCTTCCTGGACGAAGTTGGAGAACTGCCGCTGGACGCGCAGGTCAAGCTCCTACGGGTGTTACAGGAGCGAGAGGTCGAGCGGGTCGGCAGCGGCCATTCGACCAAAGTCGATGTCCGGGTCATCGCCGCCACGAATCGTGATCTTCATGCGGCGGTGAAGGCCGGCTCCTTCCGAGCCGATCTTCTCTACCGACTCAATGTGTTCCCAATCGAGGTGCCGCCTCTGTCTGCTCGTGCGTCGGATATCCCGCTCTTGGTCAACCGATTTGTCGCCAAGTTCTCGATCAAGATCGGCAAGAAAATCGACGGGGTCACTCAATCGACCATGGATCGCCTCATGAAATATTCCTGGCCCGGTAACATTCGGGAATTAGAAAATGTCATCGAACGGGCCACGATCCTCGCCAAAGGATCGATGCTGCAGATCAACGACGTGCTACTTCACGGGAACGCCGCACCGCATTTGCCGATCGCCGATTCCTTGGAAGAGGTCGAGCGAGCCCACATTCTCCGCGTTCTTCAGGACATGAGTTGGGTCATCGAAGGAACACAGGGCGCCGCCATGCGGTTAGATCTCCATCCCAACACGCTCCGGTCTCGTATGCAGAAGCTCGGCATCAAGAAACCTCATTCAGCATAGTCATCGCGACTCCAGCCACTTCCCCTCCCACGAGATATCGTAGATCAACGACATCTCGTGGAGGCCTCTCCATTTTGCTCTGATACATCTAGCCGTGAATAGTTCGACAACTCCTTGTCTCGCCAGCAGTTTGTCTCGTTTCGCTGATCGTCATGGGGCGTGGCATCGGCCTTGCGGCACTGCAGGAGCGCTATGGCCATCGCAGAGAAAGTTCGAGAGCGACCCTGCATCTGAACAGGGCAACGGCGGCAAGTAACTGAATCTGTCCGTCTGAGGTCTAGAAGGTGGACCAAGGTTCAGACCGTCGCTTGGAGTAACCGCAATAGGAGGACGATCATGCGAAACAGCGGCCGATGGGTGAACGGCATGAGGATTGTGGGCCTGATAATCGGGAGCTTGATGCTCAATGGCTGGGAATGGGGGAGCGCATCTGCGGAGACGCAAATCTCATCGATAGACCTACAGGGCTTATCCCAGAGTTGGGACAGGAAGTTATCGAACACTTCACGCTTTACTATCTTGACGGATTTTGGCGGCGCGGCGGTTCGGGACAATGAGACGGGGCTTGTGTGGGAACAATCGCCGGAGACGAAGACTCAGAATTGGCCCGGTGCACGATTCCAGTGCACGAGCCGTACGATCGGTGGACGCAAAGGCTGGAGGCTCCCGTCGGTGCACGAACTGGCGAGCCTGGTTGATCCTTCCGTAATACCAGGGCCCACTCTGCCGGTGGGCCATCCCTTTACCAACGTCGGACCAGCCCACTATTGGTCGGCAACGTCGTTCGCAGGCAAGCCGTCCTTTGCGTGGAACGTGGGTTTCATCATGGGCATGGTGCACTACGTGAAAACGACCGACAGCCACAACGTCTGGTGTGTGCGTGGAGGGAATAATGCAGATGCGTATTAAGGATTGGCGGATGAACCGGTGAGGACACGAGAGCCTCACGGGGGCCACATTGGTTACGGGGGTCAATCCCTCCAAGAAATCGATGATCTACACCGTCTGTTAGTCGACGAGAAGGTCGGCCTCCCGATGGCTCTGACATTTCTACGACGCGGCGAAAAGAGGACGGTGTCTGTTACAGCAGGGGGTTTCACCAGCCCCCACGCGGTAATGAAGGCACTGAGAGAAATAGGGTCTCAGTATGAATGAAGTCAATGCGTTTGTATCTCAATATGGGGAGGTCCTGCTCTTTGCCGTGGTCTTTGCGGAACAAGTCGGATTGCCCCTGCCTGCCGTTCCGGTTCTGCTTGCGGCCGGAGCCTTGGCCGGTGCCGGAAAGATGGATCTCACGGGTGCTGTCGTCCTCTCCGTTATGGCTTGCGTGGCCGGCGATCTGATCTGGTATGAGCTGGGGCGCCGGCGAGGCAGATATGCGTTGAACCTCCTGTGCCGGATCTCGATGGAGCCGGATTCCTGCGTACGGCGCACGGAGAATTTCTTTGCCCGGCACGGCGTACGATCTCTCGTCTTGGCCAAGTTCATTCCAGGATTGAGTACGCTGGCGCCGGCGCTCGCCGGATTGTTCCGAATACGCATGCAACGATTTCTCCTCTACAACGGATTAGGTGCTGTCCTCTGGACCCTCGCGTTTGTTCTTCCTGGCTATCTGCTCAGCGATCAAATCGAACGCCTGGCGGGAGAGGCCGAGCGGTTAGGCTTATGGCTGACCGTCTTCATCGGCGCAGGGATCGCCGCCTACCTCGTATACAAGTTCGTCCATCGACAGCTTCTTCTACGCGAGTTGTGGATCACCCGCATCACGGCGGAGGGCCTGAAGCAGATGATGGATAACAACCATGAACTCCTGGTGGTGGATTTGCGGGGCGCGCTGGATCACGAAGCCGACCCCTATACGATTCGAGGCGCGCTCCGTATGACGACGGATGAATTGGAGCAGCGTCACCATGAAATTCCCCGTTACCAAGATGTGATCCTCTTCTGCGCATGCCCAAATGAAGTCACGGCCGCCAGGATGGCATTGATGCTGCGGAGCAAGGGGATCACTAGAGTCCGGCCTCTTGTTGGAGGAATCGACGCATGGCGCGAAAAGGGTTTCCCCCTGGATGCTCTGACGGTGGTCGAGGTCTCAACGCCAACCGAGACTAATTGACGTGGTGCACGAATCAATACCACGTGATAGGGCTGACCTGCCCCCTATACATCGGCCACTCCGCAGTACAGTGATTCCTGGGGATTAGGCTGTGATTGTTTCGCCTTTTGAGAGATCTTTCGAGCCAACGATGACGCGCCATCGTAAAGAGGTCGGTGGTGAAGCATCGTGAACAGGATGCGCCATGATGCGACGGATAGACCGGACGTTCTTGCTATACCTGGCCCTGTTCGTAGCCGGGCTCATTGGCTCAGAAGCCTCGGCTCACCGCCCTTCCATCGTGTCGGGGCCTCCACCACCGGCGTCCGGGATGCCCATGCCGGCCCCGTACAAGTCTCAACATGCCGAAGAAGATTTCAGTGCCCTCAAAGATCCCGCTAAACGCACCGATCTCTTCGATCCGCTCAAGTATATTCCCTTGCTGGGTAAGGACGATTGGGTGCTCTCGCTTGGGGGAGAAGCACGGGAACGGTATGAATATTTCAATAATCGCAACTTTGGAGCCGGCACTCAAGATCGCAACGGGTATCTACTCCAGCGATATATGTTCTTTGGTGACTTACATCTAGGACACCAGACGCGCGTCTTCAGTGAATTCAAGAGCGGGCAGATTAACTTCAACCAGAGCTCTCCCAGATCCACGGACGAAAATCAGTTTGACCTCCACCAGGCGTTTTTCGATTTCACCATTGATCCCAGGTCCGATATCTCGGTGACTCTGAGGCCGGGCCGGCAAGAATTGGCCTTCGGCGCCTCCCGCCTGATCAGTCTTCGCGATGCCCTGAATGACCGCCTAACCTTCGATGGCGTCCGTGCGATGGCGACAGGAGAGGGGTGGAGAATTGACGGAATCGCCGTCCGGCCCATCCTCACCAGGCCAGGGGTGTTCGACGATATCACTGATGCCAACACGAACTTTTGGGGGGCCTATGCGGTCAAAGCCTATAGTGCCGCTAGCAAAGGCGGCGGCGATCTCTATTACTTCGGATTAAACCGCGAGGGAGCCCAACTCAATCAACTCACAGGGCGAGAGCAACGGCACACGATTGGGGCTCGACTGTTCGATCGCGTTGGCTCCTGGGACTATGACATTGAGGGCACCTTCCAGTGGGGCTCGTTCGGCAGTGGCGAGATTCAGGCCTGGCGGATCGCCTTCGATGGCGGATACCACTTGTCGTCCCTTCCATTTCGTCCTCGTCCCCATCTCCAGGTCGATATCATGAGCGGGGATCGACACCAAGGGGATCAGAATATTGAGTCCTTCAATCCACTCTTCCCCAGGGCGCTCTATTTCGGATTGATTGGGCTCCTCGGTCCAGTCAATTTGATCAACACACATCCCTCTATTGATTTCCAGCTGACAGAGAAGCTTCGCGCTACGACCAAGATCGATTTCTTCTGGAGGCAGAGCGTGAACGATGGTGTCTACAATCCGGCTGGTGGAGTGCTCCGGGCAGCGGGGAACAGCAAAGCGACCTATGTCGGGAGCCAGGCGCAAGCGGAAATCTATTGGGAAATCAATCGCCACCTGGTGCTGATCGCGAACTATACCCACTTCTTCACGGGGCAGTTCCTCCGTGAGACCGGTGCCGGTCGGGATATCGATTACGCGACGACCTGGATTACCGTTCGGTTCTAATGACGGTGCAATTCGTCGGTCACGATAAAAATGACCCTCCACCCACCTTCTTTCCACGATATATCGGAGCTCCACGACATCTCGTGGAGGCGTCTCTCTTTCGTTCTCATTCATCTTGCCACGAATAGTTTCACAACTCCTTGTCTCATGAGCGATTTATCTTGTTTGACAGATCGTCGTGACACGTGGCACCGGCCTTGCCATAGCGCATGGGTGCGATGGCCATCGCAGCAAGCAACAGAATCCATCCACAGTGTAACCAGATGCGAGTAAACAGAGGAGACGACGATGAAACATACGACGAGAGAAAAAACATGGTGGTCGAGTGTAGGAATGGGAGTCTTGGCAATTGCCCTATTAGCGTCAAGCCTCGATGCGTATGGCCAAACCACGAACGACAATCGAAAGGCTGCACCTCGCGAGGCCGCTGCCGTGAAGTACAGCAGTATCAAGGTTGATGGATTGAACATCGCGTATCGTGAGGCGGGGAATCCCAATAATCCGAAAATTGTGCTGCTGCATGGCTTTCCGGCCGCTTCGCATCAATATCGGGACTTAATACGATCCCTTTCAGATACCTTTCATGTCATTGCACCAGACTATCCTGGCTTTGGGCTCAGTGATATGCCAGATCCGGCCGCGTACGATTACAGCTTCGACGGCGTTGCTGAGATCGTTGAGCATTTTCTGAAACTCAAAGGCTTCGACCACTACGGGCTCTACGCTCAAGATTACGGCGGACCGATTGGTTTCAGGATTGTCGGGCGCAATCCCAAAGCGCTTGATTGGTTGATCGTACAGAACACCAATGCATACGAAGTGGGATTTAGCCCTGTGTGGGATGGCTTCCGTGGCGCACTCTGGAAGAACAGGTCGGCAGAATCAGAAAAGCCCTTGGAGGGATTTCTGACTCATGATGCGATCAAGGGGATCTATCTCTTCGGAGCAAAAAATCCTGAGCTGATCAGTCCTGATAACTGGGAGTCAGATTTCGCGTTTATGCAAAGACCACACGCAGTCCGCGTCAATCTCAACCTGTTTTACGACTATCGCAAGAATGTGGACCTGTATCCAGTGTGGCAGGAGTTCCTTCGTAAGCATCAGCCTAAGACAGTTATTTTTTGGGGCCAGACTGATATTTTCTTCAAGCCGGAAGGGGGCGAAGCCTACCTGAAAGATCTCCCCAATGCTGAAATGCACCGTCTTGACGCAGGGCACTTTGCAGTGGAAGACCATCTCGACTACATCTCAAACAACATGCACCGTTTCTATGCAGAGAAGGTGGCGAACGGAAAGAAGCAGTAGACAAACGACAACTTAAACTCAATAAGGAGAAATCATGAAAACTGCCATTATCATTCTGTCCGATCCAAAGAGCGGTTCCGAAGAAGCGCTCGGCCGAGTCTTTAACGCGCTGGCCCTTGCGTCCGAATGTAAGGAGAAGGGCGATGAAGTCGCCGTGGTCTTCAATGGAACCGGTACCCGTTGGCCGGCTGAGCTGACCAAGCTCTCGCATCCGGCCAATGGCCTCTACAACGCCGTTCGCGATGTGGTGCAAGGCGCCTCGTGCGGCTGTGCGGAGGTTTTCGGGGCTACCGAAAGTGTCAAGTCATGCGGGGTGCCGATTGTGAAAGACCAT
>JBGTCI010000034.1:0-27173 GCA_041748925.1 Nitrospiraceae bacterium | reverse complement strand
GTCCGCGTCGAACCCATCGATGAGTAGAACTGAAGTGGTGGGAAGGTCGGGATTCGGTGGCATACCCGAATACTCAGGTTTCTGCAGAGGGCAGATTAGATCAGGAATCCGAGGAGGGGTCAATACAGAAAAATATGGCGGTCCGGGCCTGTTTGCCGAGAGGCGCTACTCCCGCAACATCCCCACAAGTCCCTGATTCCCTAGCGAGAGAATCGCGTTTCGCTAGGAGGTTTTCCTAGTCCCCATTCCCGTTAACTGGGTGATAACATCGGGGGGTATGGAATCGATGTTGCGCCCAGAAGTTCAGGAGTTTATCCGCCTCTGTGGTCGATTCGCTGAATTCTCTCATCGGCACAACGGGCTAACCCAGAACGAGCGAGAGGCCGTCTTCCTATGCTTTCTCCGAGCCTTGAACAGGAGGGTCATTCCGACGCCACAGCAGGACAAGGAAAAGGCTGCATGACGAAGGCTGAAGCCGAGGCATTACGTGCGATGTGGAAAGAGCACGGCTATCGAGTGGCCTGTACGCATCTGATCCGCATAGAGGAAGTAGACGAAGTTGGCGACTCGACGGGCTTCTTTGTCTGCAATCTCTGTGGTGAATCTGTGGCACAAAGTGACCTAGCCGCGTAACATCCCCACAAGTCCCTCCACCGTCAACGGCGCATTCCCCTCAGCCCGATTGTTGACCAGAACATACGCGCGCCGACCCGCGCCGACCGCCTGCCGGACTAACTGCACGGCCTCTCTTCGCATCTTCGGTAACTCTTCCACAATTTTAGTATACGGCTCCGCGCGCTTCTTCGCCGCTGCATAGACCATCCCCAACGGGGTCAGGAGTCGCAGCACCGTGAAGGACGCCGTGAACCCCTGCATCTGTGTGTGCTGATCTACGAGTGTCGGCATGCCGGACCAGTGATTGTAGACATGCGCGACACCATGCCGTGACAGCACCTGGTGGTAGCGCATGCCGAGGAGGCCGGGATTCCGAACCTCCACCGCATACCGAAACTCACGAGGAAGCATCAGGAAGAATTGATCAAGCCGTGAGCAGAACTCTTCTACTGACATGCCGTGCCGTTGGAACTCGAACAGGAACGGGCCGGTGTGCGGTTCGAACTTCGCCTCTCGGTATGGTGTTAGCACCATCTCCTCAAACAGCTTGGCATCAAGAAATCGTGGATTGGGTTGACCGGCCAGCACACCATGGCGGGCATGCTTCGAAAAGGTGGGGATGGTGATCCCCTCCCAGACCTTGAAACACATCTGAAAGTCTTCGGGAATCTGAGTCAGATAGTGTCGGAGTTGGTTGGCGGTAGGCGGACGGTAGAAGGTGGAGTCATTGCCCACGGTCCTAAAGAGTGGTTCACCCTCGTACTGATACTGGCAGTACTCGCCTAAGCACTCGCGGGTAAACGCACTCTTGGTGTACTGACGGTGGTAGACCTGCCCCTGCCAGCCTTCATAGGTCCAGGTAGAGGTACCAAAGCGGATCAGTGGAGAAAGGGAGAGAGCCATTAGAGAAATTGTACCGTCTGTCCAAGGGTATCCTCAACGGTGGGGAGCGGGTACCCTCCACTAGGCATCATGCGGCATCACCAACCTTCTTTGACCAGTTCGTGGTTGACGTTCGTTCCATTGGACAAGAGCACATCTGCAAGCGTGCGCCCGTACTTGTCTTTGCCATAAGTTTGAAGGGTAACTTCTTTACCAAAGGTGAGCGCAGAAGCGGCCTGCTTGGCTCGCTTGCCAATAGGCTTGGCCTTTCTCAGGGCAATCGATGCCACTGAGACGGGGCGATTGAACCTGAGACGGCGACACGCTATGCTCGCCGCATTTTGAGGCAGACGTGACGTTAGCCAGCGAGTGGTGAAGGCGACGACGCACGGACCATGCGGGGTGTCGCGCACCAGAGCCATGAAGGACTGACACACCTGGAACTCGTGTTGCAGTTGCACGGCAACTTTCGAAGAACTCTCGAGCCGATCCGCGTGACGCCGCTCCAAGCTGGAGTGCTTCTCCTTCTACGTCGTCATACGGAGGCAGGTCTCCCCATGTCAAGAACACCGCGGCGTGGTGCCAAGCTGGTGCCAAAACACCATGATGCACCATGATCCATGACGATATTTGCCATCATGAATTCTCCTCTTTTTCTGATGATTGTTCTTGCTGAGTGTCCTGAGGTATGGATTCGGTGGGACTCTTAATCAGCGGGCCGTAGGCTCGCCCTTGAACATCCCAATGTGTTGTTGCGGTAGCCTCCGGCAATTGCCGACCGGCTATCACCTGCAAAGTGCACCGTTCGCGCCAGCTCCGCTGTCACTCCCGCCGCTTAATCCCTCTTCGGCACGCGGGTGCCGGCCCCTGCCTCGTGTTTCCTCTGTGAAATGTGCATTGGCTCTCCTCTTCCTGTGCGAGAGCCAACTTCATTTCAACATACAAGGAGGAGATGGCTACCAACAAACAACCCGCGAACACGCTGCGATGCGGCAACATCAAATCGAGATATGGGAGAACACCCGTGAGAAGGGTCCGTTCTTCTCGACGACCTTCTCACGAAGTCGATGTTCCCCGCGCCGCATCCACCCAGCATGCTTGGGGTGATGACCTGCCGGGCCTACTTTTGGGTTTTGGGTCAGTTTTCGGGTTTTGGGTCACTGTCATGTGGGCCCCTTAAGCGACAGGGGGATAAATACCGATTTCAGGAATGGCGCTTTAAGAGCCACCGACTGGTAGTTATTGGACAAGGAACTGGAGATAGTCCTAGTCCACCTGTTTGCCCTATTGGGATAAAATTTTTCCGTCCCTTTTATGCAGAGGCTCCGACTTGGAGTTTGTGAACATGATGCACACAGGCGATGTTCCCTTCTCTTTTCACAATGGAAAATTCTGGCGCCGGCCTCCTGACTGACCTGAGGTCGAGGGGCCGAATATCGTATTGTCCCCCCGGTGAAAGAAGCGACCAAAGTGAATGCCGGTCCCAAGTAACATCGGTGAAGTGAAAAGATCGACCGCCTGTAGAATTCGAGGGGAACGGTTATTGGTCTGATTAAAGGAGGTGCTGTGATGAAAGACAGGACTCATTGCTGGAACGCAAGGATGATCATCTGGATCGCTGCCGCCGGGTTGCTGACAACGACCTGGCTATCCGGCTGTGAGCAGCGCCAGCCAGGTGCAGACGTCAAAATGGAATCGCCGGCTGCCTCGGCCACGTTAGAGTCTGCGGTTGAGGAGGCAAAGCCGGACATGTCCGTTGCCGTGACCGACACTGTGCTCACTGCCCCCGTGGCATCGCCTGGCCGCATAGCGAACGACGAAGGTGTTGGCCATGCCCGACAGGGCCATTGGGATATCGCGGAGGGGCATTTCCGAAAGGCTTTGGAAGCCGATCCCAAGCTGGCCGAAGCGCAATTCAACCTGGGGGTGGCCTTGAACAGCCTGAGCAAGCACGACGAGGCGAAGACCGCCTTCATGAAAGCTGCCGAAATGGCGCCGAACGATAACAGGATCACAGAGTCTGAAATCCTGAAGAAGCATACGAAAACCTGACCGAGAACTCGTGAGGCTGCAGTCGCCATGCGCCCGTCTGATGCACGCGGGTCATGAGGAGAATTCGACTGCATGCAGCGAGGAGTTGAAGCAGGCTGGACGGAAGATGCCGACCCAGCGATCAGACGCACGACGCATTTGAATCATCGGTATATTGAGATCGTGACGAACGGTCCAGTAAGATCCGGGCTTTCTTCACGCGGCTGTTGCCGATCGGGGAACATCAGGGCGACACATACGCCTAGCAATGCATCGTGCGGCTTTCACCGGTAGAACGTCTGCTCGGCGATCCCGAGGTGGTGGATGAGGTCAGAGGCAGAGGTTCCCATCTCCGTCTGCTTGAGCACGGCCACAATCTGCTCGACACTGAAGCATTTTCCTTTCACGGCATCCTCCTTCTCCCTCCCAGGGGCAAGTATGCCGAAAACTCTTCTTCAAATCGGTATCAAAATCGGGGGACCGACCAATCGCACCGCTGTTCTAAATAGTTCTCGGCTTCTCTGCTAGTCGGGTGTCTGTCGACCATGGATAACACATCGGGTTGCATACGCCTCATCACCGTAGTAACGTGACACGACCGCCCGGATACGGGCATAAAGTTGATCCGAGATCCTGGTGACCCCTCTCGCACTGATGAGTTGCCTTACAAAATGGAACTGACCGGCACGAATTACGAGGATCTTCGCACCCTGGCCGGAAAACTGCTCACGGTTCAAGATGAAGAGCGTCGAAGGATTTCGCGCGATCTGCACGACGACGTCAACCAGCGTCTCGGCGCGATCGGTCTCCAGTTGGACTCATTGTGCCGGCAACTTCCGGAATCGCCGGCCGCCGTTCGCCGTCAGGTCCGGACCATCCGACGGCATGTCAGCGAGCTATCCGACGATGTCCGTCAGCTCGCCTATCAGTTTCATCAGACCACGGTGGAGGACCTCGGATTAGTCGTGGCCCTTCAGCGTTATATCAACGACTTTGTGAAACGCACCGGCCTCAAAGCTCGATTTGCAAAACCCCGCACGAACACTCCGATTCCCCTGCGCGTAGCCACCTCCTTGTATCGGATTGCACAGGAGGCCTTGGGAAATGTCGGACTGCATGCCAAGGCATCAGAAGTGACCGTCGAACTGATGATCACACCGGACACCCTCTGCTTGAGCATACAGGACAACGGCATTGGCATGAACCTTGAGGAGAGCCGATCACGTGCCACGGGACTCGGCATGCTCAGCATGCAGGAACGGGTTCGCCTGTTGGATGGATCCCTGGAGTGGCATTCGACGCACGGAGAGGGAACCAGAATCATCGCGCGCCTTCCATGGCCAACGGACCAACCATGACCAAACCCAAGATTCTCCTGGCCGATGACCACACGTTGTTCGTCGAAGCGTTGCAGAAGGTGCTGGAAGTAGAATTTGAACTTGTCGGTTCCGTCGGGGACGGGCGCGCCTTACTGGATGCCGCGTCGCGTCTGGCACCGGATGTCATTCTGCTCGATCTGTCGATGCCGCTGCTCAACGGCATCGATGCCGCCCAGCTACTCCGCCGCCTTGTTCCCGATACCAAGATGGTCTTCCTCAGTATGCACGGCGACCCGACGTATGTGACAGAAGCCTTCCGTGCGGGAGCCTCCGGCTATGTGCTGAAACGAGCGAGCGCCGCTGAGCTCATCCAAGCGATCCGGACAGCCTTGCGCGGCCAGCTGTACGTGTCACCGTTGTTGGCTAAAGGGATTTTGGATCCACTCCTTCATCAACGCACGTCTCCGGCCAACGTCCACGCCACGCTCACGCTACGTCAACGCGAGGTGCTGCAACTCGTGGCCGAAGGGCGATCGTTCAAGGAAATTTCATCGATCCTTTGCATTTCGGTCAAAACGGTCGATTTTCATAAAGCACGTATCGCAAAACAGCTCGGGCTGCACACGAAGGCCGACCTCACCAAATATGCCATGACCCACGGATTGGTTTCTGCCTGAACATATCCCAGCATCGACTAGCCTGCAGCCGTCACGAGGACTCTTACCGCAACTGAGACACGTCGCTACGACGAACCTGACGGCTGGCGGGCCGTCGTTCAGTCGCTCAACATTATGTTTCACCTAAGCCCCTCCTTCATGGCTCCGCGCGCCTGTCTCGTCTGGCACTCCGGAGGTTTCATCAAGAACTTGCGTGAACCATGCCGGCTAGGGATCGAACTCGGAGCAACCCGGAGTTTCCCTAGTTCTCTCCAAACTATTTGTTCGTAATATAGCACTCCCAGTGTTGAGGAGATGTGGCGTACCTCATTCTACCCGCCGCGTGCGAGTGTTGTGTGCTGGATTCCATCCGCTGATCCTCGAGGACAGCCGGATTCAGGCAGGAGACGAATGTGAGATTCACACGATCAGCGCGGATGAAGACATGCTCTTACGGACAATCGATCGAATCCGACCCGACGTCATCTTACTGGATCTATTACAGACCGGCAGTTTGAGAACCATCCAGCGCGTGCGAGATACAGGTCCATCTTCTCCTGTCGTGGCTCTGACTGGAATGCGACGCGCGGATACCACAGGATCGATATTTTTGGCCGGTGCGTCGGGCATCCTCTACCGTTCCGATGCTGCCGCAGAACTGTCTGCCGCCATTCAAATCGTGCAGTCTGGTCAGCGATATCTATCACCCGCGTTCACCAAATCGTCCACTGATGCGGCAGGAGCACGCTCCCGACCGCCGATTCAGCTGTCGGCTTCGGACTGCTGCTCCGTCTGGTTGCGAAGGATTTCATGGCACTTCGGATCGTCCAAGTCCTCGAATCGTCGCTCGGTGCAGTCCAGTTCCTGATTCGGTGCCTCAAACGGCAACTCGATCAACGCGCAAACCGAGCCTTGAAACAGCATGGATCCATACATGATCTGGCAACTGATTCTGTTATGAGACCGTCTGACCGACTTCCCAGGAGACAGCTTGGGCTCCCGCAGGAAAAGCGAATCGAATCCTCAAAGCTTCCCTCACCTCTTGATGGGACCGCCCGTAGCACACTGTCGTTGATGTCTAATGGCACTGATCACCATTCTTCTCTTCTCGTGACGGAAAGGACTGGAACATGAATTGGAATAGTGCCGATCTTTCAGATGTTTCAACGCGCGACCCTCAGATCCGTTGTGTCCGTTGGGGAGACACAGTACGAGTAGCTTTTATGGCCTGGTTGGAAGATGGAACCTTGATCGATTCCTCGATCGGCGGCGAGCCGCCGACCTTCACGGCAGGGGCTCGCTCTGTTATGCAGGGTATCGAACGGCTGGTGATCGGCATGCGCGTCGGAGAATCGAAAACAGAGAAGATTCATCCCGATATGGCCTTTGGACCCTACAGTCGTGAACTATCCTTCCGGATAAGCCGAAGATGGTTTCAGGCCCAGAATATCGAGCCGCAGGTTGGTCTAGGGCTTGATGTGCGGATGACGGACGGAACACTGGTGCCCATGATCATCACCCAATTGGATGATGATCACGTCACTCTTGATGCCAATCATCGGTTAGCGGGCAAGGATCTCCTCGTACAAGTGGATCTTTTGGAAATATTGGATCAAGCCGGATCGAGCATGCAGGCTACACAGACCTTGGAAACATGGCAGAAGATGCAATCCCTATGATTGCGGTCGGTTTGCTGATTGCAGCCCTGGTCCTGTGGATTCTGTTCAGGTGGAGCCAGAGGCGTCGCTGGTCGTCCCACGGTAGAAGAAACAGACCCCTTCGACGATTTTCCATCCGTGAGTTCTAAAAATAGCGACATCTTGCGCTTGTCTGAACAGGCAGAGGCGGAACATTCGGATGTCCTCAATCGGAATCGTTGCAATGATGAAGAAAGGCGTCGGCGATGAGTACCTCCAGAGTTTCCGTATTCCGTAGACTGTTTCTCATACTCCCGATCCTCACAATCGGCTTCTGGCTCATCGCACAAGGAGGTTGCGAGCTGACGCCTCATGCCTCGCCCACTCGAGCGTTCGGGGAAACAGGATCGCAGCCGTCGAAACCGAAGAGTCGGGCCTTAGAACGGGCAAGTGCCTTATTGAGGCAAGCTGCCGATTTGGTCGACAAAGATAACCCTCTGGCTGTGAAGCTCATTCGCCAGGCGATCGCGATATTGAAACAGGAGGTCATGCCCAAGATGGACGCGCAAGACTATGACCGAGTATCCATGCCCTCAGCTCTTAGACTGAATGAGTCCATTGAGTGAAAGACTGAAGCGGTGTGCACCGCGTTCCGAATCCTTCCCTGATAGGATTTGGGAATCACACCGAGGCTCATAACACGAAACATCGAGAAACCACAGGCCCAGGCGTCCAATACGATTAACTGATCACCAACCATGTGGGGGGAGGGGGGACAATGATAAACCAAAACAGGCACAGAACACTCGTACCCCCCACTCAGCCCACATGTTACGGCTGTGGGAAGCCCATTGATCTTGAACAGGAAGACACGTTGGTAGAACTGGTTGAAGGCCGGTGGTCACAAGACAGGGACATGATCAGATGGCATCACGGTTGTTTCAATCAGTATCTCGATGATGGGGAAGAAACCTGAGTCAGCGTGTGTCAGACACATACACAGAGGAAGGCACGAGCCTTTCCTTGTACATTCGTGGGGAACACATCTCACAGAGGAGGTCGTCTCTATGGCAAGCTCACAAGCCTACATGCCGTTGACGGGTGCACTAAGGTGGGGAGTCTTGATGCTGGGGTTACTGAGTCTCGTTGGCTGCGATTACTGGCCTGCGGCGCTTCAGAGCCAAATCGAAGGACTTCGGGCCGAGCTCAATGACGCTTTGGAGGACCGGCAACGGCTTGACCTGGAGCTGAGGGACCTGCGAACCATGCAGAGTTCGTTTGAGCAGGAGGTCGAGGCGAAGGCCCGCGAGAACGAAGCACTCCAACAACGGCTGGCTACGCTTCTGAAAACTCCCGCGCAATTTCCGTCAGCAGAACATGACATACAGGCCATAGCCGTCATCGAAGCGAAGCGAAGACCCACTGGCAATGACTTATCGCGACCGTCACCCGTTCGAAAGGGATCGTATGACTCCTTGCAGCTGACCAGCCCGCATCGTCGTGGCCCGCACGTCGAGCAGGTGCAGCGACTCCTACGTCGTCATGGTCTTCCTCTTCATGTAGACGGCATCTATGGGAGCACCACTGAAACAGCTGTTCGGTCATTTCAACGGGTCCGCGGACTCCCAGCCGACGGCGTCGTAGGACCGGTAACCTATAGGATCCTCCATAGCGCTGCTCCAACCGCTCATTCGGCCAGGCAGCTCCAGCTCCAACGCCCGCCCCTCAGAGGGCCGGATGTCTTGCAGGTTCAACGGGCCTTGCATCACGCAGGCCATCGCATTCCCGTCGACGGCCACTACGGACCTGAAACCGACATCGCCGTAACTCGATTTCAACACAAACATGGCCTTGAGCCCGACGGCATCGTGGGACCGCAGACCTGGACCGTACTTAAGAAGAAAACACGCTGAAGCTCTCGCCGTCTTCGTGATTGCAATTGCACGAGACGGGTTATACTGTCGTGCCTGCTCCTGTTGTCGACCCGTGATACCCCTGATGATTGCCCATCCGTCCTGGTAACAACCGCCATCGTCTACCAGTTCTATCCCTGGGGCTTCAGGACTCAAACGGCGATGAGAGATGAGATCGGAGATATCCCGGGTATTTTCCCCGGCTCGACTATCTGAAGGACGGCACAACGGATTCGTTGGGGGTCGATGCGATCTGGTTCTCGCCGATCTATCCATCTCCAATGCAGGATATCGGCTATGATGTCGCAGCCTGCTGTGATGCCGATCAGTGGGAAGAGACCAACCCTGAACAAATCGCCGATATTCGAAGGTTGCTTCTAAAGCTGAGCGATTATGACCTGAAAACTATCGTGTCACGGCTGAGACGGCCGGAGGTCTGTGCACCTGAGACATACACTGAGCTCATCAGGACATCCAGCATACAGGGACGGCTTCTTGCCCTAGGACTCATGAAGAAACCCGTAAACGAGCGCGAGAGACGAAGGGACGAATTTATGAGGCTAGCGAGCCGATACGACCGAGCAGCGCTCTATGAGCAGGTTTGGTCACAACCAGTCCAATGGTTACAAGATGAAGAAACCATCATTGACGAAGTTGAATGATCGCTCCTTACAGAACCATTCCCCCGACGCAGATCGCTAACAATGTCGATTTTAAGTACACACCCTACGTGTTCCCGGCGTGTTCTCTTTACAGCAAAAATCGCCTATATCCACCTGAGTTCCACCGAACAAAACGGACTTCAAAAAACAGCGCACCACCGCTCCTGGAGCGGCGTTTAGCTATTCTGTCAAGGGTTTGTGCGGAGAGATTGGAAAAGATTAGAAGGCTGATGCTCTATCCGACTGAGCTACGGGCGCAGTGAGGAAAAACCAACACTTACATTTTCAGCCTTTTCGGCTAACGGCTCTGGTGTTATTACCGTGTTAGCGTCGTACGCCACAACCTAAGAAACCGCTCTCCGCAAGTCTTCGGGCTCCACGGTGTTATATCGCCTATGCATCCGCTCTGATTGTGCCCGACAGTTTTCATGGCTGTTGTTGCATCCACCCCTGCTCGCCTCAGGTTGGTACTAGCCATGTGCCTGAGATCGTGCAACCGGAGATTCGTGATTCCAGCTCTCCTACACGCTTTATCAAACGCTGTTTTGACATCCCTCACTGGCATTCCCTTCATAAAAGCCTAGCTGAAGAGAGGAAACGAATCAACCACTCGGGATTTTCCTTGGTCCCATGCCACACATCCTTGGACATCAGCCTACCTGCATAAGCTGGTTCTAATTTTGACTTAATGCCTTGCTAATACAGACTGGTTAATTTTGTATGGAGAACACGCGAAACAGATAAGGAGGGGCTCCTATGACGATCAACGAAGCGGTTCGCATACGGGCACTATGGAAGGGTCAATCAGCCGTTGAAACATGTAGACATTTCACCCTGGAGTTAGAATTTAATGACCAAGGTGATACGACGGACTACTATGTCTGTATTCTCTGCGGGGTGCCTATGGCCCAACGGTCCCTCGCTGCGTAAATTCCCCGCAACTCTTACACGGTTAACGGCGCATTGCCAACGGTCGGCGAGATGGTTAGGCCGCTCGCGATTATATTTTTCACCCCAAGGAGGGGCCATCCTATGACAAAGAAACAAGCGGCTGCCATCCGGCTGAGATGGGCACAGCGAGCATATCCTATCCCTTGCGAGCATCTGACCCTGGAATTAGAACGCAATGGTGGGGGTACTGCGACAGGTGCGAGGGGCAAGTATATCTGTGTTCTTTGCGGTGAATACATAGCCCAACGGGACCTAGCCGCCTAGTTTCTCCAAGTCTCCACACGGCATGGGCGCGCCTCATCCGAACATTCGTGATAGTTATCCGGCGGGAGCGTCTGCGTCGATGAGGCTATGGCCCCTTGCAGATCGACTCGAGGGCGGCCAATCTTGTCCGAAGAAAGTTTCTAATATTGTTCCACCCCACATCTCCACTCACCATACCAATCGGCGTGTGTGCATTTTGGAAGCGGCTCTTTGCTGTCGGCCCACCAATCTGAAGCAGGACGGCTCGTGTCTCTGTGGCCCACTTCACCGTGTCTCTATTCCATCTCGTCGTAAATTCGTCTCTCAAATCTCGAAAGGTTCTCGCAATTCTGCTCTGCCCGTACTCGCTGTCGATCCGTTGTCTCAGTGCATACCCTTGTTTAAGCTGCTTGGTGCATCGAGAATCTGGTGGACCTGCGGCAGATTGACCCTCGATTATCTCTGCGGACGGGTTATCAGTTTGGTGCGTTTCGACTTCACCGCTACCTTGCATGGATCGCTCATCCGTGGTGGCTGCCATTAGTAGTGTGCTGGAGGCACTGAGAGTGAGAAAGAGGAAGACGCCAAGCAGAGTGTTCGCCATTGACCCGTCCTCACCTTGCCGCTGCGCTGCTATTGGGCCTGGCAACAGCACCATGGCCAGCGCATAGTCCGCCGCTTCAGTGCTCTTCCAATAATGACGATCGGTTTTCATCGTACGCGATGAGCATCACACCGTCGTGCGGACTAGCAAGAGTGATTTTCCAAACGACGAAAGGCGTCACCGCTTGCTCGATACCTCCGAGCCACGCCGTCGATGCAGACGGAATAGATTTTTCCAAATAATGCAAATTCTTGCGAGGTCCGATCGATCAAATCATTCAAAATCATCTGCTTGTCCGTGATCCGCTCTTCGTCGATTTGATGGAGCACGGCCTTAAGGATGGTGCCTCGATTTTTGGCTGAAGATTGCTGGTAGTAGTCCTGGATTTTCTCAACAAGGCGGCCTTGTCCTGGCATGCCATAGCCAAGAACGGCCAATACATCCAAACCTCGATAGAAGTATTCGAACCATCGCCCTTGCGGCGCTTGCTCAGCTTTCTCGAAAGCTCTGCGTACGTGGAGACGATTTTGTTCCGCCACCTCATCTGCTTTTTGGGAAGCGAGCGGCGCGAGGATCCGATCATGAAAATCGTAAAGAGACGGGGCACAAGACTCCAGAATCGGGCCTGAGTCTCCGAGATAAAGCGCAATGCACAAAGAAGAAACACTCCTTGAGCGAGTGCTACAGGTGCACGGTAAGTTCAGACGAAGTCTGGAGCCGCTGCGCGTGACGCCTCTTCAAGCAGGGGTCATGCTCTTTCTCCGTCGTCGTGCGGAGGCCACAATGACAGAGGCCGCGGCCGCGTTGCGTGTGAGCCCCCCAACCATGAGCGCGGTTGTGACAGACCTCATGCGGAAGCGATGGGTCACCAAGCGACGGTCGGTCGTGGATCGCCGTGCCTCATATCTGCGGCTCAGTCCTCGGGGGCTGGTCCTTACCGGAAAGATCGAGAGACCCATTCAACGAGTGAGTGCGGGGGGCGCGGCGAGCAAGGTTTGGACCGCCGCTGACCTTTAGACCGTATGCCATCTCATCTCAAGCAAGAGGACCACGTTGTTTATGGAAGAATTCCCCAGCATCGGTTGTCTCCCGCTCTTGCATGGTCAGCCTTGTGCAATTCGCATCAACGGCTGTAATCATAGCAGTGATCGGCATGTGCTTACCTGGACAGCTCCATCCGCGGCGCAACTAATTTCGATTCCTGATTCTTCACCAAACCAATTCCCGCAGACTCCTCAAAGTGGGCAGATACAGCCTCCTCTGCCTACTTTGTGATCCCTCGTACCATTATTACCCCCCAAACAACCCAGGGACCCTACAGCCAGTTACATGCGTCCGCCTGTGATCGGACCGTTGTTTTGTGACCCCTCGATAAATATTGCGTGCAGGTTTCGCAATTTTCATGATTTGCTATCGCAGGTCGCTTTAGGAACATCCCGGCTCCAGTAGTGCATAAACATGAGGGAACTCAGAATTTCCTTCAGGATCGCACCAGACTCTTTCGACTTTTTTTTGCGCTCTCCGCAGCGCTGGCGGTTTTGACATCTTTCTCTTCCTCAGGTGGCGGAAGCACGGCCGGTAAACCCAGAGAATCCATCCAGAGCTCACGACCCCAACCTACGCTGTGGTAAAAATGCTCATCCTCCTGATCTTCGATCTCTCTACATGTTTCCTTCAAGGCCGTTCCCACATCTCCCGGAAGCTGTTCAGCGGCCTGGCTCATAAGCTCCCAGTTCTGATGGTCTTTGGTCTCCGCTGCCACGACGCATTCTGCGGCTACCAGTTGGGCGGCCTGACGATTTCCACCCTTCAGGGCCATGGACATCGCTTCAACCAGCGACTCACCTTTGTGGCGGACGATCTGCCGGCCAAGTGTTTCCCTTGCAGGGTCCAGTCCCATTTTCTCAAGCACATTCCGAAGCACCTGCTCGTGATCCCGCGTCTGATCCAGATATTTTTCCCACTCCTCCTTCAAGTCTGTATTGATCGCGCAGCGAATGGCGGTCTGATAGACTTCTACCCCGCCCGCCTCGGTTTCCAACGCTTGATAGAGCAGCTCTATGAGTTGGTCTTGCCTCATGCGACCTCCTTTTCCTTAGTGAAAACAAATTTGTTTACCCCGGAATTTGATCCTTCATCTCTCGTTCCCAATGGCGATGTTGGGCAATCGCCTGAATGAACTTGGCCGCAACATGTCCATTCTTTTCGCCCCGTGACGCGATAATTCCCTCATCGGCCCGAAGAAGAGTTCGTTCATTGGACTGGACGCCTTTCGCATGAGAGAGGGCAGTTTTATCCTGTACAGGATGCGCGGCGAGGAGTAAGTCTATTCCGGCATCTGTCGCCGCAATGGCTTTGCAATGAAGATAGGCCTCTTTCACAAACATCAGCGCTTTCGCATCGCCCTTGAGTATTTCAATGCTCTGCTCCCCGCCCGGAATATAGACCGCGTCGAATAACACTGATCCTGCGGTAAGGAAGCTAAAGTCAATTTTTATTTCGGCCTTCTTTGAGCCGCTCAGTAAACCAAGCCTGGGAGCGACCACCTTTACCTGCGCGCCCGCTGCAATCAATGCCTTTTTCATACGATCCAGAGCCGCATCATCGACTCCATCAGCGGCGAGAATGGCGATCTTGCGAGTCTTGATGGTGTCTTTGACGGTGGAACTCATACTCAAAGCGGGTGAGCGTTCGAGCGATTGGGTACGTGGCTTCGGTTGAAACCGCTTGGGATCTTTGTCTGCGGGCACACTGAGGTTCAACGGACCTTCTACTTTTGTGGGGACAGTTATTCCCAAGCCTTGCGCCACGAGGCCCGCCAACGTCTTGTCCACTTGCGCGAGCAATCCAAGCATTCGAACGCGGATAGCGGGGACTTCCACCTTGCCCAGCTCAAAACGTAACGCTTGCACGATATGTGCTTTCTCAGGGTGGGACTGACTGTTCCAGAAGAGCGCTGCCTGGCTGAAATGATCGAAAAACTTTTCACTCCGGGCTCGGACTTTCCCCCCATCAATCTTTTCCATATGGCTGATAAACCCGCCCATGTCCCGGCCTGCTTGCATGGGACAGCCGCTTCCCAAGGAATTCGGTTGATAACTCACGCGACCGTGATTAATCGTTTGACGCATATGTCCATCCCGTTGGTTATTATGCACGGGGGCCACGGGACGATTGATCGGAATCTCATGAAAATTTGGACCACCCAAACGGATCAATTGGGTATCGGTATAGGAAAAGAGGCGCCCTTGAAGGAGCGGATCATTGGAAAAATCGATCCCCGAGACAATATGCCCAGGATGGAACGCGACCTGTTCGGTTTCGGCAAAAAAGTTGTCCGGATTACGATTGAGAGTTAATTTTCCGATCCGCTTCACCGGGACCAACTCTTCGGGAATCAACTTTGTCGGATCCAGCAGATCAAAGTCGAATCGGTGCTCATCCTTTTCCTCGACAATCTGTACTCCGAACTCCCATTCCGGATAGTCTCCATTTTCGATTGATTCCCACAAATCACGACGATGAAAATCCGGATCCAGACCGGAAATCTTCTGCGCCTCATCCCACACGACCGAATGTAAGCCCAGGACGGGCTTCCAGTGGAATTTGACAAACCGTGATTTGCCTGCATCGTTGACGAACCGGAACGTGTGCACGCCGAACCCCTCCATCATGCGAAAGCTCCGTGGAATCGCGCGATCGGACATGACCCACATGATCATGTGCATCGATTCTGGCATTAAGGAAATGAAGTCCCAAAAGGTGTCGTGCGCAGACGCGGCCTGCGGCATCTCATGATGGGGTTCCGGCTTGACTGCATGGACGAGATCAGGAAATTTCACCCCGTCTTGGATGAAAAAGACGGGAATGTTGTTCCCGACGAGATCAAAATTGCCTTCCTCGGTATAGAATTTCACGGCAAAGCCGCGTACGTCTCGTGCGAGGTCCGCTGAACCGCGCGATCCGACCACGGTGGAGAAACGCACGAAGACCGGCGTCTTCACGGACGGATCGTGGAGGAACTTGGCTTTGGTGTAGGGAGCCATCGATTCATATACTTGAAAAAACCCGTGAGCCGCTGACCCGCGAGCATGCACGACCCGCTCTGGAATGCGCTCATGGTCAAAATGTGTGATCTTCTCCCGCAGATGGAAATCCTCCAGTAAGGAAGGGCCCCGATCGCCGGCTTTCAACGAGTTCTGATCATCATTGACACGCAAGCCTTGATTCGTCGTGAGCATTTGGCCGGTTGCATCTTCTGCGACGCCTTCCAGCTGGCTTACTTTGTCGTTCTGAATTTGCTTTTTGTTATGACCCACGGTGACGCTCCTTGGCTATGTAATGGATATTCACTTGCTCAGCGACTTTCCCAAATTACCCTACTCCATAAATCTACGCACCTGGGGAGACCCCTATGCGCATGCACAGTGCGATTCTAGATAACTACCTGTTAGGAACTTACAACCGAACGAACCCACGGAGAGATCATGCGAAGGTAGGCTTGACCAGGCAACGGCAATGGTATCGAAGGAGGTAACGGTCCACTACACTCACCTGACGAGATTGCGAATCGTCTCGACACGATACATAAAACTAGGGGATGTGCCAGCTACGAATGTCTCCGGCGCATGGCAGAGTGAGAGTCCATTTCTTCATACTTTTCCAACAGGAGGATACCATGCAGACTACATCCAATCCGGTGCTCACGATGCTGAAAGCCGATCATAAGAAAGTGAAAGCCCTCTTCGCCGAGTACCAAGAGGCGACGCCAGGGAAACAACAGGGCATTGCCCAGACGACGATTCAGGAGTTGGAAATCCATGCCGGGCTAGAAGAGGAGCTCATCTATCCCGCGATTCGGAACGGTATCGACGATGACGAAGGGATGAATGAAGCCAATGAGGAGCATCATCTCGTGCATGTGCTTATTGCGGAACTGAAAAAACTCAAGCCAAGCGATGACACCTTTAAAGCCAAATTCACCGTGCTGGGTGAGCTCGTCAAGCATCACGTGAAGGAAGAAGAGGGGGAGATGTTTCCCCAGGCTCAGAAGGCCAAGATTGATTGGGAGGAGCTTCAGGCGGTAGTGATGGAGCGCAAGGAGCAACTCATGGCTGCCTAAGTCAAGGTATGTTCACACCTCTGCCACGAGAAACGATTGAAACGATGCCACTGAATTGTCGCACTCCCCTTCGGTCCACCATTTAGTGCGTCTTAATTGCAAGTAAACGGACGCTCCATGTATAGGGAACTCTCACGTTTAACCACAGGAGGATTGATATGTATCGCACAATATTGGTCGGCATTCTTGGAGTGAGTCTCATGGTCCTGACAGCCTGCGAGTCCATGACCGGAAAAACCACGGGCCAAACCATCGACGACGCCACGGTGACCACATCGGTTCAAGGAAAGTTGACGGGTGACCAGATTTCTAATTTTTCTCGCATTAATGTGGATACCGAGCGGAGTGTCGTCACACTGAACGGTGTGGTCCAAACCGTGGAAGAGAAATCACGGGCGGAGGATCTCGCGCTGCAGGTTGCCGGGGTGAGATCAGTGAACAACAATCTGCAAATCCAATCCCTGGCGGAAAACGCGAGTGCGCCCACCGAAACACAAGACGGTGATAAACAGAAAACCCAAGAGATGGAGGGCGACCAGTCACAATACGTCTATGACATCAAAGGCGAAGTGATGCGCGTCGAAGGCGATACCTACTTCGTCAAGGGGGAGGAGGGGAAGGAAGTCCGTTTGCATACTGACCACACCACTCAAAAGATCGGAGACATTCACCAAGGAGATCGTATCGAGGGGCAGATGAACGAGGAAAATCATGCCTTGTCAATTCGATCGGCTCCCACGACTGATCGCCGTAATGAGAATAAAATCGAATAACACACTTTAGAAAGTACTTACTATGGAGAAACTGTGACCACATGACGGAGACGCTGTGAAAAGAACAGTGGAACGCATGGCGAGAATTCTAAAGCGGAGGCTCGGTTCCAAAGGGACCGGGCCTTTGTTTTTCTAACCGCGGCTCAATCATCATGCGCTTTGTGTAAACGGGGCGAACTGACGGGTCGTCACTGCTTGTCGCTGATCCGCAGGACTGTGATCGACCGGGCTTCCAGCTCGAACCGCTCACCCCCTTTGAGGGTAAAGATCGATTTTTCATTACCGGCTGCCACGGTGGTATCGAGGATTGGCTGCCAGCGAACGCCGCGCTTGTGAGCCGGCAGTGTGAACGCGAGCGGCCCATGGTGTGCATTGAGTAATATCAGTAACGTGTCGTCGACGATCGACCGTCCCTTCTCATCCGTCTCGCCGATCGCGTCTCCGGCAAGTCGCAGTGCGAGCGACTTCGTATAGCCTGCATTCCAGTCCTCATCGGTCATTTCCTTCCCATCCGGCTTGAACCACGAAATGTCCTTCACCTCCGATCCTCGGATGTGGCGGCCTTGGAAAAATCGGCGACGCCTCAGGACCGGATGTCGCTTGCGAAACATGATGAGGCGTTGCGTGAATTCCAGTAAATGGCGTTGTGCGCGATCGAGCTTCCAATCGAACCAACTGATCTCGTTATCCTGGCAATAGGCGTTATTGTTGCCTTTCTGGGTGCGACCGATTTCGTCGCCGCCGCAGAGCATCGGTACGCCTTGCGAGAAGAACAGTAAAGTCAGGAAGTTGCGTTTCTGACGCTCACGGAGGTCGACAACTGCGGGGTTGTCTGTCAATCCCTCCGCGCCGCAGTTCCAACTGGCATTGTCATCGGTGCCGTCGCGGTTCTGCTCGCCGTTGGCCTCGTTGTGTTTCTCGTTATACGAGACGAGGTCGTGAAGGGTGAACCCATCATGAGCCGTGCTGAAATTGACGCTGGCATATGGGCGGCGCCCATTCATGCTATAGAGGTCGCTGCTGCCGGTCAGCCGATACGCTAGCTCCGCCACCTGGCCTCCGTCGCCCTTCACATACCGGCGGATCGTATCCCGATACTTGCCGTTCCATTCGGCCCAGCCCACCGGAAAGTTCCCAACCTGATAGCCACCCTCCCCCACGTCCCAAGGTTCCGCGATCAACTTCACTTGGGACAGGATCGGATCTTGATGGAGAATGTCGAAGAAGGCGCCCAACCGATCCACCGCGTGCAGTTCCCGTGCAAGAGCGGAGGCCAGATCAAACCGAAATCCGTCCACGTGCATCTCCGTCACCCAATAACGCAGACTGTCCATGATCAGTTGAAGGGTGCGCGGATGCGTCACGTTGAGCGTGTTGCCGCAGCCTGTAAAGTCCATGTAGTACCGTTTATCGTCGTCGAGCAGTCGGTAGTAGGACGCATTATCGATGCCTCTGAACGAGAGGGTGGGACCCAGGTGATTTCCCTCCGCCGTATGGTTATAGACAACGTCGAGGATGACTTCGATCCCCGCGCTATGCAGCGTCTTCACCATCGTCTTAAATTCCCGCACGACACGGCCGCGAACCGGCGAGGTGGCATATCGCATATCGGGCGCGAAAAAGCCGATGGAGTTATAGCCCCAGTAGTTGGTGAGCTTGCGGTCGAGGAGATGCTTGTCGTGGACAAAGTGATGGACAGGCAATAGCTCAATGGCCGTGACGCCCAGTGCGAGCAAGTAGTCGATCACCGCGGGCGTCGTGAGTCCTGCATAGGTACCCCGCATCTGTTCCGGGACTTCCGGATGTCTAGCCGTGAAACCCTTCACGTGCACTTCATAAATGATCGATTTATCCCACGGCGTTTTGAGCAAATGGTCGCCGCCCCACGTGAAGGCTTGATCGATCACGACACACTTGGGAATGTTGCCGGCGTTGTTTCTAGAGTCGAATGAGAGATCAGCCTTGGGATCGCCGATGCGATAGCCGAACATCGCATCGGACCATTCGATGGTGCCGGCAACAGATTTCGCATAGGGATCGATCAAGAGCTTGTTGGGATTGAAGCGGTGCCCGGATTCGGGATCATAGGGACCATGGACGCGATATCCATAATGTTGGCTCGGCCACAAACCTGGCAGATAGACGTGCCAGATTTGGTCCGTATGCTCTTCCACACGGACACAGTGCGACTCCTTCGCAGAGTCCGGTCCTTCAAAGAGACAGAGTTCCACTGCCGTGGCGTTTTCTGAAAACAGCGCAAAGTTGACCCCTTCGCCGTCCCAGGTGGCGCCGAGCGGATAGGGTTTCCCCGGCCACACTCTCATGCTTCCTCCCTCTACGTTCGTTCTGCCGGATCGCGGACCACTGACCAGCCAGAAGTTTTTATACAAGTGGATACAGAGAGAATCAGCAGTCTACGTCTAAAGTGGCGAGCTGCCAGCATCCATTTGACTCCAAAAATGAAACAGAAAACATAGTTCAGTAAGGGTATCTGTGCATAACTTGAGCGCGAACCTCGTCACCACTACGGAAATTCATAATGCGATCCATGACAATCCTGCTAATTTCTAGGAATAGTTGTTTCTGACATACCTTATTAGAAGCACCCCCATATCTTGGGGTACGGGTCCCGTTTCAATCAATGCTTAATTTTTAGGCAATGACTTCTTCTATATGGAGAAATGCGCGGTAGGTGGCTGGCAGGGGGATCTTATGAACAGACTTATCCACAGAAGCTGGGGAAAGGGTTTCATGACCATTTTTCTTGATTTTTCTAAAAGTATTTCTCATCGCTCCTCCCGACTTGTGATGCACCGGATGAACCCTGCACGTGTAGAGAAGCGGGGCCAACAAAAAAAGCCCGACCCCTTTCAGAGCCGGGCCCATTCGATTCCGTCATGGTTGCGCTACGCGAGTGGAGGCTGAAGTCCTTCCCATAGTGCTTCCATGGCGGTTTCTTGAGTTGATCCCATTCTACCCAGTACCCGAACCGGGGCACACTCGGAAAAACCCCAGCCGTATACCGGCATGCTATGCGCTTCTCGACTGTGCGCACCGCGTTTACGAGGGGTTGGAATAAGATGGGGTCGTAGAGGTGCGGGGGTAGGGGCGTCAGTCGATAGGCGGCAACGCACTCAAGTCTGTATCAACAGGCTGGTCATCGTCCGGTTGGTTCACCATGCGAGTTTTTTGACAGACTGAGCAGATCCACGTTTCCATATCATCTATTTTTCTACCGACCTGCGCAGGGACCATCCGTGGCTCCATCGGCTTGTTACAGCATGTTGGGGTGTTTTCCATGCTCATCTCCGAATTCCGATGTAGCGTAATGTACCACTTCTAGCCTGCCACGGCCACTCCTCGCGCTCGATCGGCCTCTGAGTCTTGTTCATAAGAATACCGGCTGAATGCCCGACCTATTTTCGCAATTAAAATGACTTAACAAATGCTATGGAAACTTGCCTTGAAGTAAATCGAATAGATCCTTTTTCTTGTCTCGGAAACAAGCCCTATAGAGATTCATCCCGTTGATGTTCTGTCCTTGTCCGGACAGCAGACTGGACAAGCTCTTAAGTTCATTCCCTGCTTTCCACGCTCCGTATGCTGAACTCATCGAAGAGAGATCGTTATCAAACTGCCAATTAATATGGACGCTTGCATCATAGATGTCATATTGACTACTTGACGCTGTCGCTGCCATTGTCCACAGTCCAGATCCGTACTTATGAAATGCGAGACGATAGAGCTCCTGAGTGTTGTTGCTTTGTCCTTCTAGTAACAGCGCCAGAGCTTGAGCTGTATGTCCTGACATTGCCAGACGAACCCCGCCATAGTGTCCGATCGTAAGTCTTGTGCCAGAGCTTCCCTGCCAAAAATTAGCGTGGAAACTGTGACGACACTATCACAAGAATCGATGGATTCCACCTCATTGTGTACCTCAGCGCTTGTGTTGGATTGCCAAAGAAATCCCTACAGGGACTAGTGTAGCAGGTTGGACGCGCTCGCCGTTCGCCCCTTTGTCACGGATGATGCCCGGATTGTCTATAAGGGACAACTTGGGACTGAAACATACGGCGGCATGACGATGGTAAAAGGAGAGAAGCCGGCTATAGAGGCGCGCGCATTGCAAGGCTTCGCCTTCACCGACCGCTTCGAATTGATTGCGGGAGGATTCGCTTTCACCTATCAAGATAATCAAGCGCATCCGCTCGACCTGCTGATTCAGCCGAAGTATGTCTTACATAATTCCTCGGCGCGATTCCTTCCACCTCCGTTGCAGCTGCCACCTTGTTTCCCCTCAGCGGGAATCGCCAGCATTGGGATGGTTACGCCATGGCTCATGCCAGCTGGTTTCTGTTTACACCGGAAGACAGCACGGATCCTTATGCCAATAACCTAGCCATCCATCTCAACCTCGGCATGAAGTCACGCTATGATGCGGGCCCGGCGACCTACCAGAGTAAATTGTATTGGGCTGCGGGTTTTGAGGTAGTTACGTCGATTTCACGCGATGTGCGGTTCTTGGGAGAAATTTTTAACGGTGATCCGTTTTCTTATGAAGAAAAGTTTCCCGCTTTTCAAACTGGCTTCCGCTGATACAAGACTCCCATGGTCCAGCTTGACCTGGTCTTTCGTGGCCTACGGAACGGCTCGTTGGAAACGCAAGCCCCGACGGGTGCGGAGTTCTCTCCTGGTTGGAACTATACGATTCAGGCAGGTGTACGTGTGTTATTCGATGTCTTCAGATAATCGCACTGATTTTCGAAAAGGCGGACAGCGCAAGGATAAGTCGTCGTATTGTATATGGAAAGCGAAGGGCGATTCGTGACGTGCATGGGATCCTCTCAGGGAGGCTCATTCTAGAGGGGGATGAGGAAACCGCAAGGCAGGGCGTGGAGCAATGCCGGATCAGACGGCCTGGTGGAGGTGCGGGGGTGAGAGTCTTTAGTGAAAGAGCATCGCAGCGACGGCGCCCACCGCGACGAGAAGACCCGTTGCCGACCATCCATCAAAGGGCGAGCGCGTGTTATTCATGTGTCACTTTCCTTAATTGGAAAATGCACCAAGAGGGAGTTGGTACGTAACTAGGATTTCCCCTAGTGACGGCGGATGGGCGCATGTAGCCTGGTGGAGGTGCGGTGGTAGCGGCTCGATGAGGATGGGACTTACTTGGGGAACTCTCGGCGCAATGTTGCGAGTACCTCGCCAAATGTCTCTTTAATATTGTTCTTGTTGAACCTGATGTACTGACCCCCTTGAACATTCGAGAACTCTTCTATCCCTCCTCTAATAAGAGGATGCTCGCGCGAAACCAAGTCGCCCCTGAAACAGACCAGCTTCATGAATCACATTCCCGATCCCAGAACCCCCGCTCCCTCCGCGGCCAGTGATCGCCCCCCTCGCAACTGAAGACGAGGAATGGTGCCGCGGCTGTCCGAGCGAGAAAGCGAAGTGCTGGCGTGGCTTGGGCAGGGGCGGACGGTGAAGCATATCGCCGAGGCGCTGCATCTCAGTATCAAGACCGTTAGCACGTATCGAGCCCGTCTCCTCTACAAACTCCAACTGGGGAGCACGGGCGAACTGATGCGTTTTGCCATCCTCGATGCCAGCGCGCACGAGGATCACCCAACCCCATCGGCTGCGGTCAGGCACAAACGGCCACGGGTGGCCTCGTCACGCAGGAGCCTTGAACGCGAGGAATGGCCGGGGTGAATCATTGTAACGTTGATTGCAGACAACCAAGCAGCCTAGGGAATTTCCTAGTTGGCCTGTATCTGGGGGGCGCGATAGCATGAACGTGACGGCGTCCAAGAAACCGCGATGGAACCACGGCCTAAGCCACGTTGGCCACGTGGGACACGCTTCGTCTGGGGACCATCACGGAATCGTCGCAAAGGCTCGGTGCTCGACAGCATCGGGCCTTTGTTGTGTCTTGCGGCGAACCTGTGCGAACCATCTGGCGCGGTTCGGAGAAAACCTATCGACGATTCAAAACGTCCTGAACCATCGAAGCCTTGCGCCCCCCTGCATCTATGCGCGACTGACTACCATGGCCGCCGATCGCGCACTGCAAGCGCAAGCCGATCGATTGTGCAGCATGGTAGCTGGGGCGGGTCGAAGGGCCCCCGGCGTCGACGCAGGATCTCACTGCCATTTAATAGCAGATTTGACCCGTGACCAGGGGTGTACCTGATTCAGCAGATCAAGGCAGCTGAACTCGATGAGAACTCGATCCTCAGGCGAGAGGATCCCTTGAGCGACCAAACCCTGAATAACGTCGCAGGCATCAACGAAAACTACAGCGTCTTTGCCAATTAACGGCATAGTGGGGGGTTCCTCTGATGAACTGGGAGACAAAGAGTGCGGGAAGGTACGGAGAGTCTGACACGGCGCGCTGAGGATAGATATGGGAGATGCTTAGTAAGGATTTATTGCTGGGGTTTCTAAAAGTGAGGAGGGCTGAGCGATGGCACGAGCAGGGCGAAAAGATCGGGGCTTACTGACGAAAAGGGATTCAACCGGCAAACCCATATGGTCTGTGCGGCTCTACCACGAAGGGAAGGAGCGGCGGTTTGGATCGTTCAAGAACAAAACCGAAGCGCGAGACTTCTACGAGAAGGCGAAACAGGAGCAGAAGCAGGGACGGTTTTTCCCCGAACGCTATCAGCACGGCGGGAAGGAATTGGCTTCGGCAGTGATCGCCAGTTATCTGACCACGCTCCCTACCAGTGGCAAGAAGCCCACGACGATCGCCGAGGAGCATTATTATGGGCGCTGGTGGACCGACCGTCTAGACGGGAAGGCTCTGCATGCCGTGACACCAGCTATCCTTGAGCAGGCCATCGCCGATCTCGCAGGGAAGCAGTACGCCCCGCAAACCATCGTCCACTATCTCAAGTTCCTCCGCCATATGTTCCGGTGGGCGATCACGAGAGGCCTGATCAAGAAAAGCCCCTTTGCCAGCGTGAAACTGCCCTCGGTACGAGCCGGGAGGACGCGATTCCTTTCGATTGAGGAAGAGTCCAGACTGTGCCAGGCCATTGGTCAGCCCTATGACGCGTGGATCCGGCTCGCCATTCTCACGGGCTTAAGAAAGTCTGAGCAGTTCGGGTTGCGATGGGCCGACATTGATCTAGATCGTGGATTGATCACTCTACCCGAGACCAAGTCTGGGCATGTGCAATACGTCCACCTGATGGACGAAGCGAAGACCATCCTTCGCAACCTCGTGCCTGGCAATACGCCTGTCTGGGTGTTTCCGAGTGAGAACCCCGACACACACTTGGACCCGGATAACTTCTATGGTCGAGTGTATCTGCCGGCCTTGAAGGAGGCGAAGCTTGAGGGCGTCACGTGGCATACCCTACGGCACACCTTTGCCTCACGGCTCGCGATGAATGGACAAGCGCCGAGTACGATTGCCGCGCTGCTTCGTCACAGTGGAACGGACTTGGTCGCGCGATATGCCCACCTCTCCCCGTCTCACTTGCAAGAAGCTCTTAAGGGTGTCTCAGGGTTTGGAATGGTCCGGACGAAAGGATACAGGCAGTATCACAATCGATATATGACGGGAAGAAATCAAATCCAACCGTGACAGGAACCGGAATGGGGAATGATGGAAGGGAAGGCGATGTTGTGCAACTTATTGAAAGTACTGGTCGGGGCGAGAGGATTTGAACCTCCGACATCCTGCTCCCAAAGCAGGCGCGCTACCGGGCTGCGCTACGCCCCGACTCAGGAATTACAATGAGTTACGTTTTCCACAGAGGCCAGATCAGAGGCATGTGTTATTAGGGTGTTAGCCCTGTACCTCTGAAGCTTCGCAGCGGCCTCGTGGAGGTCTTCCGTCTGAATTGTATTATACCGCCTGTGCATCTGTTCGCTCTTGTGTCCGATGATCTTCATGGCCGTGGTTGTGTCCACTCCTGCCCGCCTCAAGTTGGTCGCCGCACAATGCCTGAGATCATGCAACCGGAGCCCCGTCACCCCTGCCCTACGACAGGCCGCGGCAAACGCCGTTCGGGGGTTCTTCCACGGCTTCCCGTTATACAGGAACACTCGTGGAGTGTCTAGGCGTCGTTCCGTATGCAACTCCGCAAAGGTGTCGAACACGTCCGGGGTCATGGGAATGACTCGCGTCTCGCCGTTCTTGGTCTTGCGCAGAGTAAACTCCCGGCGTCGCATGTCCACATCCGGCCATTCCAGCTTAAGCAATTCCCCCTTACGTGGCCCAACCCCATAGGCAATGGTCAAAAACCTCAGGAGATGCGGCGCAGCCGTGGCCGTGAGCCTGGCCCATTCCTCAGGACTGGCGATCCGGTCTCGCTCGTTCTTGGGGTCCGGTTTCAATATGTGGCTCGCCGGGTTATCCAGCACCAACTTGAACCGGAGACTCTTGGCGATATTAAACATGTGCGTGAGGGCAGTATGGTCATGGTTCACGGTCTGGATGGAGGCCGGGCCAGGGCTATCACGTCGCGTCCACCCGCACCCTGGACACATCGCTTTCCCGAACACCTTATGACACCCCGTGCATGCCATCAACGGATAGCACACCCGCTGCGCCCGAAACGCCGCCACATCCTCCGGGGTAATCGACAGCAAAGGTCGATCCTTGAAGTAGTCCACGAGGTGCCCCACCTTCAGCTTCCTGTCTTCGTAGGTGGTCAGCTTGCGGACTTCCTCAAGGCCAAGATACGTCTCTGCCCATTCCCGAAACGTGACCGCCTGCGCTCGTTCAGCCGATGGGCTCAACATCAGCCCAGCGAGAAGCCTTGTCTTAATCATCGCCTCTTGGTCCTTCGCACTTCGCTGGTTGCGCGATCCAACTTTCCACCGCTTCAGCTTCCCCGCGCCTGGTGGCGCTATACGAATGTGTTTCCCGTCATCAAAGACCGGAAACTCCACATAGTAACTGTCTTTCCGCCGCGTCAGCCCCATGCTATGCCCCTCCCTTCTTGTTCGTCTCTCCCACCAATTGAGAGAGACTGACCCGTAACGCCTGGCACAGCTTCAGGACAGTTGAGAGTCGCGGGTCCAGCCTCCCCGCCTCCAACTTCACGAGGGAGACATAATGCACCCCGGAAAGTTCACCTAACTTCCGTAGGCTCAAGCCCCGCTTCTCTCGCCATTCCCTGATCCGTGTCTGCACGGGCAAGATGGTAGTCTTTTAGCTATCACTCGTCAAGGGGCAACGGTGGCGAATGACCGGCGTACTTTCACAGAGTGACTGGCAATCCACTTGTCGATTTCCTCCCGATCAAACTTGGTCAGGCGTCCCATCTTCACATACGGAATCCTCCGCTGGCTCACCATCGTGTAGAGCGTATGTACTGAGAGGCCGGTATAGTCAGCCACTTCCTTGATATCGAGCAGACGACAGGTCATGTGCAAGCCGTTCCTCCCGCGAGCGCGATGAACCGGGGGAGTCTTACGACACCCCCATCCCCCCACGATGCGCCCGTGTGGCCACCGGCGCCGTATTCGGACTGCACTCCCAGTGGGTGCGAGCTGGCACGGAAGAGCAGCGGCCAGGCCTTCCGGGTGCCGTCCCGTAGGGCCCCTCCCGTTTCAGGCCTGTCCCCCGCGAGCGCGCCATCCCGCCTTCTTCTTCGACGCCCCACCCTCTGTGTGGTGAAGGGTGGGGCTAAACATCTTGAAGAAGGAGACGGACATGGCCATTCACAGTTCACAGGGCATACTGAACGGGCAACGGCAGTCGAAGCCGAGACACGAATACGCCGTGCCGCGATACCGGGTCACGCT
>JBGTCI010000033.1:0-12414 GCA_041748925.1 Nitrospiraceae bacterium | reverse complement strand
TCCTCTCGCTCTTGGCCGGTGATGTCTTTACCCAATCACGGGCGCGGCTGCCGCTTTTTTTCTTTAAAGTTGCCTACTACCTTACCTATGTGCTCAATTGGAAACAAAATAGGACTGCGGCTCGTCGTCGCAGGCAAGGGCTCCAGACCACCGTCACCAACCTGAAAGATTACGCCGTCAACCACAAGACCTAGCCGAGTTACCGAGAGGAAGGTCAGCGTGCGGCCCAGCCAGACACAACGATCCTACGCGGCAGGTCATCACACGTTGGAAGCGACGGTGCGCCCACGCCTAACCTATGTCGAGCCCGCTGCGCTGACGGCCTGGCTCGCCACGTCCGGCACTCATCCCTTGGCAATCATTTCATTCGGACAGGCCATCCCGCGCACCATCCCATGTCTAACCATACGCCTCGACCTCCCCCAATTAGAGGGACATCCCTTGCTTGAGGTCTGGACGTCCGACCAGCCTGTGACGACTCTTCAAAAAAACGAATGTTCCTTGGCGATGAGCGGGAATGTCCTGGCAGGGACCATCTCCCTCGACAAGAAAGCGGGAGCCACGCTGGATGCCGTGACAGAGCTGGCCTACCGACAGCTCCTTCACCACACACGTGAACTCGGGTTTCCCTATCTGTGGCGAGTCTGGAACTTTTTCCCGGATATCAATGAGGAAGAAACCGGTCTGGAGCGGTATCGGCGATTTTGCGTGGGACGCTATCAGGCGTTGGAGGCAAGCCTTCAGAACTTTCCCTCTGCGCTTCCAGCCGGCACGGCAGTGGGCACCCGATCCGGACCGCTTCAGATCTACTTTCTTGCTGGGGCTCACCCCGCGGCCCATCTCGGGAACCCACGTCAAATGAACGCCTACGAGTATCCGAAGGACTACGGGCCACGAAGCCCGTCCTTTGCACGGGCGACCCTCTGCAGTTCAGAGAGCGTGCCTCAGCTCTTTATCGCCGGAACGGCCAGCATCGTCGGACACACGAGCCGACATGTCGGTTGCCCCATAGAGCAGACACAAGAAATAGTTCACAATCTTCGGACCCTCATCGAACATGCGGACAGCGTGGAACCGAAGGGAATAAGACCATCCCACCGCGCGATCTACAAAGTCTATGTGCGAAACCCGGATCAACTGCTATCCATCCGACAGGCACTTCGCGATCCGCTCCTGAACTCCAGCCCGATATTGTTACTCCAGGGAGACCTATGCCGTCGAGAACTGCTAGTCGAGATCGAGGGGCTCGTCACGTCGGACTGATCTCACTCATGCGACTCCACCTCGCGTCCCCGGAACAGACAGGGCTCGCGTCGGTCACACGAAAGAGGGGCCTGTAATGAGTTTGGATAACGGCAACGGTCAACACCCCTTCAACGGGGACGGGCATGGCAAGACCGCCCCCCCCACAGTTTTACTTTACGATCGACTGCGATTGGGTGCCCGGCTCTCACGTTGGACTCGAAATGCTGCTGGCCTTCTGTGATCGAACGCATCTCAAGGGGACGATCTTCTTCGCCGGACGCTTCGCGGAAGCCTATCCGCATTTGGTCCGGGACTGTCATGACCACGGGCACCAGTTGGGAACGCACGGATGGGCCCACGGAGGGCTGGAGGACGACGAAGATTTCCGCACGGCCAGTTACGAGCAACAACGGGAATGGATCCGCCGTGCAACCGAGGCTGTGGAACGAGCCGGCGGCATTCGCCCGGTTGTATTTCGCGCGCCCAATCTCTCGATCGGCGAAACCACCTTCCGCGCCCTCGAACATGAAGGCTATCGGTACGATTCCTCCGTTCCAGTCAGGCGATTCGATATGGGATTTGGGCGAGTCCACTACCTGAAATATTTCTGGGCCCCGCGTGATCCGTATCGGCCATCGGAAGACGATTTGACGACGCCCGGTGAGAATCCCTTGATCGAAGTCCCCCCGTCTTCGTGCCTTTTTCCGATCAACATGGCGACGCTGCGGACCCTCGGTCTACCGATGATCCAACGCATGATCCGCTGGATCAGACGCCGCTCGCGCCATCTGGTCTTTTACTGTCATCCCTCTGAATTCGTGCACGCGAAGGATCAGGTCTTTCCGGACGCGATGTCCAAGTGGAATTAGAAGGGCCTGTGCCCGGCGAACCTGTCAATCTTGGAGGCATTACTCGACTATGTCCTGAAGCACGGATACACGCCGACACAGATGATGGAGACCACGGTACATCGGCTTGACTTGAAGCAGCCAATCGGAATAAAAGCAGGCAGATTCCAGTCGGATCAAACCTATCGAGAGGAGGGACAGCGATGAATCGAATATTATCTGGCGTGGTCGTCGCCTGCGTAGTGGTGGCAGTCGTCGCAGGCTGCCGAGGCGGCGGACAAATTTACAACGTCAAAGATGCTCCCGTTCAAACGGCGACCGGCAAGGAACCGAGCATGGATGATGTGCAGAAGGCGATTATTCAGGCAGGAGCCGCATTGGGATGGACCATGGCTGTGGTGAAGCCCGGCGAGATCATGGGGACGCTCAATGTCCGTAGCCACCAGGCCATCGTAACGATTCCCCACACGAGCAAGACCTACAGCATTCTGTACAAAGACAGCACCAATCTCAAATATGATGCCGACAAACAGACCATCCATGGAAATTATGCCGGCTGGATTCAGCGATTAGATGGAGCCATTCGCTCGCGGCTGACCGCCGCCGGCATGTAACGTCATCAAGAATGAGGCTCAACTTGATCGTTGAGCCTCCTCCAGGTAGACGCACCCTCTCAACCCAGCCATTCGCACATCCAAACGGTGAGTCAAATCAAACTTCAGGACAAGCGACCCGTAAAATTCACAGAAGCTACTGTGGCTGGATAGAGAATCTAGATCACGCAATCCGTACTCAGTTTATCGCCGCTGGACCGTAAGCGGCTGTTTGTTACTCTTACCTCCGTTCATACGAACGCTCGAACCTGTGAGCGCTCGATAGAGTCCTGCTGGATACATGCCTCGCGAGAGTAATTTCCACGCCACCATCCGTGTAATCCGCGCAATATCCAACACGGGCCGGAAATGGCTGGGACGGGGACCCGCTCGAAGCCTGACGCTGATCGATACATTTTGACAAGCCCATCCCCGTCTGGCCGCTTCGATCACAATTTCACTCTCAAAGACGAAGCTCCGGCTTCGATCATGTTTGAGCGTCACCTCACGCAGCAACCCGGCCGGATACAGCCGAAATCCCGATTGACTGTCTTCGATCGGCTGCCCCGCAGCCCAGCCGATCCAGAAATCGGCTATTCGGTTTGCTCCATACCGCCAAAATGAAACTCTTCGTTGATCGCGCTGACGGGCCCCCACGAGAAATGTGCTTGGATCATCCAGAGACTGCTTCACGAAGAAGGGAATCTCTTCCGGCGCATGTTGCCCGTCCGCATCCAGCGTGATCACGCCAATAGCTCCTTGTGCCAGCGCATGCTCGAATCCACGTGAGAGGCTCCCAGCCTTTCCGCAATTCTCTTCATTGCGCAGGACGGTCACATCGAGGCCTGCAACGGCCAGAAATGTGCTATCGGTGGATCCATCGTCCACCACAACCACGTGGGCGCACTGTTGCCGAGCGCGCATCGTCACGTCACGCACCGTCTCGGCTTCGTTGTAAGCCGGAATGACGACCCAGTAAGAACGGGCGAGATCGCGCGGCTGTGTCACGCCATACCTCCGCTGACACCAATGATCTGGCCTGTAATGTATCCGGCTTCCTGGGAGGCGAGGAACGAAACCAGCGCCGCGACTTCATCCGGCGTACCCACTCGTTTCATCGGCACCAGCGCTTCGATCTGCTCCAGCTTGAACGTGTCTCTTGTGGCTGGCGATTCGATCAAACCGGGGGCCACGACATTGACGGTGATGCCCCGTGAAGCCAATTCGATCGCTAATGATTTGCTCGCCCCGTGCAACCCGGCCTTTGCCGCAGCATAGTTCGTCTGACCACGGTTACCAGTTACGCCCGCCAACGAAGAGATGGACACGATCCGTCCCCAGCGCGTACCGATCATCGGCAGCAACAGCGGTTGCGTCACATTGAAAAATCCATTGAGTGAGAGATCGATGACTCTCGTCCACTGCTCGCTTGTCATACCAGCCATCGGCGCATCGTCATGGGCTCCAGCATTATTCACGACGACTTGGATCGGTCCATCCTTCAGTATCGTTTCGAGGGCATGGCGCGTGCCGTCCCCATCGGTAATATCGAAGCTGACACTCACCGCCGATCCGCTAGTAGCCCGAATCTTTTCTACCACTTGCTCAGCCGATTCAGGATGTCGATGGGCATGCACGATCACGGCAAATGCGTTTGCCGCCAGATGCTTACAGATGGCCGATCCGATGGCGCCACTTCCTCCCGTCACCAGCGCGCGTTTCTGCGTCATGATTGCGTGTGCTTCAGGAAAATCGAGGCTCGTCCCGTCATCACGTCTCGGCCTCCAGATGAAATCGAGAACCGATACATGAAACTATTGTCGCCTGCGAACAAACGTGTGGCATCGATCGTGAGTTCCGCTGGACACTCGTCGAGTCGGTCTACTGATAACACAACATCTCTCAGGCCTCCGACATAGCCGATCAATCCGTCCGTCGATCGCGTCCGATTGAGAAGCCCCACATGGACTCCCATCGCCTGTGCCGCGTATTCCAGTCCCGTGACGGCTTCGAGGCGGGTGCCATGCCGCAGTGGATTCACCGAGTCGCGATGCGATCGCGTACAACACTGAATGGTCGTGTCATCCCACGCCTCTACCCGGTCAATCAGACGCATCGCCCCCTCGTGCGGAAGGAACCGGCTGAGTTCATCCTTGCTCAATTCCGGCATGGGTCGATCTCCAGGATGAGCTGCTGACTGTCCAGCAGGCTTAGCCTGACGCTCTGTGGTCTGCCTGCGGCAATCGCACTCAGCAGGGGCAGCGATCGGGCAGCAGGATTGTCCTGTCGAACTCGCTCCAATGCAGGATCAACTAGGCCTGTTGGCTCGTCTTGATGCGCCTCATCAAGACGTAGACGCACGCCTGAGAGAGAGCAGTCTGACGGCGGAACCAACACAAGCGCGACAGCAAAGCCAGCGGTAATCGGACGGGCTTCGTTGAGAGGGGCAGGCACGGACACATCGTAGGCCACCAGCAACACCGGACGTTGTTCCACACACACGAAGGTGATGGCTTCCAGCAACCCAGCTGCAAAAGAATCGTCGTAGCAGGACAGCGCGGTGGATGATTGTTGACAAGTCGTGGCAATGCTCCAATAGCCGGAAGCCGTGTTGTGCACCGATTGATGAAAAAGCGTGGGCGAAATCACCCGCTCCGGCATCGCCAGGGTGCGGCAGAGTGTATCGAGCACCCCCATTTCGCCGCCCGAGGAGGCAAAGACCGTGGGCACCTCGCACGGATCGAGGCCCGATTGCGCGATCGCTTCCTGTGCAACATGCACGGCCCACCGAACACAGTCACTGCTCCGTCGTCGTTCGTTCGGAGGCAACAGTGTCGCCTCAGGATCGGGCACGGCGATTGGCGCAAATGGCTTGGTACCGGCCAGGACCGCACGACCGGCGCGCCATCCTTCAAGTCCTGCCGCCAGAAGACCGATGCCTTGAATACTCACCTTCACTGGAGCGTCCCCAGAATCAGGCTGCAATTGTTCCCACCAAATCCAAATATATTGCTGAGAATCCGGCGAACCGGGCGCACCTCATTGCCACGCAGGATCTGGCTGTGCAGAGTCGGGTCGATCCGTTCGCAATTGAGCGTGCCCGGCAGAAAGCCGTGCTTCAGGCAGAGCACCGAGATCAACGCCTCCGTGATCCCTGCGGCACCAAGCGTGTGTCCGGTCCAACCCTTTGTCGAACTGCAGGGAGTGGTGCGCCCGAAGATGCCGGAAACGGCCTTGTCTTCCACGGCGTCGTTGACTCTGGTCGCCGTGCCATGCAAATTGACATAGTCGATGTCCCTGGGCAGCAGACCGGCGCGCCCGAGCGCATCCCGAATCGCCCTGATCGCTCCGGCTCCTTCCGGATGGGGATGGGACATATGGTAGCCATCGGTACTCTCACCATACCCCAACAGCGCGACCGCACCCCGCCGACTGACGCACGTGCTGGATTCCAGCAGCGCAAATCCCGCAGCCTCGCCAAGTGAGAGCCCATCGCGATCTTCGTCGCATGGACGACAGGGACTCGTCGAGAGTAGCTGAAGCGCCGAGAACCCGTACAAGGTAGTCAAGCAGAGGCTATCGACCCCACCGACAATGACGGCATCGCACAGGCCGGCGCGCAACAAGCGATCGGCCGTCGCAAACACCTTCGCGCTGGACGAACAGGCGGTCGAAATCACCGTCGCGGGGCCGCGCAAACCGAGACAGGCCCGCACGAAGTGGCCCAGAGAAAACATATTATGCGTGAAGCGATACCGCGAGGTATACCAGGCCGGCAACGAGCCGGCGAGGTCCCGCGCCTGATAGGCATGTTCCGTTTCCAGAATGCCCGAGGTGCTGGTACCCATGACGACGGCGACGCGATGGGCGCCATAGCGCTGCTTCGCTTCCGCCACCGCCACCATGAATCCATCCTGCTGCAACCCAAGCCAGGCGAGCCGGTTATTGCGGCAATCGAATCGCTCCAACTCATTCCCGAGCGAAAAATCTTCAAGACCTTCGACTCGTCCGATGTAGGTCTTGAGGGGAACATCTTCGAAGTCGCAGGGGTTCAATCCCGAGCGCCGCTCACGCAACGCTTGAAGGACAGGCCCCACGCCGCGGCCGTTGGCTGTGACGAGGGTATAGGCCGTCAGGGTCAAGGGCGTCATGAGTTGCCTGTCAGGCAACATGGGAATCCTGTTCGGCTAAGAAGCCCGCAAAAATGAGACAACACAGGGATCCACACGCTGCCGTCAGGCCGATCGCATGCAGCACAGGGATCTTCGAGAATGCGAGCACTCCGAATACCAGAATGGTCGTGGCGCTGCAGACCAGCAACCCGAAGACCGTCCGGCGTCGTTCCCCGCCCTGGTCCTCTGGACGATTGAAGAACAGCGCGTAATCGAGGCCCAGCCCGATCACCAAGAGCAAGGTCGCGACATGAAACAACGACAACGATTCACCGGACAGGTTTACAATGCCTGTCACCACGATGAGGCTGGCGACAATCGGGGCGAGCACGCGCCAGAGTTGCGGGAAAGACTTCAATCCGATTCCTAAGGCCGCCGCAATGGCGACCGCTCCCCATCCGAGCAACTGCAGGGTCCTGTTTCGATACTCTCTCATCAGCCGGTTGGACTCTTCCTTGAGATCCACATATGTGACCGCCGCCTCTCCCCACTCGGCCACCGTCGCCTTCAACGCCTGTCGATCGGCGACGCCTCGCAACGGCGCGACCCCCAGCCATCGTCCGTGATGTTCCACCATCAATGCCTCGATCTTGAGACCCAATGGCATTCCCTGGAACGTGGCGCGATCGACCAATGGTTGGCTGCGGGCCGCCTCGATCCCGGCCAGGAATGGAGCGAACAGGCCTGGCGTAAACGGCAATCCTTTCACCGCCTCGCGGAGCCGGCCCTCCAACACGGCAGGCTCGGGCAAGGCCTGCTGTCGCTGTCGTTGCACGCGCTGGCTGGGCACATAACGCGACACTACGTCGTATCCCGCCAAGGCACCTGTGTCTCGAAGACCATCCAGCTTCGGCATCATCGTTTCACTCCGCTGCAACAGATCTTCTTGCGTCGCCGCCTCGATCACCAGGAGATCCCGCATATCCGGCGCACCCATGTCACCACGCAGTTGCTGATCGAGTTGCTTCTTCTCCTCCGATACCGGACTGATCTTCGCTAGATCTTCCTCCCACAGAAGCGTATCTGACCATATCAGCACGATTGTCGCAAGAACGACCGCCGCCGGTACCACGACCTTCGCCTTGGACAGATGCGCCATCATTCCTGCCAGATCGGACTGAATCTCCCGTGGGACGAAACCGGTTGGGATACAGACCGGCAGCACCCATCGAGTCACCAACGCCGCAGTACCCAGCCCCGCCAGCGCGAAGAGTCCCAGTTGCGCCAACGCGGGAAAGCCGGCAAGGAGCAGGGCCGAAAACCCGATGGCCGTGGTCAGCACGCCGAGACGCATAGTCGGCCAGATCGCCCGCATAGTCGCCTGGGCAGTATCTCGCCGGCTCAGATGACTGAACAAATGGATGGGGTAATCGTCAACCAGACCCAATAGTGTAATGCCGAATCCCAACGTGATGCCGTGAACAAACCCGAACCAACTATTCACCGCGACCATACCGGCCAGAATCCCGCTCGAGAGTGGAATCAGGCTGAGCAACACCAGCGTCACCGATCGATAGCTGGCGTAGAGCAAGAGAAACACCAATGTGGCCGCCACTGTCGAGAGCCACCACGCTTCCCGTTCGATTGTTCGCTGGATTTCGACCGTAAACACACCAGGGCCGCTCATGAGCAACCGGGCCGATGGTGACGACCCATTGAGCACACGTTGAAACGACGCCCGGATATCCTGTTGAATCACTTCCTGCGCATCGGCATCGAACCCGGCAGCTTTAGTTTCGACCACCAACAACGCACGATGGCGATCGGCCGACATCCAGACTCCACGATGTGTTGCGGGCGCCTCCCATCCAGACCATGACTGAAGGATCCCGAGAAACTCCCCGGTAGGATCGGTCGGAATATATTCCTTCATCATCGGGGCGAGAGGGGAACGCAGATCGTCGAGTCGTTGTTCAAGAGCGACGTGCAGCGAATGAGCTGAAAAGGTATCGGCACCTGCCGTACGGCTCAAGAGATAGCGCGAGCGAAACAAGACCTGTCGCTCTTCGGGCGACAGCGTCTGCGTTCCATTGCCCACGAAATCGATCTGGGAGTGCTCTCGCAGCCCTTCGCCCAGCCCTTTGCTGAGTCTGGCTAATTCATCCGGATGCGAGCCTTCGATGGCCAAGAGCATCAGCCGAGCGGCCAGGCCCGAGCGTACTTGAGTCAGCAACAGCCGTTGCGTGGGAGTGGTCCCTTCGGGAAGCAGGTCGCTGAGTTCGCTATGGACCGACAAGCGGGTCGCGGTGAACCAGAGTGCGCCAGTGATAAGGACAATCCAGACGAGAACTGGCCACCGCGCAGTTCTCATCTGGATGGTCCACGGCGTAGGGTCATCACCGAGCGGTCACCGTCCGCCGCTCGAATTGCGATGGTGGCAATGCGCCCCTCAGACCCTGAAAACAACACATAATCGACCATAGATTTCCCGGCAGGGTCGTGCGGACGAAGGAGCAACGTCCACTGACGACTGGTGCCCTCGACCGTGGTTTCGTAGACCTTCTTCAGTTCCTCCACATCGCCCGTGAAGCTGGCCCGAAACGCTGCAACAACGCTGCGCAAGGCCGGATAGTCTTCCAGTGAAATAGTTTTCTTCACGTGCTTCCGTTCACTCTCGAAGGTCACCCGGTCTCCTTCAATGACGTAGCGTTCCCGGTACGGTTCCACCACTTCCTTCTCCAATGTTGACGGGGGCGTAAAACGCAGTGTGCCGCGAACGATCAGCGGCTCGGTCAGCAATGATGAGTATGTCGCTTCTTCAAACGACACCGAGGGCTCTCGCCCTTCCTTCAGCGAGGCCACGACCTGCTCGACCGTCCAGGTGTTGCTCGAAGGATCTCCAGGAGCTGGTGAACTCTCGACACCCGCGCTAGCTATGCTCCCAGCCAGCAGCAGCGTACACAGCGGAAGAAGCCAGCTAGTGCGAATCGTTCCAAAACTCATAGAAGTTAAACCAATTGTCCGGCGCGCGGAGGCAGAAGGCCTCAAGCCGGCCGGCGTACCGTTGCGTCCACTGCTTCAGATCAGTGGCCCGCTGTTCATGCGAAAGCTGCACCGCTTCGCTGAAGGACTCAAGGTACACCTCATACCGGTTCCCTCCCCGGTAGAGCCCGAAAAATAGGACCACAGGAGCGCGGACAACATGGGCCAATCGCATCGCTCCGGTCGGAAACCGGGCTTCACGGCCCAAGAAATTACAGACAACAGCCTGATCGTCTTGCATCACACGATCGCCCATGATGCCGACCACACCGCCCCTATCGAGACATTCTTTCACTTGCAACATCGTATCCGCCCCACCGACCTGGATAACTGTTTCAGCTGCGGCGGGGTTCAACTCCTGAACCAGATCACGAATCAACGGCGCATTCTGCTCGTCCATGAGAACTCGGATCTCGATGTGCTGGCGGGAGAGTCCCACCGCACGAACCACTTCGAAGCTCCCGAGGTGCGACCCCAAGAGCACACAGCCACGGCCTTTCGCCAACTCACGGTCGAGCGCGTCTAGACCATGCACCTGAATCTCGAATAGATCGAATTGTCCGCGCAGGAAATAGACCCGGTCAAGAATCGTTGAGGAAAACGCATGAAAATGGCGAATGAGATCGCGCCAACTGACGGAACGACCGAGGGCCTGCTCGCGAAATCGCCTGATCGCCCGGCGGGCTGCCCCTGAGCCCAGGAGAAAGTAGACACAAATCGGGTACAGCAGCGTCCGTGCAACCGGGCGGCCAAGCGACTGCGCCACCCATGCCATCATCCGAATGCTGGTGCGGCTGCCGCGCTCCTGCTGCTGTTGCCAGGCAAGACTCACGCCCGTTCCGCTTGCGCCTCTGTGCCAGGGGTGAACTCGATTGCGCCAGACGCAATGAGACGCGCATCCACCTGGCAGGAAAATGTGGCCTGACCGGCTCCCTCTTCGTCCACGCGAATGGTCACGATCTCACCCGGCCTGAGAGGAGAGGAAAATTTCACCATAGGCAGACCTGTCACCACCAGCGAAGCCGCCGATCCACGACGCAGTGTCTCGAACACTTCATTGAGCAGTACCACACCGGGCACAATGGGACAGCCGGGGAAATGCCCCGCAAGCGCCGGATGGTCATAGCCGATCGACAGCACGCGCTCATGCACCACGGTGCTGCCCTGCCCGCCACTGCCGGACCAGCTCACTGACCGATTCACTTGGTAATTTGCCGGTGGCATTCCGAGGCAGACTGGGCACACAGACTAACGGGCGAGGCAGAAACACCGGATCAATGTGCGTCCGCAAGGCGCGCTGAATCTCTTCGCTGGTCTTTCCTGGAGCCACCACAAACGCCATGAGTCTCGTAACGAGATCGGCTCCCTCCTCAGGCAAGAAGAAGACACCATCTTTAACACCATCAATCTCCAACAACTTTTGATTCAAGTCGCCGAGCGACACACGATGCCCGGCGACGTTCACCTGGTCTGCTCCCCGACCGTGAAAGATGAACATCCCCTGCGCATCAACCGTGATGCGGTCCGGTACCGAAACCGGAGCTGGAAGATACTCAGCATGCACCATCCACGACGTCTGATCCTGCACCATGCGCACACCGTGTAATGGTCGCCACAGATCGCCGTCGACTGTACGCCGTTCGGCCACACTGCCGGCTTCGGCAAATCCAAAAATTTCATGTACCTCGGTGTGAAAATGCCGTTCGGCCTCTTGCGCCAATGCACGAGAAAGGGGAGCGGTGGCGGATAGGATCAGTGCCACGGGTAAAACGCTTACCCCTTCTGTTACACAGGCGCGTAGATGCAATGGCGTGGTCACGAGGATCCGTTGACCCGTCACATCGGCCAAGGCGCTCCGGATATCAGCCGGAAAGAGCGGTCGCCCGGCATGCATGACCAACCCGTGCATGACCGGCAACATCACGGAAGCTTCCAGCCCAAACATATGTTGATGCGGAACGGTCGCCACCACCGCGGAGCGATCGCCACCTTTGATGCCGAGCCTGGATCCAGTTGCGTGAGCGACGGCAGTCAACGCCCCCCACGTTTTCTTGTTGGGCATCGGCTGGCCCGTACTCCCCGAGGTGAACGCGATCGCCACGACTTGATTCAACGGAACACGCGGAATCTCACCTGACCAGGAAGCCCGCCCGCCCCGTCGTTGGATCGAAACAGACTCGACCCCGTCAATCGTTTCATCCCGATCTGTCAGAACGTAGCTGTCGGGATAGTCGCCGGCACTGCGGCGAAGGGTCTGGGGTGCCCGGCTTTGCGGAAGCAAGGTCAACTGACGCCGCAGAATCGCGGCGGCAAATCCGATCAGAAAATCGTAGCGGCTGGTCGCGAGATTGAGCACCGTGGGCCGATCGGGCAACGACTCCACGAGGTAGGACACGTCGGCCAGAAACTGTCGGGCGGTGCGTGGACCTCCCTGCTCCCAGGCCAGCACGTCGTCCGGACGATAGGGACCGATTAGCGGGGCGTCTGGCATGGCACCACATCGGGCATCACTTCGTACGGTTCTTCTCAATCGCCTTGGTCAAGGCTCGCAGGGACGAAAAGATGACATTGATC
>JBGTCI010000032.1:0-180735 GCA_041748925.1 Nitrospiraceae bacterium | reverse complement strand
CACCTGCATCTCAATAAGGAACAATTGCTCGCCATCGGCGACCGGTCGTTCCCGGTTCGCGAGAAGCAGTTGGAGCTCCAACACCCGAATGTGGCGTTCTTCAACGTTGCGTTCAAGCACCTGCCGCAAAAACCCAGCTGAATCATCTGCGCCTAGCCCTCCTCAATATTCGAGGTCGCCGGGCAGGATGGCCGCGCGAGGCTGGCGGAACGGTGGGATTCACGGGAAAAGCGAGATTGGCGGGCAATGCGAGAAGGCGAGTCTTGTAGGCTTCACTGAGCTCCCAGGAATCGGCCGGCTTGTGGGTCGCGCCTTTGACGCGTCACGGTTGCAGGACCGGTAGACCGAGGCGGCACAGAGGAAGACGTGTGATAGAACAGATATTCTTTTTCTATTTTGCACTCGTGATTGCCGCGACGTCGGTGCTCGTCATTGCGGTGCGTAACCCCATCTACAGTGCGCTGGCGCTGCTGGTCATGTTTTTTCACGTGGCGGGGCTCTACGTCACACTCCACGCGGAGTTCCTCGCAGCCGTTCAAATCATCGTCTACGCCGGCGCCATCTTGGTCTTGTACCTCTTCGTTGTGATGCTGCTGAACATGCGGCAGGATGACCGGTACCATCGGCAATGGCCCATGGCTGCCGTGGTGGGAGGGGCACTGGCCATCGAGGCCGTCATCCTCACGGCGATGAAAGGCTGGACAACCCCTGTTGTGGCGGCCGGCACGGAGACGACCGTCGGGGGAATCAGCAATACCGCAGCGATCGGTGACGTCCTCTATTCGACCTATTTGTTTCCCTTCGAAGTGGCGTCTTTGATTCTGCTCGTGGCCATGATCGGCGCGATCATTCTGGCCAAGAAAGACCTCGGAGAGCGTGAAGCGTGAATTGTTATTCGTTAGTCGCCTCGAATCGGCTTCTGGTTTTTGACTTTCCTCGTTTCACGTTTCACGTTTCACGTTTCACGAGGCGCCGATGATTCCTCTGTCGTATTACGTCATCCTCAGCGGCATCGTGTTTCTGACCGGAGTCGTCGGTGTGTTGCTTCGCCGGAACATCATCATCATCCTGCTGTCGGTCGAACTGATGTTGAACGCAACGAATATCAACTTCGTCGCCTTTTCGCAGTACCTCCACGATGTCGCAGGGCAAGTCTTCGTCTTCTTTGCCCTCACGGTCGCCGCAGCAGAGGTCGCGGTCGGATTGGCCATCATCATTGCCTTGTATCGCGCCAAGGCCGCGATCAACATCGACGAATTTCAGTTGCTGAAATGGTGAGCACACCGTCTTTCGTGAAACGTGAAGCGTCGTTCGCGATCGATGGAGTGGGTGTATCGGCATAGGGCGTATCCGTGGCGCTTCACGAGCAACGAACGATGAGAAACGATTTCTGATGACCTACGAATTCATTCCGCTCCTTCCGTTGGCCTCGTTCCTGATTCTAGGGCTCTTCGGACATTGGATTAAGGACAACGCGCATCTCATCGCTGTACCAGCGGTCATTGTGTCGTGGCTGCTCTCGCTCTTGGTCTTCTTCGACGTCGCAAACGGTCACCATACGAGCTTCCCACTCTACACCTGGCTGACCTCGGGCACGCTCGATATTCACATCGGCTTCTCCATCGACCGGCTCACCGCCGTCATGCTGCTTCTTGTGACGACCGTGAGTTCGCTCGTCCACATTTATACCATCGGATACATGCGTGGAGACCCCGGCTATGCCCGCTTCTTCGGCTACATCGCTCTCTTTACCTTCTCGATGCTGATGCTGGTCATGGCAGATAATCTGCTTCAACTCTTCATCTTCTGGGAGGCGGTCGGTCTCTGCTCCTATTTGCTCATCGGCCACTGGTACGATCGTCCGGCTGCCTGCTCCGCCGCCACAAAAGCGTTCATCGTCAACCGGGTCGGCGATTTCGGCTTCATGCTCGGCCTCCTGTTGGTGTGGTACAGCTTCGGATCGCTGGACTATCACGAAATGTTTGCCCGCGCGCATGAGTCCGCAGGGGACGTCATGAATGTCCTCGGGCCTTTTGGAGGAACCTGGGACGTCTCCGTGCTCACGCTCATTTGCGTCTTATTGTTCACCGGCGCAATCGGCAAATCCGCCCAAGTGCCGCTCCACGTCTGGCTGCCGGATGCGATGGAAGGCCCCACCCCCATTTCGGCGCTCATTCATGCTGCGACGATGGTCACTGCAGGCGTGTTTATGGTTGCGCGATTGGCGCCACTCTACAACCTGTCTCCCACCGCCATGACCGTCGTGGCAATCACCGGTGGAATCACCATGGTTGTGGGGGCGACCATCGCCTTGACCCAGACCGACATCAAGCGCGTCGTCGCGTATTCGACCGTCAGCCAACTCGGGTACATGATCATGGCCTGCGGTCTCGGCGCCTATGCGGCCGGCATGTACCATCTCCTGACCCACGGCGCGTTTAAAGCCCTCCTCTTTCTCGGTTGCGGGTCCGTCATCATCGCCCTGCATCACGAGCAGGATATGCGGCGCATGGGCGGGTTGAAGAACAAATTACCGATTACCTATTGGACGTTCATCGTAGGCTCGCTCGCGCTTGCGGGATTCCCCCTGACGTCAGGATTCTTCAGCAAGGACAACCTGCTCGTCTCGGCCTGGTCGGCTGGTCCACTCGGTCAATGCTTGACGGTCCTCGGTCTCGTGACGGCGTTGATGACGGCCTTCTACAGCTTCCGGCTGGTCTTCGTCACGTTTTGGGGTCCCTCGCATGTCGATCCTCATCATGCAGACCACGTCCACGAATCTTCGAACACTATGACTCTGCCCCTGATAGTCCTCGCCGTGCTCAGTATTGTCACAGGCTATCTGGGCATTCCCGAGTTTCTTGGACCGATGTTTGAGACAGGTGAAGGCACCGCAGCTCACGAGGGAGGAGCCGCCGTTGTCATCATGGTGGTGGCCACGGGCGTGGGATTACTCGGGATCGCCGGGGCCTATTATGTCTATGTGATCAACCCGGCGCTGCCGGCTCAGTTTGCACGACAGTGGCAGTCGTTGTATCGGGCTTCACTGAACAAATGGTACGTCGACGAACTCTACGATCGAACGGTCGTCCGTCCTACCTTTTTCGCCGCAACCGAACTGTGGAAACGCGTGGATGTAAACGTGATCGATGGGGCGGTGAACGGCGTGGCTCGCGCGACCGCTTGGGGCGGTTGGTTCTTGAGGCTCATGCAAAGTGGGCAGGCGCAACATTATGCGCTCGGTATGGCGCTCGGAGCGGTGGTCCTTTTTACGGTGTTTTTATTCTTGTAAAGGAGCGTCACTGGTTACTGGTCACTGGTCAAGGGGAACGACGAACAGCGGTCCTCTTGCCGATGCCAATTACCAATTGACTCTTGACCAATGACCAGTTCCTTCCCCTGGCTCTCACTCCTGCTCGTGCTTCCTCTTGCGGGAGCCGTCGCAGTATATCTCGCGACAGAATCTGCCGCGAGATGGATTGCGCTGGCCGCAACCTTGGCCGATCTATTCGTGGCCCTTCCGCTCTGGTGGCTCTTCGATCCACAGGCCAGTCAGATGCAGTTCACCGAGCATGTCGCCTGGATCGCGGCCCCGCCCATATACTACAGCCTGGGTCTCGACGGAATCAGTCTCCCGCTGGTGTTGATGACCGCCGGGATCATGCCCCTCTGCGTCTTGGCATCCTGGAATGCGATTACCACACGAGTCCGGGGTTTCATGGCCGTGTTGCTGGTGATGGAAACGGCTATGGTGGGTGTATTCGTCGCGTTGGACTTCGTGCTGTTCTACGTGTTTTGGGAGGCCATGTTGATTCCGATGTACCTCCTGATCGGCGTCTGGGGAGGGCCGAACCGGCTTTATGCGGCCATCAAGTTTTTTCTGTACACCCTCGCAGGGAGCGTGCTCTTGCTCGTGGCCATCCTCGTCCTGTATTTTTATGGAGGGCACACGTTCGACATCCTCGCCTTAAGCCAGGGCACCTACCCAGCTTCGCTGCAAATGTGGCTGTTCTTGGCATTCTTCGCCGCCTTCGCGGTGAAGGTCCCCATGTTCCCGTTTCACACATGGCTCCCGGACGCCCACGTCGAGGCCCCGACCGCCGGCAGCGTTATCCTCGCCAGCATCCTGCTGAAAATGGGCGCCTATGGATTCCTGCGATTCAGTTTACCGATGCTGCCGGATGCCAGCCGCGACTTTACGCCCATGATGGTCGTGCTCTCCATCATCGCAATCATATATGGCGCCTATATGGCGCTGGCCCAGGTCGATCTCAAGAAACTGATCGCCTATTCGAGCGTGAGCCACATGGGGTTCGTCAGCCTTGGCCTCTTTGTCTTGAACCAACAGGGCATCGAAGGAGCCGTCCTCCAAATGGTCAACCATGGCATTACGACCGGCGCGCTGTTCCTCTGCGTCGGCATGATCTATGAGCGCACCCACAGCCGGATGATCGCCGATAACGTCGGATTAGCCGCACCGATGCCGCAGTATGCCGCCCTCTTGGTAATTTTCGCCTTGTCTTCGCTCGGCCTCCCCGGCACCAATAGTTTTGTCGGAGAATTTCTGGTGCTCGTCGGTACGTTCCTCTGGAGCAAGGTCGCGACCGCCTTTGCGTCGTTGGGCATCGTTTTGGCCGCCGCGTATCTCCTCTGGATGGTCCAACGAGTGGTCTTCGGGGTCCCATCCCCGCACCGCCTCCCGACACTCAGGGATCTCAACCGACGGGAACTCGCCACGCTGGTGCCGCTGGCTCTATTGGTATTTTGGATCGGGCTCTATCCCAATCCGCTCGTGAGTCGGATGCATCAGAGCGTGACCAACACCCTTGACTCCATGTCCCGCGTGAAAGTGGCGCCGACCGCCCCTCCCTCTGCCGGAGGGAGAGGGTCACTGCTGGCGGACAGCGGAGCGCAGTTGACGACTCAAGGCACATTGCGATGAGTCTGTACAGCACTGACCTCTTAGCCATGCTTCCCGAGCTCATCGTCGTCGTCACGGCCTGTCTCGTCATCGTGTTGGACCCCATCACCCCAGCCTCACGACGAGATCTCCTGGCCTGGCTGAGTGTGGGTGCCCTCGCCCTCTGTCTTGGAATCACCGGCGAGCAGATCAGCGCGCTGAATGTCCGGGTGTCCGCGTTTAGCGACCTGGTGGTGATCGATGCCTATGCCAGATTCTGGAAAATCGTCCTCTGTGGCGTAACCGGGGTGACCATTGTGCTGTCGTTGCCCTATCTGAAAGCGGAGCGCATCCACCTCGGCGAATACTATGGGTTCATCCTCCTCGCCCTCTCCGGCATGATGGTCATGGTGTCCAGCGCCGACTTGCTGACGATCTATCTCGGCACCGAGCTCATGTCCCTCTCGCTCTATGTCATGACCGGACTCAACCGGTCTAAACCTCGTTCGTTGGAGGCCGCAGCCAAATACTTCGTTCTGGGCGCGTTCTCTTCGGGGATTCTGCTGTACGGCATCTCGTTACTCTATGGCGTAGCCGGCAGCACGAAGTTGATATCGATCGCCGGTGCTATTGGAACCCGCGGTGTGGACGATCCCCTCTTGCTGATCGCCACGATCATGCTGGCAGTCGGCTTCGGTTTTAAGCTCGCGGCGGTGCCGTTCCATATGTGGACGCCCGACGTCTACCAGGGCGCCCCGACCTCCGTCACGGCCTTCATGGCGGTCGCGGCAAAAGCTGCCAGCTTTGCCGCATTCATGCGTGTCTTCGTCGAAGGGCTCGGCGGGCTCAAGGCAGATTGGTCGCTCCTGTTCCTGCTCATCTCCATCGCCACCCTGGTGCTCGGCAATGTCGTCGCCATCGTGCAGACCAACATCAAACGGATGCTGGCCTACTCCAGCATCGCCCATGCCGGCTACGCATTGATCGGATTTGTCGCGGCGGCTCGTGGGGTCGGCGCGTCCGGGGCCACGCCCGGTCTTGCGAGCGTCATGATCTATCTCACCCTCTATACTTTTATGACGCTCGGCGCGTTCGCCGTCATCGGCATGCTCAGGAAAGGCGGGGTCGAGGGAGAAGAGATTGATGATTTTGCGGGACTCGCAAAGCGACAGCCGCTCGCGGCTTTTCTCATGCTGATCTTCATGGCCTCACTCGCGGGGATTCCGCCGACCGCAGGCTTCATCGGAAAACTCTATGTATTCATGGCGGCAGTCGAAGCAGGATTGGCCTGGCTCGCCGCCATCGCCCTGATCTTTGCCGTTGTATCGGCCTATTACTACATGCGGGTGGTGATGGTGATGTATATGCGTGATCCGAATCCTTCTTCCGACCCGACGCCACAGCTTGTGAACTCACCGGCCTTATCGTTCGTGTTGGCCTGTGCCGTCGCGGGCGTGATCTTGTTCGGCCTCTTTCCCAACCCTCTCGTCGGCTTCGCGCTTCAATCAGTCCTGACGCTCAAATAAAGGGGAGTGGGTGCCGGCCGGTCCTCCACTCCCACGCCTCACGCGGCGCGCCTTCCACGGCGCTCCAGAGCGGAAAGCCTTCAGGTATTCCCGTCTCCGTGGTCTGACGACCACGGTGCGGTGGTCAGTCCCGGCCTTCCTTCTCTGGACCCCGGGCGGGGACCCCGCCACTCACGGCGAAGTTCGCTTCGGACCACCCGGCACCCATGGAGAGGAAAGTATAAACTGCCTCGAACGGCATCGAGCCCGACGTCAGGCTTGTCGCAGCGGCGTATCGGCGGTTGTAGTAGAGGCCTTCGCGAATGATGCGGGCTAGACAGGTGCACGAGAGATCGACTCGTGCTACGTTGGTGAGAAGTCGTTCACCCATCGCGCCTTATGCAGCCATTTCGTTTTCTCCGTGACCTCATACGATCATTTCTGCGCCATGGGTGTGCCAGTCTCGCGGCCTCTCTTGCCTTTTTCTCCTTGCTCTCCCTCTTCCCGCTCGTCTTTCTTTTGCTCTACGGCCTCAGTTTCGTGGTGAGTCAGGACGTGATCGGAGAGCAGGCCCTCCTCAGTTTTCTCAAAGGCTTCCTTCCCTCGGTGGGAGAACATGTCGTCACGGAGTTGCATCGGGTGAGCGCCTTGGAAACCGTTCGGTGGGCTGTGTTTCTGACGTTCGTCTGGTTCGGCACGCTGGTGTTCTATGAACTCGACTATGCGTTGAATGTCGTCTTCGAGAGCGCCTGGCGCCGTCACCCCCTGATCTCAACCGGCATCGCCGTCGCTTCGCTTGCGGTGACCGAACTCGTGCTGCTGCTCTCCTTCGGCGCAACTCAGATCGTCAACTTCTTAACGGGGTATGCGCCAAGACTTTGGGGGCTCGATCTCCTGGCCCTCGCAGCCCACGATCTGTTTCTCACCTATACGCTTCCCTTTGCGCTGGCTTTCCTTGCGGTCACGGCGCTCTATCGGCTCGTTCCACGACGGAGGCCGCACTGGCGTGAGGCGATGATCGGGGCTCTGACGTTCAGTCTTCTCTGGATCGCAGCCAAACTCTTATTCGTGACCTATAGCACCTATGCGACGGTGTACGCCCACCTCTATGGTTCCCTCTTGGAAATCATTCTGCTCCTCTTATGGGTCTACTACTCCGCGGCCCTCCTGCTGGTCGGCGCCGAAGTCGCCCATCGTCTCCAACAACAGGCGCAGGTACTGTCAACCGCAGCCACGAAAACCGCTCAGTCAGATCCGGCTTTGCCGAATAGTCCGCCAACATAATAAGACTGGTCTGTCTGGTCAATCTCGTCTGTCTCGTCTATTTGGTTGAACCAGACAAACCAGATAGACCAGATAAACTAGAAAGACTAGACCGGATTGTCGGCTTCTGGACTTTTGCTGGCGGGGATATCCCTTCGTGGATAGAATGACAGCCAACACTGTTAAGGGAACCGCCTCATGCCTGAAGATTTCGGCAAAGATATGCTCATGCTCGGTGGCACCGTGATTGGCTTCATCGCAGCGCTATTGACCCTCATGGAGAAGCTGCTGGATGTGAAGACTCGGCTGAAATCGCTGACATCGAAGAAGGAACGGAAATCGTCTTCCACAACCGAACGTCAAGCCCCTGATCCGTCTCCTTCGATCGATTTCTTTTCGACGAAGCCCTTCCGCGGCGTGTCCTACCTCCTTTTTTACGAAACCAGCGTCATTGTCGCAGCAGGCCTGCTGCTCAACTATGTCGGGCTCACGTTGAGTCGACATCTAGAGAGCATCCTGTTCCTTGATATGACAGGAACAGCGCTGGTGGCCTTTCTCTTGGGTCCTTGGTGGGGGGCCATCGTGGCCCTCCTCTCAAATTCCGCCGTGAATTGGCTGTTGTATCCGGAAACCGGCGCGGATGTCGTGATTTTTCCCTGGTCGCTGGTGAGCATGGCTGGCGCCTGCTACTGGGGTTGGATGGCCAGACAAAGAGGCTTTCAAAAGTATCTCCGCAAAGGACGCAGTTCCGCTCTATCCCATGCTTGGTTTCTCTATATTTTTGGGGTCGGCGGCGCGATCGTCATGAGCCTGCCGGGAACCTTTGTCCAAGCTGCGCTGCATGAGCAAACGACCTTTGCCTTAAACCCCGACGTTGCCGAATCGGTGAGCCAACGCGTACTCCAATGGGAACGCACGGCGCACCTTTACCTCGAATCTCTCTTTGGAATTACCTGGGGAGATAGTCTGAGCTGGTGGATTGTGAATTGGTTCCAGAACTGGATCCGCTACATTCCCGACAAGACCATGAGTGCCGCCATCGCGCTCGTGGTCCTCAAATATGGCTACCCGTTATTTGAACGGGAGCTGATTCATGGAGGGCCGGAGGGAGAACGTCCGAATGATGAGCGTATCCTGCCTCTGGTGTTGGGATTACTCTATGCCCCTTCCTGCGCTGCCTTGCTCAGCAGCGAGACCTACGGAGGAGTGAGCTATTGGCCGTTGTGGGCATTGCCTTGGCTCTTGATTCTAGGTGGCTATGGGTACTTGCATTACTGGGGCACAGGCGAGGCTGCCCTACAGGAAGCCAGGATTCAACGAGCCGAGCGCTACGCCCACGCGCTGAAGCAGATTGGCCGGGAAGCTCACCATGAGTTCTGCAAGCGGTTGACCTTCATGACGTTGATCGCAAGCCTGGTCTTTGCCCTCTGTCTTCCCATCCTGTTGACAGATTTCTACCGCGCCACCTTCAAGTTCTTCTGCGTCGTCTACGGCTTTCTACTCGCGGTCCACCTTGTGCGAATTGCCATCGCGCAAAACATTTCCATCGCCCGCGCGAACGACTGATTATCAGACGTGAAACGTCAGGCGTGAGAGGACATCTCAGACTCTGTGTAACTGTAAGTGATGCGCGATGGCTGATCGGGTGACAAGCCCTACGATCTTTTCGTTCTCCACCACTACGAGACGGTCCCACCCGCCCTGTGCCATGCATTCCATCGCCTGCAAGACGGACCAGTCCGGAGGAATACAGAAGGCAGGCGACACCGGGCGCATGATCTCGCGAACACGACGCCACGGCCAGAGTCCTGGGGGAAGCGCATGCACGTCCTTGACCGTGACCACCCCGAGCACCTGCCCCTCTTCACACACGGGAAATCCACCGAATCCGTGCGCGACAAAGTATTGATCGACCGCGTCCTGCACGCTCATATCCGGTAACAGGGTTACGACACGATGAACCATGACCTGGCGAACCGTCACCGACGTCGACGGAATCCGCAGGGCTGCCTGCCGTTTACCTGACAGCGCCGCCGAAAAGAGGAATGCGCCGATAAAGATGAGCCAGCCCCCATTCGTCGCGGTGGACTGTCCCAGAGCGCCGGACCAGGCTCCCACCATCAAGACCGCGCCGATCAACCCGAGAGCCACACCAAACCCTATTCCCACGAGCGAAGCCTGACTGGTCGCTCGATTGAAATCCTTGTTCCAGGCCCACAGTCCAGCTCGTAAGACACGTCCGCCATCTAACGGGAACCCCGGGATCAGGTTAAATAGTCCGAGCTGCACATTCACCATGCCGAGCAAGCTCCCGAGGACGACAAATCCTAGAACCCCGGGTTGCGCGATCAATGACTCCACGGCCATGGCTGCGCCGAGACACCCGGCCCCCAGGATCAAGCTCACGAGCGGCCCTGCCATCGCGATCAAGAACTCAGCCCGCGGACTAGGCGGTTCCTTGCCCATGTGCGCCATCCCTCCGAAGATGAACAACGTAATCTGCTTGATAGGGATCTGGTACCGCAGCGCCACATAGGAATGTCCCAATTCATGGAGCAAGACGGAGAGGAATAACAACAGGGCGGCGATGCCACCCATCCCCCAATAGCGTGGAGTCGACAGGCCAGGCAACGTCTCCGGCAAATAGCCCGTCGCCATTGACCATGTCACAAAGAAGAACACCAGGAACCAGGAGGCATGCACGTGAATCGGGATGCCGAGCACACGACCGATTCTCCAATTGGGCAACGACATACATTCACCGTAACAGTGGGGGAATTCCAGCGTCAACTCGGCTTCGCTCCTGGCAGGCCGCTGAAAAAGTCCGCCAGCGTCGTTCTCGCATTCGTTCAGATCCTCAACGTACCCCAGAGGGTACGCCTCTGGTCTTCACTCGCTGCGGCCTTGCTGGACGAACCTTTTGAGCAGCCTGCAGGCAATCGCGTCCTTGCCGAAAATACATAGGGCATCGATATGCTGGAATGCCACGATCGTTTTTGCGAAGCCTCCCGGATCGGGTATACTCATCACCATGCGATCTCGTTATTTGCCAGGGATGCTAGGTCTCGTGCTTACGATGCTGCTTGTCCCAGCGATCCCTACCTTCACGCAGGCCCAAGTGATTAAGTCGGGTCCTCCCTCTTGTCCTGGAATCGCGTTGACGTTCGACCTCTGCCCCGTGCAGAAAGGGGCAGGCTACGATCAGGCACTAATCGACTATCTCATTGAGCAGAAGATTCCCGCCACATTCTTCATGTCCGGGAAATGGATGACGAAACACGATCAACAAGTACGAGCCCTCCTTCAGATTCCGTTCTTTGAAGTCGGCACCCATGGGGAGGTCCACGCCCATCTGCCGCTCCATTCAGCGGACGAGCAGAAGCAAGAAATTCTCGGACCGGTTCGTCTGTTCAAGACTAAGTATGGCCATGACGCGACGTTGTTTCGCCCACCCTACGGGGAGTTCAACGACGACACGGTCAACGTAGCCCGCGCGCTCGGCCTCCAGTTCATTCTCTGGAATGTCGTGTCCGGCGATCCCGACCCAACACTCACGGCGATCCAGATCGAAGACCGACTGAAGCAGTTAGTCAGGAAGGGTAGTGTTATCGTGATGCACGCCAATGGAAAAGGCAAACATACGCATGAGGTCGTGCAAGAGCTGCATCAGCAGCTCTTGCCAGAGCGACACCTCGCCCCCATGACCATCAGCGATCTCCTAATCTGTAACGGCCAGGCAGCCCCATGACCGACCCGGTCGTTCGGCCCATGACGGCGGAGGATCGGGCAGCCGTCATTGAGTTGCTCCTCGACTCCGATCCATGGAAACGGCTGGGGTACCAAGGCAAAGACTGGGACAGCTATTTCACACCGCTCCCACAGGGTCGCGACGGTTACGTTGTGAACCAGAACGGCAGCGTGGCCGGCGTCGCGGTCGTTCGTCAGAAATTCTTGCTTGGCGACTATTTGGAACTGCTCGGCGTGGCGAACTGGGCGAAAGGCAAAGGGTTGGGAAAACGGTTGCTCGCCCACGTCGAAGCAGCTGTCTTCGCCAGGGCAAAGAACCTATTCGTCTGCGTCTCGGATTTCAACGACCACGCCCGTCACTTTTATGAAAAACAGGGCTACCAGGAGATCGGCCCCATGCCGAATCTTCTAATCCAAGGCAGTGCCGAAATCCTGATGCGCAAGAGCGTGGGACCGGCGAGGGATTAAACAGCATAGCAATCAGCCATCAGCAGTCAGCTATCAGCCTTAACCTCCGGAGGCTGACAGCTGACTGCTTATAATCAGCACCATGAAAGTCACCAAACTCCTTCACACCCGCATGCGCGTCAGCAACTTGGACCAAACGATCCGATTCTACACGGATGTGCTCGGGCTTGAGGTGCTGGAACGGAAGACGTCACCGCGAGGATCGCAGCTTGCCTTTCTGAAGGTTCCCAACAGCGAGGAGCTGATTGAGCTGACCAGTTTCCCTCCGAGCGGACCAGTGAGCGTGCAGGAAGATCTCGTCCATCTCGCATTTCAGGTAGAGAGCCTCGACGACACCATCGCCTCACTCAACGCGAAGGGCGTCAAGGTGACAGACGGCCCGACGCAGACATCCTCCGGCAGCCGATTCATTTTCATCGATGCCCCGGACGGTTACGAAGTCGAACTCATCGAAAGACCGCCTGGCGTCAAGATCGTGTGAGATCACTTCACATCCCTCTTCCCCTCCTCACAGCGTTCATGCTAGGTATCTCTCCCTGTTTCATTCTCTACTCAAGGAGCTGCGCATGAAGAATGGATTCTTCCGCGGGCACGGGCTGGGCAATGACTATGTGGTGATGGATCCCAAGGCACTATCGTTCTCCCTCACCCCATCAAGAATTAAAGCCATTTGTGATCGCCACTGGGGTCTCGGCAGCGATGGAATCCTTGCCCTAGTCCCGTCAAAGAAGGCGGACTTCGGCCTGCGCATCTTCAACCCTGACGGCAGCGAAGCGGAAAAATCCGGCAACGGCCTACGCATCTTTGCCCGCTATCTTCACGCGACCACCAAGACAAAAAAGAAGCACTTCACCGTTGAGACTAAAGGCGGGCTGGTCACAATTGCGCTGCATGTGGACCGGCATGGGGATGCGAGCGCCGTCACTGTCGAAATGGGCCGGGCCACGTTCCAGCCGGCTTCACTTCCCTGTACCCTCACGACGAGTGAGCTTGTTGAGCAGCCGATCGAGGCCGCTGGCCAATCTCTCACCTTCACCGGCGTGAGTGTGGGGAATCCCCACTGTATTATTTTCAAACCGGCTGGACAGTCCTGGTCTCGCGAGGATCTCCTGAGATTTGGACCGGCATTAGAGAGCCATTCCCTGTTTCCGAAGCGAACGAATGTGCAACTCGCCGTGCCAACCGGCCCAAAAGATCTCTTCATCCTAATTTGGGAGCGCGGGGCCGGGGAAACACAGGCCTCCGGATCCTCTTCCTGTGCCGCAGCGAGTGCGGCTGTCCGGCTCGGGCTGGTGAAAAGCCCTGTCACGGTGAACATGCCCGGAGGCCAGCTCAACATTAAAGTCGCTGCGGACTTCAGCCTCACTATGAAAGGTCCAGTCGCGGAAGTCGCGCGGGGAAGCCTTAGCCCCTCCTTCGTCCGTAGCCTGCGCTGAGCGAGTCATTCGCCTACCGAGTTGCCCCAGGGTGTCTCGGGCCTTAAAATGGTGCCACACACGCACTCTTTTCTTGCGGCCCGCTGGAGGCTGACAGCTGATGGCCACTTCTGCTGAATTTCAATCTAAACTCGACCATCTCCCTGACCAGCCCGGCGTCTATCTGTTCAGGGACAGGCAGGGCGAGTTGCTCTACGTCGGGAAGGCGGCAGCCCTGTCCAACCGCGTGCGGTCGTACTTTCAAAAAGGGACTGACCACTCTCCGAAAACCACCGTGTTGGTCAACCACATCGCAGACCTCGAAACGATCGTCACCCGCTCAGAACTCGAAGCGCTTATCCTCGAAAGCAATCTGATCAAGCGGCATCGGCCCCGATTCAACGTGGTCTTACGGGACGACAAACAATACCCCTACCTTCGCCTGCCGATCAAAGAAGACTTCCCGCGCCTCTCTATCGTCCGCCGCGTTCAACAAGACGGCGCACTCTACTATGGCCCCTATACGCCGGCAGGCGCCTTGCGGGAGACGTTGAAAGTTATCAAGAAAGCCTTTCCTTTGGCCACCTGCACTATCGAGATCAATGGCAAGGCGGAGCGAGCCTGTATTGAATTCGAGATCAAACGGTGTATGGCGCCCTGCACCGGCAATCAATCGAAAAAGGACTACCGCCACATCGTCGAGCAGGTGCGCCAGTTTCTCGAAGGGCGGGACCATGAATTGCTGGACGACTTGCGCACCCAAATGGAAATGGCGGCCGAGCGCGAGGAGTTTGAGGAGGCGGTGCGCTTGCGCGATCGGCTCTTCAATATCGAACGCACACTCGAGAAGCAACGCATCACCCAAACGACGACGACCGACCAAGATGTGATCGGCCTGGCGCGACAAGGCTCAGCGGTCGATCTCCAGATCCTCTTCGTACGCGGCGGCCTCCTGATCGGACGCAAAGACTTCTTTTGGCCTCATTCAGCCGACGCAGGCGACGAGGAACTCGTTCGATCCGCCATTGAGCAGTTCTACAACAAAGATGGTCAACCGCCCAAAGAGCTGCTCATCCCGACCGATCTTGATGATGCCAGGGTGATCGAAGAATGGCTCTCAGGCAAGCGCGGGAATGCCGTCCGCGTCGTGGCGCCCGAGCGGGGGGTCAAACATCAATTGCTTCTCCTGGCAGAAGAGAACGCCGGCGCCGCAGTCGCCAATCACCTGCGAGACGAAGAAATCGGGCGGCAGGCCGTTGAGGAACTTAAGCGGCTTGTACGACTGGACATCGCGCCGCGGCGCATCGAAGGATTCGATATCTCGAACACCATGGGAAACCAGTCCGTCGCGTCCATGGTCGTATGGGAAGACGGCCAGATGAAGAAAGCCGACTACCGCCGGTTCAAGATTCACACCGTGACTGGCGCAAACGATTTCGCCAGCATGCAGGAAGTCGTCACGCGCCGCTATGGGGACAGCGAGAATCTCGCGCGTCCGGATCTCATCCTCATCGATGGAGGGTTAGGCCAGCTCGCTGCAGCCACGGAAGGGCTGAAACAGGTCGGTCATCAGGACCTGGCAATTATTGGATTGGCTAAAGCGCGTGGCGAGAAAGACGAGCGGATTTTCCTGCCCGGTCGAAAAAACCCGATAGAACTTCGCGCGAACTCACCGGCCACCCATCTCGTGCAACGCATTCGTGACGAGGCCCACCGATTTGCGATCACCTTCCATCGCAAGCTGCGCGGGAAAGCCCTTATGGCCTCTCCACTCGATCAAGTGATCGGCATCGGCCAGATCAAACGGGCCCGCCTGCTCAAACAATATGGCAGCCTGGCGAACATCGCTGCCGCCACGGACAACGAATTGACAGCCGCCGGCCTCGATGCCAAGACCGTCGAGGAGATGCGGAAGGCCCTCGCGAAAACTACTCCGTCTCGCAGTTGAACGCGGTCATCTGCGAGGTCTGTCTGGTTCATCTGGTTGTTTTGTTTATTTTGTTGGTCTGGTTCAACCAAATAAACAAGACAGACCAAACAAACCAAATGAACAAGAGAAACTGTCGGACTTTTTCAGCATCCTGCTAAGCATTACCCCAGCACCCGTCACTGCCATGATTGGGTCAGAACTCCCTTCCCATCCTGCCAATGAGGCGTCCAGGCGAGGGCGACGAGTTTCACGGCAATGTTGGCTTTGGTGGGCTTGAGAGAGACGGTTTCGAGTTTCTCGTTGAGGGGATCAGTCGTGGCAGCCAGGGCATCGGTTTCCATCTTAAACTGCGCTTCGAGGCCGGCCAATTGTTGCTGCAGCGCCGAGACGTTCTCTTCGGCTTGCCCCACGTCCTTCGATTCCTTGATCGCACGTTCGGTTCCACGAATCGCCGTCGTCGCCCGGCCGATGTTCGTCGCGCTGATCGTCTTCCGCCCAAGGAATGCGCCAAGGATCGAAGCGCCGACAGAAATAGCCGCTTGCATTTGACTCGACCGAGATTCCGCTTGCTGCCGTTCGACCATGTGTCCTGCACGCCTGATCCGAACTTGCAAGGCGGCAATCTTCGGTGCGTACTTTTGACGCAGGCTGTCCGATTGTTTGTCCCGAGCTTCACGACCGGATTGTTGCAATCGCACACGGAAATCTCGCTCGGACTCACCGGGTTTCGAGTTCTCTTTCGTACTAGGGCTCTTCAACAGATCGACTTTCCGGGTGCGGAATAGCCACCCGGCGAAGTCCTTATTCCAAACTTCATAACTCTTGGCCTTGCTCGCCGCACTGGGAACAGAACCGAACTGCGCAGCGTCTACTGGCGATGACTCCAGATCAGCCAGGGCCAGCCCGGACTCCGCCGCACGATCCCAGTCCACCGCCACCGCACCATCCGAGATCGGCGCAAGCACGGTCACATCCTGAGTCATATCGACGCCGGCCTTGCTGTCTGATACCCGCACCTGCGAGGCACCCAGCAACATCGGCTGATAGATCAACCTGGTGCCGCTCGGTTGGCTTCCTCGGACAGGAATAAAATGCTGCGGCACACCGGGAGGGAGCATGGGACGTGAAGCCTGAGGCGTGAGGTGTGAGGCGGCCGGAGAAGAAGCGGGCCTGTCCTTCCCCTCACCCCTTACGCCTGACGCCTGACCCCTCACGGGCTCCATGAGTGTCTTGATCTGCGTCCGCGTCAGTGGCCCTCGAAGGTAGGACAGAGTCCATCTTGTCTGAAAGACTTCCGGCGCATCTTCATGCACATTGTTCATAAGAAAGACTCGATTGCCCAGGCCGGCGAGAAGTTGTTCCATCCCCTGTTTATCGAACTTCTTTCCGCTACTCGCGGCGGCACCTTCTAATCCTTCCAAGACACGCGCCTTGTCTCGTTCGGTTTGCAGCCGTCCGATGAACCAGGTGCCGGTATTCGCCAGGCCTTTGTAGTCCAGATCGACGGGATTCTGTGTCGCCAACACCACGCCCAGACCGAATGCGCGGGCCTGCTTCAGCAACGTCAGCAGCGGTTGCTTCGACGGGGGATTGGCGACCGGCGGGAAATAGCCGAAGATTTCGTCCATATAGAGAATGGCGCGGAGACTGGTCGTACCGGACTGCGCCCGTACCCAGCCGAGTGTTTGACTCAGCAGCAAGGTGACAAACAACATGCGCTCCGCGTCGCTGAGATGCGCGATCGAGAAAATGGCCAGTCTCGGCTTGCCCCCCGGCGAATGGAGCATCTGGCCGACATCGAGCGCTTCGCCTTCCAACCAGACAGAAAATCCCGGCGCAGCTAATAAGTTATTTAACTGCATGGCGATGGCAAAGCGCTCCTTCGAGGGATAGAACGAATCCAGATCCAACACGCCGATCTTGGCGACCGGCGGCGTCTGGATCTGCTGGATCAATGTGGCCAGATCCAGATCCTGTCTTGCCTTCCATGTGTGGTCGAGAATCGTCGACAAGAGAATGTGTTCGCGACTCTTGATTGGATCGGCCTTGACGCCGACGAGGCCAAGCAGACTCGTCACCGTCGTGCTGATCCGCTCGCGCAATATCTCGGCATCGTCCAGAATCTCCCGCGACGGCGCCGCAAAGGACTTGAGGATGGAGACGGGAATGCCTGCGTTACTGCCCGGCGTATAGACCACCACATCGGCCGCATCACGGAGCTTCTGAATCCGCTCGCCGCTCTGGCCCCAATCCCCCAAGCCCTTCTTCCAGAGTTCGGCCTGTTGCGTCGCATAGTCGGCCGGCGAGAGACCCTTCTTGCGGGCATCGTCCTCATTGACCCATGGCGCAAAATCTTCGCCGCGGAGCTGTGGAAAGTTCAGCATCAGATTGGCAAGATCCCCCTTGGGATCGATAATCAGCGCAGGGATGCCGTCGATCGCCGCTTCTTCGAGGAGTCCGATGCAGAGGCCAGTCTTCCCGCTGCCGGTCATTCCGACGCAGACAGCGTGAGTGACCAGGTCTTTCGAGTCGTACAACAACCAGCCCGGCTTCGCTTGCTTGGCCACGAGATCATACGGCCGGCCCAGATAAAAGACGCCGAGTTTTTCGAAGTTTTCTGCCGAGCCACCACCAGTGGGCGCCGCAGCCGTCTTCGCCGATTCCTTCGTCTTTGCTGACTCTTTTTTCTTCGTAGCCATGGATTACCACCTCTTAAAGATGAGGGACGCAGCTCCCACTAGGGTAATCACTTCCTGGATTGTTTTCAATTGAGCACCGGTGAATGTACGGCTGAGGGCCATCGGCGCCCTCAGCCACTCTCACCCTCTCCCTCTTCGCAGGGGTGGAAGGGGTGGAAGGGATGGATATGGAGGGAGTCGCCATAGCGGGCGCGGGGAGATAACAGCCACGAGAGTGCCGCTGTGCGACGGCATGCGACCCTCGGTCGCGCTTTAGAGGAGCACGCGGCTAACAGTAAGAAGGAGACATGAGCAGTCTCTATCCAACGCATGATGGCGACTCCCGGAATATCCGCCCTTCGTCACCCTCACTTCCGTACTTCTGCGAATTTTCAAACCACCCCTGGTTCCTTCAGCATCTGTCCCATATACGACGGCTTCGACAAGCCGATTGAGCATGTAGCCCGCCATTCGCCTGTCGCCGTGCCCGGTTCCCAGGAGCCTGGGTTCAGTGCCCGGATGCGGTCGTGGCGCCGATGCCGGTCTCCGAGCGCACCTGCTGGGCCAGAAATCCGCCACGGTCTTTTGCCGCCTGGCTGCTTCGGTCAAGGATTGAGAACAACCGATACCCACGACTCCGATCGTCATCGAGAACAGCGCTGGCGAGGTGTACGGGAACAACGCGCTGCCTTTCGGATAGCCCAAAGTAGCTTCCCATACCGACGGCGACACGAGCGTGAGCAGCACCGATGAAATCAGCCCGAGAAAACCGCCGATGACAGCGCCGCGGGTCGTGCAGTCTTTCCACAAGACTGACATGAACAACACCGGGAAGTTGGCCGATGCCGCGATCGCGAACGCCAGGGACACCATGAACGCAACGTTCTGTTTCTCGAACACGATACCCAGCAACACGGCCAGGATTCCCAGCGTCACCGTGGTCATGCGCGAAACCCGCAACTCGGAAGCGCCGTCGGCCTTGCCACCTTTGATAGCCGTCGCGTACAGGTCGTGTGACACTGCTGACGCACCCGACAGCGTGAGACCGGCAACGACCGCCAGGATGGTTGCGAACGCCACGGCCGAGATGAAACCGAGAAACACATTGCCACCCACCGCGTTGGCCAGGTGCACCGCCGCCATATTGCTGCCGCCCTTGAGCGCACCTGTGGCATCGAGGAACTCCGGGTTGGTCAGCACGAAGGTGATTGCGCCGAAACCGATGATGAAGGTCAGCAGGTAGAAATAGCCGATCCATCCGGTCGCCCACATCACCGACTTGCGCGCTTCCTTGGCGCTCGGTACCGTGAAAAAGCGCATCAGGATGTGCGGCAGGCCGGCCGTGCCGAACATCAGCGCCACGCCGAACGAGATCGCCGAGATCGGGTCCTTGACGAAGTTGCCCGGTCCCATAATCGACTGACCGACAGCCGCTGCTTCCGCCGATGTCTTGCCCGCGGCTGTGGCCAGGCCGGCTTTGATCTCGACCGCGTTGGCAAACATCGCCTCCAGGCTGAAGCCAAAATTCAGCAGCACCATGAACGCCATGAAGGTTGCGCCGCCCAGCAGCATGCAGGCCTTGATGATCTGCACCCAGGTGGTTGCCGTCATGCCGCCGAACAACACGTAGACCATCATCAGTGCGCCGACAATGACAACCGCCATCCAGTATTCGAGACCGAACAGGAGCTTGATCAACTGGCCGGCGCCAACCATCTGCGCGATCAGGTAGAAGGCCACCACCACCAGCGTGCCAGAGGCCGCGAAGATGCGGATCGGCGTCTGCTTGAACCGGAACGCGGCGACATCGGCGAAAGTGAACTTGCCGAGGTTGCGCAGGCGTTCGGCCATCAGGAACGTGAGTACCGGCCAGCCAACCAAAAAGCCGATCGAGTAGATGAGGCCGTCGTAGCCACTGGCCATCACCGCTGCCGAAATACCCAGGAACGATGCCGCAGACATGAAGTCACCGGCAATCGCCAGACCGTTCTGAAAACCCGTAATGCCCCCGCCCGCTGTATAAAAAACAGCCGCCGACTTGGTTCGGGCCGCCGCCCATTTCGTGATGAACAGCGTGAGCAATACAAACACACTGAACATGCCGATCGCCGTCCAATTGATCGCCTGCTTCTGCGCTTGGCCCACATCCGGGCCGGCGGCATACACCGATCCAGCGACAGCACACATCGCCGCCACGGTCAGCCCGAAACGTACCGCATTGGGATACGTGCGATGCAAGCCGATCATTTCAGCACCTCTTTGGCAATGGCGTCGGACATCGCATCGAACTCGCGGTTGGCGCGATTCACGTAGTACGCGGTGAGCACGATCGTGAACACGATGACGCCAAAGCCGAGCGGGATGCCCACGGTCATCACGCCGGCGCCAAGCTTCTGTGACAGAAAGCTCTTATTAAACGCCACCAGCAGAATGAAGCCGTAGTAGGCGATCATCATCGCCAGGGTCAACCACCAGCCGAAGCGGGTTCGCTTGGCTCTCAGCGCCTGATAGTTCGGATTGTTCGCGATTCGCGTGACCAACTCAGCATCCACGGTGCTTCCTCGACGTCATTGGTTCGATACCGATTTCCGACCCTATGAAGCTGCTGCTACATCGCTAGCTTACACGGTCCTTACACGCGACCACCTGCGCAACACTGTGCCCGCAGCGACCTGCATACGGACTTCCAGCGGGCGCTATCGCTCGATCAGCGGCGAGACACCCACGACGGCATTGTCACTTGAACGTAGCTGTGCTGCAAGAACACGGCGATTTCTGAGCGCCGCTATCCCCTTCATCGATTCACTATCGATGCAATCAGCCACAACTCCCCCTTCTTCTCTCAGCGGGAGGAACGGAATATACGTCTTTTCGGGTGGCGCTGACCTGGGAGCCCGACCGCCCGCAGCGGGGTCCCTACGCTGGGCGGGGTACGAGGACGAGCAACGATCGACGACAGGACCCACACCACAATCAACGGGGACCGGCACCGTTCGCCAAGCTCAAGGAACCAGTCCCCATCATCGAAAAGTATTATATTTTCCCGCTAAAATCATGGTTCCGCTGCGAGCGACACAGGCTGAGTCCAAGCGCGCTAACACCAACAAATAAGCCTACCCACTCACGCTCTTTCCTCTTCTTCCTCTCCCACGGCGGCCTTTGCAGACTTCGTGCTTGAAATCCATGGCATATGAGTTTACGTTTATGCGGTTTAAAGTGTTGTCTGGAAGGTAGTAGGTCGAAAAACTCGCTCAACAAGGAGCTGCGCTGATGGAAGAAGAAAACATATTTAAGGATCCTGATTGGGTATTGGGAGATATGGCGTGGTTCGTTTTAGGGGGAGCCGTTGTCCTCGGGCTATTAATGTTGAATGCGTATGTTCAGCGAATAGCTAGAAGTGAGGAGGATGAACGAATAGCACGCCTGGCTTCCGAGCGTCTTATTCAAGAGAGATCAGCAGCTTCTCAGAGTCGTCGACCTGACGACATCTGACGTCCTGGCTGCCTGTGGAACTCGGCGTGTCTTCCCTCCGATTCCGGACACACGTGCTTTCCTCGCATTCTGCCCACGGTTCAAAATCTCACGCCATCTCCGCCCAGTGAGGGGGTCAGTTTCCCCTTGATGTTTTCGGCTGACAGCTTTTAGAAGGGTCTTCGATTCCCGTTTGGGGCTGTCAGCACTAATTGGCTCATCCTCTCCGGTTCTCGAACCAAGCGATTCACGTAATGTTGAAGCCGCACACGGTTGTGCTGCTCAATCAAAACATTCTCCACGGCGAACTCCTGTCCCCTCGACCACCGCACGACGGCTTCAGGTACGACGATCCATTGCTCGTTCGGGAGCGTGACAGTCAACGAGAGGGTTTCCCCTGATCGCATCGGCAAATCACCAGAGGGTCACCGCTCCCATCTCCCAACGGGGACAGACACTGTCAGGCGACGGAGCCAGTCCCTACACCCCCGCCTCCCTCAGCACCTGTCCCGTATACGACCGCTTCGACTTCGCAATCTCTTTCGGCGGCCCCTCCGCGACAATCTCACCACCTCGATCTCCGCCCTCCGGCCCGAGGTCGATGACCCAATCCGCATTCTTGATGACATCGAGATTATGTTCGATCACGACCACGGTGTTGCCCGATTCGACGAGCCGGTCAAGCACGTCGAGCAACCGTTGCACATCGGCAAAATGAAGTCCGGTCGTCGGTTCATCCAAGATATACATCGTGCGTCCGGTCGGGCGCTTCGACAATTCGCGCGAGAGTTTGACCCGCTGCGCCTCGCCCCCGGACAGCGTCGTAGCAGACTGGCCGAGTTTCACGTAGTGCAACCCGACATCATGCAACGTGTCGAGTTTCCGCTTGATGAATGGGATATGTTCGAAGAATTCCACGGCATCGTCCACCGTCATATTCAACACATCGGCGATGCTCTTCCCCTTGTGGTGAATCTCCATCGTCTCGCGGTTATACCGTTGGCCCTTGCAGACCTCACAGGTCACATAGACATCCGGCATGAAATGCATCTCGATCTTGATCAACCCATCGCCCTGGCAGGCTTCGCAGCGGCCACCCTTCACATTGAAACTATAGCGGCCGGGCTTATAGCCCCGAACGCGGGACTCGGGCAGATTGGAGTAAAGATCCCGGATGAAGCTGAATAGACCTGTATAGGTTGCGGGATTCGAGCGTGGAGTCCGGCCGATCGGGGACTGGTCGATGTCGATGACTTTATCAAGCGCGTCGGCGCCCAGCAGCTCCTTGCAGCCGTCGATCTTCGGTTTTTTCTGATAGAGCAACTGGGAGAGGGAATGGAACAGCACTTCTAAAACCAGCGTACTTTTTCCGGAACCGGACACGCCGGTCACACAGGTGAGCAGGCCGAGCGGAATTTTGGCGGTCATTCCCTTGAGATTGTGTTTCGTGGCCCCCACGATGGACAAGAGGCCCTTGGACTTACGTTGGCGGCGAGGCAGGCTGACCATCTGCGTACCACGGAGATACTGGCCTGTCAGCGAGTCGAGATTCCCCATGACGTCCATTGGTGTGCCTTGGGCAATGATCTGGCCCCCATGTGTGCCGGCGCCAGGCCCCATATCCAGCAGATGGTCCGCTGCCATCATGGTTTCCGCATCGTGCTCGACCACCACCACCGTGTTGCCAAGGTCGCGCAGGCGCAGCAGGGTCTGGAGCAAGCGCCGATTATCCCGCTGATGGAGACCGATTGACGGCTCATCGAGGATGTAGAGGACGCCGACAAGACCGGAGCCGATTTGTGTGGCCAGCCTGATGCGTTGGCCTTCCCCACCGGACAACGTGGCGGCCGCCCGATCCAATGTCAGGTAATCCAGACCGACGTTGACGAGAAACCCAAGCCGTTCGCGAATTTCTTTCAAGATGCGATGGGCGATTACCAGTTCGCGTTCCGTGAATTTCACCGAACTGAAGAAGTCGAACGCGGTTCGCACGGAGAGATGCGTCACCTCCGCGATTGACTGTGATGCCACCTTGATCGACAAACTTTCAGGCCTCAGCCTCGCGCCCTTACAGACCTCGCAGGGCTCGAGCAACGTGAAATCTTCATCGTCAGAAGAGCCTGGTGTCATCGCGTATCCAATGCCGTCACAGGCAGGACAGGCTCCATGCGGGCTGTTGAACGAAAACACGCGAGGCGTAATTTCCGGGTAACTGACGCCGCAGCGGATGCAGGCGAGCTTTTCGCTATAGAGGGACACTTTCCCATTGTCCACCAGCACACCGACCAGCCCCCCGGCGAGTTTCAGCGAGGTCTCCACCGAATCGGCCAACCGTCGCGCCATCGCCTCGCCCTGCTTCATCACCAGCCGATCGACGACGATTTCGATCGTGTGTTTCTTTTGTTTATCGAGCGTGATGTCTTCGCCCAAGTCCACCGGCCGACCATCGACTCTGGCGCGGACGTAGCCGGCGCGGCGCATGTCGAGAAGTTCTTTCCGATATTCCCCCTTCCTGCCACGGACAATCGGGGCCAAGAGCTGAAACTTGCTTCCTTCGGGCAGCAGGTCGATGGCATCGACAATCTGTTGCACGGTCTGAGCCGTGATTTCCTCGCCGCACTGAAAACAGGAGGGGCGTCCGACTCGGGCAAAGAGGAGCCTGAGATAGTCGTAAATCTCCGTCACGGTGCCGACCGTGGATCGTGGATTGTGGCTGGTGCTCTTTTGCTCGATGGATATGGCGGGCGAGAGGCCTTCGATGGAATCGACGTCAGGTTTGCCCATCTGTTCCAGGAACTGACGAGCATAGGCCGAGAGCGATTCGACGTAGCGTCGTTGCCCCTCGGCATAGATGGTGTCGAAGGCCAGCGACGACTTACCCGACCCGCTCAGCCCTGTAATCACGACGAGCCGGTCGCGCGGGATGGTCACGTCGATGTTCTTGAGGTTGTGCTCCCGCGCCCCTTTGATGACGATCGAGTTCTGCATCAGGGGCGGGATTATAGCATGGGGGCTTGGCTACCTTGACAAACCCGGAAGCCGGGTGCTACCACGCTCTCATGGTGCATGTGGATACACCCCCTGTTCAGAAGGGGACTGACGCTCCAGCGGCTCCGCTTGCCGTTTCGACCTGGACTGGCTCGGCCCGTGAACAAGCCGTCCAGCGGATGTTTACGTCGATCGCTAGCGTCTACGACCTCAACAACACGCTCTTGAGTTTTGGACTACATTACCGGTGGAAAAAAATTACTGCCTCCTATGTCCCCGTGACCACTGAAGGCCGGGCACTCGATGTTGGATCCGGCACAGCGGATCTCGCGCTCCTGGTTGAACCCCGCATGGGGGCCAACGGCCGCGTCATTGCCTCTGATCTGAACCATGCCATGCTTGTCGAAGGCCTGAAGAAAGTCACTGGGCGTGGTCTGGGACAGAAGATCACCTGTCTCGAAGCCAACGCCGAACATCTGGGCTTTCCAGACGGGACCTTCCATGCCGTGACCACAGGATTTTGCATGAGGAATGTGGGCAATCTTCGGCAGGCACTCAAGGACATTCACCGAATCTTGCGGCCAGGCGGGCGGTTTGTGTGTCTGGAGTTTTCCCGCCCTGTCTTCGGGTGGCTGAGGGCACTGTACGATTGGTATTCGTTCCGGCTTCTTCCCTGGATCGGCACGAAAGTCGCGCATGACACGACCGGCGTCTATGAATATCTCCCGGCCTCCATTCGGAACTTCCCGGACCAGGAACGATTGAAGCAGATGCTCCTCGATGTAGGCTATCGTCAAGTCACCTATCGCAACCTGAGCGGCGGGATTGTGGCGATACATGTAGCGACCAAATGATAGTCGGAAAGTCGATAAAGTCGTCAAGTCATCATGCCCCTGATCTTCAGACTTTAAGACTTTCTGCCTTGACGACATTTCGACTAAGTAGACTATGAATTCCATTCTTTATATCTTTCTCCCCTGTAAGAAGGTCTACCCCATCGGGGTGACCTATCTCGCTGACTTTATTCATCGTCGCAAGCCTGATGTGCGGCAACGCATTCTCGATCTGTCCCTCTATCCCGATGCGCAACGTATCAGTGCGGTTCGCGATGCGGCCACTGAGTTCAAGCCGGACCTCGTCTGTTTCTCCTGGCGCGACATTCAGATCTTTTCCCCGCATGAGGGAGACTCTTCGCTGGAACATGCGTTTAACTTCTACTTTGCGAGCAACCCACTCAAGCGGATCGCCGCTTCCTTTGCGGGGGTACAGCAGCTCTACCGCTACTATAGTCATATCCGGGCGGCACTTTCTTATCCCTGGTTGATCGCGAAAGAGTTCCCGAAGGCGCAGATCATGATCGGGGGCGGGGCCTTTACCGCCTTTGCCGATCAGCTCATCCTGAAACTTCCGGAAGGTACTATCGGAATTCTTGGGGAGGGAGAGGACGCCATCCTCAAGGTGATTGATGGGCAATCGCTGGAAAAGGAGCGTTATATCCTCAGGGAAGGAAAGACCATTCGAAAGGGCCAGCAGGGTTCGCCGGCACTCCTTGACGCGCTCACCGTCGATCTGCCCTACCTGACATCGATTTTTCCTCAGCATCGGGAATATCTGGGCGAATCCATCGGGGTTCAATCCAAGCGAGGTTGCCCCTACGACTGCGCGTTCTGCCTCTATCCCTACATCGAAGGGAAGCGGGTTCGTTATCGGCCACCCTCTATGGTCGTGAAGGATATCTCTCAGCACTATCATCAATGGGGTGCCAGGCGCTTCTGGTTCACTGATGCCCAGTTCATTACCGGAAAAGAAGCCTATCCCCAATGCATCGAGATCCTTGAACGGATTCTCGCCGAGAAGTTGGAGATCGAGTGGTCCGGCTACATTAGGACCTCGCTCATCACCCCGGAGTTGGCCAAACTCATGGTCAGGTCCGGCGTCGGCGATCTCGAAGTCGCTATTACATCGGGCTCCCAAGTGGTGTTGAACGATCTCCATATGGGCTTCAAGCTTGAGCGGCTCTACGATGGCTGTCGCTATTTGGCGGAGGCGGGATTCAAAGGGAAGGTTATCCTCAACTACTCACTGAACAGTCCAAAAGAGACCGAAGAGTCCTTGCTCCAAAGCGTGGAGTCCTATAAGAAGGTCGCCTCGATCCTGGGTGAAGAGCGAGTGTTCCCTCTCATGTTCTTTTTGGGCATTCAGCCGAATACTGATCTTGAAGCGCGGCTGTTGGAGGAGGGCTACCTCTCGGCTGGCTATAACCCTCTGATGCTGACTCCGACGAGTATCAGAAAGCTCCTCTATAATCCGGCCCCGCTGAACTCGTTTATCGCCAAGGCCTGCCTGATGGCTTGGGAACGGAAAGATGGAAGCCGGGACCCCCGGAAGTGGACAGGATCCTTGTCCCAGGCCCCGAAAGAATCAGGCGGCTATGCCGACAAGAATTTAATCCGAGGGATCGAGGGGAACTCCGGACGTGATGCCCTCCTGTCCCTGGAAGAAATACTCCGTTCTCGACAATCCATTCGCTCCGCAAAAGAGTCGAGCGAAAAATCCGTCGCGACTCCGGCATCCTAACGTCGGCCCACCAGCCCCCACCTTGCATTCGAATTCAGGCCGGTGCTAGCATGTCCGTTCTTTGAGGGTAGAGAAGTACGTCAACCATTTGGAAATTTTGATATTTACTCTTGTTCGCTCTGGCCTGGGGGCATCTTGAGGAGACATCTCGATGTATAAGACGATCTATGTCCCGGTCGATAACTCCGACCATTCCAACACTGCTGTCGATGTCGGAGTCCATTTTGCCAAAGCCTTCGGCTCGAAGATCGTGGGGAGCCACGTCTATGCGGCAAAAATGCATGACAAGCGTTTCAAACAGATGGAAGCGGGCTTGCCCGAAGAGTACCACGATGAAAAAGAGCTCGATCGGCAGCGCCAAATCCACGATTCGCTGATTACCCGCGGCCTCCAGATCATTACCGACTCCTACCTCGACTACGTCGATAAGAAATGTGCTGAAAACAACCTGCCGATCGAGCGTCGCTCGCTTGAAGGCCGGAACTGGAAGGTATTGGCCGAAGACATCAATACCAATGCCTACGATCTGGTCATCATGGGCGCGTTGGGCGTCGGCGCGGTGAAGGACAGCGTGATCGGCAGCAACACCGAGCGGGTACTGCGTCGCGTACGGAACTCGGACATGCTGATCATCAAACAAATCCAGCCCATGACCGGTGGAAAAATTGTGGTGGCGGTGGATGGCAGTCCCTATTCCTTCGGCGGACTCATGACCGGCCTGGCGTTGGGCAAGGCTTTCAACATGCCGGTCGAAGCCATTTCTGCCTTCGATCCCTATTTCCACTATGCTGCCTTTCACAGTATCTCTGGTGTTCTCAACGAGGAAGCCGGCAAGGTGTTTCGCTTCAAGGAGCAGGAGAAGCTGCACGAGGAAATCATCGACAGCGGCCTCGCAAAGATCTACCAGTCGCACCTCGACATCTGTCGCGAGATCGCTCAGGCCGAGCAAACTGACGTCAAGACCACCCTGTTGGATGGCAAGGCCTTCGAGAAAATCATTCAATATGTGCGCAAGGATATCCCGGCATTGTTGATCGTCGGACGGATCGGCGTGCACAGCGACGAGGATATGGACATCGGCAGCAACACGGAAAATCTGTTGCGGTCCGCGCCCTGTAATATCCTGGTGTCGAACCGGAAGTATGTGCCGCCGATTGACACGCTGGCGGAATACACGATCGCCTGGACTGAAGAAGCCCTCCGCCGGATGGAAAAGATCCCCGTATTTGCCAGAGGGGTCGCCAAGACCGCGATTCACCGCTATGCCATCGAAAAGGGCCATACCATCATCAGCAACACGGTCGTCGATTCAGCTGTGGGACACCTCCTGCCCAAGGGGGCGATGGACGCCATGCGCGCGCTGGGTGGCAGTCTGGATGCCGCAGGCATCGACCGAGAAAAAATGCAGGCTGACGAATCCGTGATGAAGGATCTCATGGGTTCGACGCTTAGCGGCATGATGACCGAGGTTGTGGAAGAAAAGCCGAAAGTGAGTGCTGGCACCCAAGCCTATTTAGACCGGATGAACCAGAATTACTTCGTCTGCGACGGCTGCGGCTACATCGGCAAGGGCGAGACACCCGTGAAGTGCCCTGTCTGCGCCGCAGGAGGCGATCGCTTCAAACTGGTCGACAAGCAGCTTTTTGAAGCAGCGGCGCATGTTGAAGGGGTTCTCGAAACCGATCTTGCCTACGATGACGTTCCCATGCAATGGACGAAAGATGCCAAAGAGGGAATCCGTGCGGTCCCAGCCGGCTTTCAACGCCGGCGCGCCAAGGCCAAAATCGAAAAAACCGCTCGCAAGCTCGGCATGACCACCATCACGCTGGAGTATGCCGCGCCCATGATTCAAGAAGCGGCTTCAGAAGACTACACTCCCATCTTCGCAAATAAAGGAACCGGCGCCTCGACCGAAGCCCAGGCTACCGTCACCGCTGCGACGAACGGCGCCGGTGGCGCGACCGCCTCGCACGAAAACGGTCACGGCAGCGGAACCGGTCACACGGCGGAACCGGTCCCTGCCTCTCCCTATACCTGGATGCCGGAAGCCCAATCACGCCTCGAACGGGCTCCTGAGGGATTCATGCGCGAGTGCACACGCGCCCTCATCGAGAAACATGCCGATAAGCTCGGTGTTTCGGTCATCACGGCGGAAGTGGCCCACGAAGGCATCGAGCAAGCCAAGGACTATATGGCGGAGGCCATGAAGACCGGCAACCTGAAGGACATGATTGCCAACCTGACAGGCAAGGCTAGTTCCTAGCGTTACCGATGGTACGCGTTGGACTCTCAATGCTGAATGGTCGATCTTTCCAGACGCGCGTTTTCCCCATTCATTACTCAACACCTAGCGCCTAACACTCATGGGTAAATCTCTTCCAATGTTCAGTGCCGCGTCTCTTGCCGGCGCATTCGGAAACATCCAGCAACAGATGACGCAGTTCTTCACGCCGTCATCCGCTGCTTCTGCGCCGCACGATGGTCGGACCGTGGATGATTTTAAACCCTATCTCATCGCGTTGAATCTCACGAAGCGCTGCAATCTCAAGTGCGACCATTGCTATCTCGATGCGACGACGAAGTCTGCCGGCGGGGATGACGAACTTTCGACCGAAGAATGCTACAAGCTCATCGATCAGATTGCTGAGGTCAACAAGGGTTGCCTCCTCGTGATCACGGGTGGCGAACCACTCGTCCGTCCTGACATCCTCCACATTGCGCGCCACGCTGTGAAGCTCGGCTTTATGGTGGTGTTTGGGACCAACGGCATGTTGATCGATGACCTGATGGCGAAGGAGTTGGTCGAGATCGGCGTGATGGGCATGGGCATTAGTATCGATTCGCTCGATCCGCAGAAACACAATCGTTTCCGTGGCGTACCCGGCGCATGGGAAGCCGCCCTCGAAGGCATCGAAGCGTGCAAGCGGAACGGGCTGGCCTTCCAAGTACACTTCAGCGCGCAGCCCATGAACTATCAAGAACTACCTGCGGTGATCGATTGGGCGCACCAGCTTGGCGCCAAGGTGCTCAATGTTTTTTTCATGGTCTGCACCGGTCGCGGCGAGGAGTTGACCGACATCACTCCGGCTCAGTATGAGGAGGTGCTTGGCTACCTGGTTAGCTGTCAGGATAACTACAAGGGCATGCTCGTCAGGGCCCGCTGCGCGCCGCATTTCAAACGGCTGGCGTATGAGAAAGATCCGAACTCCCCCATTACGAAAGCGACGGGTTATATGGGCGGCGGCTGTCTCGCCGGCACCAACTACGCGCGCGTGACTCCCAACGGCGAGTTGACCCCGTGCCCCTACATGCCGTTGTCCGCCGGGAATATCCGCGAGACAAGCTTCGTCGATCTGTGGGAACAATCCGATGTCTTCAATTCCTTCCGCTATCCGCACCTGAAAGGCAAATGCGGTGATTGCGAATATACGGACATCTGCGGGGGCTGTCGCGCACGCCCCTACGTCGATCACGGCGATTGGCTGGACGAAGATCAATGGTGTCTCTATACCCCGAAGGGTGGCGAGAAGATCAAGGTGGCATTCAATACGCCGGAAGAGAGCCCGGTGGCGTGGGATGAGGATTCAGAAACGCGACTCAACAGGATCCCCTACTTTTTGCGCGCCATGGTAAAAAAAGGCGTTGAAAAGCATGCACGAGAAAATGGCATTCCCCTGATTACCATTGAGCTCATGGAAGAACTCCGCAAGAAACGATTCGGCAACGAAACCCCGGTCTTCAAATTCTAGCGTGAGACGTAAAACGTGAAACGCGAGGTGTTGAGAGCCTTCGATGGGTGGCTGACCCGTTACCTTTCACGAGTCTAAAAGTGGACGATCTTCAAAGCCTCTTCACTGACCTCAATACACTGATCCCGATTATCAATCATTGGATCCATTTGTTGTCGGCAGTCGTTTGGATCGGCGGACTGGCGTTCCTCGTCATGGCCGTGACTCCTGGGCTGAAGCAGGCGGTTGCCAAGGAGCAGATCAAACCGATTACCGACGCGTTCTATCAGCATTACAAGAAAGTCGCGGGTATCCTGCTCCTCGTTCTGCTGCTTACCGGCGGTATCAATTTCCACTATGTGAATCAGGTCATCACCTCGCAAACCGGCAGCGGGATTCAGCATCATGCAAAATACCTGACCGTGTTCTTTATCAAGCTGTTTCTCGTACTCTGTCTTCTCACGCTCTTCCTCTACACGGTGCTCTTCAAGTCCGATGATACAGAAGAAGGCGGAGATGAATCCTATGAAGCAATCCCTTTCCAAAGCGCTGCGCTCTGGATCGGTCTCTTCATCCTCCTCTGTGCCTCCGCGATGAAACATCTCCACCAATAGGTAAATCTGACTCCAGCTCTGCTTCTCCGTAGCGCTCATCTACCGGATTTCCCCGTGTCTGTATCTCGCAGGATATAAGGAGCGTACCGAAACAGATACGCTTTTTGCCCGACAGCCGCATATTTTTCGCTTCCTCGGCACTCGCCAAATCACATTCAGTCAACGACTTACAACGTGGGCCTCGGAATATTTTCAACGGGAACATTTTGGTACAGGGGTTGCTGTACCGCCGTAGTCCTTTCATCACCAGACATAAGTGGGAGAAGACTGATGGTCTGAAGCAGGAAGTTTTTGGCAAAGCGAACGGCCGGTGGGTTCCCACTCAAGAGGTTCATGCCTCTCATGCCGGTGGCTCTACCTCTGGATCATGCCCATCCGGAGCCCGCTCACCGCCAGGCGCTTCTGCCACCAGGGCCGCGCCTTGCCCCTTTCCGTAGCGGCGCGGCCCTCCTATCTGACAGGGGCTGGCTCACGCAGGATATCAGACCATAGTTCGGGGAATCGCTTCATTTCAAAACAACCTTGGAGAGGGATACTCATGTCATTGATCGATCATGCCACTTCCAGTCACTCGACCAAGAAAGAGGGCTCTCGTCCATCTTCGAGACCGAGCAAAGCTAGACAGCAACAGCCTCGAATGGTTCGGCTCACCGTCAGCCTCCCTGGTGATCTTGTCGACCGTCTGCGCGATGCTGTGTATTGGAGTCCAAGTTTGACGCTCGCATGGCTGATCGCTCAGTCCTTACGAACCTCATTGGCAGAGATGGAATCCTTGCGTCAGGGGCCCTTTCCAAAACGAACGAACGCGCTCCGTGCGGGTCGACCTCGATTGGTTGGTCAAACAATGAACGTGCCCCCTCGTACCAGGCTCACTAGCAATGGGACAGCCCGTCCGGTTGAGGGGGTTACTCGGGCCATCCCTGGCTCACATCCGTGAATTTTCAGGCCCGGCTACCGTATCTATTCCTTCAACCAGCAAATAAAAGGAGATGGTAATGCATAACCTTGAATTGCAATTTAGAGGAAGCAGATTTTGGGAGATCATCTGGAAGTTTCCTTGCCCACAGAAGATTCTTATGGTGACAGACAGTAGCCTCAACTTCGGAGCTGGCGGGTTTGGGCTATCCGAGTTCGTAAGCACCATTACGAATGCGGGTCATATCATAGCCACTGCGCATCGTAACGGGAGCGGCCCTAATTTAACGATCCCCGGCAATTTCAATTTCACGACTGCGGGAACGGCGGTGACGACGGCACACTACGACCAGATTTGGCTGTTTGCATTCAGCACTACGGCTCTTTCCGCACCGGAGCAGGCGACTGTTGCGCAATTCATGCAGTCCGGTGGTGGTGTATTCGCAACCGGCGATCACGAAACTATCGGTGCCGGTATAGGCGCCAATATTCCTCGTGTGCGCACCATGCGCAATTGGTCAACTATTCCGATGGTGAACCCGAACCGCCACGATACCGTGCTTGATCCGGGTGCGGATAACGTCAAACAGTTTCAGGACCAGGCGGATGCCATTCCGCAGCGCATTTACCCGATGTCTTTCTCGAACGGGGGCCCGACAACGTGGGCTCAAGTTGGAGTGTGCATCCCATTCTGCGGCATTTGTCCGGTGCGGTGGATTACCTGCCCGACCATCCGCACGAGAGTGAATGCCTCGCGCCCACGCCTGCACCGGGAAACTTTGCTGGCGTGGAAGAGTGGCCCGCGCCAGTCGGCGGCGGTGCGCGCATTCCAGCACAACTTGCCGCAGTTTCGATTTCGGCGGGACGGTTTATCACCGATACACTGAAGCCACCGGTACGACCGCGCGGTTTCGGTGCGATATCTGCCTATGATGGTGATGCGGCTCAGGTGGGTCGGATCGTGTGTGATGCGACGTGGCACCATTTCGTAAACATCAACCTCAACGGCTCTGGGGCTGGTCTCGATCCTATGAATGGTTTGCCGCGCACCGGCTTGTATGCATTTGGTATCCCAACGCCGGAATACCTAAAGATTCAACGTTATTTTCTCAATACCGTGCGGTGGCTCGCACCGCGTGGTCGGCGTTTGTGCTGGCCATTCTTGCAGGTAGCACTCGTGCGGTTCGACTTCGAAATAGCTGAACTTCGGTTGCCGGAACCACACCCTTGTCCGTGGTATCCACTCATGCGAATTGGTCTCATTGCGGAAGAGGTGGTCACACGACATTGGGGGCCTGGTGCGTTGGCAGAAATCGTTGACGAAATGCTGAGTGCCACCGATGTGACACTCACATTGGCGCGACTGCTGAAGGCACAGCAGTACAAACAAAGCGATGATCAGGAACAGCGCACCGAGCCGTCCTTGCTGCCACTGCATGACATGAGACGCGTCATTATTGGGTCCGTGGTGAACCTGCTTGCACACAAGTTGCCTGCGGATGAGGAAAAACTGGCAGGTCTATTGGAGAAGGAGCATGACACACTTGCCCGAGACCTAATTTCTGAAGGGATAAGCGGTGCCGAGCAGGCTATTAACGAGTATCTTCAGTGCGCGCTCAAGCAAACTGCAGCCTTTGCCAACGCGATTCAGGCTAGAAAGTAGCTACACAGGCAGTGTGGACAACGCTGCGCTTCTGTCCACACTGCCTAACAATACAATTGGGATGAATTGCCATATGGTGGCTAGCACGACGGACAGTGCACGCTGATGGCGGAAATTTTCATCATCCTGTTAGGACTTTTTGAAGAACGAATCGTAGACGCCGTAAGCTAGAATCAGCCCGATCAATATGTAGTATATGCTGGAGATCCCACTATAATCAGGCGGACCCTCACCCTTGGGCTCATTCGCTAAAACGTAGGATGCACCAGTCAGCAGGATCGTACCCACTACCATGACAATCCCTGCACAAATCCTCTTCATGACTTAATCCTCCCTCCCTCGGTTAAACAAGGGGAGCATCATACTGAAGTTGCTAGACTTGACGCAATAGCGCCAATATAAGCGGAGCTTGGGAGGAAAATTGAGCGAGATGGGCTAAGAGCTGGCAGAGGTCTTGGAAAGCGCTTTCAATGCCGCCGAGACTTCCTTGAAAGATTGAGCGAGCTTGTCGAGTTGGGATCCCTTTGACATCACTTCACTTGCGAGAGATTTGAGCTGGCTGTCATAGCCTCCAATCTCGAAGGCAACCTCGGAAACCTTCGCGAGCAGTTCCTTGCAAGCAGTCAGTTCATGCTGCAGGTGCTGAGAACTGGCATGGGTAGTCTTGATCTCCTCCATTGAGGCTTGCAACTGTTGCGTCAATCGGCCGGCATAGGCTTCTCGGTCCCGTATGTCGGATTCCAGGTTGATCCGTAGTTCTTCACTCTCGCGGCGGCGTTCCTCTAGATTACGAATGGCCTGAATCCAGAGCGCGAGATCCCCGCCGAGCTTTGGCGAGTCAGACAACGGCTGTCCACGCTCCAACGCATTCAACGCAGGTTGCAACCATGCGATGAATGCCATCACCTCACCCAGCTTCAGATCGGTTGTCGAGGTAGGACTAGGTTCTGACGTGCTGTCGCGATTCGGAGAGGTATGCGCCGGCTGTGGAGCAGCAGACGGTTTTGCCTTCCTCTGCTGACCATTTCTCGGCTGTGCCCAGCGATGATATTCCAGCAGGACCGCAATGCAATGACGACAGATCGGCTCTTCCGGTAGCGCGCAACTGCACTTTGAGATGAGGTGCCCCTCTTTGAGACGGATTGTCTGCTCGTATAGGCCTGAATTCCCTATAACAGCCGACGAAATTTGGGTATCATCAGCCTCGACGATCCGAACGCGATTTTCAGAGAGGTATTGATTGCCGATGTGAAAGGCATTGCGATCAACCACAGCCTGGATCATGGGAGGATCCAGGAGGCTAAACCGCTCAGCAGAACAGGGGATCTTGTTTCGCATGCAGTGGGTTCCCAGTCACTACCAACCTCAGCCTATCTTGATATTTCGGTGTAGTCTGAAACAGGTCCGGCAAACTGTCAAGCGTTCACCAGTTTACAACGCACGGTTGCATCGGTCCAGCCTCTTCCATCGATACTAAGGCGCGCATGTCTAGGGTGCTTGGTGCCTCTGCAGCCCGTTGAATTGGTGCTGTGTCACATCTCCCGCAACTTGTTAAATCCGCGAGTGAGACCCGTCGAAAAATGGAGGCTGTCTTGTCTGCTTACAGCCATAGAACGCCACGCGTTTCTTCTCTTCATAGTGAATCTTCATCAGCGAGAACACCGTTCCTATGGTCCATCGCAAAACGGCTGCGTTTTCGATCGACCGCATTGACACCAATAGACAGTACCTGGACCTTTTTCGACAATGCACGGTGTCCGGTGCGCATTCATCGGCTTCTCTGCCATCAGATTCCTCCTTCATGCATTGGTTAGGCGTGAAAAGTGCGGTGTCCCGAGATCGCCTGAGAAGTATTCTGTATGCTGGACGGCGTTTTCAGCATCGGCGAGGAGGCCCCTTCGCACTGACCGGTGTCAGCCAGAGAAAATCGGCGATCCTCTCGCGGATCATGTCTTGAAATTCCTCAAAGCGCCCCACGTCGAAAGACGTCATATAAACGCTGACTTGACGGACTTGACCTGTCAGGCGGCGGGCCACTCGCTTCGGAACCGGAAGGTTGTACTGAATGTGCCCGCCTCCTGTATAGCTCACCAGCGGCCCAGCCATCGTATCGTTCTCCGAGCGAATCTGGTTGAGACGATGGACCAATGTCTTGGCCATCCCTTCATCGCGAACCATGGAAGCTTCGAGCATCGTCTGATAGAGGCTATCGTCATTTTTGCCATGACAGGCTTGGAGTTGCTGAAGAATACGTGCTCGATAGATAGGGTCATCAACAATGGCTTCGTCCTTCATGTCCCACTGTGTCATCAGTGGGTCAGACTTCGCTTGAGCCAAGCCGTTCTTGGCAACGATCCGTACCAATGGCTTTGGAGGGTTCATGGCGTCCACAGCCCAATGATGTTCTTTCGACAGCCGAACCAGCGGTTCATAATCCTCGAACGGGCCACCCCAGTTCTGTCGCCACCGGACGGCCTCTAGGAACTCCTGGCGGTTCATTTCTAACCCGGACACATATTGATCCAGTGCAGACTGGCCGTCCCAGCCAAACATTTCCATGGCCAAGGCCGGCGTACGTCCTTCTGCCTTCAGCCTCTGCAGCACCGTCAGCGCCGCATCGATATGAAACCGATTGTGATGTTCCTCCCCTAGATAAATAATCTCTTGCTGAAGCAACAACACCGTCCACTGGTCGAGAGAAACTGGTTGGCCCGTCGCCGTATCAATGATCTGCCACTCCTTGAACAGCGCATGATGCCCATCCTGTGAGGCGGCAGAGGATCTGGCGCCCACTCCACTCGTGCAGGCGACGGTGAACCACAATGCCCCAACAATCACCAGCGCCTTGAATGTGACGAAGATGGCTCGTGTAGCGAACATCGCTGGTGTCTCGCACATAGCTTCTACCTAACACAGGTTTCTCGGGATGGGCAAGACGCCAACCTTGACGCTCATGGACCAGGTCGTTATGCTGCCATACATTCACCAACTGACGTCGACAGATCCACGATTGCGCACCTCGCATCAACCGACTCATGAATTCTACCGCACAGATCCTTGCAGACTTTCGTTCACAGGTCACCCAGCTCTTGCAGGAACGCGACAAGGAATGGGAGGCCTCACGCAAACTTGTTGAGTCAACGCAGCTCACTGCGACGTTGAAACGGTTGATCGAAGAAGCCCGCCGCATCGATCTTCCCGTCATCATCCGAGATGCGATCACCCTGGCGTTGGGGAACTCAGAAGCCGCACGAATTCAAGATCTCCCCGGTCCCCGACTCAAAGAACTCACAGGGCTCCCGCCGACAAAAGCTGTGCGAGCCCTCTGTGTGTGGTTCGGCATCGTTGAGGGTTCGGTGTCCCAGTGGCCGGTGACCTCCCTGCGAAGCGAAGAGATTGAGTCGTTCACGCATTCTCACTTTAATCCCTTTGACCTGCTGCTCGATGTGGATGTGGCCTCCCTACTCGATTTGGGAACCGGCGATCTCTCGTTTGCCACGGAACTGGTCGAGCAATACGTGGCCCCCCTTCAACAGCAACAGCGTGAGTTGATTCTTCATAGTCTCGATCGGCTTCAGCCAGGCTCAAAGCTGGGTGGTCCACTCCATCCGGAAAGGGAGCGACTCAACGGCCTGCGATCTCGGACCGGGCTCTCGTTTCACTTCTACGGAAACCAGGACATGTTCGACCTGGGCAATCTCGACCAAGTTGGGAAGCTCGCAGCCCGATATACAATTGCGACCTGCTGGGCCCCCGCGACACCTACGTTTGCCTACGAACCGACTCGATTGTCTGATCAGATCATCACTCAAGAGCTCCATCGGAGCAAAGGTGCATTTCGACAGATCCACTTTTCCGGCGAGCCGGCACTGGAGGTCCAGCACGGGGATCGCGCACTCCTCTTTCCACCATGGAAGTTCGATATTCGAGGCCCCCTCGCCCTGCTCGACCTACTGGCGCTCCGAGGTTTCCTCTGCGTTTTAGGAGCCGTCGATACCCAGGTCTTCTGGGAAATTCTGGCACAACTCCTCGACGATGTCCGCTATCGACCAGGCAATCAGCCATTCACATCAGACAATCTCCCAACGATATTCGGCGAGATCTTCGAGCGGCTCTCGCGCCTTGCGCTCGGTGAGACCCTGAACCTGTCAGACTGCGGCCCATTACGCAGACAGATTCCACACGTCCTTCCCCTTCTCCCGACGCAGGATCCGTCCTATCGTTTCCGGTCCGTTCAGATTCGCCGTGGAGCCGTCTTCCCAGGAGTTCCCGCCAGCAGTACTGCCCGACGCTTTTCTGACATGATCGAAGAAAGCCCTCCATGGATGCTGATCCTCGTGCCGGAATAGACTCGAACTGGAACAGCTCCACCGGCGCAAACCCCTACGGGTCGCCCTCTTCAGACTGATCGATGCAAGAACTCACGCGAAAATTGACCATCCACAGACCCTTTGTTAGACTTCGAACGTGTCAGATCACCAGATATTCCTGAACTACCAGGACCACTAATCCCAACATGAGTTCAGCTCACACCATCCGGTCGATCCAGGATAATATTGCGCTGATTATCAAGGGGAAGACCCACGTTATTGAGATGGCGGTGGTCTGCCTTCTGGCTCGTGGCCATCTTTTACTCGAAGATGTTCCTGGCGTCGGCAAGACTACATTGGCGCACAGCTTGGCTCGATCGCTTGACTGTTCATTCAAGCGGATTCAATTCACCAGCGATCTCTTGCCTTCCGATATCGTCGGGGTTTCCATGTTTAACCGGCAAAAACAGGGGTTTGAGTTCATACCGGGTCCGATCTTCGCCAACGTCGTGCTGGCTGACGAGATCAATCGCACCACGCCGAAGACCCAGAGCAGTCTCCTGGAAGCGATGAGCGAAGCACAGATTTCCGTCGATAATCAGACGCATCCACTTGAGCAGCCTTTTATGGTCATCGCCACGCAGAACCCTGCAGAATATCACGGGACGTTCCCCCTTCCTGAATCCCAACTCGACCGGTTTCTGATGCGCCTCTGTATTGGCTATCCCACGCTCGAGGAAGAAAGGAAAGTGCTCGACCGTCCGCCTTCGTTGCGTCCCGCTGAAACACTCGACGCGGTGCTGTCGGCCAGCGAAGTACTCGCGTTGCAGGCCCGCGTGGATCAGGTCCACATGGAAGAGAGCGTGACGGACTATCTGCTCGCGATCGTGCAAGCGACTCGGCAAAGCGAGCTCTTATCCCTGGGAGTCAGCACACGCGGAGCACTGGGATTGAGCAAGGCAGCCAAGGCATTGGCGGTCGTCCGCGGACGTGACTATTGCCTTCCCGACGACATCAAAGAACTGGCGCCGATCGTGCTGTCCCATCGCGTCATGCTGAACCGGACCCATGGCATGCGGACACAGAGTTTCGAGCAGGCGGAGCGTATGGTGATCGACATCGTCGAGACGGTTCCCGTTCCTGTCTAGCCGGTCACGGATGGATGCCCCAACCAACTGGATGAGCTACGCGCGTGAAGTCCGCACTCCTCAATCTCCGTGCTTCCCCAGCCGTTTCCTTCGTCCGAGGCCTGTCCCGGCGGCGGTCGATTCGTCTCACGTCTGAAGGAACGAGGTTTCTCCTCTTCACATTCGGAATCGGGCTCGCCGCCATTAACACCGGCAACAATCTGTTTTACTTACTCCTCGCGATGATGCTCAGCCTCATCGTGATCTCTGGATTACTCTCGGAGCACTGTCTTCGGCGATTGGAATTTCATCGTCATGTGCCCGATCTCATCATGGCCAACGAGCCGACCACGCTCACCCTCTCGGTCACCAACAGGAACCGGCATCTGCCCAGCTTTTCCTTACGTCTACTCGATGTCGTCGATGGCCAAGATGTCGACCGAGGTCTCGCGATTCACCTCCTGCCTCCGCAGAGTTCCGTGCTCCTGTCCTATCCACTCCTTGCCACAAAACGAGGCTGGATTCGGTTTGAAGGCATCGGGGCGCAGACGCTATTTCCTTTTGGGCTGTTCCTCAAGAAAGGGCGCTACTCTACAGAAGCGCATCTGCTCGTCAGTCCTCCTATCAAGGCGCTCACGTTGCGATTTGTGGATGAATTGGTCAGCGAAGGACAAGGAGAATCCCTCCCACGACGAGGACACGGGGCGCAACTGTACAACCTCCGTCTGTATCAGCCAGGAGATGATTCGCGAGCCATCCATTGGATGACCACTGCCCGCACGTCTCAGTTGATTGTGCGGGAAACTGAAGCGGAGGATCAACGACGAATCACCGTCGTTCTCTCAGTCGTGGCTCCCGAAGAACGCGAACTTCTCTTTGAACGAAGCGTGACGTTCGTGGCATCACTGCTCTGGCAACTGACGGAGCGGGCCTACCCAGTACGACTCATCGTAGGGACAGAAGACTCAGGACTCGGGTCGGGATCCGCTCATCTCTTGGCGATGCTGCGTTTGTTGGCATTGTGCGAACGGCAGTCACCTGAAACCGGTGGTGTCGGCCATCACGGCGAGCATTCTCCCCCCACCCACGAAGGCGAGCGGGGCTATACTGTGGCGGTCGTACCCTGGTCGGACCAGACAATACTCACAAGCGCGGTGCACGCTGATCGGGTGCTCCATGCCACGCAACTCGAAGAGTTGACACATGCCTTTTGAGCAGGCCTTTGTCCTCAGCTCCGTCCTCCTCGCCGCCACAGCGTTTAGCGGACTCGTGCTTTCGCAGAGCGTCCCGCTCTGGCTCGCCCTCCCCACAGCGATCATCCTCATGATCTCGCTGCTTCACACAGGAGGGGTCCTTTTCATCCGACGGGCAATGGCACAGGTCACGGTCTCGCCAACCCTGTGGAATGTCCTCTTGATCGGGTCCTTTGTCATATTGCTGATCGATCTTACAGTGGTATCACGAGACCTTCTTCCGGCAGGCATCCACTTTTTGGTCGTGCTGCTGGACATCAAGCTACTCACACTTCAACAGCGGCGTGACTACCGACATCTCTACGCGATTAGTCTTATGGCAATCCTGGCTGCCGCAGCGCTGACGACCGATGCCTGGTATGTCCCGGTGTTTCTGTTGTATCTGCTCGCGGCTGTCTGGACACTCTTGCTGTATCACGTGACCCAAGAAACGGGCGAAACCCCTGCCGTCGTCGCACCCTCAAGCATGGCGGCCTGTCTCACGACATCCCCAGGCCGCATCACTCACCGATTCTTTTGGTTGACGAACGGCACCGCCGTTCTGACGATTACTCTGACGCTCGTGATTTTCTTTCTCATCCCTCGCATCGGTGCGGGCGTATTGCAGAAGACGAGTGGGGACGCGCTGCGAACGACGGGGTTTTCCGATCGAGTTGACCTCGGGACGATCGGGTCAGTTAAACAAGACCCTCATATTGTCATGCGGATTGAACTGCCGGACCATTCCCCTGTTGAAAAAGATCGCCTCTATTTGAGAGGCCTCGCATACGATCAGTACAATGGACGATCATGGAGTCACAGCGGAACCCGTCGGCGTTCGTTGAATCTCGCGGCTGATGGAACATTTCTCGCTCGCCCAGCGGGTAGCCGACTTCTGGACAACCAGTCCATACCAATTCGCCAAGACATCCTGCTCGAAACGCTCGACACCGCAGTACTGTTTGCCGCCCCATTCGCGGAATTTGTGAGCGGCGAGTTTCTCACTGTACAAGCCGATGCCATGAGCGGGCTCCATTTGCCATTTCCTCCTTCTTCCCGCATCCGATACTCCGTCACCTCTCAAGCTCCACACCTCGTCGCGGACGAACAAATCGCGTCGATCCTGGTCTATCCAGATTCGATCCGTTCCCGTTATCTTCAGGTTCCCGTGGAATCACAGCAGGTCGCAGACTTGGCGCATCGTGTCAGTCAACAGGCCACGACCCCATTTGGGCGAACGCTGGCGATCCAGCAACACCTCTTGGAGAATTATCGCTACAGCCTTGAAGCCGATACGACCACGCTCAGTCATCCGCTCGAGGAATTTCTTTTTACGCGAAAAGCAGGCTACTGTGAACATTACGCGACCGCCATGGTTGTGATGTTGCGAACTGTAGGCATTCCTGCTCGACTTGTGACAGGGTTCCTGGCCACAGAATGGAATGAATACGGGAGTTATTTCACCGTACGCCAGCGGGATGCCCATGCCTGGGTTGAGGTCTACTTTCCTCACTCTGGCTGGATCACTATGGATCCCACTCCCGCCGTCAGCGCAGCAGTGGCCACTTCTCGCTGGGAGCCACTCAGCCAACTCGGGGAATCTGTTCGGCTACAGTGGGATCGCCTGTTCGTCCACTATAGCGCGAAGGATCAATTGGCAGTCGTTCATGGAGTACGAGAAGGCAGCGACGCATTGCGTGAAAGCGTGAGTCGATGGGTTTCGTTGCTGAGTGCCCCGGTAAGCCAGGTACTCAGCCGTCTGGCTCGCATGGCTCGAACGTTCCATCCTGGCATGCTGGGACTGGTCACGGGAGTGATCGTGGTTGGCCTAGCCGTACTTCTCCTCATGCTTCGGGATCGGATAGGGCTCTGGGCCACCATCCATCTTCATCTTCCGACATCGCACCAGCAGCTTGCGATTGTCCAGCTCTATGCTCGCATGGTCCGCACGGTGGAAAAACACGGAGTCAACAAGCCTCCAACTTCTACAGCCAGTGAATTTGCCAGACTGGTTGAACAAGAATGGAAATCGGCCGGTCCGATAGTAGCTGATGTGATCACCCTCTACCATCGGGGGCGATTTAGTCGAACCCCGCTCACCCTGGACGAACTTTCTCGCGCAGCTGAACAGGTGGGACGGTTACAATCCCTTACACGCGTGGTCCGTTAACGGCCCTACTATCTATTGTCCCTCGCTGCATAGTCTCGGTCCTATGCAGACGGCTAGGGCCACAACCACGCCACATGGTCTTTAAGTAAGCCCTAGGCCGATCCGCTGCTGAACTAGTTGAAGCTCTTGCTTGAGCTGAGGACAGAGCCACCACACTTGAGGGTTTGATCATAAGCCAGAGTCGTTCATGGGCGAATTGCAGGACCTGTACGATTCCCTTTTCTCTCAATGCAAAAAATCCAACCACATGCCGACGGAGATTCGGAAGGGCAGCTCACTAAGGCTCATTCGAGGGCCATCGGCAAGTCGGTTCGAGTTTGGCAGGGCGGGCCACCGCACTGGAAGTTTTTATCTTTGAGAAAAACCCGTGGCTCAGGGGAGTGATCGAATCGACAGCGCGTTATCCTGCTCGTCCACCTTCGCCTCAATACGATCACCCTTTTTGAGTTGTCCCAACGTCTGGGTCTTAGGAGTCATATGCAGACGGACTTCCTGGCCATCCTTGTCTTTAACGATATAGTCCCCATAATCGACGCGCACGAGATCCCCCTTGATCACCTTGGCTTGCGCAAGGCGGTTCGCTCCCTTCTCCTCATCAGCGGCGTGTGCCGCTTGGGTCAGTCCGAGGCACAGCACCACACCACACGACAAAACACCGATAACTTTGGCAGTCGAGAACATATGCGCCTCCTCGGTTAGGTATGGATGCATACGATACGCCCTCCAAAGTCTTACGGTCTGAGCAATTTTGACCAGATCGCTGAAATTCCACCGTGGTGCAAGGCCCAGTCGTGTTCCGGCCTTGACGCACGATCTACAGACCGCGAATTGAAAGGATGGTGACGCATGGCACGACAGAATGGTCGAGATCGCAGCGTGACATTTAAGGACGGAGCCTGGTGGACCCGGCTGTATCTGCAAGGGTAAGAGCGCTGGCTGCGACAATAAGAAAGACGCCAGCCAAAGCTTTGTATGGACGACTGAAGGGCGAATAGCGGGAGGGAAAAATATTCGAGAAACAGAAAGCGGTGTCGTTCAAGTCATTGGCGGAGGACTATCACGCGATTGTGGAGGCGCGGCTCCGACGGCCTGACGATGATCGCACGCGTCTCTCGCACTGGAGAACGGCGTTCGGGGAGCCAGGATGCAGGATGCCAATACGATTACCGCGCGACAGATTCAACGGGTTCTGGCGGATCTCCAGGCCAAGCGCCAGCAATTTGACGGTGTTGAAAGCCGTGTTCAATATCGGGGGAAGCGCCTCGGTTTGCTGCAGGAGAATCCTGCCGTGCTCGCCCAGACGCCCAAGCCGAACAACATCCTGGTGCGCTCTTTCACGGAGTCACAGGAAGGGCACTTGCTCGCGTCACTGCCCGCGCGCTTTCATCCGATTGTGCAACGGCACTTCACACCAGTTAGCGGCAAGGTGAACTGTTGCATCTCCGATGGGCGGATATCGATTGGACCGTGGGCGTGCTCACGATTCACGAAACGAAAGTGGGAGAGCGGCGACGTGTGTCGATGAATTCTGTGATGCAATCGCTGCTCATGAAGCACGCCTGCGGCGCGAACGATCGCACGTCGAGGGCGTTGGGTGGCTGGAAGTTTCCGCGCATGCTGGATCGCTATGCGCATCTCTCGCCCGCGCATTTGTGGCAGGCGATTGAAGACCTCGCACTGGTTGGAACCGGGAGTGAGGGAAACTCCACAGGACAGGTAATACAGAAGTCGATGAAAAAACTGGAGCGGGAAACGGGATTTGAACCCGCGACCCTCGCCTTGGCAAGGCGATGCTCTACCACTGAGCTATTCCCGCTCGATCACAACCCGTCAGAGGGGTGGGATTCTACTGATGCAGGAACGAAGCTGTCAAGCGATCTGGCAGGCCACACTTATCATTGTCATCTTGTTACCTTTTGTTACCTTCGTTTCAACGATTCAGAAGTGCTACCAAAAAGTAACCAGAGAATATTCCAGTCAAACTATTGATTTAGTGAGCGTTTGAGTCTTGAAATCGGATGAGCGTTTACCGAGTGATACAGCAGGTACTCAGCGACACATAATACCAATCATGTTCAATCATCATCGTCAACGCATTTTACATCTTACCATTCAATCACTTATTACACGTCACCTAACTACATTAGATCTATTGAATTTGGTGCGCATTTTGCGTACATGGAGAGACCGTGATGCATAGAAATTCAATACAAACGACAGTAGTTGTGACTTATCAGCCGATGGGCTTGTGCAATTCGTCCTGCTGAGTGGGCAGCTCTTTGGGTAAGAGAAGGGTCAGAGTTTTCGCTGGATGATTATAGGTTAAGCGAGAGACGTCGCGTGGGCTTGAGCCAAGCCCTCAACCGTGGGGAGGTGGGATCCATGTTTTTGTCACGGCGGCAGTTTTTAAAAGTCACAGCCGGGACCGTCGCGGCGGTGGCGGTGGCGGACCAGGTGCTGGCGTTGACGGCGCTCCAGCCGGTGATCGAAGTCGGGAACCCCTTGGGGGACTATCCCGACCGGTCCTGGGAGCGGGTCTATCACGACCAGTATCGGTACGATTCGTCGTTTACGTGGGTGTGTTCGCCGAACGACACGCACGCCTGCCGGGTGCGGGCCTTCGTGCGCAACGGCGTGGTGATGCGGGTTGAGCAGAATTACGATCACCAGACGTATGAAGACCTCTACGGCAACCGCGGGACGTTTGCGCACAATCCGCGTATGTGCTTGAAGGGGTTCACGTTCCACCGGCGGGTGTACGGCCCCTATCGGTTAAAGGGTCCGTTGATGCGCAAGGGGTGGAAGGAATGGATGGATGCGGGCTCGCCGGAGCTTACGTCGGAGACGAAGCGTAAGTATAAGTTCGACAGCCGGTTCCTGGACGACATGCTGCGGGTGTCGTGGGATACGGCGTTCACGTATGCGGCGAAGGCGATGATCATCATTGCCACGCGGTACAGCGGCGAAGCCGGGGCCCGGCGGCTGCGAGAGCAGGGCTATGCGCCGGAAATGATCGAGATGATGAAGGGGGCAGGCACGCGATGCTTTAAGCACCGAGCGGGGATGCCGGTCCTGGGGATCATCGGCAAGATGGGCAACACCCGGATGAACGGGGGCGTCAATGCGCTTCTGGATACCTGGATTCGCAAGGTGAGTCCGGAGCAGGCGCAAGGCGGCCGCTACTGGTCGAACTATACCTGGCATGGCGATCAGAATCCGGCGCATCCCTGGTGGTGCGGGGCCCAAGGATCCGACATCGACCTCTCCGACATGCGCTTCTCCAAGCTGAACACGAGCTGGGGCAAGAACTTCGTGGAGAACAAGATGCCGGAAGCGCACTGGAAGCTCGAGTGTATCGAGCGAGGCGCCCGGGTGGTGGTGATTACGCCGGAATATAACCCGACGGCCTATCGGGCGGACTACTGGATGCCGCTGCGGCCGGCGTCCGATGGCGCGATCTTCCTCGGGGCCATGAAGATCATTGTCGATGAGAATATGCACGACGTGGACTTCCTGAAGAGCTTTACCGATTCCCCGGTGCTGGTGCGGACGGATACCTTGCAGTTCTTGGATCCGCGCGACGTGGTGACGGACTATCAGTTCCCCGACTTCTCCAAGAGCTACTCGGGGCGAGTGCAGTCGCTGAAGCCGGCGCAGGTGGAACGGCTCGGGGGGATGATGGTGTGGGACCTGAACAAGAAGCAGGCGGTGCCACTGCATCGGGAGCAGGTAGGGTGGCACTATCAGACGAGCGGGATTGACGCGGCGCTCACGGGGACCTACCGGGTGAAGCTGCTCAATGGGCGAGAAGTCGATGCGATGCCGGTGTGGCAGCTGTACTTGGTGCACTTCCAGGACTACGATCTGGACACCTGTCATCAGATTTGCCGGACGCCAAAAGACCTCCTCGTCCGCTGGGCGCGGGATTCCGGCTCGATCAAGCCCGCCGCCATTCATAACGGCGAAGGGACCTGTCATTACTTCCATCAAACTGTGAATGCGCGTGGGGCGGCGATGGTGCTGATCATCACGGGCAACGTGGGCAAGTTCGGGACCGGGCAACATACCTGGGCCGGCAACTACAAGGCCGGCTGTTGGACGGCGACGCCGTGGTCCGGGGCGGGTCTGGCGGTACATACGGGTGAGGATCCGTTCAACATCACGCTCGATCCGAATGCGCACGGCAAGGAGATCAAGACCAATTCGTACTACTACGGCGAGGAGGTGGGCTACTGGAATCATGGCGACACCGCCCTGATCGTGAGTACGCCCAAGTATGGCCGCAAGGTGTTTACGGGCAAGACGCACATGCCGACCCCGAGCAAGTTCCGCTGGGTGGTCAACGTGAACGTGCTCAACAACGCCAAGCACCACTACGACATGGTCCGGAACGTCGATCCGAACATCGAGACCCTGATCTGCCAGGACATCGAAATGACCTCGGACGTGAACCATAACGACATCGCCTTTGCCGCGAACTCCTGGATGGAGTTCACCTATCCCGAAATGACGATCACCGTCTCCAATCCCTGGGTGCAGATCTGGAAGGGAGGCATCCGGCCGCTCTACGACACCCGAAACGATCTGGATACCTTTGCCGGGGTGGCCGCCAAGTTGTCGGACATGACCGGCGACAAGCGGATGCGCGACTACTTCAAGTTCGTCTATGAGAACCGGGTGGACGTGTATGCGCAGCGGATGCTCGATGCGTCGAGCACGTTCTACGGCTATAGCGCCGATGTGATGCTGAAGTCGGAGAAGGGCTGGATGGTGATGGTGCGGACCTACCCGCGCACGCCGTTCTGGGAGGAGACGAACGAATCGAAGCCCATGTGGACGCGGACCGGGCGGTACGAGAATTATCGCACGGAGCCGGAGGCGATCGAATACGGGGAGAACTTTATTTCGCACCGCGAAGGGACCGAAGCGACGCCGTACCTCCCGAACGCCATCATGACGAGCAATCCCTATGTGCGGCCGGACGACTACGGGATTCCGATCACGGCGCAGCACCATGACGATAAGACGGTGCGGAACATCAAGCTGCCGTGGCAGGAGATCAAGCGGCATGCCAACCCCTTGTGGGAGAAGGGCTATCAGTTCTACTGCGTGACGCCGAAGACCCGGCACCGGGTGCATAGCCAATGGTCGGTGAACGACTGGGTGCAGATCTACGAGTCGAACTTCGGGGATCCGTATCGGATGGACAAACGGACCCCGGGGGTCGGGGAGCACCAGTTGCACATCAACCCGCAGGCGGCGAAAGACCGGGGCATCAACGACGGCGACTATGTGTATGTGGACGGGAACCCGGTGGACCGGCCCTATCGGGGCTGGAAGCCGAGTGATCCGTACTACAAGGTCGCGCGGCTCATGATCCGGGCCAAGTACAATCCGGCCTATCCGTACCACGTGACGATGGCGAAGCACGCCCCGTACGTGTCGACCCCCAAGTCCGTCAAGGGCCACGAGACGCGGCCGGACGGACGCGCCATTGCGGTGGATACGGGCTATCAATCCAACTTCCGGTACGGGGCGCAGCAGTCCTTTACCCGGAACTGGTTGATGCCGATGCACCAGACCGACAGCTTGCCGGGCAAGCACGCGATCGCCTGGAAGTTCAAGTGGGGCTATCAGGTCGATCACCATGCGATCAACACGGTGCCCAAAGAGTGCTTGATCCGGATCACGAAGGCCGAAGACGGCGGGATCGGGGCCCGTGGACCCTGGGAACCGGTGCGGACCGGGTTTACGCCGGGCCAAGAGAATGAATTCATGATCAAATGGCTGAAAGGCGAACACATCAAGATCAAAGTGTAACGCCGTGTATCGGGGGGCGTCGCCCCCCGACCCGCACGACGAACGCGTAACGTGGCACGAGGAGGACGCAATGCCTGAAGTCTATAACTGGCAGCTGGGACGAAAGATGCTGTATCCCTACGAGGAGCGGCATCCGAAGTGGCAGTTTGCCTTTGTCTTCAACATCAACCGGTGTTTGGCCTGTCAAACCTGTTCGATGGCGGATAAGTCGACCTGGCTCTTCTCGAAGGGGCAGGAGTACATGTGGTGGAACAACGTGGAGACCAAGCCCTACGGCGGGTACCCGCAGTTCTACGACGTGAAGATCACCCAGCTCATCGAGCAAGTGAATCCGGGCGGGCAGGTGTGGAACGTCCGGGTGGGACGGAAACACCATGCGCCCTACGGAGTGTTCGAAGGGATGACCATTTTCGACGCGGGGGCCAAGGTGGGCCAGGCGGCAATCGGCTACATTCCGACAGACCAGGAATGGCGGTTCGTGAACATCTATGAGGATACGGCCACCTCGATGCGGGCCCTCGTGGAAGGCATCGACAAGACCGGCTTCTCACGGGATGAACCCTGGAAGATGACGGGGAGCAGTCTGCCGGAGCACGAGACCTTCTTCTTCTATCTGCAGCGGATCTGTAACCACTGTACCTATCCCGGCTGCTTGGCCGCCTGCCCGCGCAAGGCGATCTACAAGCGCCCGGAGGACGGCATCGTGCTGATCGATCAAAACCGCTGCCGGGGGTATAAGAAGTGTGTGGAGCAGTGCCCGTATAAGAAGCCCATGTATCGGGGCACCACGCGCGTCTCTGAGAAGTGTATTGCCTGCTATCCGCGGATCGAAGGCAAAGACCCCTTGACCGGGGGCGAGCCGATGGAAACGCGCTGTATGGCGGCCTGCGTGGGGAAGATCCGGATGCAGAGCCTGATGCGGATCGGGGACGACGGCCTGTGGGCCGAGGATCGCTGGCATCCGCTCTACTACGCGATTCGTGTGGAGCAGGTGGCCTTGCCGCTCTACCCGCAGTGGGGGACGGAGCCCAATGGCTTCTACATCCCCCCGCGGCATAGCCCGCGCGGCTATGCGCGGCAGATGTTCGGCCCCGGGGTCGATAACGCCATTGAGAAGTATCTGGTGCCCAGCCGGGAACTGCTCGCGGTGCTGCAACTCTGGCGGGCCAGTCAGCAGATCATCTTCCGGTACGACGTCATTCCGGGCCCCAAGGTGTTCGAGACCCAGATCCACGGGAAACGGTTCGAGATGTACAACGATACCGTGCTGGGCTTCAACAAGTCGGGGAAGGAAGTGGCGCGGATTCAGGTCGAGGAGCCGATCTACATTCGGCCCGCCGAGCGCGTCACCTGGCTCTAACGCCGCGATCCGGCGCATCCATCGAAGGGCAGGGCGTTCCCCCGAACGCCCTGCCCTTTGTGTTCTCATCCAATGTAATGCATTTCGCTTGCGGGATCTCGAAAGGGGGCCTACATCAAAGGTAGACCATCCACCAAGTTGCAATGAAGATGACGGGAGAAGACTTCGGGCTAATAGTTCGCCCCTCGCCATACTTTCTTCACGACATGAAATTATTCTCTCCATCAAACAAAGGACTGATATCCTCTCTCAGCGTTCGAGTCAAACCGGCGAATCTGGTCGGTGTGAAGCTTCAAAAATTCGGTCACACAGGGTGCTGTTAGGGTAAGGCGGCACCACTGGAGAAGAGGATCTTCGAGTTGTTGCATTCGGCCGAGATCGGGGTGTATAAAAAAGTTTAAATTCATTGAGAATTCACCGTATTGCCCCCCAGTTGCTGGTGAATCAGCATGAAAATTTCATTGTTTTTTCCTCCAACGTGGCATCTGTCACAACCCTATCTGAGTCTCCCCTCGTTGACGGGATTTCTGGCTCAGGGTGGTGTCACAAACGTCTCCCAACGCGATCTTGGGGTCGAGCTTTTGAACGGGGTGACTACCCAATCCTATAGGGCAGACCTTTATCAGGAGATCAAGAGCGATCACCGTATTGAGTCCACGATTATCGGCGACCCGGTAAATGTCTTGATCAGCCTCTGCGGCGCGGAGGACAAGGGCGAAATACTCCTTTCGGCGCCTTTCCGTTCAGCGCTCGGTTTTTTGTCCCCGCTCAAACCACTGCCATTAATTGAACTCAAGGGAAAGGGCCAGGCGCTCCCGGTCTTTCGCGTCAAACGGTGACTCGAACGGACGTCGTTGCACCTACAGGGTACGAGCGACTCACCATCGGCGACGCGATCGTCGTTGCGCGCAGCCTGGCGGTCGTAGGCGTGCGCACAGTTCTTTCTACAGCGTCCTCGCTACACGCGTGGGCTGCGTTGGAACCGGGTGCTACCGCGTTCCAGGGGCGCGCAACAGCGTGGGGCGTTCGGCTGCCGGGCTCCACTCTGGATGTTGTCGTGCGCCACGCGTGGCATGGGGGTGTACTGGCCGCCGTCCGCGGCGATAGATACGTCTGGCCTGGGCGCGCTCCGTGGGAGCTTGAGGTCTCACTTCGCCTGCAAGAAGCGGGGGTGCCAACGCCAGATGTCGTGGCCTACGCACTCTATCCGGCCGGTCGTGGGTTCTGCCGCTGTGATGTGATGACGCAACGATTGCCAGAGGGAGCCGACTTTCCAGTGGCGTGGCAGGCCGGCAAGGCGGAGGAGCGCACCGCCTTGCTCGTAGCGGTCAGCGTGCTCCTCCGTAACCTTCGGGCAGCCGGCGCTCAGCACGCGGATTTAAATGCCAAGAACCTCTATGTTTCTAGGTGTGCCGGTCAGTGGCGCGCATGGGTGCTCGACGTGGACCGCGTGCGGTTGAAGCGTGCGAACGATCCCGCGGTTGGTGCGGAGAATCTCGCTCGGCTCGACCGTTCGCTCCGGAAACACCGAGAGCGCAACGCTCTCGCGATCAGCGACGTGCAGCTATCCCGCTTGGCAGAGCTCGTGGAGGCCGGCGCGTGAGCCGAGTGAAGATGGATCGAGTCTGCATCGTGATGATGTCCGCCATCGGGGATGCAGTCCATGTGCTTCCGGTACTGACCGCGCTCAAGCGGCATCACCCCACGATGCACGTGACATGGGTGTTGCAGCCGGGACCAGCTACACTGGTGCGTAATCATCCCGACCTAGACGAAGTTATACTTTTCGACCGTTCGAGGGGATGGCGCGGATTCGCAGAAATCCGTCGCACATTACAATCGCTCCCTTTCGATCTTGTGATCAACCTCCAGGTCTCGTTCAAGGCAGGGCTTGTTACGTCGTTCACGTGCGCGCCAATGAAGCTCGGCTTCGACCGCGCACGCGCGCGTGACCTCAATTGGTTGTTCACTACGCATCGCATCCCGGCTGGGCCGCGTCGTCACGTGCAGGAGCAATACTTCGAGTTTCTCGAGTGGCTGGAGGTGCCGCACAAACCGGTGCACTGGGGACTGGGTCCCTGGAACGAGGCTGAGCGGGAGTGGCAACGCGACTTTCTTGCGCGATTCGAGCGCCCGATCGCCCCGATTGTAGTGGCGACAAGCAAGCCGCAGAAGGATTGGCTTCCGGAGCGGTGGGCAGAGGTGAGCGACGCCCTCTATCACGAGTTCAGCCTACAACCGGTTCTGGTGGGTGCGCGCTCATCACGCGAAGTGCACGCTGAGGGGGTGATTCTTGCGCGAACACGAGCGAAACCCTACAGTGCGCTCGGGGAGGGCGGACTGCGCGGGCTCGTCGGGATCATTGACGGAGCAGCACTCGTCCTCACTCCCGACACAGGGCCCCTCCACATCACTGTCGCGCTCGATCGGCCGGTGGTGAGCCTTATAGGCTACTCGAACCCCAAGCGCGTCGGCCCCTACCGTAAGTTCCGGGACCTCATGATCGACGCATATGGCGACCCAGGTGAGGACTATCCGCTGTCGATGGAGAACCGGTACGACCGGATGCCCAGGATTACCGTGCAGCAGGTACTCGACAAGGTCGAACGGTGGCGCACTGAGTACGCGGTCAGCTCCCGACCTTAATCCTACCTACCAGGGCGAGCGTGGTGTAGGGATATACTGGTAGAAGAAGTTGCCGGTGTCGTGCTACCGAGCGCACGCATCGAACCAGACTTGCCATGCACGCATATCCGGTGAGTCACTCGACCGAGTCGGAGACGCGGGTCCTTCCCGTCCCCGTTACGCCTGGAGTGAGAAGCGCGTATCGGCTTCACCATGGGGGTCGAGTTCATTCAAGAACTCCGGCCCCTCTGTTTGACCCAAGCTTCCTGAATCTTCACCGGTCTTTCGGCTCAGGCCTTGACTGCTCCTTCTGCGCACTTGACGCGCTTCAGGAGGTCCAGTAGAGTTGCCAGATCTACGGACATTAAACGTCACAAGCTGGGGTATCATCGGCGTGACCTCTCATCAGCAGCCAGCGGTTCCATTTGCAGCACAAGCCATACCCTTCGATGAGTTCCTGGTTTCAGGAAAACTCCCGGATGGTTACCTCGCCAGCGAGTATCTGGCTCAGCAATTTGTCGAACGCCTCGTGCACTATGTCCTCAGTGTCCCAACCGGTAGCTATACCATGGCTCAATTGGGCCAGCTTCTGGAACAGATCGACTCTCGCACACAGGTCCTCTTCTTCAAACGACTCAAAGAAACCAGCCCCGAGAGCCTCAAAGATTTCGCCCCACTCTATTACGGCTTTATGAACGAGTTTCACGACCTCCTATTTACCTAGCCCACAACTTGTTCTGTAAGTGGCTAGGGGACTTGTCTATTTTAGAGAAGCACGTCATCTGTTTGGGATTTGTTCCTCCAGGGTTTGTCTTGCGCTCGAAGGGCTCCCTTCCTCGGTGCTCTGACATCCCCGACAGACCTGGCACCCAATCGAGAGGTAGGGTCTTTCGGAGGCGTGAGTCGCATTAGTCTCACGCCAGCCATCCACATGGACCCGCTCCGCGACGGTCACTGCATGGAACCGTTGAGGGTTCTGCTGGATCAATGCTGCGAGTGATATTTAGGCACGGCGGTATTTGGCCATGCCCCGCTCGACGGCCACACACAGAATCTCGGTGAGATTTATACCGATCCACGGAGCGAAGGCGGTTCCGACAAAGGGAGCCGCTTCGTACTCCCGGCAAGTAGGCTGAAATGCACTGTTACCATACTCGCTGCAACACGCTTCGGAAGCGGTTCAAGGGTCCCTTCATTCTCGGTAAGAATACTGAGCACAGCTAGGCACTCGCATCATTAACCGGCACCCGCTCTTTCATACAGACCTCCGAGACACCGATCCTGCCGTCCTCTCGGTTACAACGCGGCCAGACCACAGTCGAAGCGTTTGGTCGGTTATTCGAATAGCTTTGCAACTTCCGCTATTGGGCGGGTTCCTCGCTGTCGCCGCCACGATCGTATTTCACCTGTATCCGTCTCACCTCTCGCAGGAAGCTTGTCCGTGGCTTGATGGGCCTCCTTCTAGGGCACCCTCAATCGACAAGTCATGCGCGAAACACATCGGACAGAGGATGTCCTAGATACAGTTTCCAGTGTAATTCTTGACAGGATTTAAAAAGGGGCGCAGGCTATTTTTACTTACGGAGGGAACTATCGCTACTCACTATTTATCTATTCCAGGAGGCAAATAATGCAGAAGTTGATTGTCATCGGATTTGCGGCGTTGTCCCTGATTGGAACCGGCTCGCTGGCTCTGGCTGACGAGGCTATGATGGGCGAGATGGGTAATATGAAAAACGAGGTGAAGACTGAGAAAGATTCGATGAAGAGTGATATGAAGGCAAATAAGAAAGAGATGAAGAGCCAGACGAAGGTGCACAAGGAGAAGATGAAGGCGAAGAGCCATGAAACAAAGGGCAAAGTGAAGGCGCAAAAACATACGGCAAAAGCCAAGGTTGGAGAGAAGAAAGGCTCCGCTCAGTCGATGAAGCATGACATGAAAGCGACAGTTCCAGCCGCTCCTTCTCTTGATGTCACACCATAGCTGCTCGTAATCGCGTCAGTAGATTGCCCGGCCTTCAGGAGGTCTTCCTCCTGAAGGCCGTTTTATGTCGGGAACTCTCGCGTAGAGGCCGGACGTAGAAGAACCTCTTCGGGGCTCGATTCACCATAACTAACATCGCGGCCAATTAGTCACGATGAAGGCCCTAATCGCCTGCGTACCGACTTCGTCATCGACGATACCACGCGTCTTGTTCCCCCGCGGATCATTTGCTAGGATGCAACGGGTTGAGTGCTCGTTTTGCTCTCATGAAAATCGCAACCTTCAACGTCAATTCTCTCCGAAAACGTTTGCCGATCGTGCTCGACTGGTTGGCCACTCAGAAGCCCGATGTACTCTGTCTTCAAGAAACCAAAGTCCAGGACAGCGAGTTTCCGCTGTTGGCATTGGCGGAATCAGGATACGAGATCACCTACCGGGGGATGAAGTCGTACAACGGTGTTGCGATATTGAGCCGGGAGAAGCCGGAGGCGGTGGCGTATGGGTTTGACGATGGAGGCGAATCGGAAGACGCGCGGCTCTTGCGCGTGGTGATCAAGGGGATTCCCATCGTTAATACGTACGTGCCGCAGGGCTTCGAGATCGACTCACCGAAGTATCAATACAAGCTTGGCTGGTACGATCGACTCCGCAATTATTTTGAAAAGCATATGCCGCTGAACAAACCGGCTATTTGGTGCGGTGACATGAATGTCGCTCCGCGGCCGATCGACGTGCACAGTCCTGAAAAACATCTTAAGCATGTCTGCTATCATGAGGATGTGCGGCAGGCGTATGAGAAGACGCTGGCTTGGGGATTTCAGGATGTATTCGTGAAACTCTATCCTGGCCGACAACAGTATACATTCTGGGATTACCGGGCGCCTGGTTCGCTGGAAGCGAATAAGGGTTGGCGCATCGACCATATCTTGGCGACGGCCTCGTTGGCGGAGTGTTGTGTCAGGGTTGAGGTGGACGTCGAGCCGCGACGAGCGAAAGACCCCTCAGATCACACATTCTTATGGGCGGAGTTTTCGGTCTAATCACGAGCGCAACGTCCACACCTGCCACTTCGGTCAGTTCGGTAAGTCGTTCACATCGACCGAAGTGGATCACAAGCTTGAACGAACCATTACGCCGCATTCAGGACCCGCTGCTTTGCATGCAACAGGGTCATGCGATTCTGCGCAATCAACGGATCGAGGACCAGCCCACAATTGATACAACGGAGCACTGCGGCTTCCTGCGAAAACTCCGGTCGCCACTCTTTCACCATCAATCCTTTGCATTTTTGACAGGTCATCGTGCTCACCTCCTGCTTTTATGTATCCAAGCCCCGACGAGTCGCCCTTGCACACACGAGGAATACTAGCATTGCAAGATTAATAAGGTGTTAACTGTCAGTTAAAACTCTCTAATGTCTTTACATGACAACATGCATGATATTGCGGTGGTCGGTGCGGGTGCCGCAGGGTTGGCTGCCTCGATTTTCGCAGCAGAGGCGGCCGCGAAGAGCGGTGGTTATTGGAAGATAGTACTACTCGATGGTGTGAAAACGATTGGCGCCAAGATACTCGTTTCCGGTGGCGGCCGCTGCAATGTTACGCACGAGGTCGTCACCCCCACCGACTACTTTGGCAATCGCAGGATCATCAAAAACGTGCTGGCAGCATTCTCCATTGATCAGACTGAGAAGTGGTTTGCCTCGTTAGGGGTCGAGCTCAAGCGCGAGGATACCGGGAAACTCTTCCCGGTGACCGACAAAGCTCGGACCGTCCTGCACGCGCTGGCTGAACGTTGTCGTGAACTTGGGGTTGAGATTCGCACGAACCATCACGTGGATGATATCGAGCGCACCATGGATCATGGCCATGGGTTTGCGATTCACCATTCGCTAGGAGTCTTGCATGCAAGGAAAATCATTTTGGCGACCGGAGGGCGATCGATTCCCAAGTCAGGGAGTGACGGGTTTGGATATGGCCTCGCCCGCCGACTCGGCCATCACGTGACGGCCACTGTCCCGGCGCTCGTGCCGCTGGTGCTCGAAAGCACGATGTTTCACAAGACCCTCTCCGGTCTCTCGCACGAGGCAAAACTTACCACAATTGTGAAGGGCCGCAACGTCGACAGCCGGACTGGGAGTTTACTCTGGACCCACTTCGGGATCAGTGGGCCGGTAGTTATGGACGCAAGCCGCTTTTGGTGCCTGGCACAGGAGCAACAAGACACTGTGGCTGTGTACGGAAACTTTCTTCCTGATCAGACGCCAGAACAGGTGCGGCAATGGTTCATGGTCCAAGCGGCCGACACTCCTCGACGTTCTCTCGCAAAGACGCTTGCACAACTAGTTCCAGAACGGTTTGCCGAGGGACTCTGTCTTCATATCGGATGTGATCCACAGAAGGCGATCGCGCAACTGCCTCGAAAGGATCGAGATCGTCTGATCGAGGTGCTCACGGCATTCCAGTTTCCGGTGGAGCAGCACCGAGGGTGGAATTATGCCGAAGTCACTGCCGGGGGAATCCCATTAGAAGAGATCAATTTCAGGACAATGGAGTCGAAGCTGGTGCCGGGTCTCTATCTGGTCGGAGAGATCCTCGATTGCGATGGCCGTATCGGTGGTTTCAACTTTCAATGGGCCTGGGCCACGGGTTGGATCGCGGGACGAGCGAGTGCCATAAGCTCCGCGATGGTCTGAAGATCTCAGCCTAGGGGCCAATGTGGTGGATTTATCAACAACTGATGTTGCCCGTTGCAGTATTCTACATCACATTTTGTTGATTCAGTCCGACGGGAAATCAGATACGTAATGGCAAAAGGGGTGTGATGTCTTCTTCAGCTGCAGAGAAAGAAGTGGCATCTCCAAGTTCTGCGCGAGATGGTAATCAGCTTGACTGTAGGGGGAAGGCCTTTATAGTACGGTGATGAAACGTGTGTGGTGTTAGGGTTGATGTGATGGTGTGGATAGCATGCCCCATTAGCGCCGTCATGCATGCAGCCTGGTAGTGGTAGTCAGGAGTATGTTATTTCAATGCATCGTCAGCTTAACTGTCCGCAATGTCAGAAGGACGGCGTCTTTCGCGCCCGTCCTCAGTCTCCACGTGAACATGTGGCCGCGCTCGTGTTTGTCTCGCCGTTCCAGTGCCCTTCCTGCAACCATCGCTTTCTCGCGCCGCGCCTGGGGCTCAGCCATCCTCAGCATCCGGTCGATCGCCGCGAACACCTCCGGATTCCCGTGCGCCTCTATCTCTCATTTTCCGGGGGCAAGGTTCGGGGTGAAGGGACGGTGCTCGACCTCTCGATGGGCGGCTGTATCATCAAAAGCGAGACACAGGTCCATATGGACGACATCTTCTATCTGCAATTGTCGCTTGACGAAGCTGAGCTTCCTCTTGAAGTAGCCGGAATGGTTCGATCTGTGAGCGCTCGCGGCATCGCGTTCAAGTTCCTTCGCGCCGCGCAAGAGAACAAGCGTCTGCTTGCTTTTGTCCAGGCCCAGATACCGGATCAGCCGGACAAATCTGCGGACAAAGTCGGTGTCGCTGTCTGAACAGGCCTGCGAATCCCCTGCCTCACCATACCTATCGTCCACGGAACAGCGTTCGACAAGACTAGCAGGCTGCGGAAAAGCATGATGGCTCGCCTGAATCCAATGGTCCCTGTTTGAGTAACCAGGAATTTCCCCATTGGATGCTTAAAAGGGCCAGAAGAGCGACTTTTTCAGTATCCCGTTACGTTGGAGTTTCCCAGGCAGAATGAAGCGGATGGTTGTCGATCAGTTCCTGGTGTGCGGCGAGATCATAGGGTTCAATAGTGAGGTCGTGCTCATTGAGCGGCTCCGGGGAGGCAGGGGAACAGAGATACGTACGATATGATTCAGCCTTTTCCTTCGTGGCAAACCGGCACAGTCCATATTCAGGCATCCCAGAGGAGGGATACCAAAACGCCAGTTCAATCGCACTCCCCTGGTAGATCCCGAGGGTGCGGTGCGTGATCTGAAATCCGCCTGGCAAATGTGATGAAGGTTCAAGCGACATCGGACAGGTTCACCTCCGAATCAGAACGATTATTACATGATAGCATGATCGACCCTCTACGCTATAGACCAGCGCATTCGAAAAGGCGAGTAGCCACGGGCCGCCGCATCGCCTTTGCGGAGAATTATCCTCACCTGAAAGCCGACCAGAACTTCCGTGATCTCAAGAACCAGCTCGCTCTCCATGTGACGAACTGGTCAACAGACCAGTGACGGCATTCGATCCGGACAAGCGAGCGGCGTCATCTGTGCGGTGATTGCGAAGTGCGTGTCCTCCTTAGCGCAGATCATCCTGCCAGTTCCGGCGACAACCCCAACGAGTTGCCGGACACGTTGATTCAGAGAGCCCTAACCCGCATTATTCATGAAGCTTCTGCTGTAAGCGCGGATACGCGGCTCCGACGGGCAGTCTCGCCGTTCAGCCCTTCGACATACTGCACGAGTATGCCTCAGGGCTTCATGGCTCCGAGTGCCCGGCTCGCTTCGCGTCTGCACGCTTTCGCCACGAACCTTCATGAATAATGCGGGTTAATCGTCGGCTTGATAGACTGCCCGGCGTGGTTGCGCTAGAATCCCGATTCATGCCCGATCCTACTGTCGTGCCCCCAGCTCCAACGAGTACGCAGGACGAGACTCGCTCGGTGGTTAAAGCGGCCGGCCTGATCGGCGTGGCCACCTTCTCCAGCCGGATTTTAGGTTTCGTCCGCGACATGGTGTTGGCGAGGATTTTTGGCGCGACGCCTGCAGCAGATGCCTTTTTCGTGGCGTATCGCATCCCCAACTTACTTCGTGAATTATTTGCGGAAGGGTCGATGTCTTCCGCCTTCATTCCTGTTTTCGCGGAATATCAGACGCTTAAATCGAAACGAGACGCCTGGGAGCTGGCGAGCGCCGGCTTCACCACGCTGCTCACAATCGTGACCGGTATCACGATTCTGGGTATCATCCTCGCATCCGGGATCGTCTGGTTACTCGCGCCGGGGTTTCATGACGATCCGGCGAAGCTGGGCATGACGACGTTGCTCACCCAGATCATGTTCCCCTATCTGGTCTTTATCAGCCTGGCTGCGCTGGCGATGGGCATCCTGAATTCCATGCGCGCCTTCGCCGCGCCGGCGTTCTCACCGGTGTTCTTTAACATTTTTATCATCGGCTGCGCCCTCTTTTTGTCGCCGACGATGCCGGAGCCGATCCTAGGCGTGGCCATTGGGGTTGTGGCGGGAGGCGCGGCGCAGTTTGCCATGCAGTTGCCTGGATTGCGTCTGCGCGGCATGTTGTTCGGATTTCGGTTCGCCCCGGGCCACCCCGGCGTGCGGCGGATTGGCGCGCTCATGGTGCCGTCGCTCCTTGGCCTCTCCGTGACCCAGATCAACATTACTGTGAGCACGATCCTGGCTTCCTTCTTCGCGGGTGGGCCGACCTATCTCTTCTACGGTATGCGGTTGATTCAGTTCCCGCTCGGGATTTTTGGCGTGGCGCTGGCCACAGCCATTTTACCGACACTCTCGGCGCAAGCCGCGCGTGGGGCGCTGGGTGAATTGCGGACAACGTTGGGATTCGGCCTTCGCATGATTCTCTTTATCATCCTTCCGGCGATGCTGGGTCTGATCTTCTTGCGTCAGCCGATCGTCCATCTGTTCTTCGAGCACGGGAGCTTTACGGCGCACGACACGGCTGAGACAGCGGCAGCGGTACTGTGCTATTCCGCCGGCCTCTGGGCCTTTGGAGGCGTCCGCATCATTGTATCTGCCTTTTATTCACTGCAAGACACGCGCACGCCGGCCATCTCTGCGGCAATCGCTGTTGCAGCCAACCTCGTCTTCTCGATCCTACTGATGTCGTCTCTTGGCGCGGCCGGCCTGGCCTTGGCCACTGCCCTTGCCGCAATGGTCAATGGAGGCATCTTGATCGCAGTACTGAACCGACGGTTGGGCGGCGTGGAGTGGGGCTCTGTGGGGCGATCGTTGTTGCGAGTGTTGACCGCATCCGTCCCTTTGGGCGTGATCTGTGCGTGGGTAGCGGCAGCGCAGATTTGGACTCACCCCGGTGAATGGATCGAAAAATCTGCCATGCTCGTTGTGGCCATTGGATTGAGTGTGGGCGGTTATCTGGGCGTCCATGCTTTGCTGCACTCGGAGGAACTCGCCCTGGTCTGGGAAATGGTCAGACGGAAACTGAAGCGAGGAGGAAACTAATGTGATGAGCAAGAGACAATCTTCACCCAAACACCTCACCTCTGACGCCATACGATTCACGGCCAGCGTTTTTTCCACTCCATGGGGTTGGATGGGTCTGTCTGAAACGACGAAGGGGATTAACGCAGTGGTGTTGCCGAAGGTGTCTCGCCAGGCCGTGCTGTCAGAGTTGGGATTGCCCTCAGCCGAGCTGCTGGAGAGCCGGGCTTCTCCACGACTGCGAGAGGCCCAGGCGCAATTGACCGGCTATCTGGCCGGAATGCGCAGGTCCTTCGATCTTCCGCTGGACCTTTCACGAGGGACGAGTTTTCAGCAGAAGGTCTGGCGGACCCTTCGCGGTATCTCCTACGGCCGGCTTCGATCTTATCAATGGGTAGCGCTTCGCGTAGGAGGAAGACAGTATGCCCGCGCCGTTGGCAATGCCGTGGGGGCGAATCCGATGCCGATCGTGATTCCTTGCCATCGGATTGTGGCGCAAGATACGTCGCTTGGGGGATTCTCGGGCGGCTTGTCCACAAAACGGAAACTGCTCACGCTCGAAGGAACCCTGGCTGAGCTTCGACCGGAACGGTCCTAGCCCACATTACTACTCATGAGCCTTCTGTTGCTATTGCCGATGCCTGACTCGAGGGAAACGGGCGAAAGCAGGTTGTGGCAGGGTTACGAAACCAAGGTGCTCCCGTGGACACGGGTATGTTCGCCGCGCACATGCAGGTCGAATTGCTGAACGACGGACCGGTGACCTTTGTGCTCGATAGCCGCGGCGCAAAACTAGTTCCGGTCTATGCTCATGTCTGTTTCGTGAAGACCGACAGAAGGATCATTGGGCCGAAATCGGTGCTATGAGTAATATCTGCTATAATACGCTTCAGGCGTGTTCGGAATGTGTAAGAGGTGGATATGAGAACGCAAGTTCCGCCACGGCATCCGCTCCGTCAGTTGTTCGGCGCCCTGACCGAGAAAAGCTTCACGGAACATCTCGGGTGGCCCGATCCCAACGTCACCAGCTATGTCTCCAACCTTCTCGTCGACTTTACCCACACAGACCAACTCTATAAAATAAAAAACCAGCAAGGCAGACCGGTCGATACGGTGATGGACCTCTTGTTTGAGTCGGAAGTGTTGCTCCAGGCCCAGTCGATGGATCGCGAACGGGATGTGCATCAGCACATTGGTGACTTCACGCTCTTCATGGCGGGGTTGTTTCCAGAATATCTGCGCCGCCTCAAGACGGCCGGATTGATCTACCACAAGGACTTCCTCGTGGACTATATGAAAACGGGAAAGCGCTCCTACGGGATTGTCGCGCGAATGGCTGACGGCCCGTCGAAGGAGGAGCTTCCTCTGTTTCGAAAACTCTCCGACAACTTCGAGCTCTGTGTCACCGGGCTGGGGTTCGTGCGGTCCGATCTGGATCGCATGAAAGATCCGATGTACCGGCAGGCTCGGAATCTTCTCCTCAATTGACCAGTTCCCGTCCTCTCATTCTTGTTCATGGAGGCGCCGGTTCCCGGCGTGTAACGCCGGCGCAGGCCACTTGTTTGGCCGATGCGATCTCGGACGGCTACAGTATCCTTGCGCATGGAGGTCCTGCCCTCGTCGCTGTTGAATGCACGATCGATCTTCTGGAACAATCGGGGCTGTTCAACGCAGGACGAGGCGCGAATCGCCAGCTGGACGGGGTACAGCGGATGGACGCCGCAATCATGGAAGGGGCCCATCTCAAAGCTGGAGCCGTCGCCTCAATCGAAGGAATCGTGCACCCAATTACGGCGGCCCGCCTGGTTATGGAAGAGACGGGCCATGTTCTGTTAGTCGGCACGTTCGCCGACAGATTTGCGCAGTATTTCACACTCGACCGGCATCGTTCCACCGGAGTGCCTCGCCGCCTCTCCTACGACCGGATTCTCGCGAGACAGAGACGTTCAACAACAGAACGGCACGGGACCGTCGGCGCTGTTGCCTTGGATCGGTCCGGGACTGTGGCGGCAGGGGCTTCGACAGGAGGCATCGATTCGATGTTGCCAGGGCGGGTCGGTGACACCCCGCTTATCGGCTGTGGAGTCTACGCGGACAATCAGAGTGGTGCTGTGTCAATGACAGGCATCGGTGAAGGTATCATCCGCCTTGTAATTGCCAAGAGCATCTGCGATCGTCTCGCTATGGGGAAGAGCCCAGCGGTGGCGGCTCGAGAGGTGTTGGGTATGCTCGTGTCTCGGATCCATGGTTCGGCTGGGGCCTTAGTTCTCTCGTCGGACGGGCGATTTGCTATTAGGCATGTGACACCTCATATGGCTGCCGGTTGGTGGAACGGGACCGGTCGACCGAAAGTTCGAGGGAAATTTCCATGAAGGACACGCTCTTTCACCTGGCGTTTCCCACGCATGATGTGGCGGCGGCGAAACGATTCTATATCGATGGGCTTGGCTGTACGTTGGGTCGAGAATCGAGCCATGCTGTCACGTTCGGACTCGCGGGGCATCAACTCGTGGCCCATCTGACGACGGAACCCTTGACGCCACAACAAGGCATTTACCCCCACCATTTCGGTCTGACTTTTTTGTCGAAAGAGTCGTGGCAACGGTTTTTGGAACAGGCCCAGGCGAAACAGTTGCCTTTCTATCAACGGCCCCGCGTCCGATTCCCCGGCACCAGGATCGAGCACCACACGTTCTTTCTGGAAGATCCCTCCGGGAACCTCCTCGAATTCAAACACTATACGCATGAATCGGCCATTTTCGGCGAGCGAGACTATCGCGAGGTCGGCGACTCGTTATAACCTTCCGCCTGCTCCTGGTCTTGGGGTTCTGCCGAAGGTTGGTCTGGCTCTGAGTCTGGCTCTGGCTTTGGCTCTGGTTCTAGCTGGGGAGATTGGGGAGATCCCCGAGTAATCTGTTTGAGAATACGTTCGTGGCGACGAGCCAGACTTGTCGTTTTTCGGATCGGATCGTATCGCCGTGGTGACGGCAAAATGGCCGCCAGCCACGCGGCCTCATCAGCTGTCAGATTGCGCGAGGATTTCTTGAAGTGATGACGGGCCGCTGCCTCAGCGCCATAGACGCCCTGTCCCCATTCGGCCACGTTGAGATACAGTTCGAGAATACGCTCCTTCGTGAGATGATGTTCGAGGGAGCGCGTAATCAGCGCTTCCCGCGCCTTTCGAAGCAGGGATCGTTCGGATGATAGGTAGAGGTTTTTGGCCAATTGCTGAGTAATGGTGCTCCCCCCACGCTTGAGTTTGCCCGCCTCTAAGTTATAGAGAGCTGCGCCTTTGATCCCTTCCCAGTCGAATCCTTCGTGGGTGAAGAACGACGCATCTTCCCCAGCCACGACCGCTTGGCGGAGGTGAGGGGAGATGCGTGAGAGCGGCATCCACGTCCAATGGCGTTCGATGGTGTGACCTTTTACCTTAGCTTGAGTCTGGCGTGCTTCCATCAGGGCCGTTCCGGTTGGATTGGTTGCGCGTAAGGCAGAGATGTCGGGCATCTCAAGCAACCAGAAGAAAAGAATCGCCCCGATCGGGAGGCAGAGGCCGATGATCAGGAAGGCTTTCACGCGGGAACGGGATTGCACGGTTGACTTCCGCATTAGAGGCTGCGTATCACAGAGGCGATAAGTGCCTGTGTCACGAACGTGGTGTGTATTAGGTGAGCGGCCGGATGTAGCATGAGGATCCTTACTGCAGAGTTTATCAGAAGTTGCGCGGGGCCAGAGCAGTTTCTGAAAAGCGACCTCCCGGAAGTCGCCTTTATCGGGCGATCGAACGTCGGGAAGTCCTCTCTTATCAACTCTCTCTTGCAGCGCAAGGGCCTGGCCAAGGTGAGCCGCACGCCGGGAAAGACTCGTTTGGTCAACCTCTTTCGGATTACCAGCGACGATCCTGGACTGGCGCGTTTCGTGGTGGTGGATTTGCCCGGGTATGGTTACGCGAAGGTGTCGAAAGCGCTGCGGGCTCAGTGGGCCCCATTGATCGAGCAGTATCTCGGCGGCAGTGAACAGCTGCGGGTCGTGGTGGTGTTGGTGGAAAGTCGAGTGCTAAGCGAACAGGACAGGGAGACGATCGCATGGCTTCTGTCCGTCGGACGGCCTCCCATCGTGGTGGCGACGAAAGTGGACAAGTTGAAAATGAGCGAGCGTGTCGGTGTGCTTCGTCGGTTGCAGGAAGGGCTGGAATTGGTCGAGGGCGACACAGTTATTCCTTACTCGTCTGTGACGGGCGAGGGGCGGGAGCGGTTGTGGGCGGTCTTGAAAGAGCGGATTCGAACTTGATCTCGACGTAGGCCTTGTTCTTGAGGTCTGTCAGCCATGATTGGAAGGCATCTTCGCTTTTCTGCTGGAAGACGAGTCCCTGGATTTCAGCGCGGACTTGCTCATATGGGCGGAACTGCTTCGGTTTCTTATCCTCCAAACGCACGATGTGAACGCCTTCCGATGTCTCAATCATATCCGAGGTGCCGCCGGGCACCAGAGTGGCGATGGTGCGCTCGATCTCCGGCAAGAGCTCTCCTTGCCGCACTAAGCCCAGCTGCCCTCCGTGTGACGCGTTCGGGCCGTCGGAAAAGCGCAGCGCCAAATCCTCGAAGGACTCCCCCTGCTTAAGCCGCGCCATCACCTCCCGAGCTTTCTCCCTCGCCTCGGCCATATCGACCGGTGATCGAGGCCGAATAAGAATTTGGCTGAGCGTATATTCTTCCGAGTGCGCAAACCGATCACGGTGCTCCTGGAAGTACCGTTTCATGTCTGAGTCTCCGACCATCACCGCACTCCGCACCTCGCGGTCGACGATCCTGAGCAGTGTCAACTGTTCTCGGGCGCTTTTTCTGTCCGCTGGGTTCGTCTCATCGACCGCCCTTCCCTGTTGCTTCATCTGTCGAATCGCTTGCAGGACTTCCTCATCGGTGACTGTGATACCTCGCGCCTTGGCTGCCTGGAGTTGTAACTTGCGTTCGATCATCGAGGTCAGCGCCATGTACTCCGCCGTCTTGAGCCGGCGCGCGAGGTCGTCGCCTTGGTATTCTTTCTGAATCCGTTCCCGCTCCGGAGCGAGTTCCCGTTTCATCTCGGAGAGCATGATGAGGTCCGAGTTGACGATTGCGATGATCCCATCTTCCACCTGCGCGGCTGAAAGAAGGGACGCCTGTGCGATCAGCCCAAGCGCGAAGAACCCTATGCGTCTCAGCCAGTCTGGTGCCATGGTGATGAACGGACGAATCGTGTTCATGGATATGGGACTCGCCACGTGCCTATGGGATCAACCAGTCGGCGAGGTTGTGTGGGATTGTACACGAATTGCAGAGGACTTGAGGAGTCTGGAGGAGGGCAATCTCGGCCCGCGACGATTCAGTGGGTACCGACATCGTCGGCGACATAGCGAGAGGCATCGGCGAGTCGGATAACCGCCTTCGCGCGGATGTCGGCGATCACGCCGTCGAAACGTTTCCGGCGCTTCTCGTTGAGCAGTTCCTGTCGGAGGCGCTCCCGAACCGCCACGTCCGCCTGAATAATTTCCTTGTCGAGCGCCGTAATCATGACAAGGTAATAGCCGGCGTCCGTCTTGATCGGCGCACTGATGAATCCTGGCTTGAGGGTGTGAATGACGGCATCGACTTCTGGGGCGACCAAATCTTTACGATAGGGGCCGAGATCGCCCCCGTTTGCTTTCGTCTTGCCGTCGATGGAATAGCGCTGCGCAAATTGTGCGAAATGTCCGCCCTGGTTGACCTGCTTTTCGAGATCTTTTGCGGCCGAAATATTCGGCAGCAGCATCAGCGACACTCGTACTTTCAATGGCGTCAGGAGTTCGTTGGCATGTTGCTCGTAGAACGCGTCTAATTCTTCTTTCGAGAGTTCGACCTTGGCTTTGATCCGGTCTTTGAGGAGTTCGTCGAGAATCAGTTGTTCCCGGTAGCGCTGCGCTCGCTCACGAATGGCATCGTTCTGGTCGAGTCCCAGCTTGCGCGCTTCCTGCATGAGCAGCTCTCGGGTGATGAGTTCGTCGAGAAAGAGGCGCTTCCCCCCTTCCTTCTGATACCGCGCCCTGGTGGCCTCGGCCAGTTCTCCCCAACGGGTATCGAATTCGGTCTGCGTGATCTGTCGGCCGTTGACGAAGGCCAGCACGCCTTCATCGGGCGGTGGCGCACAGCCGATGAGTAACAGGAACGTGCCGCCGATGGCGCCGAGGAACAGGGAGATAAGTCGGCCAGCGGCGAAGTTCGCGGACCCATTCGATGATCGAGTCATAGACGCGGGAGACCTTGTTGGCGAGATGATTGTGTGGACATCGAGGTGTTGGTATCACAGCCTCCCAGGCTTTGCAAGGTTGCCGTGAGTTCTCGAAAGATGGAAGGCCAGTCCTGATGCGGCATCTGGAGCTCGAACGAGAGCGGAGACAGGAAGCAAACCCGTTTCTTGTACCGGTCCATCATCCGGTGGATCGCTTGGCTTGAGACTCGGCTCTTGGCGTCGAGCGTGACGATGACGGAGTGGGCCTTGAGTTCGATCGTGTTCAGGCGTAAGGCTTTGGCTTGGAGCCGCACCTGCATGACTTCGAACAGTCGCTCGACGGGGTCCGGGGCCAGCCCATACCGATCCTGTATTTCGCCATGAAGCAAGGCAAGATCTCCGATTTGGGTGCAGGACGAAAGTCGTTTGTAACATGAGAGACGTTGGTGGGGGTCGGCGACATACTCATCAGGAATAAAGGCAGAGACATTGAGCCGGAGGACGGTGTCCGGCTCTTCTTCCACCACCTGGCCCTTGAGACGCTGGACGGCCTGTTCCACCATTTGCATATACAGATCGAGTCCGATGGCCGCGATATGCCCCGACTGTTGTTTCCCGAGGAGGTTGCCGGCGCCACGGATTTCCATATCCGCTGCGGCGATGCGGAAGCCGGCTCCCAGTTCAGTAAACTGTTGAATTGCCGTGAGGCGCTTCTGGGCGTCTTCACTCAACTGTCCCTCATCGGGGACCAGGAAGTAGGCGTAGGCTTGATCACCGCTTCGCCCGACTCGCCCGCGCAATTGGTACAACTGCGCAAGGCCGAACATGTCGGCGCGATTGACGAAGATCGTGTTGGCATGAGGCACGTCGATGCCTGATTGGATAATGGCCGAGGCGATCAACACATCCGCCTCTCGGCGAAAGAATTTCAGCATCACGGCTTCGAGCGGTTTGGCGTTCATCTGCCCATGAGCCATCACGATGCGCGCCTCGGGGACCAGTTGTTGGAGCCAGGCTCCCGTCTTCTCCATCGTTTCGACCCGGTTATGGACGAAGTAGACCTGTCCGCCTCGCCCCAGTTCGCGCAACATCGCTTCTCGAATGAGTGTGTCGCTCGACCGGACGACCTGCGTCCGAATGGACAAGCGGCCGGCCGGCGGAGTCTCAATGATCGAGAGATCACGCACATTCGCCATGGCCATCTGCAAGGTGCGAGGGATGGGGGTAGCCGTGAGTGTCAACACGTCGACTTGGGTTCGGAGTTGCTTCAGGCGTTCCTTGTGTTTGACGCCGAACCACTGTTCCTCATCAATAACCACGAGGCCCAGGTCGCGGAATACCACATCCTTCTGGATGAGCCGGTGCGTGCCGATCACGACGTCAACGTTGCCGGATGCCACGTCTTTGAGAATGGCTTTGGCCTCCTTCGGCGATTGGAATCGGGAGAGCAGGGCCACGCGGGCCGGGAACGGCGCGAATCGTTCTGAGAAGTTGTCATAGTGTTGGTGAGCCAACAGGGTCGTGGGGACGAGCACCGCTACCTGACGGTTATCTTCTACGACCTTGAAGGCCGCACGCATGGCCACTTCGGTTTTTCCGTACCCGACGTCGCCGCACACCAGGCGGTCCATCGGTTTGCTGGACTCCATGTCGTGCGTAATATCTTCGATCGCTTTGAGTTGATCCGCCGTTTCTTCGTACTCAAACGCGGCCTCAAACTCGTGGTACATCGTGCTGTCGAAGCCATAGGCGTGGCGTGTCACGAGCTCACGGTTGGCATAGAGGTCGACCAGCTCGTGGGCCATCTCCTCGATGTCTTGCTTCACGCGAGCGGTCGTTTTGGCCCAGGTGCCGCCGCCCAACCGTTCAAGGCGCGGCGCATGCCCGTCCGCTCCGCTATACCGTTGCACATGATTAAGCCGCTCCAGCGGGACGTACAGCGTGTCGCCGCCGGCGAATTCCAGGATCAGATAGTCGCTGTCGAACCCCTGCACCGAGAGGCGTTTGAGGCCTTGATATTTTGCGATGCCATGTTGGACGTGGACGACATAGTCGCCCACGTTGAGATCTTCCAGCGAGGAGAGGAAGGTCGCGGCTTTACTCTTGGCCTGCGGTTTGTGGCGCGCGCCTTTGGCAAACAGTTCCTCTTCCGTCAGGATGGCCAGGCGCAAGTCCGGCGCGAGGAATCCCGCGGATAAATCGCCATGCAAGACGTAAAACGGCGCTTTGGTCTTACCGGAAGTGGTCCAGGCTCCTGTTGTCCATTCCGTCGCAGGCACATCGTGTTCGCGTAAGAGCGCCAGCAAGCGATCTACTTGACCGCGACTTCGCGCGACGAGCACCACACGGCACTCTTCCCGTAGGCGATCCAGGATGGCGAGGGTCTGGCTGAAGGGCATCCCACGAGCCCCGAGACCAGCGCTGGCGGGGGCCTGGGCGGGAAAGGCCTGGACTAGATTCCAGGACGCATCGCTTGCCGTGAGCGGCTCAAGGGCGAGCGTGGACCAGCCGGTTGTGAGATCCATGAGTTCAGGCCAGGAGAGAAACAATCGCTCCGGTGACGGGTAAGGTGCGACGGTTTCTCGATCGCTGTGGCGGAGATAGCCGTCGTCGATCTTGCCCCAGAGGTCCGCGCAGGTCCCTGTCAACGCGGCAGGTTGATCCAGAACCAATACAGGCTGTTCGGTGAAATACTCAATGAGGCTGTCCATTTCGTGATAGAGATCCGGCGCGCACCACTCGGCATCTTCCGGAATGGGAGCGAGGGCATCCGGCGAAGTTTCCATACGCAGGTATTCCCGCGCGGGAAAAACGACCGCTTGATCCAGCTTTGCCGTGGATTTCTGCGTGGCAGGATCGAAGAGGCGAAGCGAATCGATCGTTTCGCCAAGAAATTCAATACGGAGCGGGTCGGCGTAGGCCGTCGAGAAAATATCCACAATGCCGCCGCGGATACTGAACTCCCCAGGAATTTCCACGACCGAGACTCGGCGGTACCCGAGGCGCAAGAGCCCTCCGGTGAGGGCCTCTCGCTCGATCGTGCCGCGCAGTCTGAAATGCAGAGTGGTCTGGGTAAAGGTCGTGACCGGCAGCAGTCGTTGCATCAGGGCCGCGATGGAGGTGACCAGACAGGTCTGTGAGGCGGTTCGGATGTGATGCAGGGCATTCATCCGACGGGCGATCAGACCTACATGGGGCGCACTGCCTTCGTACGGCAAGGTTTCCCATCTCGGGAACAGGGCGAGGGGAGCCGTCGAAAGGCCGATGAGATCGTGGAAAAAGTGTAAGTCGTCAAAAAGGCGTTCAGCCGTCTCATCCGACCCGGTGACGATCAGCCATGACCGATTTCCCAGTTTCCCCAACTGGGGATGTAGGAGCATCGTGAGGGCAAGTCCGGCAGTGGACCCGTGCAGGCCGGTGACCGAAGGGCGACCTGTTCCGCTTCCTAGTGCCGCGGCGACAGGAGCGAACCATTGGGATGCCGACTGTGTGTGGGTAGTATCGGGCACTGCGACTGCTTAGGTTGTGGTTGAGCGAATGCGTTCGATCAGCGACGTGGTGGAGACGCCGGGGACCAACGGAATGGTACGGACGACTCCGCCGCGCGCTTCGACGATTTCGCGACCGACGATGCGTTCCACCGCCCAATCTCCGCCTTTGACGAGGATATCCGGTTGCAATGCGGCGATCAGGCTTTCGGGGTCCGGTTCGTTAAACAGGATCACATAATCGACACAGCCGAGCGCGGCGACCACTTCCGCCCGCTGACCCTCCGAAACGATCGGCCGATCCGGCGCCTTGTTCAAACTCCTGACGGACACATCGCTGTTGACGGCGACGACAAGCAGGTTACCCAGGTCTTTTGCCGCCTGTAGGTAGCGCGTATGGCCCACGTGCATGAGATCGAAACAGCCGTTGGTAAAGACGATCCGTTTCTTCTGTGCACGGGCTTGTTGCAAGAGCGGAGTGAGTTGTTCTTTGGTCATGACTTTTGTGGGCATGGTCCCATCATACCGGCTGCGGGCTTGGATGGAAAGAGAGAGGCCTTTACTCGTCGTCGTGGCTCACGCCACCTAACCCAATCACCGACGATCCGTGCTTGGTAATCAACGCGTCCATTGTCTCGATCGCTTTTGTCCGCCGTTGGTCGAACAGCCCGGGCGGCGTGAGTGTCAAGGAGGAGAGCGCAAGTCCGGCCAGTCGGTACTCGGTTCCTGGCCGAATGAGTTCCTGTAGCGCGTGTTGGACGGTCGGCCACATATCGGGATCGTAGTTCAGCGGGTGCGGAAAGCGATGCTGCTTGGTCATAATGACGAAACGGGCGCTTTTCAGCTTTACCGTGCAGGATCCGGCGGCCAATCCCTCCTGTCTGAGATCTCGCGCCAAGTCTCGGAGGAATCCGCGCAGGGTCCGCTCAAGAAATAGACGATCATGCGTATCCTGGTCGAACGTGGTCTCGTGGCTGAGGCTTTTAGATTCTCGATCGGCCACCACTAGTTCGTGGTCGATCCCCTGCGCCAGCTCTCGAACCCAGCGCAGTCGCGTGCCGAAGATATGACGCAACGGTTGGTCCCAGCGTGGGTCCAACAGCTCGCCGATCGTCTTGAGTCCGAGCGGTGCCAGGCGCGCAGCGGTTTTGGGTCCGATCCCCGGCAGTGCGCGCAGAGGCCGCAGCGCGAGGAATGTTTCTTCTGTGCCCGGCAGAACCGTCACCAGTCCATCCGGCTTATGACTATCCGCGGCAATTTTGGCGACAGTCTTGCCGGTCGCGACGGCGATGGTGCAGCGCAATCCCGTGGCTTCACAGAGTGCATCCTTCACAAGTTGTCCAAGTGAGTGAGGGTCGGGATAGCGGGTCTGGAGCTGTGTCGTGTCGGCATAAAACTCGTCGATACTGCTCCATTCGGTGAGGGGGAATAATTGATCGATCACAGCCTGCATCTGTTCGTGCAGCCGACGATAGAGCGGTCTGTCCGGGGGAACGAGAATGAGATGCGGGCAGAGACGTTTGGCTTCGCCAGTCGGCATGGCGGAATGGACGCCGAATGCGCGAGCCGCGTAACTCGCCGCCGCGATGATTCCTCGCCGGGATGCTCCACCGACGGCCACAGGTTTGCCCGCAAGACTTGGGTCTGCCAGGACGGCCGCTGAGGCGAACATGGCGTCGACGTCCCCGAAGAGGATCTGGCGCGACCAACGCATGGCTTGCTCCTGAACAAGGAGCCTAGCAGGATGCTGAAAAAGACGCCAGCGGCGTTCTCATTCGCTCAGAAGCTCAACGTACCGAAGCGTGCGCCTTCGCCTCTTCGCTCGTTGCGGCCTTGCTGGACGGCCATTTTGAGCATCCTGCTCAGCACTTTTCCTACCGCTCTAAATATGATGGCATTGAATTCCCACTGTCCCACAACAGTTTTTCCGTATCCGCTAGAAGGTAAAGGACAATTGAAGCGGCTGCAAGGGGCGTTGAGCGGGAGGCACTGTCGTGTGGGAAGAACGTGTTGAGTCAGCCGGAATCCGACTGATCGATCCCACCAGCTCCTGTAACAATCCCTGACAGATGCCGCAATGGTGCCGACGCGGCTGAATCGACCGTCGCTGGCGTCGGTACACTCGGCCGCATTGCCGACAACGCCAGGCAAATTGCGTGAGAGCGAGGACTTCTTTCTGTAACGAATGGTAGATGGTGATCGCCAGGGCGCCGTCCCGATTCAACTCGGTCATCTTGCGGAGAAAATCCGGCCCATGATTCGGTCGCCGCTTCAGGATGTCGTATTGCCATTGATGAATCATTTCGTGCGCCAGGGTGCTCACGATCTCTTGTTCGCCATACTCACTTCGCTGGACAACTTGTTGGAGTAGGGGAAGGGACAGGCGAATTTCGCGCGTAGTCGGCGGGCGAAGACCATCCCGACCCAGTCGGGGCCGCGGTCCTCGACGACTCACGAACAGGCCGACTGAGGAGGTCAGCCGCCGACTCCAGACCAGATCAATCGAGGGGAGCAGGCCTGCGAAATAGCGTCCATTCAGTTCGCTCCACATCCGGGTCAGATGCTGTGAGGTCACTGGAGGAGGTTGACGTGGAGACATTCGAAGCGGGTTACCCCAATTCTTCGTGGACCGCCGCGGCCAGCAACGGCACCATAATTTCGTGGTGGCCGATCAGGGAATAACCTTTCCCGCCCTTCTGGGTCGGCCGACGCACCACGTTGGTGAGCGGGCGGTAGTGAGCCAGGAAGTCCATGTCCACGGTCGTAATGTTGGTCACAGTATGACCAAGGTTGCGGCCCAGTGACACTGCTTTGAGGAAGACTTCCGGCAAAATGACAGCAGAGCCGAGATTGAGATACACGCCTCCCTCCATTCCTGACACAACGGCCGCAAGCCGTCGAAAGTCCAGCAGCGAGGTTGCGCCGATGGCAGAGCCGTCTGCGGCAGGATGCATATGGATGATATCGGTTCCGATGGCGACGTGCACGGTCACCGGAATGCCGAGCCGCGCTCCGGTTGCCAGAATGCTCGTATCTCGATTGGGGAACTGGCCCTGGCGCCGGTTGATGTAGTGGCCGATGGATTCGCCGAGCCCTTCGCGATCGTGGGCCCCGCGGACGATCGCCTCGTTCAGCATACGGCCGGTTTCTTCCGCCATCCCGAAGCGCCCCTCGTCAATCTCCGCGTCGACTTCCTCTGATGTGTGCCCCATGAGCGCCAATTCGAAATCGTGAATGATCCCGGCGCCATTCATGGCCACGGCCGATACGATGCCTTGCTGCATGAGGTCCACAAGAATCGGACTCAATCCGACTTTGACGACATGGGCGCCGATTCCCACGATCACCGGCCGGCCTTTGCGATGGGCCTTCGCGACCGCTTTGGCGACCGCGCGTAATGTTTTCACGCCCAGGAAATCCGGCAGCGAGCGATAGAATTGGCTGAAGCTGCCCCCACGGCGCCAGGGATGAGCAGAGTCGGAGACGCGGACCTTGCTGTACCGTTTCTTGAGCGGATACGTCGTGAGATCCGTCACGTTGATGGGCGGGATCAGGCTTGGGGTCGTGATAGGGGGCCGTTGCTGGTCAGGAGGCTTTGCCAAGGAGCTGTTCCTCGATAAGTTCACACAGCACGTGGCCGAGCGTGATATGGCTTTCTTGAATGCGGGCTGTGATCGTTGAAGGCACAACGAATGGAAACTCCACGAGCCCAGCCAATTTCCCACCGGTCCCTCCGGTCCAGCCAATGGTGGTGAGGCCGCAAGCCTTTGCGGCCTCGACACCCTTCAGCACATTGGGTGAATTGCCGCTGGTGCTGATGGCAATCGCGACATCGCCTTTCTGGCCATGGGCATGAATCTGGCGAGCAAAGAGTTCTTCGAAGCCGTAGTCGTTGGCGATACAGGTAATGGCGGCGATGTCGGTCGCAAGGGCGATGGCCGGAAGTGGGGCACGCTCTCGCTTATACCGCCCGACGAATTCGGCGGCGATGTGGGCCGCGTCCGTGGCGCTGCCGCCGTTGCCGAACAATAAGACTTTATGTCCATCGCGAAAGGCCGTGGCCATCAGCTTCACGACCTGCACGATGCGATCCGCGTGCTCGCGTGCGAACTGTTGCTTGACGGTCGCGCTTTCGCCAAACACGCTGAGGACATGTTCTTTCATAGGAAACGATTTTAGGCAACCTGCTGTCACCTGTCAAACGTGACTCGTAGGCCGGTCAGGTTTTCGGTGTGGTGACAGGGCCTATCTGCCGCATGGCGTTCATCGCCACAGCAATCATGGAGCCGACATCGGAGACCGTTGCCGGCAGGATGAGGGTATTGGTCGTTTTTGCCAACTCTCCAAACTTTGTGATGTACTGCTCCGCCACGCGAAGCTGAACGGCTTCCTGGCCTCCCGGCACTCGAATTGTTTCTGCGACCTTGCGCAGCCCTTCGGCGGTGGCTTGGGCAATGGCGAGGATGGCTGCAGCCGCTCCATCTGCCTCGTTAATCTGCTGTTGCTTCTTCGCCTCGGAGGCTTTGATCACTTGCTGTTTCTCGCCCTCGGCCTGATTGATCGCCGCGTCGCGCTCGCCTTCCGATGTGAGAATCACTGCGCGCTTTTCCCGTTCCGCGCGCATCTGCTTTTCCATGGCGTCCAGCACGCCCTTCGGGGGGGTGATGTTCTTGATTTCGTACCGGAGGACTTTGACGCCCCAGGGATCAGAAGCCTTGTCGAGTTCGTTCACTACCTGGATATTGATGTTGGTCCGCTCTTCGAACGTCCGGTCCAGTTCGATCTTGCCGATCTCGCTCCGCAGCGTAGTCTGCCCAAGCTGGATCAGAGCGAAATGAAAGTCGCTGATGCCATAGGATGCGCGTTGAGGGTTCAAGACCTTGAGGTACAAGATGCCATCCACTGACACCTGCACGTTATCGCGCGTGATGCAGACCTGCTCAGGGATGTCGATCGCCGATTCCTTGAGCGAATGTTTGTAGCGAATGCGATCGATGAAAGGGAGGAGAATATGAAACCCCGCATCCAGCGTCGCCGAATATTTACCGAGTCGCTCGACCACATAGGCGCTTTGCTGGGGCACAACCACGGCGGTCTTTGCGATGATCACCAGCACCAGCACCGCCAACAACAACACGACAAATAGTCCGCCGCTCATCGTTACCTCCTCCATAGCCGTTTGCCTTCCATGCTAGTATCGCTCATTCGGCTGAAATCCACAGGGTGAGCCCCTCGACCCGCTCGACCTTGCACCGTTGGCCCTTCTTCAGGAGAGCCGGCCCGGCATTATGAGCGGTCCATGTGGTTCCGCGCAGTTCCGCTTTGACGGTGCCGCCAGGCGCCAGATCCTCCAGCAGGATCGCGCTTTCGCCCACCATCGAGTCCACAATCGGCATTTCCTTGTCCTTGGTTCTGATCCAGGCCAACAACGGTCCGCGAAAGACAACCAGTGAGAGGATTGCAACTCCCGAAAACAGCAGCCACTGGAGCCATTCTGCTTGGACGAGCCCCACTCCAGCCGCAGTGCCCACCACCAATGCCGCGAGCCCAAAGAAGAGAATATAAAAACCACCGGGCGTGAGCATCTCGGCGCCAAGGAGCACGATGCCGAGAAGCATCCAATACCACCAGATCATCGAGGGACCTCATTCAGCATTCGATAGCATTGCGAGGAATTGAAGACCGCAACAAAAGTCTAAGCGCGTTTCCGTAGGGCGTCAAGGAGAACACATGTTGTTTGACCATGAATTGATCGCCTAGCGGGTCGATGCTATAGTCCGCGAAAAATGGCACAGGACCAATCAGTCAAAGCTTTGGTGATCGCGCTCACAGACCATGCAGCGGCAGCGGTCTATTCCATTAATCGCCTGCAGCCGGATTCGCTCTGCTTTGTATTGCCTGAAGGGGCAAAGTCGCGCGTAGAATCCGAGGTTCAGCCGCGGATTGAGCACATGCCTAGGCGGTGGGATTGGGTAGTCATGGCGGAGACGAATGAATTTTTCGGCTGTTATCAGACGCTCGCCCGGATACTTCCTGAGATGTTGCATACGTGGGATGTGCAGCCAGGCGAGCTCGTCGTCGATGTGACCGGAGCCACTCCAGCCATGGCAGGGGCACTGACATTGGTCACCATGCCGATGAGTTCACGGATCGTGTCGCTCGTGCCGGCGCGAGCAGGGCAGGAGGGGGACAAGATTGATATCGCCGGGGAGCCGTTCGTATGGACGCAGGGGAATCCTTGGGATGAAGCGGCATCTGTCTCACGTCGCGAAGGCTGTGAGCTGTTCAATCGCGGATTGTTTGCCGCAGCGTCGAAGCTGTTCCGCGAGATCGAAGTGCGGGTGAGCGGCGGGCAGAAACCGCTCTACCGTGCCTTTGCAGACCTGGCAGATGGCTACGGTCTGTGGGAACGATTCCACTACCGTCAAGCGTGGGAGAAACTGAAGACTGCCGTGAAGGCCTTCGAGCTGGCGTCCCTGTGGGGTGGACCGCCAGGACTCACGTCGCTGTTATCACCCATCAAAGCGAACGCGGGATTCTTGGAGAAGCTCGTTCTCGATCCTGCTCCCGTGAAAGACATGCAGAGCCTCGATCTGCTGGCCCATGCCGGACGGCGACTGCATGGCTTACACGATTCGGAAACAGCCATGGTCTCGCTCGTGCGCGCGTTCGAAACCTTCGCCCAGCGACAACTGTTCAAACAATACGCGATCAAGACATGGGACGTGCAGCTCGAGCAATTGCCGCAGGCACTTCAAGAGACCTGTCGATCTTGTTGGCTGGAAGATCTCGACGGCAAGTACAAGCTGCCCGTGCAGGCGCAGTTTCGGGCGCTGGCTGGATTGGGCGATCCAATGGGTCAAGTGTTTTTGCGCGAGTGGCCAACGATGAAACCCCTGCTCGATGCGGCCAACCATGCCGTCCTCGGCCACGGCTTCGAGCCGGTCAAGGCCGAGCGGGTGCAGCAGCTCTACGACGTGGTCGTCAAACTATCGGGCGTCAGCGAGACATCGTTGCCGAAGTTTCCGGTGCTGAACGTCTAGCACGAAAGACGGGACAGGCAATCTTCTGGCGAGTCGCGCCCGTCCCGCTTGCCTCGCGAGTGGAGAATATGGATATTCGCATCTACTACGAAGACACCGACTGCGGCGGGGTCGTGTATTATGGGAACTATCTCAAGTATTTCGAGCGAGCGCGGACGCAGTATTTCGAAGATCGCGGGTTATCGGTGGCCGAGCTCATGAAAGAAGGCACGATGTTCGTCGTGGTCCATGCAGAAGTAGATTATCGATCTCCAGCCCGCTATGGCGACCGGCTGATCGTCGAGACGGTCGTCTCTGATATGACGGCAGCTTCCTTCACGTTTTCGCACGTGATCCGAGAGCGGGAGAGCCAGCGTGTGGTCGTTGAAGGATCGGCCAGGTTGGCGGCCACGGATGGAAACGGGAAAGTGAAGCGACTCGACAAGGCGATGGTAGCCGTATTAAAATAGCCGTATTCAATAAGGAGTCATAGAATGGAAATGGCAGGGTTCTGGAGCTGGGTCATTATGGCCGTCTGGACGATCGGCATATTCGTACTCGGCTGGTGGTTTTTCATGCCAAACCCGATGGATAGAGACAAGAAGCACAAGAAGAAGTCGTAACCCACATCTGAGTATTCTCCTCCAGCGTCATCTTCGCCATCGCAAGAGTTATCTAACATGAGGGGCTCATCGGTTGCCAGCGCGCGTTGCGCTGTTGGTTTATCTAATTCAACTCTCCGGTTGAGGCTGCTCACTGCGTATGCGTTGGTTTAGCGCCACCCCAAGTTCTTGGCACTTACTCACAAGATCTTCGTAGGTCTTGAGGTTGGCATTATATTCTGCCATCGGATACTTGTTGAATTTGCCCTGACTCTGCTCGTAAAACCGCCGGCAGATCTCCCGCAGCGCTTCGATAGTCTCTAACAGCGCTGCCGTATACTGATGTGAACCCTCCAACGATCCTGACTCCGCCTTCAATCTTGCCGAAATAGCAGCCAGTTTGGAGGCCAATCGATCGAGGTCTTTAAAGTGAGATCCATAGTCAGTGGTCTTGAATAGCCCTGGAATTGGGAGTGTCTTGCGCCATGAAAACTTAAAGATCGCGTCATGAATTTCGACGTACTCGCCAAGGATGGTATTCGCTCGGATCAGTTCCTCGGGGAGGTCCGGCATGTGTCACCCACAAGAATACGCCGACCGACCAACGCGTAACGGCCTGGTCTATGATGAGCTCGAATTGCATCCATAGCGCCATGGTCGCATTCGCCACAGTACACGGTTACGAGGCATTTGGTCTGTCTTGTTTCCAAGCTTTCCAGGCAAAGAAAAATCCTACCGGCGCACTGATAATGCAAACCCATGCGAGAGGAGACGATTCTGCGAATAGCCAACCGGCAAGAGCAGTATAGATAACGGATCCGCCAAAGTAGGCATACCAGGGGATTTTGCCTTTTTGCTTCAAAGGTGTATCGGATGGCGATGACATTTGAGTGCTCCAAAGCGTCTCGTGAGACCTCACTATGTATTATCTGGTTCCGTTTAACAAGCCACTAGTCCTGGGATGTTGAATTCGCCTTAGTTGATATCCTGCCAGGATAGGAACCTCAGTCCAAATGATTTCGTGGAGTTGGCAGGATTGGGTCAGGATGAACGGTGTTTCATGTATGTGAGCAATCTCGCAATCGACAGGAGCAACGGAAGCCGGTTTTCCAGCGTCTATCTATTCGCCCAATGGACAAGTCACCCATCAACTTTGCCGCCGGCCGCACGAACGCATTGCACAATATATGCTTGCATTTCCGGAGACATGCATTCGATCGGCAACGTGGTGAACTGTGACTTGGAGTACAACAACAGCCATACACGCTGGAATTGCCACAACTCTTTGACAGTGGACCACTGCAGTGTCGTCGTGCCGATGTCCGAACTCATGGTGAACGAGGACTCATCAGCCCGGAACATGGATCGAGGTGTGTCCATCTGGCGGAATTTGCGCAGCGAGTTGCGGTAGTGAACGATGTAGACCGCCGCGGCGAACCCGGCGCCCACCGCCAGCACGGTTGCAAGCACACCGATAATCCAGGAGGACTGGCCAAGTGCCACGAGGACGACGAGACCGATCGCGGCGATGAGAAGCGCAACAAAGAAGCCGACACCTACGGAGCGCCGCCAAAATGCGAATACTGCCTGGCGCAGCAGCGTCGTACTGTATATGAGCGTGGCCTCGTGGGGCATGGCGGCTATCGATCAAAGCCTTGCGAGCCAGCCCACGAGAGGCTGGGATTATCATCACAGCACAATGGCTTGATTCGCTGGAGCACATGGCGAGGTGTCATAGTCCTACCCTTAATTTACCAATCAAAAGGGATTGAATGCTACTGCCCTTCACTGTTGCGGTAACGTAGCGAGGCGAATGCAAAATGGTCGGCTGGAACGATTTGTTGGGTGAGACCTTTACTTGTTCGATGACTCCGCAGAGGGAATGGAGCGCAATCGATGCAATACGGCACTGAGCCATTCCGAACTAAGAACGGATTGATCTCGACCACACTGCACTTGGTACGGTTCCCCTGAACGGCTGCTCTTTGTCCCGCCCATAAGAATGAAGTCTTCTGAACTTTCAACTAGCTTCTGTTGACGAAGGTATTCGAACTTCCTAGTGAGATGAGTCTGTGCATCCGAAGCGCTGTACCAACTCCCATTGCGATAAAACCGACATTCCGAGGTTCCGAGTGCATCGAGTAACGCGGCAATTTCACGCCCCACAGAGGGGGATATCTCCGCAGCCTGAGAGACTGTGCCCAGGGTGCTGAGGAGCAGCGCGAATATGATTGTACGCGTGGGGACACTCACATGTTTGTTTCTGCGGTTGTATCGACTTGCTGAACAATGGTGTAGCAAAAACATCAATCCATGGCAACCGAGAGGAGAGATCTATGGTTCCTGGAATCCTATGAAACTTTCCAGAATAAGACCGCTATCCCGGTAGCCTATCTCCCTATTGGCCTGCGGCCTATTCCTGGCTGACGGAAGCAGAATGGTCGGCTCACCTCAACCGATTCGCAGGGCTTCAGACACCTCGCCCACCTCGATTCAGTACATGTGTATCGATTCATTGTAGTCGTCACATCCTTATGTCCAAGCAGTCCTTGGACTGTACGAATATCGGGCCCGTCCTCAAGAAGGTGGGTCGAGAAGGATCGGACGGAGTCTTCTGTGGCCCCCCCAGCGGGGTTACTCAGCAGGTCCTTTAGTATGTGAATCCCATTGTTCCTGACCTGCTGGAGGTGCGAGTGGATGACGAGGCAACGTGGACTTGATGCTTTGGTCCAATGAGCGATGGGTTCCCTTCGCATGCTTGTGAGGCCATAATCCTTTTTCATGGTGAAGTCGTTGAGGGCGCAGGTCGCTCCCTGACCTCCCCTCAGGTTTCCGGCAGAGGTCACACGATGTGCGAATTTCTGACTCAGTTGTCCCAGGAACTAAAGGCCTTGTGGCAAGTGATGAGGGTGGGGTGGTCGATTGTTGTGCCGAGACCTCCTGGGGAGCGATCAGGATGACGCCGATGGCTATGAGTGCTACGAACATGGTTTGACCTTGTGCCATGATGCCCGCGAGAACGCACGCTTTATGCCAAAGCGGTCTGGTTGACAATACAAAAATCCGCATGCTGTTATAACCGAGAACATCGTCGTTCGTGAAGCGTTGTTCGTATCTCGCTAGGAAGATCATCAGTGGTTCATCATCAACGAGATACGCTTCACGAGAGACGAACGACGCATTACGATTCATGGAGGTTTACGTCATGGATATGATGGGACGTGTGGGGTTGATCGAGATTCCGATCTTGATCGCACCCGATCAAAAGGTTTGGATGGATCGCATGATTAAGGAGGGCAAGATCGCCATTCCTCCAGGCGGGACATTGGAAAAAGGCTCGCTCTATTCGATGTTTGTCCGCATGCTTCTGCATAACGCCATGGAAGAACAGAAGCGGCAGGAGGTGTTGGACGCGGAAGACGAGGACGACGAATAATCAGGATGTTGAAAGCCGCCGCCAGCGGCGATCTCGCATCGTTCAAATCCTCAACGTACCCCAGAGGGTACGCCTCCGGTTTTCACTCGCTGCGGCCTTGCTGGACAGCGACTTTGAACATCCTGGTGAGAGAAAGGCTGTATCGAAAGAGGTTGAAGAGTATCTCGCTTGATACAGCGTAAAGAGCCTACGGCATCAGCTCTTCAAAGTGCTTTGAAGGCGGAATGCGCAGCTTTGATCGTGTATTCGATATCGCGGGTTGAATGAGCGGTTGAGAGGAAGGCGGCTTCGAATTGAGAGGGGGCCAGGTATACCCCCTGTTCCAGCATCGTGTGAAAGAATTGTCCGTATCGCTTTGTGTCCGACAGTTTTGCGGTATTCCAATCCACCACAGGGCCTGACGTAAAGAAGGCTCCAAGTATCGAGCCAACCCTGGTTTGCGTGAGTGGCAGGCCCGCTTTTTTTGCCGCCTCTCCAATTCCGTTGGCCAGGGCTGCTGATTTCTCTTCCAGCTTCTTATAGACCCCACGGGCTTTGAGCTGTTTGAGCGTTTCAATGCCGGCAGACACGGCTAACGGATTTCCCGACAACGTTCCTGCCTGATAGACCGGCCCCAACGGCGCGATCAGATTCATGATCTCTTTCCGTCCTCCGTAGGCGCCGACTGGCAGTCCTCCACCGATAATTTTTCCCAGCACCGTCAAATCCGGGGTAATGCCGTAGAGCGTTTGAGCTCCGCCGTAGGCCACACGAAAGCCGGAGATCACTTCGTCGAAAATCATGAGAATGTTGTTTTCTGCGGTGAGTCGGCGGAGCGCCGATAGAAATTCCGGTGCCGGAGGCACGACACCCATGTTCGCGGCGATCGGTTCCAGAATAATGCAGGCCAACGTGTTTCGATGCTCTTTGACGATCTGTTGAACCGCTTGGATGTCGTTGTACGGGACGGTCAAGGTGTGTTTCGCAAAGTCAGCCGGGACTCCAAGCGAATCCGGGATCCCCAACGTGGCCAACCCTGAACCGGCCTTCGCCAGCAAATAATCGCTGTGGCCGTGATAGCATCCTTCAAATTTCAGTATATTGTCTCGCTTCGTAAAGCCACGCGCGACACGAATCGCGCTCATGACCGCCTCGGTGCCGGAGCTGACGAGCCGAACCTTTTCCATCGATGGAAAGGCGTCGCGGATCATGCGGGCGAGTATGACTTCCAGCTCGGTCGGCGCACCGTAACTGGTTCCGTTTTCGGAAGCTTTTTTAATCGCACGGATGACTGCTGGAGCCGCATGGCCTAAAATCATCGGGCCCCATGAGAGAACATAGTCGAGGTAGCTGTTCCCATCGACGTCATAGAGGCGGGCGCCTTTGGCGCGTTTGATAAATCGAGGTTGGCCCCCGACCGAGCGAAAGGCGCGCACCGGACTATTTACGCCACCGGGAATCAATTGCTGCGCGTCTGCAAACAGCTTGGCGGAACGAGTGGTTTTCATAATGGGGGCGCACAGTACCATGCGAATGAGCCTCGGTCAAGAAAGAGGAGTGTCGTACGGTACGATAAATAATCGAGGCACAAATGTACCCAAAGAGATACGTCTTGCCACAATTTTTTGATACAGGCCTGTTGCTGCGAGGCAGGAACTTTTCGTAATCCCCTGCAAATATGTTGATTCATACCATCAATCGAGTGCGGCTCGACTCTTGCCTCATTAGGCAGGTAATATTCGCAACTCTAGACAGCGATAATGTAAGAGATTCATGATGAAGATTATCTGTTCGTGGTGCCGACAAGCTGGGAAACTCGAGCTGGTGGGCGAAAAAGCCCCTCTCGACGATGCGCGAGAAACGCATGGGATTTGCGTCGTTCATCGCCACGACGTCGAGGCCCGCTGGCAAGCATCGATTCGCACCATCTCACGATCCGGGTTTCAACGGGACTGTATTCGTCACTCTTTAGGTGGACAGGTTTGCTGAACGTGAACAAGAAGATACGCCCGTAAAGCAGATGTCTCCTGCTAGGTCCGTCTTAGGGCAGAGCGACGCTGTATTCCAGGCTTCCGAGTCGGTTCCGCACGGATTTCGTTCATCCCCCAGTGGACCCGCTTGGCTTTTTCCCGCTCCGATACAGTGAATAGGACGTGAAAAGGGGTTGCTTGTCGCGCACCCATTCCCGCCTGTCCGGTTCCCCAGGTCTCCCCCGCATCACACAAGATCTCAAGAAAGGTTTCATATTCTTCTTCGTCATCGGGCAATAGGTGTGCTGCATCGTTGATGAGCAGAATATAGCCCTTGGCCGGCAGCCATTCCAGATCGGTCAGACATTCCTCTAGAGCGTCCCAGTTGTGGCCGAAGTAGTCAGGAAAATCCAAGGCCCGGGCACATTCGGTGAACAGATCGGTGGTAGTCGGACACTTGGTGCCCTGGATGATTCTCAACGCAAACTTGGTGGGTGGGCGCACCAGCGATTCAGCGCGCTGCCCGGCTGTGACCACAAGCAATGAGGTCCAGGGTGGTTTCGTCGATTGGAGATTGGCCGTCAATGTGAGTGCATGTTTGGGGGTCATGGTATCTCATTCAATGGCATGAACGTTCGGTAATGGTTATCGGTATAGTAGGCCCTGCCGGTATCTTGCTCGATGACGATCCGTTCCGCATCCCGCGGGCGGCCGCGTATTTTTGGATTCACATCATACTCGCGGTAGTGACCGCGAGGCAGCCGTCTTTCACGATTCTGAAACGCTCTGCCACCGATATATCCAGGGAGCGCGTTGCCCTCATGTTGCTGAATTGCCTCCAGCAGGTCTTTGGCTTTATGCGGGGGATCCTTCGCGACGCGATGCAATCGTCGAGCGAGGGCCGGTGTGGCATCGTGAAGAGCCGGCGCTGCGGATTGACCGGATGGGATGGAGGCAGACGGTACGGTCGGTTCCGTCGACGAACTGGCATTGAGAGTACCAGCAGGGCCGAACAGTAGTCCACCAAGGACGGCGAGTATTCCATAGATCTTCCAAGTTCGATCCATAGTTTCGCATTCGAATCACGAAGCGAGGGAGCACAGTACGAACCGTAGCATGCTCGCTCTTGGAGGATCAACGGGCGTGAGAGGAACGGCCCTCTGCTGTGTCATAATGGTTTTCTCGCAGCCTGCCGAGAATTGTTGCTATCGCTCATTCGCCAGCGTAGCATCCAACGTATTCGGGCAGGTACGGTGGTAGTGCAGGCGAAGGTGAGTCAACGAGGTAGAGATTGGAGCCCGCAGTGGAGCGGCTTGAGTTTGTGACAGTCGAAGGACTCTTGGCCTACGGGGAGCTGCTGGCATCTCGCATCGCCGGTGAGGGAATTGCGTTCCCCCCCATCCCCCCTTCCTCAGTCGATCGACTGCAGCGAACCCATGACGCCATGGAGAAGATCAGAGCGTTTGTGCAGCGTGCGCAAGAAGGATTTTCTGGGGCAGAAGAGTATCGGGCTGCTCGTCGCATGGTAATCGAACAGGGGTGTGGGGGTGATGAACTGGTGTTCTTCGCCGCTTGGAATGCTCTCCTTGCCAGAGGCGAATTGGCCCCGCTCTTCCGCGTGCCGATCGGGTCGGTGCAGAAGCCGACGCACCGCCGGCCGGTGGCGATTGTGCCTCGCGCGCAACTGACGCCGCAGTTGGTCGAGGATCGTATCGTGTTGGACTTGGGCGAGGATCGGTTCTGGCTCCTGCCGCACGATTTAACCGGTCGCACGCTCCTGTTCACGATGCGTCATGGTGTTTCTCGCGTGGAAAGCGGCACCTATCGAGTCGGGCGCCGTCTCGCGAACGTGCTGGATCCTGAGCGGGGTGTCCCCAAGGCCGACGCAGTCGGTGCAGCCCTGGCCAGGATGCTGGGCGTGGTCGGGCAACAATTGGACTTCCTGCACGTTCACAACTACCTCGATCCGCGCACCTTCGTCCAGCTGGTTAGCCAGAGCCCCAATACGCGGCAACTGCATGAGCGTGTAGCCACCGCACTCATGCAGGGGCACGCGCACCATGGTGAGGCGCTCCCACCCACCTGCGAGCCCGCCTTAGACTCTCAGGATTTTGGATGGGTTACGGGTCTGGAGAAGAAGGTAGAGGCTGAGGAGGCCGCAAAGGTATTTGGCGTGGACGTGCAGACGGCCAAGCGCCTGATCAAACATCCCCTCTATAGCTACCCGGGCGGACACTCCTTCTTCGATGTGTATGTGGATATCGTCGATGGCTTCCGCGGGTTGGGCCATGCCCATCAGGGGAAGGCCGTGTGTCTGTACAGCCACAGTTCCACGCTGCGGGCGCTCATGATTTATCTCGATCCTCGTCCCTTTCGCGAAGCATTCACGGAGTTTGGCGAATATAAGGAGGGACAGGATAACGTCGTGTTATTGACCTACGAACAGGGTCTCTTATCCGGCTACTCCACCGCTGTGGGTTTGTCGGCGCGGGAACGGACGGCGCGGGAGACCTGGGTCAAGGTCGAGCGCGAACGCAAAGACAGGATCACGCTCAAGCCTCGACAGATCAAGCGGATCGTGGCATTGGTCTCGGGTGGCGACTTCGCCGGCGCCGGCGCCGCGTTGAAAGAATTGCGCGTGACAGGACACCGGTTTGGTCTGGACGTCCACTTTGTTCTTCACGGGTACTTAGGTCTAGCCAACAATTGGATCGAAACGGTGAGCGAGGACGATACCCGCGGCATGGGCAGCCATGCGAGCAGTCCGATTGGGAGTAGCCGCTTCGAAGATTTCAAGAATGAGCAGGTGCAGCAGGTCACCATGCGGCATCTCAAGCCATACATGGAAGACGGTGCCTTGGTGGTCATTGGCGGGGAGGGGAGTCTTCGAGGCGCGCGGGCGCTCTACGAAGGATTTGGTGTCCAGGCAGTAGGGATTCCGGGCACGATCGACAACAATCTCGCAGGGACGACCTCCCTGGGTTTCCATTCGGCCGTGTCACTGGCGAATCAATCCATAGAGTCACTGAAAGCTACCAGTTCGGCCATGGGCAGCGTCTTCTTCGTCGAGATTATGGGGGCGGGGTCCGGCCATCTCGCCCTTGCCTGTGCGTATCAAGCCAGAGCCGAGGGCCTCTTGGTCAACGAGCATCCCGATCCCGACGCGTATATCGACGACGTCATCCTCGGTACGCTCAACCGCACGTTGGGCGTCCCGAACAAGAGCCATCTGTTTGTGGTGGCGGAACAGACGCCCCATCGCCATCACCCGGATGGCGGCGTGCGAGGTCTTGTCGAATATGTCGCCAGCACACTGAGCACATGGCCACAGTTTCAGGCACACCCTGGTGAATTTCGCCTCGCTCCTGCAACCAAAGCCACGATCCTCGGACACACATTGCGGGGGGCGCCTCCGACTCCCGAGGACAAGACCATCGGACAAGATCTGGCCTATGAAGCGATTCGCCGTCTCGTCAAGGAGCCAGAGCGAGTGGTCGGGTGCATGTTGGCCTATCGCGGTCCAGGCACCATTGAGGCAATCCCATTCCATGCTGTGGCGCCGAAGCAGTTTGACTGGGAGATCTTCGCCCGAATGCACGGAAGCGAACTCTCCTAGGGGGGGTGAATGGAGCGTGGCGATTCATCGTGAAGGTCGTGCCCGCACTCCATCTCCGCTCATTGTCACAGGGCAACTCGATCATGGATGAACGAGGCGGCCTGCGCCTGAAACGGCGGTTGCGTTGTTGGGCCTGGTGGTCGTTTGCTAGAATGGCATGCTTGGATCTCATTGCGAGAAGAGCGGAAAAAACGGCACGTGCTCGAAAGGCGCGAGCCGAAGTTCGGGGTTCGACGTTTCGAAAACCTCGAACCCTCGCTCGCCCCGCCTACTCTCGCGCGGCGCGTATCCCGATTGACCAATACCCGTGACAGCATTGTCTATGCGTAAAGCAAAAATCGTGTGCACCATTGGCCCCGCCAGCGATTCCCCTGCCTTGCTGGATCAGTTAATTGAGAGCGGCATGGACGCGGCGCGACTCAATTTTTCTCATGGGACCCACGAATCGCATACGCGTGCGATCAAAGCCATTCGCGAAGCAGCGGATCGTCGGCGCGTCCCAATAGCGATTATCCAGGACCTGCAAGGACCGAGGATCCGCGTTGGAGCCGTCGATCAGGGCGGGCTCGATTTGGTTGCCGGCCAGACCGTGAGGCTCGTGACATCGCTGCTCCGGTCCGGCGGTCAACTCGGCGCACAGTCAATCGCTCCGTCCGGCATACGTGAGATCCCGGTGATGTATCAATACCTGGTGCGGGACGTCCAGCCAGGCGCCCACATCCTGATTGACGATGGGCTCATCGAGCTGATTGCTGATCGGATTATCGGAGGCGACGTCGAATGCAGAGTTGTGACCGGGGGACGACTCACCTCGCACAAGGGCATGAATTTACCAGATACTCGCATCAGCGCTCCCACTCTGACAGACAAAGATCGGGACGATCTCAGGTTCGGCGTTGCGCAGGGGGTGGACTATGTGGCTCTCTCGTTTGTCAGAGGTCCCGATGATGTGGTGGCCACAAGGAAGTTAGTGGCCGACTGGGGTGGCGACGTGCCGGTTATTGCAAAGATCGAAAGGCCGGAAGCGGTGGAGTGCTTGGACGCGATTCTTGATCAGGCGGACGGCGTGATGGTTGCGCGGGGCGATTTGGGAGTCGAGATGGGGCCGGAGGCAGTCCCGCTCCTACAGAAGCGCATTATCGCTGAAGCCAACCACCGTCGCTGTCTCGTGATCACGGCCACTCAGATGTTGGAGTCTATGACGCACCACACGCGCCCGACGAGGGCCGAAGCGTCGGATGTGGCGAATGCCGTCCTCGATGGGACTGATGCCGTCATGCTGTCCGCAGAAACAGCGATCGGACAGCACCCGGTTGAAACAGTCCGTGTCATGGACCGAATCGTTCGAGCCGCAGAGGAAGGGACTCGATCGTGGCGTACGCGCCTCTCCGACGCGCCACGTGGGGAAGGCTCATTTCCAGAGGCCATTTGCCATTCGGCTTCTTCGGCAGCCTCAGTCATCGGGGCGAGCGTCATCGTGGCATTTAGCGAACGGGGTACGACTGCGCGCTTGCTGTCGAAGCAGCGACCTGATGCGTCAATTATTTCATTGACGCCATTTGAGGTCATACGGCAGCGGATGGCGCTGTATTGGGGTGTGATCCCTCATACGATGCGGCAGATCACTCAAACCGATGAGCGGATCGATGAAGCGGAACGTCGCCTGAAAACCGAGGGATTGGCAACAACAGGACAGCGTATCGTGATTGTGTCAGGGACCAGGATTGGTCAGCCCGGAGAGACCAATTTCATGAAGTTACATAGAGTTGGGTGAGCTGAACCTGCGGAGCGATGCGAGAACGCTGCATGGGACAGCGTGGAAGAAGAGCGCACACGATGACACTCAATGTTGTGGGACGGTTCGTGCTTTGTCTGTGTCAGTTGCTTGCCTTGGTGGTGTTATGCGGAAATGGACTCGCGCAGACCGGATCCATCAAACATTCTCCGGCAGATGTGGTGAAACGCTATCTGGCACTTGATTATAAGGGCGCGCGGCTCGATGCCATGTCGGCCGAATCGGTCTCGTCCTACGTAAATTGGAATGAGGAGCCGGCGTGGGGGCGTGTCGTTGTGACGCGAGGCTTTGTCGTGGCGGAGCAGTATCGCCAATGGGAGATCGTCGATAGACTGGAAGTCGTGGTTCCGGTCACCTTTCAGGTGATCGGCTCGGTGTACCTGGAAACCGCCGGTTTCGTTCAGGATGTTGAGACGGAAGAGGTTCGATTTCGTGTGAAAGCCGTCAAGAATCGTTGGAAGATTGTCGAGCCGATGTTTCCCCCTCACGTGGGCCAGAAGCGGATGGTGAATTTCGTACGCGAAGCTTGGGGGAAGGAAACCGACCCGGCAAAGCGAGACCGTCTCGGGGCGTTGCAAGACGAATTACGAAAGGTAAAAGAATGATGGGCAAGACCTCGGTCGAGTTGTTGATCTTCGATCTGGACGGGACGCTCATCGAGTCCAAATGGGACATTGCCGCGTCGGTGAACCTGACGTTGGCCGAGCTGGGGCTCCCGCAGCGGCCAGTCGAGGAAATCTTTGGGTTTGTGGGGGATGGGGTCAAACAGCTGTTGCGCTTGTCGATCGGCGAGGGAAGCCGGGTCACCTTCGACGAGACGTTGCGGGTGTTCAGGCGCCAGTACTTGGCCCATTGCCTCGATCGCACGACGTTCTATCCCGGTGTCGAACAGGCGCTGATTCATTTCGAAGGAAAGCGCAAGGCGGTGGCGACCAACAAGTCGATCGAGTACACGAATGTGATTCTCAAAGGATTGGGAGCGCATTATTTCCAATGCGTCATCGGCGGGGACAACGGGTTTGGGCTGAAACCGGAACCAGGCATGCTGCTGCATGTGATGGAGCAGTTGAATGTGCCCAAAGAACAGACCGTGCTCGTCGGGGACAGCACGAACGACATCAACGGCGGGCATAATGCCGGGATTCGTGTCTGTGCAGTAGGGTACGGCATGGGGAATCGAGCCAAAATGGAAGCCTGTCGCCCGGACTGGTTTATCGAAACCCCGGAACAACTCATGGAGCTATTCATATGACAACTGAATCGTTTCTCGTATCTCGTGAAGCGTATCTCGCAAAAAGAAGCAGTCGACGAAACACCAATGTGAAAGGATCCGGCTGGTTCCTCAGCGTTCAGTTCTTAGCTCTTCCCACGCTTCACGCGTCACGCTTTACGGTGTTCTTGCTTGCCACGGCTTTCAGCCTCAGCTTGAACCTTAACTTGTCGCATGCCGCCTCATTCGGGCTGGCGGATCGTGTGGTGGAACACAAACTGGCGAACGGTTTGACTGTGCTCATGGTCGAACGGCATCAGACGCCGGTGGTCTCCCTCAACATGACTTTCGGGGTCGGAGGCGTCAACGAGCAGGCGGGGCAAACCGGCCTGGCGCATCTCTACGAACATATGGCGTTCAAGGGCACGAGGACGGTCGGGACGAAGAATTATGAGCAAGAGCTTCCCATTCTCGAAGAATGGTTTCGAGTGGGGACCGAGCTGGAGCAGCGGCAGCGAGAACTCGCACGGAAGAGTCAGGAAAGACCAGCCAGTTCAGAGGAGCGAGCAACCATCGAAGGACTGCAGCAACGATTTACCGAGCTGCAAGATAAGGCGGGACAGTTCGTCGCGGGCAATGAGATGGCCTTACTCTACCAACGCCACGGGGGAATCGGACTCAATGCCGCGACCGGGAAAGACCTGACTCGCTATATGATCAGCCTCCCGGCGAATCGTCTGCCGCTGTGGGCTGCGCTCGAAGCTGATCGTATGGCGCACCCGGTCCTCCGAGAATTCTATAAGGAGCGTGGCGTGGTCATGGAAGAGCGGCGGTTGCGGAATGACGACAGCCCCACCGGGCTGTTGTTCGAAACCTTCAGTTCGGCTGCGTTCCGCGCGCATCCATACGGCATTCCGACGATTGGCTGGGAGTCGGACATTCTGTCGCTCACGCCGGCTGACACCGAAGCCTTCTTCAAAGCCTACTATGGCCCGGGCAATGCGACGATTGCCATCGTGGGCGACATCAATCCGAAGGACGTCATGACGCTGATCGAGCACACGTTCGGCACGATACCAGCCTCGCCGTCGCAGCCACAGATCGTCACCGTTGAGCCGCCTCAACGAGGAGAGCGCCGCGTGGAGGTCGAGTTCGATGCCGAACCCTCGCTGGTCATCGGGTTTCACAAGCCGGCATTGGGTCATCCTGACGATTATGTCTTCGACGTGATCGATGCACTGCTGAGCGACGGGCTCACGTCTCGGCTCTATACGAATCTGGTCCGTGACAAACGGCTCGCCGCCTCGGTCAACTCCGATTCGAACTATCCGGGGGTCCGTTCTCCGAACTTATTCGTGCTCAATGCTACGCCGCTTGCGCCCCATACGACGACAGAAGTTGAGGTGGCGATCTATGCCGAGATCGAACGGCTCAAGACGGAGCCGGTCTCCGCCAAGGAGCTTGAGAAAGTGCTGAATAATCTCGATGCCGATCTGGTCAGGGCGCTTCGATCCAACGGAGGTCTCGCGTCTCAGTTAGCTCTCTATCAGACGGTAGCAGGGGACTGGCGCTACGCGCTCAAGTCTCGGGACAAGATTGCCGCCGTGACGCCGGTGGATATTCAGCGCGTGGCAACCGAGTATTTCAGGCGGTCGAATCGAACGGTCGCCACGTTGGTGAAGAAGGCCGGAGAAAAGAATGTCGCGGCGGCGCCGCAACGCGAGGTGGCGCGATGAGCGAGGTGAAGCGTGAAATACGAAACGTGACGCGATGGGGTGTCGTGCTGTGCTCGACGATCGTGGCAGCCGCCATTCCCGTGCTGACTGCCTGCGCCGGAGACTTTGCACTGGGCGATCCCAGGCAGATGACGTTTAAACCGGTTGAGTTCACCCCGCCCGAACCGGATCGCGTCGTGTTCGAAAGCGGGATGGTGGTCTATCTCCTGGAGGACCATGAGTTGCCCTTGGTCAGTATGACTGCGACCATGCGAACGGGCGGCTGGCTCGATCCGGCGGAAAAGATCGGCCTGGCTTCGTTGACCGGTTCCGTCATGCGAACCGGCGGAGGTGGTGGTCTGTCGGCTGAACGAGTAGACGAGGAGCTCGAGCAGTTCGCCGGAAATCTTGCCATTTCGATCGGACGGCAATCTGGCTCTGCGTCGCTCGATGTGCTCAGCAAGGATCTCAAGCGGGGGCTCCAGATTTTCGCAGGGCTCATTCGGAGACCCGCCTTTGAACCGGCGCGGGTTGAACTGGCCAAGCTGCAGGCTATCGAAGGGATTCGCCGCAGGCAGGACAATCCCGGTTCGATCGTCGGACGCGAGTTCGTCAAGCTCTTATATGGAACAGATCATCCGTCGGCGCGTGACAGCAGTATCGGATCCATCACTCGCATTACCAGAGACGATCTGGTCGCCTTTCACCGGAAAACCATTCAACCGAACGGGATGCTGCTGGGAGTGACGGGCGATTTCGACAAGTCAGCTATGCTGGCTCTGCTGCGCGAAGTATTCGGCGATTGGGAAAAAGGCGAGGTGCCCGTGCTGACGATTGCCGACGTGCCCCAGAGTCAGACGGCGAAGCCCGCCGTCCGGTTCGTGAACAAGGATACGTCGCAGACGCATCTTCGCATCGGTCATCTGTCGATCAAAGAGCAGGATCCCGACTATGTGGCATTGGCGATCGCGAACGACATTCTGGGGGGCAGTTCCTTTCGGAGCCGTCTCTTCAACGACGTGCGGACCAAACGGGGCTTGGCGTACTCGGTCGGCAGCCGCTTGAACTCAGGGGTACACGATCAAGGCGTTTGGCTGATGCGTGCCGAGACAAAGTTGCCATCGACGCAAGAGGTCATCGCTCGATTTATCGCAAACATGGAACGGATGCGGACCGAGTCCGTGACAGACAGTGAGCTGGCAGAAGCGAAAGAGGCGTATGTGAACTCGTTTATATTTTCTTTCGCCAGTCCGTCCGCGATCGTGGGGCGGTTGGTAGAACTGGAATACGACGGGCTTCCCAAGGATTTTCTCCAGCAATTGCGTGCCCGTGTGATCGCATTGACGAAAGAGGAAATCCTGATGGCGGCAAAGAAACACTTCAATCCCGAGCGATTGACCATTGTTGCCGTCGGGGCCGGCGAGGCCCTGCCGAAGTTGCTGTCAGGCTTCGGGGACGTGAAGGAAATAAAGTTAGTTCCGGAGGGGTAAGAGAAGAGCGGGTCCTGTCGCCGACCCGGGAGCCCGACCGGTCCGGCCGCCTCACCGGCGCGCACAAACGTGGCGCTCTTTATTCATCGGCCGTGCGCCCTCTTGCCCCGCCCGGTGTAGGGACCCCGCTGCGGGCGGTCGGGCGCCCTGATCGGCGCCACCCGCTCCAAAGAGTGAAAGCCCCCGAAGCTTTGGTGGGAAAGGTGGACGGATGGTCCAATCGAGCTTGATGCTCTCGCTGAGAGTCTATGAAAGGAGACCGCAATGGTGACCTATCTGATGCTGCTTAATTGGACGGATCAGGGAATCAAGAAATGTGAAGGATTCGCTGAAGCGGCTCGATGGGGTCAAGAAGCTCGCGAAGAACTTGGGTGGTGAGGTTAAATCTTTCTACATGACGCTGGGGGTGTATGATTTGGTGCTCGTCGTCGAGATGCCCAACAACGACAAGCTGGCGAGTTTCGGCCTCAAGTTGGGATCACTCGGCAATGTGCGGTCCACGACTCTCAGAGCCTACTCCGAGGATGACTACCGCCGCATCATTGGCGGCCTAGGCTAAGAATGGATAGATGTAGAACAGAATCGATAGCTGTCAGTGGTCAGCCATCAGCATTCAGCAAAGATCGAACTCAGAGCTGAGCGCTGACTGCTGATAGCTGAAGGCTTATTTATGCCGCTCGAAGACGATTTCTGTGACATTATCAAGAAGGCTCGCATGGGCCACGCATGGTCCGTGGCGGATGTGACGCGGACGACCGGATTGGCCGGTGGCGAGATCACAGCGCTGGAGCGCGGCGCTCGCCTGCCTGATCGCAACGAGGTTCGGGTGTTGGCGAAGGCGTTAGAACTTCGCCCTGGTCCATTGGAGCAAATTGTGATTGAGCAGTGGGAGCCGGCGCTCGCCCCCCCTGTCTCCTGGATAGAAACTGTGCGTGGATCGATCAGTGGCTATGGCGTGCAGGGCTATCTCGTCCATGACGGTGGGGAGGCGGTGCTTATCGACACGGCGTACAATGCGTCGGCGATGATCGACGCTTTGTCAGCGCGCCACCTGCGCCTGATGGGGATTTGCCTCACGCATGGCCATGCGGACCACGCCGATGGGATCGAGCAGATTTTGAAGTTTCATGAGGTGCCGGTGTATCTCGGAACAGACGATGTCGATCTTCTTAGCTGGCGGCCTTCCGGTGCACAGCTAAAGGCGCCGGAACATGGTCAGACGATTGCGGTCGGGCGTCTCAACGTTCATTGTCTCGCCACGCCGGGCCATACCCCTGGCGGGATCTGTTATCGCGTGGATGCCGAGTCACAATGCGTGTGCTTCGTTGGCGATACGTTGTTTGCGGGATCCATTGGCCGCTCGAATCCCAGTACGTTGTATCAGACCCATCTGCAGTCGGTCCGGGCTCACGTCCTTAAGCTGCCGCCAGAATATCGGTTGTTGCCTGGTCACGGACCGGCCACGACGGTTCGCGAAGAGCTGGACCATAACCCTTTCGCTACGGACCACTGAAGAACGCCCTATGAATCTGGACCAGCGGAGCGATGAGCGACCGATCCGCGGTGGAGAGTCGCCAGCTAAGGGGCCACCTGCTGATCTCAGTCATCTCTCCCCGGACGACGAATTCGAAGAGACGCCTTTCTCGAAATGGATTATGCCCGTCAGCCTCTTTGTGGCAACGATCTTTACGACACTGTGGGCGGGGGCCTATCAGGTCTATAACGGACCGATCCATGGACCGGTAAATTTCCTGCTTGAACATCCCGAGGCGCTCTGGCACGGGCTTCCCTTCGCCGCCACACTCTTGTTCATTCTGGTCACCCATGAATGCGGGCACTATGTGCTTTCCCGTATCCACAGGGTACCGGCGTCACTGCCGTTGTTCATTCCGGGCCCTCCGTATTTCGTCGGCACATTCGGGGCGATCATTCGTTTACGTGGGCCGATCATGAATCGGCGCGCGCTGTTCGACATCGGCGTGGCCGGTCCGCTTGCCGGTTTCATCGCCGCGGTGGTGGCCCTGATCATTGGTCTGAACCTGTCAACGGTCGTGGATCGGACGGCGACCCGAGGATTGGAGTTGGGTGAACCGCTGCTCTTGCAGTTCATCTCCTGGCTGGTCGTCGGATCCATCCCTCCTCAGGCCGACATCGTCTTGCACCCCATCGGATTCGCCGCGTGGTTCGGTCTGTTTGTGACCTCACTCAATCTTATTCCCATCGGCCAACTCGACGGCGGGCATGTGGCCTATGCCCTGTGGGGCAAACGCCAACGCACAATGGCGTTTGTCATGGTACCGGTCCTCATCGTGCTAGGGTTTGTGGGCTGGCCCGGCTGGTGGCTCTGGGCTTTCATGGCAGGACTATGGGGCTTCGGGCATCCACCGGTGCGCGATCTTCACATACCGTTGGGCCGAAAGCGGATCGTTGTCGGATGGATTGCACTTGCCGTGTTTGTCCTCACCTTTGCGCCTGTTCCTTTCTCCTTCCACTAGCAGGATGCCTGAAACAGTCCGCGAGCATCGTTCTCGCATCGTTCAGATCCTCAACGTACCCCTGAGGGTACGCCTCCGGTCCTCACTTGCTGCGGCCTTGCTGGCGGACTGTTTGAGCATCCTGCGAGAGGGTTTTCCTATTGTGCACACATCCAAACCGAATAAATATCGTTCTGCTTAGTTTGGTTTTTCCACATCCCGCAAACGGACTCCACTCAGCTGCCTGGATCAATCCGGAGATTTTCTTGTCGGATGGTACGCTCAGCCCTACAGTGTGGCTATGGAGCCGATCGAGACCTCGATTGTGTCGTGTCCAAAGTGCCAGGCTGACCAGCCTGACGGAGCGACGGAGTGTGTGAAATGCGGGATCATCTTTGCAAAGTATCGGCCGTTTGTCTCACCGCAACGGCAGCAGGGATCACAGAATAGCTCGCGCTGGATGTCCCTTGCCAAGGAGTGGCTCGTTGACTCGGATACGTCGACCGACTCGTTGACGTTTGCCGGACGGGTCGCAGTGTTTCTGTTACTTCTCTGGTGGGGCCGAGCGCTGATTTTCACGCCGCTCGAAACCAACTACACAGGGGAATCGTTTCTCCATCTGATCAATCTGCCGTTCCACGAAGCCGGCCACATTCTCTTTATCCCGTTGGGGCGCTTCATGACGATTCTGGGCGGGAGTCTCGGCCAGATCCTGATGCCACTCGTCTGCCTGGGCACCTTTCTCATCAAGACGCGCGATCCCTTCGGCGCCTCAGTGGCCCTCTGGTGGACAGCGGAAAGCTTCATGGATATCGCGCCCTATATCAACGATGCACGGGCGATGGATCTTATGCTGCTTGGCGGGGTGACTGGAAAGGAGACGGACGGGCATGACTGGAACAATATCCTGACCATGTTGGATTGCCTGGAGTACGACCATCGCTTGGCTCACCTCACCTATAATTTCGGCATTCTCCTGATGCTGGCCTCGTTTGCGTGGGGCGGCCTGCTGCTCTTGAAACACTACCGTCGGCTCTCACCGTGACCGCGCCTATCTCATCGTGGGTGGATGTGTGCGAGGTCTTCGAGTGCCAGCATCAGCGCATGGGTTCCGCTACGGCCGTGCCCGAGTGTTTGGACGGCCTGGTAGAGTTGATGCACCAACGCGAGACCGGGTAGCACGAGGCCCATGCGTTTCGACTCCTCCAGCGCGAGGCCCATATCTTTGATGAAGTGTTCGACGAAAAATCCCGGGTCAAAGTTGCGCTGGAGAATTCTCGGCGCCAGATTGTCCAACGTCCAACAGGCGGCTGCGCCGCCGCGGATGGAATCCAACGTTCGGTTCAGATCGAGCCCTGCCTTGTACCCATAGAGCAAACTTTCGCAGACTCCGACCATCGTGCCGGCGATCACGATCTGGTTACAGAGTTTTGCCTGTTGCCCAGTGCCGGGCCCTCCCTGATGCACGATCGTTTTACCCAATCGCTCGAAGAGCGGCATCACGGCTTGTACGGCTTTGCGGTCGCCTCCCACCATGATCGAGAGGGTGGCATTGCGCGCGCCCACATCGCCGCCGGAGACAGGCGCATCGATGGCCGATAGAACTTTCGCCGAAGCGGCTGCGGCAATTTCACGACTCAAGGAAGGATCCGTCGTCGTCATGTCGATGAGGATCATCCCAGATCGCGCGCCAGCCATGACTCCAGTCTCGTCGAAGTAGACGGTACGCACGTCCTGAGGAAAGCCGACCATCGTGAAGAGGACATCTGATTCAGCTGCCACAGCGCGCGGGCTCTCGGCCCATTGCGCGCCGAGATCGAGCAATGATTGCGCCTTCGACCTCGTGCGGCTATGGACGGTCACGTGATAGCCGGCCGTGAGCAAATGACCACACATCGACGATCCCATCACGCCGGCACCGATCCAGCCGATTCTCGTTGCCATTGGTATCGCAAGTTGAACAGTCATTGTTTGCGTACTCGCCTATTCGGCGAGCGGAGTGATTCGATCCGCGACCGCCTGAATGACGCCTTCCCGCTCTCTTGCCACTTTTACCCCTTGAAAACTCAAATAGTACCCTCCGTGACTCGGCGACTGGATCGTGGCAGTGAGTTCAATCCGTTGCCCGTCTTCGATATCGGGGTCTTTGACGGTCGGGACCCCGCAGCGTCCGTAGACAGCGACATTGATCGAGGATGTCTCGTCTTCCAGATAGAATAAATAGGCGCCATAGCACATCGTGCCGGCCTGGATCTTGTACGGATCGAGCGACGTCACATCGCGAACTGTGCCCCGCAGCGTGACCTGTTTCAAATGAAACGACTTCGGCGCGTCGATGATGTCGCGAATGGCGATGGGCTCTGCGGCTGAAGCACAAGAAACGCCGATCCCGGACCATCCAATCCAGAGCGCGGCGAGGAGACTCACCAACCTTCGCGCACAAGCTGCGTCGTCGTGTATCACGGTTCTATTTTACAGAAGGTTGCCGCAGAAGTCCCTTCCGCCTCCTCGCCGAACCCGTTATACTCCGCCGACCTATTCTTGGAGAATCGCCCATGATCGATCGCGCGCGCCTTGAACGCTATATCACAGACAGCCGCCTCCGGTTTGAAGACCTGCTGGGCCAGATGGTGGAGATCCCTTCGATCAGCATGGATCCTGCCAAGACTCCTGACATCAGGCGCATGGCGGGATTCGCGCGGCAGGTCCTCACCGGTTTTGGGGCTGAGGCCCAGATCGTGGAGACGGGCGGCTATCCGATCATGTCCGGCGGCTGGATGACCGGAGCCCATCATCCGACCGTCACCATCTATAACCATATGGATGTGCAACCGGCGCAGGAGCCGGAATGGAAGCAGGCGCCGTTTACGTTCAAGAATGAGAACGGGCTGTATCACGGCCGGGGCGCGACGGATGACAAGGGGCCGGCGCTCTCAGCCCTATTCGGCGCGCGGTACGCCATCGAGCAAGGAATACCAATCAACATTCGGTTTCTCTGGGAACTGGAAGAGGAAATTGGAAGTCCGCACTTTGCGGTTGGACTCAAAAACCGAGCCGCGATTCCTCGGCCGGACTCAGTTGTGGTATCGGACACGATCTGGCTCGCGAAAGGAAAGCCGGCCATGCCCTATGGTCTGCGCGGTCTGCTGGGCGCGCGCTTGACGCTTCGGACCGGAACGAAAGATGCCCATTCAGGCGTGACCGGAGGCGCCGCGCGGAATCCGCTCGCTGAACTGATGGAGGTGGCGCACGCCTGCGTCGATGCCGTGACCGGCAAGGTGAAGATTCCCGGGTTCTATCAGGATGTGGTTGAACCAACCAAAGCGGAGATCAAGAGTTTCCTTGCATCCGGGTTTCAGGTCAAGAACTTCAAGCAGGCCTATGGATTCCAGACGCTCCGCACGCATGATCCCGCCGAGATCATGCGCCGGATTTGGGCCGCACCGACGTTTGAAGTGCATGGCCTGACCGGCGGCTATCATGGGCCAGGGGTGAAGACGGTCGTACCGGGCCATGGTGAACTCAAAGTGAGTATGCGGTTGGTGCCGAATCAGACTCCGGAGAAGGCTTTTGCGTTGCTCAAGCGCCATGTGGCGAAGCTGAATCCGAACGTGAAGGTGGAGCAGGAAGGGATGCTTCATCCGTTCAAAGGACTATTTGAGGGGCCTTATGTCGAAGCGGTGAAGCGAGCGGCGAAAGCCGGGTTTGGGAGAGAACCGGCCTTCATCCGTGAAGGCGGATCGATCGGCGCCGTGGTGACAATGCAGAAAGCCTGGAAGGTGCCGATCCTGTTCATGGGGCTCAGCCTGCCGGAGCATGGTTACCATGCTCCGAACGAATACTTCGACTGGGGCCAAGCCTCCGGCGGTATGAGAGCCTTAGCGCACTACTTTGAGGAACTGGCAAAGATGGGAAAGAAGTAAGGAGCAGCCAGACCGTCCTTCTTGCTCGCTGAACGCGCACGATCAGAATGTGCTCGTTCGATGCGCGCAGTGAAGACCAGTCCGGCTGCTCCCTTGAGCAAAGAATGTGATGGTGTGAGAAGGAAACAGAATGCTTTCGTTTGACGCGCATTCGAGGATCAACCAGGCTGCCCTTTAGAAGAAGGTGTGCTTGATTCCTTCCAAGCGAGGCAATTGTTCTTCCCCAATTGAGGAACACGTTGTCTCTTTTTCATGCCCATGATTATTAATTGCCCAACTAATTCCCAGTCACGGATCCAATACTTCAGGTCGCTTTCCCAAGTCAGAGGAAATGTCATTGCGGAAGACCACGCGTCATCATAGGCAAGCTGCTTCTTGGTCTGGAGGAGGGCTAGAACTGCCGCTCGCGCACTAGATACATACCTTTCCCGTAAAGAGCGAAAGTATTCGGATGGGTCTTGTGTCACTGTACCGGAGAATAATCTAATCTCTGTTTGACCTGTCCGTTCTTCTCTTTCTCGTTTTTGAGCTTCACCCCTTGTTTTTTCCATGACAGACATTGCCCTCTTTTCCGCTTCTTTGAACACTTTTATCCCTTTGTTGTCTCGCGTGGCGTAGATGAGATGAAAGTGAGTCCGATTCTTTTCTGGATGAAGGACAATGGCAGAGCTTGTATATCCAAATGCGCCAACACGTTTTACGCATTCGCTGTAAGCCGTGACGATAGCGTCTTCTCGATCCTTCTCCTCAAGGCCTTTCAGTGTGTCTTTGAATTGGCTAGAGCCAAAAAGTTTGATGAAACTCTCTTGGTTCTGCTTCTGCGGCCACTCTATGAAACGTCGAATGTGTTCGGTCATGAAAGTAATCAGCATTTCTCCGGGGTTTAATTTTAGGAGGAGTGATGGGATCCAGTGCAAATCCAGACCATCCCGTTGGATCTATAAATATGAAAGGAAACGAAGTGGGACCACCCTCTTGTGCAAACTTCAAGATGTCCTGGATGGCATCTTCGAGCTTCTTGTTCTTTGTTTCTATGATGACGTCAGTTATTTGGTCGGCGAATTGTTTGAGCTTTGTATAAGCAGATGGAGTCCTTTCGAGGAAGAAGCAGCGAAGCTTAAGGGTTTTCCCAGTTCGTTTCTTGTGAACGTCACGAGCCTTGCGTAGTTGTTCGATGGCGATTGCAAAGGAACTGTCTTTGAAATCGTCAGACTGAACATTCCATGGCCCTGAGAAGCAATCAACGTAGGTTAAGGTATCCCAGTGCCAACCAACAATGATCGCAAAGCGCTCAAGGTAATGTTTAAGGATGATGTGTTTGACGAGAGTCTGTTCGCGACCGATGTAGAGATCGTCATTGCTCAAAGGAGCGCACCAGCGGAACACAGGGATTCAATTTTTTCAATGGCGAGCAAACGTCGCTGATGGTCCATGACGGGTGCTTCCGCGCGTTGCGGGAATTCACTGTAAGTCTTGCCGTCGAGGGAACGGCCGGCTTCACTTTTGCGGACACCACCCCATTGCTTAAAGAAGAAAGGAACCTTGGCTTCTCGGCACTGGTCGCGGATTGAAAGTACCCAAGATTTCTTCATGGGTCTTGCGCCAGCTCCACTTTCACCGCCCACAATTACCCAGTTTATTCCGGTGAGGCTAAATCTTCCTAGATCCTCGATCAAGGGTTCTATCGAAAGAAAGCGAACTTTTGCCGGTGAGGTTTGCAAATGATCAATGCGTTGGAGCCCATGCTTTTTGTTCTCGACGCTGACGCCCCACCAGATATGAGGCAGTGCCGCCGCAAACTTGAGCTTGGTCTTCAGCATATCTTGCATTCGTTCCGAGCGCTTCGTCAGCACCTGATACGTATGCCAGTTTGCTAGCTGCATCACACGAACAACCGAAACGATGTAATCGTCGGTGACCTCCTCTTGGAAGAGATCGCTCATCGAGTTCACAAAGACCATCTTGGGCGTACGCCAACGGATTGGTTCTGCCAGCTTCTCCGGCACCAAGCGCAGATCAAATCCATATTCATAAGGATGGCCGGGGACGCCTCGAAAACGTTCGGCGAATGTCTCTGCATAGCAGTTTGCGCAGCCAGGGCTAATCTTGGAGCACCCCCTAACAGGGTTCCAAGTCGCGTCAGTCCATTCTATTTTGGAATTATCACTCATTGCTGAAGAGGCCGTGCTCGTTGTACGCAGTTTAGCCCAAATCTTTTGACAAGGGAATCGCTTCAAGTACTGGAAGGTAAGGGAAATGGTTGTATTAGTCGATCTCGCTATCTGAGATCGAATCCCCAGTGCCCGTGTCGTTCGGGCATTGCAAGCGCTTCGGTCAGGTGGTTGAGAAAATCTCGTCGGGGGATGACTTCGGCACCAAATGCCAGAACATGCGGCGAGGACTGTTGGCAGTCCATGAGGCGGAATCCCCAGGCATGAAGTTGACGCACAAGAAAAACCAGCACAACCTTTGAGGCGTCAGGCACACGGGTGAACATCGATTCGGCGAAGAAGACGCCGCCGAGTGCCACGCCATAGAGCCCACCGACTAACTGTCCTTCCTGCCAGGCTTCAACGGAATGCGCATAGCCTAGTTCGTGAAGTGTTGTGTAGGCCTCGAGCATCTCCGCTGTGATCCAGGTACCGCCGTCTGGATATTGCGGTCTTGGCCCTGCGCAATGCTGCATCACGTCACGAAAGCACCGGTCTAGTGTGACACTGAAGAGGCCAGGACGAAGACTTCTCTTGAGACTGCGCGAGATATGGAGTTTGTCGGGAAAGAGGACGGTTCGAGGATCGGGAGACCACCACAAGATGGGCTGATCGTCGCTGTACCAAGGAAAGATGCCATGTCGATAGGCCCTGAGCAATCGCTCAGGTCGTAGGTCGCCACCGACGGCGAGCAAGCCCTCGGGTGAGGCTTGCTCAACAGGTGGAAAGTCCAGATCCTGCCCGTTCGCACTCAAGACGAACATATACCGGACCAAGGTACGCGAAGCTGAACCAAAGGTTACGAACTCGCGAGCCGGACGGTCACCCTTTCTTGTCCTCCCCCTGAGCCAGCATCGGCTGGAAGATGGAATCTGCATCCAGCACGGCCTTCAACGATTCTGCTCCGATGAAGAACTTCCAGATGTCCGGAGTCTGGCCGGGAATTTCCGCAAACCATCGTTTGGCTTCCGTCAATCGCTCCAAGAGCGCTCGATTGTCTCGATCCGGGGTGAACAGCAAACTGTACGCCTTGGTGTACTCAGCCATAAATTTATCGAGCGGCAGATCGGCGAGTGCGAGCGCCTCGTCGGCATCCCGATAGGCAGCCCGAATGTCTGAGTCGTCAAGGATGCGGTTCCACGCCACTTTATTGATGCGGGACCATGCCAGCTGGAGCAAGGCTTCGGCTCTGCCGGCTCTTTGCTCAGGTGGGAGGGCTTTAACCAGGGACCGGTGGATTTCGATCGCCGCCTCTTGATCGTTGTTCCAGCGTAAGGCCACGCCTAACCGAAATCGGTTATCGAGTTGTTCCGGCCGTACCACGGCCAAGGTTCGCATGGCTGAGAGCATACGGTAGAGGTAGTCGGCTGTCGTCGGTTTGTCGAACCCACCCATCTCCATCCCCAGCGCCAGGTCCATGCGCGTCGATTGTGCATAGATGTTCCAAAAATGCTCGTTGACTACCAAGGCAAGCGCCGGATCTTTTACCGTGAGTTTGTGAAATGGGATGGCTTCGCCCAGGACAATGGCATAGAGGTGTCGGCTCAGTACCATGAGGGCTTCAGCCTGATCAGGATCGATGATGAGCACACGATTCAACATGGCCACGCGGTCGCGTAGATCTGGAAAGGTCGCTGCACGTGCGGCTCCGGCGGTCAAGAGACCCGGCAGATCCCTCGGTCCCCACCAGACGAGTGAATCAGGGAGAGCCCGACTGGTTTCGGTGACAAACGGAATCTTCTCCTGCATGCCGCTGCCGGAGATGGCGCCGCTGGTGACGGGAAGGTTCAGGACCGCCCGGTCATCCACGAAGCCATGTTTCTTTAGCCCGGAGAGGACAACCCATTGGGTGGTAATTTCCTTCAGCGCGCGCCTAGTCCGCTTAATCGTGGTCGTCCATTTGACCGAACCAGCTGCGTAGGTCAAAGGAGCGGTCAGGGGATCCTGGTAACTGATGGACAATTTCACCAGTGTGGTCGGCACGGCCACGACCGGGCCATTCGGTCTCACACGGAACGAGGCCGACGGGAGCGGCGTGCTTCCAACAATGTGCGTACGGAATCCGGTGCCCGGAGGCGTAAGGCCCAGCGAGTCGGCCACGAAGGCCGAGGCGGGGTAGCGGTCCAGATCTTCACTAAAAAAGACCAGGTCGCCGTTACTCGGCCATAGGATCTCCATTCCCACGTCTGTTCTCACGAGGGTAGGAGCATGGGCATTTCTCAGGCGCTGCCAGCAGGAGTCATAGACGGGGTCGGAGTCGGCCGGATAGGTCTTGATACCACGGGGGGCCGCCGTTACCAGGGCATACTGACAGGCGAAGTCGAGCCGACCGACGCCGACTTTCTCTCCCTTTCCCATGGCTTCAGCGTAACGCTGAGCTGTCGACTCAGCTGCGGTGACGGTCTGCTTCGACTTCTTTCTAGAGGTAGCGGCTGATGACGATGAGACTTCGATCAGGGATATCGCAGCAATAATTGACAGGATTCCAGTGAGGAACAGGATCGTGAACCAGCCACGTTGGAAGATCTGCAGGCGCATTATGTTGTTGGCTCCTAGTATGAAGGGCGAAAGAAGGAGGTAATGTACCATGCTGCTTTGAATGCCTGGAATAGGTGCCCTATCTCCTTGTCATTCGACCGTGATGAGGGCTTTCATGTTATGACCCGGCATGTCGCACAGGTAGGAGAAGGTTCCGGTACGTGCCGGTGTGAAGCGAAATTCAATCAGGCCCTCAGGCGGGATAATCACCCGCTTGAGTCCATCTGGACCGTACTCCGGGGCCCCGTTGCCGCTCACGTCGAAGTCGGCACCGAAGAAGAGCTCCTTGGCTACCACAGTATGGAGTTCTGTGTCGTGATTGAGGAACCGTAACACTGTCTTGCGATCATGCTGAATGTGGACGTGCTGGGGAATGAATATCCGCGAGCGGATCTCTACGGTGACCGTTTCTGCCTCGACCTCAGTTGGGAGCGGGTTAGGAACCTGTTCGACATTCCCGGACAGACTCTTCGTGGGGGTCGCCAGTATCACAGCCAGGCACATGAGCCTGAGCGTATCTCTCACCGTGCGTGGGCCGCATCGAGGATCGTGCGGCGCATGTTCATCCGGTCGACCGACGTTAACTGTGGGACTGGACGATGTCGGCAGAGGGTGACGGTGTGCTGGAGGGAAGCAATGAAGACTTCGCAATTCGGACAAGCTCCCAGATGTTGGCGTATTTCCGTGCAAATGACGGACGGGAGTTCGTCGTCGATATAGGCAGACAATTGCCGGAGAAGATCCAGACAATGGCCTTGGTCATGCGTATGGCGGGGAGACGATGGTCTGGGGCGTTTCTTTGGCGCCGACAGCTTTTTCTTGGTCATGAACGCAAGCCTCCAGAATTCTGGTCATCGTGGTGAGTGATGCCGCGGGCGCTGAGTTCCCTCCGCACAAACAGGCGTGCTCTGTGCAGTCGTGATTTTACGGCACGCTCATTCAAGCCCATGACGGTTCCCACTTCTTTGGCGCTCAACCCTTCCATATCGCGGAGCACCAGGGCCATCCGATATTTTTGGGGCAGCTTCTCGATTGCCTGGTCGAGGGCCTGCCGGAGTTCTTTGTTTTGTAGTGCTTCTTCGGGGCTGAGACCCTCCATCGGGATCTGGAGACGAAACTCTCCCTCGGAGGTAGGGACGAACTCCTCAATCGACAGCTCGTGTTCCGGTTGCCCTTTGCGCTTGCGTCGCATCCGTATGCAAGCTCGTGAGGCGATCGTATACAGCCACGTAGAGACTCGCGCCTCGCCTCGAAAATCTTTGAGTCCTTGGTAGGCATTGAGAAAGGTCTCTTGAACGAGATCCTTTGCCGACTCTGTTTCGCCGCATAGGCGATGTGCGTACCGATAGATCAGATCGACATGGTCTCGATACAACTTATCAAATCCATCGGGCTCTTGCATGGCTGGGCGTTGGGGAATCGTTTTGGAACCAGGGGCGCGCATAGCTGGGGCGAAGTCTAGGGAGTCGGCTGAGGCCTGTCAAGGAGCCCTGGCAGGGGCGCCGTAAAACGTAAAAAGTGAAAGGTGAAACGTAGAGCAACAAGCACTCTTTTATCCAGAACATTTCACTTTTTACGTTTTACCTTTCACGGATGACACGTCTGCCCGTTTGAGCATCCTGCTCGAACAATGCCACTGTTGGTTAGGGGGTTGGAGAGGCACTGCGTCGAGGAGTCGGTGTTTCAGTGGATGGAACGGTAACGCTCACATGCTCATGGTCGATATGCAACGTCAACGGTTGTCCTACCTTCACCCGAGGGACCCCGATCTTTGAATTGAGCATGACCAGGCCGATGGGGGTGCGGACAAAGACGAAGTTGGACTTGAGCTTGGACACGATTCCCGAGAGGAGGAGCTGCACGTCGGCGCCGGCCGGTGGGGCTTGGCTGATCTGCAGGTCGAATTGTAAATCATGCACTCCGCTAATGGTATTCGTTTCATCGACTTCGACGGTCAGCGGATCCCCCTCGCGATAGCTGGTGAGACGTTCTTCCTGTGTGCCGACAAGGACATTCTGGTCACCGTCAGGCCCCCACCAGCGTAACGTTTTCGGAGCATCGGTGACGGATGTCATGGGCCCGCTGAGGTAGCGATGGACCAACGAATCGTCGTCTCTCTTGTGGATCTCGACAACGAAATGGCGCTCGTGCACCCAAAAACGTACTTCCTGCGACGCTTTGAGATCCTTCAACGTTGTTTTGGATGTGAGCGTCAGCAGTCCGACCGGGGTCTTGAGGAAGACGATTCCGGCTTTGGTCCGCCACACCGATCCCCGCAGCCGTATGAAAGGGTCAATCGTGACTGGGTCAACGGCGGCAGGTGCTGGAGTAGGGATTTCAGCGGCTGGGGGCGAGAGCATTCCGTCTGGCGCAGATGCGTCCTCGGCATGGACTGGGCCGAAGAGAGTGAGGATGACCACCCCAGCGCAGAGAGTCTCCATCGCTCGTCGTCGCAATCTGCGAGGAGAGGAATCGCACATCCCGTTGGTCTGTGGGTTACCGTGAGCCGCAGGGTGATGAATCTGTGTCTGTGCTGAATGCATCTCAGCTTGAGCGAATAACATGATGCCTGCGAGGAGTCAAGGCGAAAGCCGCGACCGCAGCGACTTGGAAGGCGATGCCCTTAAAACACTGTGTTTACGGGAGCGTGTATGTGGGCCGGTACGTGGAGATGTTGTGAATTCGCGGTTGAGAATGGAGTGGAGGGCAGGGGGGTGAGGGTCAGGATGACCCGGATTTCACGGTTGGTTGAATTCGGCACTCCGAACCCTGTGAGCAGGAGAGATGGTGTGACCATATGGCAGATGCGACGCATTTCGAATTGTGCCCAGTCTTGCGCCTCGATTCGACGTCGAAGTTGTGCCAGCACGTCGTAACAGAACTCTTGTAAGATGGACGGCATAGATTCGGGCGCCATCTGCGGCCAACGCTCATGGGATGTACCGAACAACGCCATCAGTGCACGGGCTGGTCTATTCATGTGAAGGATGCGAGCGGATGAAGAAAACACGATCATGCCTGAGTTAGGGAAAGAGAGGAGGGGTTGTGCCATCACGCCTATTCCTTGGGAGGCTGTCTGCTCTGATCCTGTGACATTATTCTGCGGGGAGCTGGCTTGGCTCTGAGGAGATGATCGTGGCACGCGTATCCTTTCGGGGAAATGGTCTCCGGACTCTGCAAGAGTTGCACCGAGGTCACATGGTGAAGGAAGCGCGATTATCCTGCGAATACCGAATACAACGTGACGCGTAACAGCAAAGTGCGCACAAAGATGGTGTCAGAGTGGCAGAAATTGAACCAATTACTTCTTCCGAACCAGCATGCGAATCGGAGTTCCCTCGAATCCATACTCCTCGCGGAGCTGATTCTCGAGAAAGCGGAGGTACGCGGGCGTGATATTGTCAGGGTGACCAACAAACAACGCAAAGACCGGTGGTTGTGTCGCGACCTGGGTCATGAAGGCAGACTTGGTGATCTTCGTCGGTTTGCCTTTGCGTACCGGCAGGGGGTGGGTGGCGAGAATCTCCTGAAGGAACTTATTTAACGCTCCGGTCGGGATCCGCTTTGAAAACGCTGCGAATACCCTATCAATGGTAGGAAAGAGCTGGCCAAGCGAATCAGGGTTAACCGCGGATACAAAAAGGACCGGCGCCCAGGTCAGAAAGGGAAAGCGCCGCAGAAGTTCCAGTTCGACCTCCTGCCTCGCCTGGCTATCGCCTTCTCGGAGATCCCATTTATTCACCAGCAGGAAGCAGGCCCGTCCTTGCTTGATGATGATCCCGGCGATCTTCGTGTCCTGTTCGGTCACGCCTTCCGTGGCATCGAGTAACAAGACCCCGAGATCGGACCGGCCGATGGCCAAGTGCGATCGGACCACACTATAGCCTTCGATCCCTCGGTCGATTTTTCCGCGCCGGCGAATTCCAGCAGTATCGGTGAAGAGGTATCGCCGCCCTTGGTGCATGGCGATCGAGTCGATCGAATCCCTGGTGGTTCCCGGCACATCGCTGACCACCACTCGGTCTTCCCCCAGCACGGCATTCACTAGAGTGGATTTGCCGACATTCGGCCGTCCCACGACGGCGATGCGGGGCGTCGTCGTCTGCTCAGAGCTCTCGTCAGGAGCCGGGAGGAGTGGATAGATCGCATCCAGGAGGTCGGAGACGCCGATGCCATGTTCCGCAGAGACCGGATAGAGCGTATCCGTCCCCAACTGATAGAAATCCGCCACGAGCGTTTCGACTTTGGGCGTGTCGATCTTGTTTACCACGACGAACAACGGTTTCGGCGTTCCGCGCAAAAGACGGACCACTTCCTGGTCCGGGGTCGTCAGTCCGGTCCGGCCATCCATGAGCAGGATCAAGATGTCCGCTTCTGCAATTGCGAGCTCCGATTGACGTTTGATGAGGGCCAGCATGCCCTCCGAAGCGGAGGGGTCCAGGCCCCCCGTATCCACTAGACGGAAGGGCCGATTCCGATAGGTGGCGTCGGCGTAGTTGCGGTCCCGGGTGACACCTGGAACATCGTCCACGATAGCCGTCCGTTTACCGAGCATGCGATTAAAAAGCGTCGACTTGCCGACGTTGGGGCGACCGATAATGGCGATAATGGGCGGGCGAGTCGTTGTGGCCGACGGTACCGGTGCTGTCTGTAAGGGGATGTTCTTGGTGCGTGGCATGGGAAATAGTATTTCGACCGTAACATAAGAATTTTGGCAAACACAACCATCGTCGGGTACACTCTCACCAAGATGACGCCATTTCAGCTAAACTGGGACGAGATCGACGATGTCCTGCTCGATATGGACGGGACTCTGCTCGACCGCCATTTCGACAATTTCTTCTTCGAGGAGGAGTTGCCGCGCCGCTATGCCGCGCTCCACGGTCTACAACTCGAAGAGTCTCGCGACACACTGATGGCGATGTACCGTTCAGTCGAAGGTGAATTGGCCTGGACCGATCTGCACTATTGGACGCAGCGAGTGGGAATCGATGTCGTGGCTATGACCAAGGAACTGGATCATATGATCGGCTTCCTGTGCGGTGCGGAGGAGTTTCTGCAATACCTTCGACAGCTGGGGAAAAGAGTGACAATCGTGACGAATGCCCATGAATCTGGCGTGGCCATCAAAGTCGCCAAGACCGGGCTCGATCGGCATGTCGATCGAATCGTGAATGCGTTTGAAGTGGGGTATCTCAAAATGCGTCCGGAGTATTGGCCCAATTGCGCGCGATTACTGGGGTTCGACCCGGCAAGGTCTCTCTATATGGATGATGATGAGGGTTGTCTGATTGCGGCAAAAAAGTTTGGCGTCGCCCATCTGATTCATAGTGCCAAGTCGAGCTCTCAACTGCCTCCTGTCCCACTCACGCAGTTCGTCTCGGTTACCAGTTTTTCTCCACTCTTGAACGGTCGGCCTGTGATCTAGTCCGGTCTGGTTGCTGTACCTCGATACATTTCACCTCCGAGTCTGGGCACGCTCTATATCTGGATCGATCGAGAGTCATGATCTTCACGCCGGTTTGGGCGATGATGTGGTCGATCTCGCGATTCAGATTGCAGCCACAACCAATGATGTTCTGAATAGGATTCAATCGGCCCTGCCACCCCGCCACCTTCGCGTCCAAGCTCTTAACCGGATCGGGAATCGTACAGAGGGTCCAGGTGCTGACGACTGAGTCGAAGGCTCGATCGTCGAAGGGGAGTTTCCGCGCTGACCTGTTTGATCTGAATGGGAAGGCAACGGCTCGACTTCGTTGTGCCACTCGGTCTGGTAGAAGCGGCGCCGGGTCCACGGCATGCAAACTCGACACTCCTACGGGGTAGTGCAGTAAATTCCGTCCAGTTCCAAACATGATTTCCGAGACCTCTCCACAAGTGTTCTACACCAGCAACCTTCGAAATCGCTGGAAGCCTCCTGCTCATGACCCAGTCCATCAACCGAGGAAAGATCTGTGTGGCATAAATTCCTATAGCCCTTTCGCAGGTGTGTAGCCACTCCTACGTAGAATATTCTGAACGAGAGCGGCACAGTACTATTTCTGCACGCGAAGAATACTCGCGAGGGTAATCAGTGCAATTTATCTGATGCGGCTCGACAGGGGAGGAAGGTTTCTTAACAGGGGAGGAAGGTTTGTTTATGGTAGACGTGAACTATGGCAGACAACAGCGATTGGCGCGATGGTTCTTCTCCGGGTTGATTGTCTTCTGGGGTGGGCCGGTTCTCTCCTCGCAGGCGGAGACCTATATCGCGGGACAAGTCGGCTATACCGTTGCGCAGGACACGACTCGTGGGAAAGTGACCAATCCAGGGTTGGTGGGATTGCCAGAGGGCACGACGGTGTCGAATACTTCCCTGAACAATTCTCTGACGTACGGGATGAAGTTGGGACATTATTTTGATTCCACCCCGTGGTTGGGTGTAGAGGTGGAAAGCTTCCTGACTAATCCACATACTCCGCAACAGCGGATCACGCTCCAAGCGCCGGGTGTTGGGACTATTCTTCTCGATGAGACCGGGGCGACCAATCGGCTTATTGTGGTTGCGCCGAATCTGGTGGCTCGATATCAGGTCGGAGCGTTTGAACCCTATATCGGGATTGGGCCGGGAGTTTTCTTTTTACATCAGAGACAGGAATCGCTGATGTCTGGCGCGCCGGCCTATTCTCAATCCAGCACCCGCGTGGGGTTGAATACGCAAGTCGGCCTTCGGTATCGCATGACGGATCATGTGTCGGTATTCGGAGAGTGGAAGTACAACTATGTCCGTTTCAACCTGGCTGGTCAGGCTGATGGTCCCTATGCGGGGATCAATGTGGTTACGAATCTGCATCATTTCGTGTTCGGTGTCGGCTATCACTTCTAGAGATCCTCTCCTCTGAGTCTATAGGGGCCGGTCTTCCTGCGAAGACCGGTCTGTGTCGTATGAACCACGTCTTGCCCCGATTCTTGTTGCTCCCGCGGGTCTATGTTAGAGTCCTTCCTCTTTTTCGAGACGAGTACGATTCTTTGCCAGCATGAGCAAGACCTACGATCATCACGCCATTGAAGTAAAGTGGCAGGCCTATTGGGAGCAGCACCGGACCTTCCGCGTCGTTGAGGACCAGGCCAAGCCAAAATTCTACTGCCTCGACATGTTCCCCTATCCCTCAGGATCGGGCCTTCACGTCGGCCATCTTGAAGGATACACGGCAACCGACATCGTCTCTCGCTATAAGCGCATGAAGGGCTTCAACGTCCTCCATCCGATGGGTTGGGATGCGTTCGGCCTTCCAGCGGAACAATATGCGGTGAAGACGGGTGTCCATCCAGCAATCACGACGGCAGAGAACATTGCGACCTTCAAGCGGCAGATGAGACGGGTCGGTCTGTCCTACGACTGGGAACGTGAGATCAGCACGATCGATCCCGAGTATTATCGCTGGACGCAGTGGATTTTTTTGAAACTGTTTGAGCGAGGGTTAGCCTACGTGGCGGAAGTGCCCGTGAACTGGTGTCCCGAACTGGGCACGGTGCTCGCCAATGAAGAAATTATCGATGGCAAGAGCGAAGTCGGCGGATTCGATGTGGTGCGCAAGCCGATGCGACAATGGGTGTTGAAAATCACGGCTTATGCCGACCGACTCCTTGAGGATTTGAAGCTGGTCGAATGGCCTTCCAGCACATTGGAGATGCAGAAGAATTGGATCGGCCGATCGATCGGCGCGGAAGTCGGGTTCGATTTGGCCGGGACCGCCGGCACGGTTCGGATCTTTACGACAAGGCCCGATACCCTGTTCGGCGCGACCTATATGGTGTTGGCCCCGGAGCATCCGTTAGTGGGGGTGGTCACGACTGCCGACCGCCGTGCTGTGGTCACCGCCTATCGCGAGGCGTCGGCCAGGAAAAGCGATCTCCAACGGCAGGAATTGGAAAAGGAAAAGACCGGGGTCTTCACCGGCGGCTATGCGGTGAATCCGGTGAACGATGAGCCGCTGCCCATCTGGATTGCCGACTACGTATTGATGGGCTATGGGACCGGGGCCATTATGGCTGTGCCTGCGCATGACGAGCGCGACTGGACCTTTGCGAAGACCTATGCCTTGCCGATCCGCGAAGTGATCGCAGGCGGTCAGGTTGGACAAGAGGCCTTCGTCGCGACCGACAAAGGTACCGTCGTCAATTCCACAACGCCAGATGGAAGCTTTACCATTAATGGGCTGATACCGGGTGACGCGATTCCGAAAATCACGGCTTGGTTGGAATCGCACGGTAAGGGTTGCAAGGCCGTGAACTACAAGTTACGGGATTGGCTGTTTGCCCGTCAGCGGTATTGGGGCGAGCCCTTTCCGATTGTGTGGGTCGATGGCCAGGCCCTTCCGCTTCCGGAAGAGCAGTTGCCGCTGCTGTTGCCGGAGACCAATAACTTCAAACCGTCCGGGAGCGGCGAAAGCCCGCTTGCGAATCTATCCGATTGGCTGACGATCACGGATCCGGTCAGCGGGGCGTTGGCGCGTCGTGAAACCAACACGATGCCGCAATGGGCAGGTTCCTGCTGGTATTTTCTGCGATTTATTGATCCAAAAAATCATGAACGGCTCGTCGATCCGGCAAAGGAGCGCTATTGGATGCCGGTGGATCTCTACATCGGCGGCAGCGAGCATGCCGTGCTGCATTTGCTCTATGCGCGGTTTTGGCACAAGATTCTGTACGACATTGGGGTGGCCAGTACGCTGGAACCGTTCAAGAAGCTGGTGCATCAAGGGATTGTGCTGGGAGAAGACAATCAGAAGATGTCGAAATCCCGCGGCAACGTCGTCAATCCCGACGAGATCATGGACCAGTTCGGGGCCGATGCGGTGCGGCTCTATGAAATGTTCATGGGCCCACTGGAGGCGGTGAAGCCCTGGAGTACGAGGGGCGTAGAAGGAGTGACGCGGTTTCTCGAACGGGCCTGGCGACTCATGGCGAATGAAGAAGGCAGGCTCTCAAGTGCCGTGGTGGAGACGGGTCCAACTCTCGAACATCACCGGTTGCTTCATCAGACGATTAAGAAGGTGACGGAGGATATCGAAGGGTTGCGGTTTAATACCGCGATCTCCCAGATGATGGTGTTTACAAATGAGATGACGAAAGCTGAGCAGCGTTCACGGGCCTTACTTGAACCTTTCGTCCTGATTCTGGCACCCTTCGCTCCCCATCTGGCGGAAGAATTGTGGGAGGTGTTGGGTCACCAGCCGAGCGTTTCTCAACAGCCATGGCCGGTCTTCGACCCAGGGCTAATCGTCAGCGATCGGCTGACCATTCCGATCCAGGTAAATGGAAAATTGCGGGCCAAACTCGATGTGAGCGCCGATGCCACTGAAGAACAGATCAAAGAGCTGGCTCGTGCGCAGATTGCGGAGTGGCTGCAGGGCAAGGAGACCACGAAAGTAATCTATGTAGGGAAAAAACTCATCAACTTCGTTGTCTAAGGAAGTGTGCGTGCTGAAACTGGAAACCAGTCATGGTGCGATTCGGAACGAGAGGGTGTACCGCCTTTTCATGGTCAGCACTCACGTCTCAGTACTGTGTCTGGCCCTTGCCCTTCTGAGTGCGTGTGGCTATCAATTCCGAGTGGAGGGAACTGGGCCTACAATTGGAAGTGCAACGGCAACGTCCTCTCCCGCGTCGCCCCCACCGCGGCTAGTTGTGCGGACGTTAGAAAACAAAAGTTTTGAGCCGAATTTGGAATCCCGCTACACCAACTATTTACGCCACGAATTTTCATCCGGCAGTGGAGCCCAGGTCGTTCCAGAGTCTGAGGCAGCTGACCTTGTGCTGTCCGGTCAAATCCTCTCGGTCAGTCTTCCCACGCTGAGTTTCAGCCAGACCACGACACTTGAGAGCCGCACAGAGGTCGTGGTGATTATTAAGGTGGAAGAGACCAGGACGCATCGTGTCGTGTGGACGCAAATGGCGAAAGGCGCTTCGGAGTTCTATGTGACGTCTGATTTGCAATTCAACCGCGCTCTGCAGAATCGAGCCTTAGAACAAGCCGGTCGTTTCATCGCCGAAGACTTGGCATCCCGCTTTCTGCTCCAGTTAGAATCGGGGCAGCTGGCAAAGCAGACCGCGAGTCCAGCGTCGGACGACGCGGACACCACCATCAAATAAATCTGATATCTGCTATGGCCTCAGCGATTTCTCATGCCCAGCTCAATGCGCAGCTTGCGCAGGGAACGGTCGCGTCGTTGTATGCGGTGGTCGGCGAGGAAGATTTGCTGCGCGATATGGCCCTGAGTGCACTGAAGACCGCGTTGTTAGGGGAGGGCGAAAGCGACTTCAATTGCGATCTGTTCTATGGAGACGATGCGAGCGGGGTGGAGATTGTCACCTGTGCCTCAGAGGTAGCCGTGTTTGCGGCTCGGAGAGTGGTGGTAGTGAAAGCAACCGAAAAACTTCCCGCCCGGGAGTGCGACGCCATCCTTCCCTATCTGAAGGAGCCGAATGACTCCACGGCAGTCATCTTCATCGCATCGAAACTTGATGGACGACTCAAGTTCACCCAGGCACTTGTAAAGGCCGCGGTGACGATCGATTGCTCTCCGCTCAGAGAGGCGCAGTGGCTTCCTTGGCTCAGACAGGACGCTGAACGGGTTGGGATTCGGCTCAATGAGGAAGCCATCGAGTTGCTTAGAGAGGCCTGTGGTGGCTCGCTCTACTCCATTCGGCGCGAATTGGAGAAGCTGGCTGCGTATGTTTCGCCGGGCCAGGCTGTTACTGCCGGCGATGTGACGACGTTGCGCGGAACGGAACCTGGCGCGTCAGTGTTTGATTTGACCTTGGCGATCGGCGGGAAAAACCGTGGGCGGGTATTGGCGATTTTGGCCAGGAATCTGGAAGCGGGGGAGGCTCCATTGAGAATCCTTGGCTCACTGGCCTGGCAATATCGAAGACTATGGAAGGTCAAGGAAGTGGTTCGTGAAGGAGGCCGCGAGGGGGAGGCCGCGAGGACCTTGCGCATGGATCCCTACAAAGTGCGAGCATTTCTCGATCAATTTCCAGACGCCCACCTGCATGAGGCGCTTCGGTTATTTTTGGATGCCGATGCCAAGCTGAAAGGTGGAAGTGGTGGACGTCCTGCGCGAGTCCTTGAAGATGTGTTGTTACGCTTATGTGACCGTACGCAGGTGACCGCACGTCCCCCATCGCCGGGTCGTGGCGCTGAACTGCCGCAACCCGTGAGAGCGAGAACTATCTCGAATGTGCGAACGATTACGAGCGGGAAGCGGACAAGGAGTTGACGTGGAGCGTCAGGCGAGCAATCCGGCGCGAAGCGGTATTCGGTTTCATCACGCCCTTCGTCACGGCCTTGCCGAGGGCCGACGTGGCTTGACGCAGGGATTTCGTCGCATCTTCGACCTTTTTCTCGGCCACAGCGGCTTGGACTTTCTTGACGAGGCTCTTGAGGGCACCCAGCGTCGCACGGTTACGGTCGTGCCGCTTCACGGCTTGGCGGGCTCGGCGAATTGTCGATTTATGTACAACCGGCATAGTAGACTCCTCTAGAAAAGAGTGCACTTGTACCACACGGCTCTCCGAAGCGTCAAGGTGAGCCATTCTTCAAAAGGATAAACCTGTGTCAACCATCATAGCCCGTGACCGCTTAATCTTGGCTCTCGACGTGCCCTCAAGCGATGAAGCCAACCGGCTTCTCGACCGCGTGCATGATCAGATCGTGTTTGTGAAGGTCGGGCTCGAACTCTTCACCGCCGCCGGACCGGAGATGGTCCAACGCCTGACTGCCCAAGGCAAGCGGGTGTTCCTGGATCTCAAGTTTCTTGATATTGAAGAAACAGTTCGTCGGGCCACTGCACGGGTTGCGGCGATGGGCGTGGAATTCTTAACGGTTCATGCAAACCGGAAGGCGCTGGCCGCAGCCGTTCAAGGTCGTGGAGAGTCCACATTGAAACTGTTGGCGGTGACGGTGCTGACCAATTTTGACAGCCACGATCTCCGAGACATGGGCATTCAGCGGAGCGTCCAGGATTTGGTCACTGCGCGCGCCTTATTGGCGTCCGAGGTAGGCTGTGATGGGGTGGTGGCTTCGGGCGAAGAGCCGGCGATCCTCCGCTCTAAAGTCGGTCCGCGGTTTCTGATCGTCACACCCGGTGTGCGTCCCGCCGGTGAAGATGTCGATGATCATGCCAGGGCGACCACGCCGACCCAGGCGATTTCGGCGGGGGCTGACTATTTGGTGGTCGGACGACCTATCAGAGATGCTTCGGATCCTGCCGCCGCCGCCGCCGCCATTCTCACGGAAATGCAGGCAGCCTTCAATGCCGGGGGCTAATCGTCATTTGCCATTAGTAGGAATGAGAGCTGAACAGAAGGCTCTCGCGATTGACGTTGTGACGCCATGCCTGGTTGCGGGTCTTCTTCTGTCTTTGCTAAGATTCCCTTCGCCACAGTACCTGTGTCGAGTGTCTTCGCTGTGTGGTGGGTGTAGCTCAGTTGGTTAGAGCGCCGGATTGTGGATCCGGAGGTCGCGGGTTCGAAACCCGTCACTCACCCCATACCTTCTCGTCATAACTGTTTGATCTACTACGGGCTTCCTGATTTCCTTCTGGGCAGGAGACTGTTCCAGTTGCGCCTGGGTTGCGGATTCGGCTTCAAAAACCGGCGTGGCGATTGGGGTATCGAGCCGATCGACGGCTTGTTTATTCCCTCCTGGGATTAGATGCCCATAACAATCCACCGTTACCTGGATGGAAGAATGTCCCATTTGCTCTTTGACGTATACCGGGCTCTCGCCGTTCTGGAGCAAGAGCGAGGCGAATGTATGGCGCAGATCATGGAACCGCACTCGGCGCAGCTTGGCTTTTGTTAACAGCCCATAGAACACACGATCTCGGATATTATGCGGGTGCAGTAGTCCCCCAGTCTCGCTCGGAAAGATCCAGAGGGGGACTTCGGTTCCTGTCGCGCCTGCGTCGATCTGACGCTCCAGCAGCAGATCTTTGAGCGTCTGGGCCAATTCTCGAGACATATCGACACGTCGACTCTCTCCGCTCTTCGGCGTGGTCAGTTGCCAGTGGGTAAAGTTTCGCCGGACCTCGATAAATCGACCCTGCCAATCCACATCATGCCACTGCAGCGCCAGCAGTTCTCCCATGCGCAGTCCGGTGCGTGCGGCACAGAGGAAGAGGGGATAGTATCGGGGCAGTTTTCTCTTCGCCGTGTCGAGTAACACAGCAACTTCCTCGCGGGTGAGTGGATCGATCTTTCGGCGCTTACTGATCTTCGGCAGGAACTTCCCGGGCTTCAAGGCCGGATTGACGGCCACCAGGTTATCTTCCACAGCGTGACTGAGGAGGCTGCTCAGGCAGCGAACGATGTTCTGCACGGTCTTGGGTGATTGACCTTTCTTCAGGCAGGCCATTGCTAAGGCTTTCACTTTCTCGCGGGTTATGGAACGTAGGTCCAGCTTTCCCAGCATCGGCTTGATGTCGCGGGTCAGCGTCTGTTGATACCCCTCATGCGTGGTGGGCTTTCGGATGTGCTCAATGCGTTGGAGGAAGGTCCCGGCATAGACGTTCAGCGTGACGCCCGCCGATTGGCTCTCGAAGGCGGTCTGGCCAAGGGCGAGACGCACCTGGATCTGTTGAGCGACTTGCTGCGCGGCCTTTTTTCCAGACGCGCCGGCGCCGATCAGCCTGGCTTTCCGTTGGCGGTGGTGGTCAATGAAAATCCACCAGGCTCCGTTTCGCTCTCGAACTTTGACTCCCATGCCCTCCATACTTGAGACTCCTCAGGAAATTGTCAAGCGACTCGTCGGGACGGATGTAACTGTGCGATAACATCCTCGACTATCTGACTGAGTTGATCTGAAGGCTGCACCACGCGATGTACGGCGATCCATTCGTCGAACTCATCACGCTGTACCAGCAGCTTTCCTCCAATCCGGTAATGGGGCAACGGATGCGATCGGTCAACCAGGCGATCACGCAGCCAGCGCACGGAACAGCTTGAGTAAGCGGCAAGCGTCCTGAGATCGAGAAAGCTTGGTTGAACTGCAGCCGGCGGTTTCACGGTTCTATATCCTCAAATCGTGCGAAACGATCCACAAACCTAAATCGTCAATCTCCACCGGGCCATGGAGGCATCGCGCCCCGTTCAGTAAGCAGAAGTGCTGTTTGATCTGTACCCAGAGGTGCAGGCTTCCCCCTTGAAACATTTCGCAGACTGTGACAAGCTGCCGGGCAGTGAGAAGTGACGCCCTCTGCCCGGGGTGATGCAGACTTGGTGTTGATGACCTGACCCCACCCAGAGCCAGGGAAATTGAGTGCTCCTTGTGAGCACTCTTTTTTTGTCCAAAACGCCGCCGTCACTTTCTGCTCGCACCCCCCAGAATCCAGCGCAGAATCGCCGAGGTAGGGAAGCGGAGGGTGGGTTGGTCTGGGATGGTTTGGTTTCTGAGTTGGGATGGCCAATCTGTACGGTCTCATTTCGTGCCTTCTGCGTGCTGGCGGGCGTGCATGCAACAGAACGGGCGGCATCCATAGGAAAAGGCCGTCGGTTCGTTGCACAAGTCACATCGATTCACGGAACCTTTCTTGAACGGTCCGAGGCCAGCGAGGAAGCGGGGATAGCCTGAGGTCTTGGTCGTGGTCGATCTGTCATTCTGAACCGAATGCGATGGTGGATGGGGGGCCGGTTGGCCCGTCCCGAGCGCCGCTACTATTGCCACAATCTCGGAGATCACTTGCCCTTGGGCGGCATCAGAAATAGGCTGCCCACGATTGTCGGTCCTGACGTTGGTCACGACCACCTGAAAAAGGAATTGCTTGAACTCCGCGAGCGACACCTGCTTGCGTTGGCCGCCCGTATGATCGGCAATCACCCTCCACCAGCGCGCCAGCTTGGAGGCCTCACCTGGCTTTTTTGACTTCTTCTTCGGATCACCCTTCTCCGCGCCGCCCAAATTCACGAACCCGCTCAAAATCACACCATGAGCGGGGCCGACCTCGACGATTTTGAATTTGAAGCGCAGGCATTCCCGCTTCCAGTGGCCGAGAGGCACGCGCCGAATACTGACGACAACGGCCTCATGCGGGCCTTCGGAAACGCGCACAGGCAGCGGCTCGGCGAACTCAATGGTTAGCTCGATGCAATCATCTTCAAGGTGAGCCGCCTCGTCCGCGGCGTAACGCTCTGTCGTGGGCCTCACCGCGTCACCTCTTCCGTCGTCGTCCGATCCATCGCTTGAATACGTTGTCCACTTCCCGGTACCTCGAGGTCGGACACCATCGAGTCGTGAGACAAAATCATCAACGGTCATTCGACATTTATTCCTGAGCTGATGACAGCCGCAAGGCAGTCAACAATTCGTCAATGCAAAAGCGAACCGTTCTTCCAAGTCGATAAACACCAGGGGTATTCCTCGGCAATTTGTAAAGAAATCCCTTCGATAATTTCAGTGCCTGGCTTGCCTGTTCGACTGCAACTAAGTCTTGCACTTGTTCCCTCTTTATCATGATGGATCAGTCCGTGATCTAGCCTTGCCTACAGTGGCACACCACAAACTATACACAGATACAGACATCTGGTCTAGGTGTAAGTACCTAAATTAACTGACCGCTTCTAGAGGAATGAAGATAATTTATTTTCGAAATTGGCCTGAAAGGTTCGTCAAATCGGGATTGCGGCACATGAAGGATGAAGATGGAATGCGCGTTGTCAGAAGGAGCTCAAGGGAGGTATCTGTTTATTCTTACGCGGAAACTATGCAGGGATGAAGATATATTGTCGGGAGCCCAGATGCTTAAGAGGTCGTATGCGCGTCGAATGCTCTCTACTTCTGAACTGCCGTGTTTCTTGAAGAGCCGTACAAGGAGAACACCCGCCTCTATGAAGGCTGGATTTCGTTTGCGTCGAAACATTACGCTGAACGGCTTGAGGATACGCTGAGCTTCAACGATCAGATCCTTGTCGATACCTAGGATCAGCACTGCGCGAGTGCAATCAGCTCGGATCTTACTACGCAATTCAGCATTCATGGGTGGGTCCTCAAGGGAGTTCAGGTAGTGATCCAGGCTGTTCCGTGCAATTATTTGGGCGTTAATGGTTTTCGATACTTCTTCCAAGTCTGCTGAGACCACTTCGACAAGGATTTTATCGAAGGGTGACACATAACGACCAATGATTTGCTGTATTTCCTCCTCCCGCAGGCTAGGTGGTGGGGCTATCTCCTTTCTAACCCGCTGTACGGACTCCTCACTCATCTTCTCCATGGCCTTCTTGTGACCATCAATGTCACGGATGAGGCGCCTGCCGTATGATCTTTGATGCATCGGCTGCAAGAGAGCACGTAATTCATCGCAAAGGTGGCCCAGATTAAACATGGAAAGATGCAGACGTGGCTTGTACTTACCCCGTGCTAGTTTTTTGTCCGGCAGCGATTTAACGCTGGTCCTAGACTTCGATTTCCTGAAGGTCTGAGGATTCATAGGGTGAAGGAATAACACAGGGGGCCAGACAAGACAACGGCAGGCCATAAGTCATTTGATAGGCTTGGGCTCATCCTTGTACTTGAGTGCAAAACCTAAGCTACGCTGCCTTTGATTTGGCTTTGACTCTCTCGAAGGAACCTCCACACGGTTCTCGAACTCATTCCTAATTGCCAAAAGTATAGACCTGCTGGATCGGACTGGCTGTGCGTCTTATAAGACACCCGTGTCCAATTCCATTTTTCCCCACAGGCACGACATGAGTTCTGTTGATGCTTGATGCAAAGAAAGAAAGATTCGGTCATAATGCGGAACATGAGGCAGGTGTGATCTGATGGCGAGCGCGGAACAGTTAAAGGCACTGTTGAAAGCGTATGCCGAAGGAGATCAGAGTCACTTCCTTACAATTGTGGAGCAGCTGGCTGCCCATGAAGCTCGACTTGGTCATAAGAGATTTGCTACAGAACTAGAGCAGTTGATCGCTTATGTAAAGCACCGAGCGCAGACTGTTGGTGAACCTAAGCCTGTTCTAATAGCACAACCGAAAGGCGAACTCGCTGGACTTCTAAGCGTCACCTATCCAAAGCAACGTCTTTCCGACTTAGTACTACCACCAGCCCTTCGCAAACGTCTTCTACGAATCATTCAGGAACATCGATACACCAACCGAATCCGTTCGCATGGTCTCTCTCCGCGTCGAAAGATCCTCTTCATAGGCCCTCCCGGCACTGGTAAGACGCTCTCCGCTGCAGTGCTCGCCGGTGAGTTATCTCTTCCGCTCTTTGTTGTGCGGCTTGAACGGATGATCACGAAGTTCATGGGAGAAACTGCGGCCAAGCTCCGTCTAATCTTCGACAATATCGCACAAGTACGCGGTGTGTACCTCTTCGACGAATTTGATTCTATTGGTTCTCAGCGAGGGCTTAAGAACGATGTGGGAGAGATCAGACGCGTTCTCAACAGTTTCTTGCAGTTTATCGAGGCTGACGATTCCTCCAGTCTGATATTGGCCGCCACTAATCATCACGACCTCCTCGACCATGCGCTCTTCAGGCGATTTGACGACGTCATTGAGTATCAGATGCCCACACATGAAACCGCCACTGAAATCCTTCAAAACAGGCTCGCTTCAGTCAAGAAGACATTGAAAGACTGGTCATGCCTTGCCAGCAACGCGGAGGGCATGAGCTATGCGGACATCGCACGGGCCTGTGAAGATGCGATCAAGCATATGGTCATAAATGAGCGGGATACTCTCACTGAGAAAGATGTGATCGATTCTCTGCTCGAACGCAGAACAATCAGTCGGCCGTAATCTCCTCTAAATCTATCATGGAGAGTCTCGATTGCCGAACATCGACCCTCGAGATCGTCGTCACATTCGGGTAGAAGGAACTGGTAGCACAGAGTTATATAGGGCTCCAGGCCGCGGTCCTAGGCTTAAAACTCCCGATCGAACCCGCCAAAGCCACGCGAGGCGACTGCTTGGACAATTCAGGGCGGTGGAGCGGGAATATACAGCATTATCGGAAGAGCGAGCCGAGTTCGGGTTCGATCCGCAAGCTGGCCTCATACTCCAGTTCGAGAGCGCACCAGATTTCGACTTAAAGTTTGAGAGTCTTGATCTGCGAGGGAAGGGTATTCAGCTGTTGTCTGTGCGCCACATCGAAGGGAAAACCGTTGCGCTTTGTTATGTCCCTGACGGAAAACTTGAGCATTTCATCAAGCGAATCGAAGAATACCGAACACAGGAAACACAAAGGGGAGCGCCTAAGAATCGCAGTTTAGTTGAGAGTATCGAAGCAGTTCGCATTGCTGCAGTGGAAGCACTTTGGACCGATCGAGAGCCGTTGCCGACTGATGACGAATCGTTCTGGTGGGAAATATGGTTGCGAAGTGACGCCCAGTCTTTGCTGCCCGATTTGGGCAGAGCAGCTCAATTAGCTGGCTTCACCCTTTCTGAGGAACGACTCCGTTTTCCTGAACGCATCGTCGTTGCAGTTAACTGCACAAAAAGACAGATCAGCAGATCCCTCCGCCTCATCAATTCCGTTGCTGAGCTTCGAAGGGCAAAGGCAACAACCGCAGACTTCTTGAATTTGTCTCCGCGGGATCAACACATGCTAACTGAAGAATTGCTCCGCCGTGTATCAGCAACCGCGGGGGCGACTGTAGCCGCCTGTATATTGGATACCGGCATCACCCAGGGGCACTCGCTCCTTGCTCCCGCCCTACGTCCCGAGGACTGTCAGTCTGTCAAGGACTCGTGGGGCTCCGATGATCCGCATGGACACGGGACGGAGATGTCCGGCCTCGCATTGTACGGAAATCTTGTTGATGTGCTCTCCAATCAGAATCCGATTGAACTGGAGCACTGCTTGGAGTCAGTTAAAATCATCAACTTTTCGGATCCTAATCCTCCATATCTTTACGGTGCCGTAACCATTCGTAGCGTGCAACTTGCTGAGCAGGCGGCTCCTAATCGTGATCGAGCTATTGGCATGGCTGTTACTGCTGGTGGTGATGATGAAGGACAACCGTCCACTTGGTCTGCTGCCGTCGACTCTCTGACTAGCGGCTACGAGGATGATCGCCGTAGATTGATGCTTATCTCAGCTGGTAATACACCGCGTGAAGGCTGGCATAACCATCCAGGTGGTTGTCAGGATAACAGTGTTGAGGACCCAGGGCAGGCATGGAATGCGCTCACCATCGGTGCGTGCACTGATCTCGTAAACCTCCCCCCAGAGCAGTATCCAGACTGGAGTGCGGTGGCCGTACAAGGCGATATAAGCCCTTATAGCCGGACATCTTGCAATTGGGAGCGACCATGGCCCATCAAGCCAGAGGTTGTCTTTGAAGGTGGTAATTGCGCGATCAACCCGTTGGACGGTACGGCTCAAGAAGTGGACGAATTATCTTTGCTTACAACTCATCGAAATCCAACGGAACGGCCGTTTTCCTTGTCGATGATGACGAGTGCAGCCACTGCCCTCGCTGTCCGGGATGCTGCTATTCTGCAAGCACGTTATCCAGACTTTTGGCCTGAAACGATCCGGGGCCTCCTAGTCCATTCAGCAGAATGGACCCACTCGATGCGCAGCCATTTCGAGCCGCTGAATACCAGGGAACAGAAGGAGAAAATCCTCCGATACTGCGGATATGGCGTCCCCGATTTCAGACGCGCATGCTGGAGCGCGAACAATCACCTCACGCTGATCGCCCAGGACAGTTTTCAGCCTTATGACAAAGAGGGGAGTGTGTATAAGACAAGGGGAATTAACTACCACTCCTTGCCATGGCCGACAGATGTCTTGCGAGGGTTGCGAGACACGCCAGTTAAGCTCCGTGTCACACTCTCCTACTTCATTGAACCCAACCCAGCTCGAAGAGGATGGAGAGGGCGATATCGATATGCTTCGCACGCACTTCGGTTTGAGGTCAGAACTCCCACAGAAACCGAAGCTGATTTTAAAGGACGCGTAAATTTAGCTGCGCGGGATGAAGAAGAGGAAGACCACGGGTACCAGGGAGATGCAGCGAGTTGGGAGCTAGGTCCCCAACTTCGCCACCTAGGATCCATTCACTCCGATTGGTGGGAGGGAATCGCGTCTGATTTGGCGAATCGTAGCATGATTGCAGTATATCCTGTGGTTGGCTGGTGGAGGGAGCGTCACCATCTTGGTCGATGGAACAGACAAGCTCGATACTCACTGATTGTAACAATCCATACCCCAAGTGAAGACGTAAATATCTACACTCCGGTTGAAACGCAGATTGCCGCAAGAGTACCGATTGAAATTCCCGTCGAAGAGGAGTGATTCGTTGTCAGATAGTATTGAACTCTGGGCTACCTCGTGCCATTAGATCACTATGTATCTCAGGTTCATCTAAGGAAGTTCTATTCTCCCAATTTGGGAAATCTGCTCTATGCCATCAGGAAACAAGATCTTAAGGCCTTCACACCGAAATCAGATGATATTTGCAGAATTGAAGAAGGGAGTACAAATGCGTATTTGCGGGAGAATCGTGTAGTTGAAGAGTTCCTAAAAACTATTGAACCGAAGTACAACGCTTCTGTTGAAAAACTTGCAGACAATAGAATTGATCCAGAATGTATCTATACGATTGCTGGCTTTGTAGCTTATGTCATATCCTGCTCGCCTGCCGGCATGCGAATACATTCTGCGGGGCTGCAAGCTGCGGTGGAAACGGAAGCTGTCATCCTCGATTCTCAACATCTATTTCCGCCTCCTCCTGCAGAGTTAGGCGGGATGAATCTGACGGAAATACTTCAGCGAGGACTTGCTAAGGTTGACGTTGATCCGAAATTTCCTCAGGCGATAGGCATTGCCTCTATTTTCAAAAACACTATACTGTTCGGGAACTTCCAGTGGGAAGTACTTCGCAACGACTATGAAGATAGCGCATATTTTACAAGCGATTATCCTGTTGCCATTGAAACATCGAGCGATCTGAGCGTGTTAAATAGAATTGTCCCTCTCACCCCTAGTCTTGCAATTAGAATAATTCCGGATCGCCGCCTACAGGAAAAAACGCCTAATTTCACCTTCGCAAATTTTAGTTGTAAGAATAAGCGACTAACTCGAAATGAGGTTGCTCGAGTAAATAGATTGATTGTTCGATGCGCAGAAGAGTCGGTCTTTTTTCGTGAGAATCACCCCTGGGTATCTGATTTTGTTCGAAGGAACAACTCATATCGTATTGAACCTCGCACCCAGAAGACGCCACATGGAACCGGAATAGTTATGTCTTATACGCAAGAAATAGTAGAAGTTCCTTTAAGGAAGCATTGAACTGTGGTTGCGAAACGCGCTTGCTGTACTCGCGTGACGGCTAGGGTAATGGCAAGGGCAAAATCAGGTTGCATCGCCTCGAAATCTTCATGTTCCCCCTGCGCGCTGAGTCGGTTTCGGTTCGGTTCTCTATGACCCACCCTCCTGGGTTGACCACCTTAACTCTGATCCTAGTGATCGGTGCCGGTCAGCAGTCTGTCCTAAAAACCCCTCCAATTTTCCTAACAGCGATCCCGCTATTCATGCGAGGGTGGTTCTTTGGTTTCGGGTGTCCTAAATATAGTTGATTATAGGACTCTCTCTTTGCTACAGTTCGCTCCTCACAACCAAAGGAGGGCGCACCATGAAGCGAGACCATACTAAGCGAGTGGTGCTGTATGCGCGAGTCAGTACCGATGGGCAAACGGTTGAGAACCAGTTGCGGGAATTGCGAGCCGTCGCCAAGCGGCATGGCTGGGAGATTGTCGGGGAGTATAGCGACCGCGGGATCAGCGGCACGAAAGGGAAGGACCAGCGGCCGGCATTCAAGGCCGTCTGTCAGGCTGTGGCGAGGAAAGAGGTTGACCTTGTGGCTGCCTGGTCTGTGGATCGCCTCAGCCGGTCGCTGCTAGATCTCGTGAATTTCCTGGGGGAGCTTCATGCCAAGCACGTCGACCTCTATCTTCACCAGCAGGGCTTAGATACGGGCACCCCAGCGGGGAAGGCCATGTTCCGCATGATGGGTGTCTTTGCGGAGTTTGAACGGGAGATGATTGTGGAGCGGGTCAAGGCGGGCCTCAAGCGAGCGAGGGCTGAGGGCAAGACATTGGGTCGTCCTCGTGTGAGTGCCGCTGTGGAGGCGAAGGTGGTGGCTCTCCGGAAGCAAGGGAGAGGTATGCGAGCGATTGCGCAAGAACTGGGCATAGGGAATTGCACCGTTCAACGCATCGTGGCTGCGTGATAGATTTATGGAACCGGCGGCTTTGCCAGAAAATACGACAGGGTTATCGGATGTGCCCAAAAAACACATCAACGGGCGGAACAAAGAACTGCCAGTTTTTTGTGAGCGCCGAAAGAGCAATGGCGTGAGCCATTTCGACCATCGGACGCGTTGACACCCACTCCTTCGCGTATGCGGTCATCTCTCAATCGGTGAAGCTATTTTGCCTCAAGCTCCGTCTTGATCCGTAGTGCGCGCCGTCCGTGTTTGCGGCATTCTTTATCATATTCAAGGATGAGCACCGACAGGCTGCGAGACGGCATCCCCTGTAAACACCCGTGCACATCCACCATGCACTGGTAGCACACCGGGAATTTTTTTACTTCACGACCACCATTGGAGCCCCAGCGCCGCTTTCGCCTGCGCGTACGATCCCGCATGCGGGAGTCCTGTCGCGTCGAGCACCGGCACCGCCGTGACCGTCAGGGCCGCCAGTTGGCTAGCGAGGCTTCCGCGCATCGCCGTCACAGCTGTGCTCCCCGCTGCCATCGCAGTCAGCAGGCCGTCCGTGTTGATCTGCGCGACGGCGCCGTTGTCGACTTGCCAGGTGACGGTCCCGGACTTGACGATGTTCCCGTTGGTGTCCTTGACCACGGCTGAGTATTGCAGCGTCTGACCCACTTGGATCGAGGCGGTGGACGGAAAGACCGTGATCGACTTGGCGGCAGGGACTGGTGGGGTCCGTTCTTCCCCTCTCCCACTACTGCCACAACCCGCGAGCAGACCCATAAGGAACAGTAAGAGGAGCATTTAGTGGGCTCCGTTTCCCCGCCAACAGTCGGCCTTGCCGGTGCCACCTCGTAGCCGATCATTGGTGGAAAAGTAATACATCTTGGACTGAGGTGGTAGGAGGTTCGAGCGTCGGAGGCATCGGTGCCCACTCCGGTTTGTGAGGTCCTCAATTAGATCAGGAATAACGCACGATCAGCGCGGGATCCAGTTTCCCTCTGCCTTGTGCCCGGAGCATCATCGGGAGGAACTGAGGGCGACGAAGTTGACAGTACCGGCCTGCTAGTCGGCGCTGAGGAAGTTCCTTTCGGACGTGTCAGCGCGTCACGATCAACGTGATCGGCACGCCGCTATTGCCGGAGCCGGAAGTCGCCGTCACGGTGACGGTCGAGGTCCCGGCCGGAGTGCCTGTTGCCGGAACGCCACCACCAGAATTGCTCGGCGGTGGGGTCGACGAATCGCTGCCGCTGCAACTCAAAATCCCGGCGAGCGCCAGGACGGTTATGAAGCCAGCCGTGAGACTCAGCAGACGGCGATCGGAACCGCGAAGTCGGACGAGAACGCCCACGGGAATCAGGACGAACGGAACAAGCAGAGACGCGAACATCGTGGGCGATGCGCCGGGCAACAACTGCGCGACGGGCCCTCCGTTGGTGCTGATCGTCAATGTAGTGTTCACAGGGCCGCCGGCCGGTGTGACATTCGCGGGATTGAATGCGCAACTCGCGCCGACCGGCAAGCCGCCACAACCAAAGCTGACCGGTTGCGTGAAACCCACATCCGGAGTGACGGTAATAGTCGTGCTAGCACTTTGGCCGGCTGAGACTGTCAGTTGGGTAGGCGCTGCGCCAAGGGCGAACAGAGCCGGCGAGTCACTGATCTTCGCCACAAACGCATCGCCGGGGCCTCCACCAAACGTGCTCTGGATCGAGCTGCCCGCTGTGCCGGGAAAGCCGGACCCCGGCGTGGTGGTGTACCCAGACACGTAGGCGCTGCCCGCCTGGTCCACGGCGATCCCGATGCCGAGTTCATCGCCGCTGCCACCTAGATAGGTGGAATAGACGAGGGCCGTGCCGGTCGCGTTGAGCTTGGTGACAAAGGCGTCGCCGGGGCCTCCACCAAACGTGTTCTGGATAGAGCTGCCCGCTGTGCCGGGAAAGCCGGACCCCGGCGTGGTGGTGTACCCAGACACGTAGGCGCTGCCCGCCTGGTCCACGGCCATCCCAAAGCCGTTGTCACCGCCGCTGCCACCTAGATAGGTGGAATAGACGAGGGCCGTGCCGGCCGCGTTGAGCTTGGTGACAAAGGCGTCGACGTCACCGCCAAATATGCTCTGGATAAGACTACCGGCGGTTCCAGGAAAGTTCGGCGAGTTGGTCGACCCGGTCACGTAGGCGCTGCCCGCCTGGTCCACGGCAATCCCGGAGCCGTTGTCATCGCCACTGCCGCCTAGATAGGTGGAATAGACGAGGGCCGTACCGGCCGCGTTGAGCTTGGTGACGAAGGCGTCGTTTTGGCCGCTGCCCCCCCCAAACGTGTTTTGGATGAGACTACCGGCGGTTCCAGGAAAGTTCGGCGAGTTGGTCGACCCGGTCACGTAGGCGCTGCCCGCCTGGTCCACGGCGATCCCCCTGCCGGCTTCACCGCCGCTGGCGCCTAAAACGGTGGAATAGACGAGGGCCGTACCGGCCGCGTTAATTTTTGCAACAAAGGCGCCACCCAACGTGCTCTGGAGAGTGCCCGCTGTGACGGGAAAGCTAGTCCCCGCCCGCCCGGTCACGTAGGCGTTGCCGGCTTGGTCCACGGCGATCCCGATGCCCGTATCACTGTTGCCTGCATCACTGCTGCTGCCGCCCAAATAGGTCGAATAGACGAGGGCTGTACCGGCCGCGTTGAGCTTGGTGACAAAGGCGTCCTGGGAGCTGTGTTGGCTCTGGATGAGACTGCTTGCAGTGCCGGGGAAGCTGACGAACCCTGCCGTGCCGTCCCACCCGGTGGTCCCGATCACATAGGCGCTACCCGCCGCGTCCACGGCGATCCCATAGCCTCGGTCATCGTTACTGCCGCCTAGATAGGTCGAATAGACGAGGGCCGTGCCGGCCGCGTTGAGCTTGGTGACAAAGACGTCGTGGTGATCGCCGCCGCTGTTCAACGTGCTCTGGATCGAGCTGCCCGCTGTGCCAGGAAAGTTCGGCGAGTTGGTGGACCCGATCACATAGGCGCTGCCCGCCGCGTCCACGGCGATCCCAGAATAGCTGCCGCGGTCATCCCCGCTGCCGCCCAGATAGGTCGCCCAGGACAGCACGGGGTCGATGATGAGCGGCTGGCTCGCGTCGTAGGCGGCGACCTGAAACGCGACGTGCGGGGTCTCGTTCGCGTGCATAATGTCGGGTGCTGGACGAGAATCTGCGGTCTCAGCGGCCACGAGCACATAGGTGCTGGCGAGGAGGTGCTTTTTACCGTGCTCATCTCGCTGATAAACGACCGGCTTGTGCAGACGGAGCGTCGCGGCGGCTCCACCGGCTGCCTCCATTGATGACTGCGGCACGGTGAGGACGAGGTCGCCGTGCTGGTCTACCTGGATCCGCTCGGCGCCATCGAAGGCGAGTATGATCTGCGTGGGATCGGCGCCTGGCGCGACGATGAGGTCGTATTCGAGTTGGCCCTGATTGCCATAGTAGACCAGATCGATCCCGTCATAGACGTTTTTGTATTGAACCTTCTGGTACGTCGGGATGTGCGTGCGCCACTTGGAGGGATCGTCCCCGATGAAGTAATTGACGATACCCGGGAGCTGATTGATTCCAACCATCTCGGCCTGTGGATGGGCGCCCTGGAAGGTCATTCGGACAGAGTGTGAGGATGGTGGTGGGGTAATTGAAGTCTTGCCCTGATGAACGTTCCCCTCTCGTCCCTCACCCTTGGCCTCCCCAGTCCTTAATGTGAGGACCGCATCACTCGGCGTTAAGCAGAGCGTGTACCCACGCCCGCGTGAGAGGAACTTCACCTGAGGATCCGTCTGGCCTTGATTGGTTTCAAAGCTGAGTGGCAGCTGCCCATAGGCGGATTGTACGTTAGCCATCGACGGCTGTGGTGAAACCGGAGTCAGCGGCGGGTCCGCCCACAATGTGGCCGCAGGGGCCAGACTCAGGGTGATGGCGAGCGTGATGCCCCTCAGATTTGTCACCGTGTATCTCCTGGCTTCATGGCACTCCCTCTGCGTGTTTGTGGTGTGTGGTTAAGACGCTCAGGCGCAAGGATGCCGAGTGAATGCTGATTTCCTTGGATCCACGACACGACGAGATGAAGAAGCGCGAGTGTGGGCAAATCGGTAAGTGCAAGCTACCGGGCTGTGGATCAGCATTGGAGCGTGTTCCAACTACCAATAGTCTCAGGCAAGCCGTGGGAACTAACCTATGGACTTCTCTTGTAATACTGTCAATAGCCCCCTACAGAAGAGGGGAAAGCTGAATCAAGAACTCGTCAAACAGGGCTGGTGTTGGTGGTACAGGAAGTAGAAGGCCTAAAGACGAGGCATGAGGGAGAAGAAAGGATTGTGGGCTGATCCCCAGCCCGTGCCGCCGTGGGTGTACCGGAAGGCACGTCGAGGACAGGCGCTCGACTTGTCTGACCTTGTGCCACTGGATGCTGAGGCAGAAGGAAGCGCCGCGACTCGTGGCCCGCCACTATTGGGAGCCGTAGAGTCTGAATCCACTGCTTCCGTATCCTCTCCCTATCCTGTCATTGGCAACCACAAGAGCCACATCTATCACCGGCCAGACTGTCCCAACTACAACCAAGTTGCACCGAAGAATAGAGTAGCGTTTAATAGCGCGGCTGAAGCGGAAGCGGCAGGCTATCGAGTGGCGGGGAATTGTCCGTGAGACAATTTTTTGACCGTTACATCTACAATCCCCACTGGCGCACCATCAAGATTTTCGGCCATGCCAAGGTTCTCGGAATCTCTGCAACAACCATAATTGTAGCCCCGTTACTGTCGCGCATTCTCATCAAGCTCAATGAGATGGAAACGTCGATAAGACAAGCACATCCTGCTCTTGACGCCCTCTTTCCGCTCATCAAGTACCACTTAGAGTTACCTCTCTCGATAAAATTCTTGGTGGGGTCTGCAGTTTGTGCATTAGTGGGGAAGGGAATCTACGAGATGGGCTGCCCTGTCTATATCAAGGAGGGTGATACCTACGAACAGTTCAGACACTCTCAGGCAAGAGCAACGGACGCCCTTGTTGGTGGGTTGCTGAAAATAGCACACGGGATCGATATAGAGAAGAAGGATGCAATGGTAATGGGACTTCAGGCTCTCAAGGTAAGTCTTAAAGCAACGGATATTTCTGGCACTCAGCCATTGGAGGCGAGTTCGGCAATCAATCTGGTTTTTGACGGAAGAACAACACGCTCAGGACCAGTAGCAAGGGTATTGCGGTTCCCCGAAATCGGTGAAGCCTTCTACTATGTCCTCCGAGATGTGATGGACGATTCCCGACGAGCCACACGAGTAACCTGTGCGGTGTTATATCTTAGTGCATTCGTGCTCCTTTTCTTCACACTCGTATTACAACTTGGGTGGGCTGTGCGGGGAGTGTTGATATGAGAAAGCGCTACGGCGGTAAAGAGGGCGAGCACTCAGGGGCAGAAATGTCGATCATTTTATACCCCTACAGTTGTCTCTCTACGGTTGCCACCAGCTTGCTCGCCGACACATTCAATGCACGAGAAAGCTTGAGTAGCATATTCAGCGTCGGCGATTTCAGCCCACGCTCAAGCTGGCTTATGTAGGTTCGGTGGACTTCTGCTCGAAACGCGAGCTCCTCTTGGGATAAGCCCAATCGCTTCCTCAGCCTAACCACTTCTTTCCCAAACAACGATTCCGGTGAGATATTCGTGCCACGGGGTTCCATGCCCGTGATAGTGGCCGCTTGAATACTATCGAGCTACAGACTAAAGTATTCACACTCTCTAGCCCGATAGGCTGCATCTATGAACAAGAGGGGCATCACAACATCACTCGTGTTGAGCCTCGGTTTGGTGTGCATAGGGTGTGTCAAGTCTGGATCGACTGTCGAATCTCGATCAACCATCGATTTGAGTTCGCTCACAAACAACGAACGCCGTTTCGTGGAAGACTGTGGGGGCAAGCGTTCCTGTATGGAGGTGCGACTGTATCAATTGCGCTTTGCCACACAGTACAGGGCGGCCAAGCAGCCGGTATTTCGACTACAGTTCCGCCATCAATATCCTACGATGACAGAAGAGGAGATAGAGTTCCTCGTCAATGACGCAGTCGAGGATGGGTTAAAAGAAGCACTGGAACAGGAGCAACAGCGACTCTTTGGCGAGCTCGCCAGGAGGCCACAGTACATGCGCCCTCCCGTCAGCTGTATGTCTTCCCAGGTCGGAAGTTACAGCTACACCGACTGTTATTAACGGAGGCGTGTCAAGGAGCCATAGTTTCCCATTTAATCGAGATCAGGAGGCGACCAATGACCGGCCTCGACAGCCTCGGGTGGCAGATTCACGACCACCTGAAAGAACACCGCCCGAAGATGTTCCTGGAGCTCAAGAACCAGGGAACACTCAACGCGACGATTCTGCGGATGCAAACCCAAGCGAACGATCGGATGCAGGCGTTGGAGGGCGCGGGCTTGTATCACCACGAAGCATGGGAGATCGTGAAGGACGACGTGCTTCTGCCGACCGAGGAGGACGTGCCGAATTTGGGGGAGAGTATACAGCCATACACGGATTGAATGTCTTTGGGAGAACTGAGTAGTTGCGGCCTCGTCGCTTCCTAAATCATGAGTCTCGAGCCTTCTGTTCCCTGCGTTCCCACGGCATCTGGGGCTCAGATCACTCGTCGCCGTAATCCCATCATATATCATCATGCGGTAGGCCTGCGTTTGCGCCCTGCGCTTGCTGTCCCCCCTGGATGGCTAGGGTAAAGGCAAGGGTGCCCCGCCTCGAAATCATCATGTCCCTCCACCACATTGGGCGCTGAGTCTGTCCCGTTCCCGATAACTCACCATCCGGGCCTGACGGCCGTAACTCTGATTCCGTGAAGGGTACTGCGAAGGATAGGCTAGCTTGCAGCACCTCCGACAACGAAACGGCAGCCCTTCACGGTGATACAGCATGCCGACCCGTCGCCGACAGGTGGGACAGACAAACCATGGACGCTTCCCGCCTCGAGTACCGATGGAGTAAGTCAGTTGAACCCTCTGATGGACGCCTGCAGCTCCATACATCGGAAAGACCAGCTGGAGCGCATCTGTGAGCACGGTGATGCTCACGGTAGTCTGATGGGCGCCTTTGTTCGTCCGCCAGACCCAGTCATAATTAGAGTATGGAACCAGCCACTGCCCTCTAGTGAGCTCTGTCACATTGAGGGCGTGATATTGGGTCACCAAGGCTTTCATCCGTCCCTCACTTTCAAAAAAATGTCAGGTCGTGCCTCTGCGTTATCCCCACTGCAGAGCCGAAATCATCATGTCTCTCATGCGACGCTTAATCGAAATCATGACATGAATGATCTGACCGACTAGAACCCTCCTAGGCGTCGTCCGAGCTCACGTATGGCCCGCAGCCGATCGACAAATCTGACGGAAGTGATAATGCGGCGTGTGAGACCAGTTTTCGGATCCCTACGCGAGACCCGTCGGACGCTCTGAATAACACTTGGATCGGTCACCACTATCCCAAGCTCAGGGTCAACCGTGATCGCATCCCGTGGATCATAAAAGGCCCTCGCTGTTAACATCTGCAGGCGTGGTTCATTCGCTCGGAGCGCCTTTTGGGTCGCAGCCTTCACCGCCGGGCGCTGCAAGGCCTCCGAGGCAATTGACCGCGCTGTCTTAGGGCTGTAGCCTGCTCGGATCGCCGCTTGAGTGCCATTCAGATCAATGGCATATTCCTCCACGAATCGTTGTTCTTTCGGCGTGAGCCTGCGGTCAGCTTGATTGGCCATGTTTCGAAATCATCACGATCCTCCCTCTGCGTTCGTGGATAGTAGAACATGGCTCAGTTCACGACGGCCGCAGTACTCCACCAACAGATGTCGACCAATCAGATCCGGCAGGCTTGTACAGTGCTTGAGGCGATCGTGTCCTGACACCGGGCCACACGGGGCAAATTTGGCATCTGCAAGGAGATCACCGACCTTCTCAAGTGGAGCACTGTACCGAAACGCGAGACTCATTAGGCGGGCGATTCGGATCTTCTGTGTGATGTGCTTGCGGCGAGCGGGGAGCGCAAGACGTTGGGTCATGACGGCTGCTCCGTGTCAGAAGCATCCGGCTCGATCAGGCTCTCTTGAGAAGTGGAATCTTGGTTGCGGCTGGTTGCGGATTTGCGTATTTTTTGCTCGATTTTGCCGCGATCTGCATTTGTAAGTGATTGATCTGCTTGAATATCCTGGGGGTCCCGTGCATTTCGAAACCCGTCACTCACCCCATATCCCTCAATTGCGCAAGTTGATGATCAAAGGTCTGGTCTCCCCATAAAGCCTTTGGCTTCATCGCTTTCTGCAGGTGAACCACGTTTCTATCTCTTCTAGGTCTTCTATTGTTTCTCGCCGTTCAGTCCGAATACCGACACAATTTCAGCACAGCACAGCTTCATAGAAACGGAGGTTCCCAGCCTTCGAACCCGTGTTTTAACCCGACTACGACTTCGCCTTATTTTACGCCAAGCTGGAAGATTTACTTGATATGAAAGACAGCGCGACTAAAACAAGCAATCCATTGCAAGTGAATGGGGAGGTATCGAGGCGCCGACCAGCGGTTTAGGAAAGCGTTTTCACGACCCTACTCCAGCTCACTCCAGCTCATTCAGGCCAAGTCTAACCAAGAGTTAGGGGAAAAGTGAACTTTGGCTGGAGTAGGCTGGAATGAGCTGGAGTGAGGTGGAGTTGAGCACAAAATGATATATGGACCCAGCCTTCGCGGCAACGACGGCGTGTCACGTGATGCACTGGAGAAAAACAGGGCTGCGTCTATATATCCGGCCTCTTGGTGGACCACAGATGTGTCCGGGCCTTGATGAAATACGCGCGCGTTCTCCTCATTAGCACAACGGCCTTGGATGGGCCGACATTTTGTCCAGGGTCTGAACGCGCTGGGTGTCCCTCTGGTGTCATCACGGATCGTCCGCGCTGCACTCCGTGGTGTGAATCCTCCTGGGTGTGATGCGGCTCGTCTCTCCTCTCCTCTCCTCTCCTCTCCTCTCCTCCTGAAAACCGTCGCGACCCTTCCGGCACCTAGGCGGGTGGCCGATACGCCGCATCATGGGCCAACAAGGCCCAGATCACTCGGGCATTTTTGTTGGCTAAGGCGACCGCGGCCACATTGGTGCCTTTGCGGTGTTTGAGCGCGCACAGCCATCGCCCCTGTGTATCGGTCCGCCGCTCGGCTCGCTGCACCACGGCGCGCGCCCCATGAATCAGGAGCGTCCGCACATACCGACTGCCGCGTTTCGAAATCCCGCCTAACCGGTCCTTACCCCCACTGGAATATTGCCGAGGCACCAGTCCCAACCAGGCCGCCAGATGCCGACCGTTGTGAAACGCCTGGGGCCGACCGACGGTCGCCACCAGTGCGGTGGCCGTCAACGGACCAATCCCCGGCACCGCCGCCAGTTTCTGGCAGACCGGATGCGCCCGGTACACGCGCTCCACCCGCTGCGTCACCCGCTCGATGCGCGCGTCGAGCTCCGTCAGTTGCGCGTACAACTCGGCGAAGGTCTCCCGGGCAAAGGCCGTCAATCCCGACGCCGCGTCATCCAGAAACCGGACGAGGGCGGGCCGGACCTTTCCCGGAGAAAGCGCAATCACCAACCCATACTCGGCCAACAAGCCCCGGATCTGATTGATGACGGCGGTCCGATGTTTCACAAAGAGCAATCGCGTCCGGTGCACGGCCTGCAGGTCGGCTTGCTCCACCGTCTTGATCGAGACAAATCGCATGGTGGGCCGACTCACCGCTTCGCAGATCGCTTCCGCGTCTCGCCCATCATTCTTGTTGGTCTTAACGTACGGCTTGACATACTTCGGGTGCATCAGCTTGACCGTATGCCCAAGCGGTTCAAATGTCCGACCCCAGTGATGTGCACTCCCGCCCGCCTCCATCCCAATCACACAGGGCGGCAGACTCGCCACCGCCTGCAACAACTGGCTGCGCTTCACGCATCGACTGAGTACCGCTCGCCCTCGTGCATCCACCCCGTGTAACTGAAACACATTCTTCGCCAAATCAATCCCCAATGTCGTGATGTGCATAACAGCCCCTCCTTCTTCCTACCGATGAGTGTGGGTTGCGCTCAACACCACCCATCTTGCCTCGTGTGAGACTCGTGTGGGAAGAAGGCTGGGTCCATTTCATTAGCACACATGGCACAAACGGTAGGGCCGGCACTGGCAACGAGTGGTGTAAGTTGTTGAAGAATTTGGTGGGCCGTGTAGGGGTCGAACCTACGGCCCGCTGATTAAGAGTCAGCTGCTCTACCAACTGAGCTAACGGCCCACCGGGTATGTGTGTGGCGGATATCTGTGTGCGTCTGCTGCCCCTTGCCTGTGTTTGGTGCGCCTGACAGGATTTGAACCTGTGGCCCTCAGCTCCGGAGGCTGATGCTCTATCCAGCTGAGCTACAGGCGCTCCTGCAACCAAGGCCGGTGAGACTAGCACAGGATTTTAGCCTCTGTCCACTCTTGCGCGACGGGCTCGAGAGGCGGGAAAAGCGCGACAGGGAGATCGAAGTTCTGGGGTCGAAGTTCCGAAAAGCTCAAACTTCGAGACTCGAATCTTCACCTGTCCCGCTTTTCTCGCATGTCTCGCGAGTCCCGCGGTGTAAGAACCCGTAGGGTAGGAATACTTCTTCTCCTGTCGATCCGGTTGCCCGACGAAGTGCGTCCAGGGAGGCGGCCTCTTCCTGCGCTAAGCGATGTTCTTCTTCTCGGAATGCGGAAGGGAGCCGCAGGATCGGGATGAAGGTTTGGACTTCGCAGGCGCCATGGGCCAGACCGCGATCTTCTGTTGGGATGCCCATTGATCGGCAGGCCAGAGGCCGGTGACGGTAGACGCCACAACGTCCGTCTGTTTCCAGTGCTGGACAAGGATGATAATGAAATTCTGTGACCAACCGGTCGATGTCTTGATCGGACCAATCGTCGAGTAGATGGGTGTGGGTCAGTTGTGGAAACGCGGTCTCCATTGAGATGGACTGTTCGATGGCACGTTGTTCGATGCGACGGCGGTGATCCGGCGCAAGGGCGGCGAGTCCCTGTTGGAGAGTGTGGATATCGAGGAGGGTGATCGGAAAGGGACCGATGCAGCAGTTGGTACAGCCGAGTCGGCAGGGAACTTCACCGAGCAGAGAGGCGGTTGCCCGCTGAAACCAGTGGTCGGTTTTTTCATACAGCGGAGCAGGGTCGAGTGGTGTGAAGCCTGACACGGCGGCTTATTCCACTTTGATGGAGAGATCGACGATGAGATCGCCTTTGGGTGAGTAGAAACCTTGGTTGTCGATCTGGACGATTCCGTTGCACTGGTCTTGGTAGAACTCCAAGATCCATCCGTTGAAGTCATAGCCCTCATCGGTCATATCATTCTGAGCGAATCGAGTCGTGAGCACAAACCGTGCGCGTTCCACATACTCGCGTACCAGTCCTGCTTCGATATCGTCGTGAGCGGAAAGGAGGCCTAGAAACAGTTTCTTCTCTTTGTCGAACACGTCTTGATAGGAGCCTCGATCCCGGGCGCAAAATACCTGAATCGGTTTTCTGTTGCGATCGTAGCCGATTGTCACTTGGACCCATGCCCATTCATCCAACATGGTGTCGTCCATGTCAGGCGGAGTAATCGGGGTCTGAGCGCGCGACGTGAGAAATTCCAAAAGCAAACGGAGTGGAGGGGAGTTTTCTTTCTGACAGAACACGCGAGAATATTGGTATTGTTCTGCCTGTGCCGCATCGGCTGGTTGGGCGGTCGATGGCAGAATCGGTAGTTCTTTTGCCATGCTAGCGACTCTGGGTCCTGCAACATTGACTGACGAATACGCGAGAAGTTTGTACTGTACGCTTGCTGGTCTCGAAACTGCAAGAAGCTAGTGAAGGCACTTCCCTATGCCTGGCCGTGTTTTTCTGGTTGACAGCTTCGGAGCGCTTGGATAGACTCCCGCAGGTTTTCGCCGCTTCCAGCGATAAGATTATTCGTTCATGAATATTCATTGAGTCTGAGCGGAGTGAAGAGAGGCGAGTTCACTGCATTTCACCATCATCGTTCTTTAAGGAGGTTGCTCGTATGGCTAAATCAATGACCAAGTCGCAGATCGCCGATTATCTGGCCCAGAAGACCGGGTTGACCAAGAAGGCATCTGTCCAACTCATGGACGACTTTGCCGCCTTGGCCTATAAAGAAGCGAAGAACATCTTCGTGATACCTGGAATCGGGAAGCTCGTATTGGCGAACCGCAAGGCCCGCATGGGACGTAATCCGCAGACTGGTGAGGCCATCAAGATCCCAGCCAAGCGTGTGGTCAAGTTCCGCGTGGCCAAAGCCGCCAAGGACGCAATTCTCGGAAAAAAGTGATCTGAGATCGTCCGGCGCAGACCGTACAGGACGCGCCTTCTTCAGGCCTCATTCACGCCGCATGAAGAACCAGAGGGCCGGCTCCCCGAGAGGGGCGCCGGCCCCACGCGTTTCTAGTTACTGTTACATCGATGGACCGAGCCCGGTTCCGCCCATCCCGTCGTGCCCCACCAGTCTGATCGCGTCGCCATCCTGAACCAGTGAGTCTTCGCTGGCAATCTTCTTGTTGATGGTTACCAGCACTTGCTTTGCGCGAATGAGCTGGAGGAGATGGCGTAACTGAACGCCCTGCTGCTGAATCACCTGGCGGACGGACATGGGGGACGAAATATGACAGGCGAGGTCTCGTTCGCCATCGGCGGTTTGAAGCTGACCCATCAAAGAAATGGTAATCATGGTCGGGCACTCCTCATCTTCAGTCGTGACGTCCACTTGGCTGGCTGGGCTATTGTACCCGTTGACTCCATACCGGTCGCCATCGATAATGCTCGGCCATGCCGTCGTTGGATATCCAGAATCCCGGGATGCCGGACTTGCAATTCGTTCTGTTCGTGTCGGCCCTCTGCACGGCTGATCTCACGACACTCAACGTGTCGTCAGAACTGCGAACCACTGTTTTTGACCGCTGTTGGGCGCTCATCCACACCGAGGCGCCGCCGACTGATCCCAAGGCGCGTGTGCTCGATCTTCGCGAGGGCACAGAATTAACGCTGGAAGCCTGTCTGTCGACGATCCGCTCGCTGCTGACGGACGCCGGCATTCGGACGCTTACCTGGGATCACCCGGTGAGTGAGCCGACCCACGAGAGCACGCCCGCCGCGAAGCCATTGATCGATCGGTTGGGCCAATTGTACCCCGATCCTCCTCAGATCGTCGATCCTGAAAACCCGGCGTCGGGTTAGCCGAGCGAGACCGGCGAGGCTGGCGGGAAAGGCACGATCGTCTAAATCAGGGCCTCCCGTCCCGCGTATGAAAGACAGGCAAGCGGAGGGAGAAGCGCATCATGCGGGTGACGACGACTGACATCCCAGGTCTATTGCTAATTGAACCGAATGTCTTCCGCGATCCACGGGGGCTTTTTCTCGAAACCTACCATGCGCGTAGGTATGAGGACGCCGGTATTCCAGGTCTCTTTGTTCAAGACAACTACTCACAGTCTTTGCGGGGCACGTTGCGCGGGCTCCATTATCAAGATCCGCATGCCCAAGGGAAGATTGTGATGGTGACAGAAGGAGCCGTCTACGATGTCGTGGTGGATATCCGAAAGGGGTCCCCGAGCTTTGGCCGGTGGTATGGAACAGACCTCTCGGCGAAGAATCGGCTCCAAGTCTATGTGCCGCCAGGTTGTGCACATGGATTCTGCGTCACCAGCGACCGCGCCTCATTTCTGTATAAGTGCACGGACTACTATGCGCCAAACGCTGAACGCGGGATCATCTGGAGCGATCCGGCCCTCGCCATTTCCTGGCCGGTCTCGACACCGATCTTGTCCGCTAAGGACCGCATCTACAAATCTTTGGCCGAGATGGAGCCGGAGCTGCCACGGTATCGACCAGTCGGATGAAGCTCCTAGGACCCATTGATTCCACAAAGATGGCTATGTTAATCACCGAGGGCAAAGTGGTAAAATTCCCGCGGCGGTGACGGAACGATTTCTTAGCACAGGGAGGAGGGTACAATGGGGAAAAGTTTGACAGGGACCAAGAGCCACGACAATCTCAAGGGCGCATTTGCCGGCGAGTCCCAGGCCAATCGACGCTATCTCTATTTCGCCAGGCGGGCGGATATCGAGGGTTTTCCTGATATCGGAGGCTTGTTCCGCGATACGTCCGAGGCAGAAACAGGCCACGCATTCGGGCACCTGGATTTCTTAAAGGAGGTCGGGGATCCAGCGACCGGGGTGCCGATCGGCAATACCGAAGCGAATCTCAAGTCGGCGATCGAGGGCGAAACCTACGAGTACACGCAGATGTACCCCGGTATGGCCAAAACAGCTCGGGACGAAGGATTTGCTGAACTCGCTGAATGGTTCGAGACGCTCGCCAAGGCGGAGCGGTCCCATGCGAATCGATTCACGAAGGGACTCGATAGCCTGAAGCAAGGCTGAGAAGAGCTGACAGGAGTCGGCGTTCAGCGGTCAGTTTTCAGAGAGGCTGGATGAGGATCGGACTCTTCCTGTCGCTGATAGCTGACCGCTGAGTGCTTTTTGATCGGAGCAACGTGAACGGCCTGAGTCTGATCAATCCCATCGATCCCGCGCAGCTCCAGAAAGACACGCAGCGCATCTATGAAGTCTGCGATGGCTGTCGGCGCTGCTTCAATCTTTGTCCGTCGTTCAACACGCTGCTCGACGGGATCGATCGGTATGAGGGCGACGTCGCCAAGCTCACACAAACCGACCACCATCGGGTCGTCGATGAGTGCTATTATTGTAAGCTCTGTTTCAACCACTGTCCCTATACGCCACCACATCAATACGCCCTCGATTTCCCCCGCTTGATGATCGCATGGAAGAAGCATCTGGCCGCCACGCGGGGGGTGGGCTGGCGCGATCGGTTGTTGATCAAGACGGATATGATTGGCACACTCGGGAGTCTGCTGGCGCCTGTTGCCAATTGGATTCTGAGCCTCCGGCTTATTCGGGGATTGATAGAATCGTGGGCTGGCGTGCATCAGGATCGACAGGTCTTGCGATTTGCTCCGGAGACGTTTATCCACTGGTGGGAACGTCGCGGGGCGGCACAGGTCCCTGCGTCCGCGCCGCGAAAAGTCGCGCTCTTTGGAAGCTGCTTGGTCAATTATCAGGCGACCGATGTCGGCAAGGCGGCGATTCAAGTCCTCGAAAAAAACGGTGTGCACGTCGTGATCCCCGAACAGCGTTGCTGCGGCATGCCCTCCTTCGACATCGGCGATACGGCGGCGATTCAGCAGGCCGCCTCGGCGAATATCGCGTCGTTCTTGCCTTGGGTGGAGAAAGGCTACGACATTGTCGCGCCTGTCCCCAGTTGCAGCTTGATGTGGAAGCGGGAATATCCTGAGATCGTCGGGGGCCTTGATGTGCGGCGCGTGGCGGAACGGACGTTCGATGTCTGTGAGTATCTCATGAGGCTGAAGCGGGAGGGTGTGCTGGCGACAGACTTTCAGCAGAAGCCCGGCCGAGTCGCCTACCAGGTGCCGTGCCATCTGCGGGATCAGAACATCGGGTTCAAATCGAAGGAACTCATGGAGTGCGCCGGCGCCCAGGTCGAGGTGATTGAGAAATGCTCCGGCCACGATGGCTCATGGTCCGCCAAGACGGAATTCTTTCCCCTCTCAATGTTGATCGCGCAGAAGGCTGTTCGAGTGATCGAGCAGACTCCGGCCGATCTTGTCGCCTCTGATTGCCCATTGGCGGGACTGCAATTGGATCAGGCTGGCGCCATGGCCCATGCCGGCGGCAGGCCGACGCAACATCCGATTCAAATCGTGCGCGATGCTTATGGACTGAGATCATGAACCTGTTGACCGCCCAAGACCTCTTGCCTGCAGCAGAATATGAACATCAACGGGAGCAGTTTCGCTCGCAGATTATTGCGCTCAAGCAGCGGCGCCGAATTTCCGTCGGGCCGCTCATCACACTTGTCTTCGAAAATCGTGAAACGTTGCGGTTTCAGACTCAGGAAATGATCCGGGTCGAGCATATCCTCGATTCCCACAAAGTTCAGGAAGAATTGGATGTGTACAATGCCCTTATGCCGGGGTCCGGTGAATTGAGCGCCACATTGCTGATTGAGATTACGGAGCAGGATCGGATGAAAGAGTGGCTCGACGTGTTCATGGGACTCGATCACGGCGACACCGTCGCGATTCGCGCTGGAACTGAGCAGGTTTTTGGAATATTCGAAGGTGGCCACAGTCATGAAACCAAAATCAGCGCGGTGCATTTCGTCCGATTCCGGCCGGCCGCGTCGATGACAGCCGCATTCGCCGATTTGCATGTGCCGGTCATGCTGACGGTGCACCATCACGAGTACCACGCCGAGATGCCTGTTCCCGGAAGCATGCGTGAAGAATGGCTCAAAGATCTGAGGTAGCATGGCACCTGTTTTACTGACGAAGCGTATCGAGTTTGCGGCGGCGCATCGCTATATCAAGGAGGAATGGGATGAGGCCAAGAATCGCGCTGTGTTCGGTCTCTGCTACAACCCGCCTGCGCACGGACATAACTACATGGTCGAGGTGACGGTCATGGGCGAGGTCGATCCCAAGACCGGCATGGTTGTGAATCTCTTCGACTTGAAGCGCGTCTTGCTCACGGTGCTCGAAGAATTCGACCATAAAAATTTGAATCTGGATATGCCCTACTTCCAGAGTAGGATTCCCACGTCGGAAAACCTTGCACGCGTCCTCTGGAGCAAACTGGATACGCAACAAGCCATCGGTACGCTCCATGCTATTCGGCTGTATGAGGATGAAGACCTGTATGCCGAAGTGACGGCAGCAGCCGGGCTCGACGTTGCCAGCGTCACGCGACGCTACTCGTTCACGGCGGTGCAGGACAGTAAGCCAGGTCCCGAGTGGGACTGCTTCGTGACGGTCCATGGCGCCATTGATCCCGTGACCGGTATGGTGACGGATATCGGCGCTCTCAACCGTTTGGTCCAAGAAAAGGTATTGCAGACGTTCGACCGGCATAGGCTTCCTGAGGTCTTCGGGACTCAGCCCGTGACCGGCGAGGAGCTGGTCGAGCATATCTGGAAACAACTGGCTTCTTCTCTCTCATCGGGAAAATTATTGAATGTTCGTCTCGTTCAGTCTCGGGACCTGTGTTTCGAATACGCAGGCTGACGCGAGTCTGCGTATGTTAGTTTCTAGCGCTCTATGATTACACGTTTGATCGCGGCGTTGCTGATGGTGTGCCTCCCGTGGACGGCTGTGGCCTGGTCTGCCGAGGAAGGGCTGGCGATTGAAAAGACTGTTAAGGAGGCCGCCATGGCCGCTGCGACCTTCTCCGAAACCAGAGACAAGCAAGCCGTGTTGAAGTTGTACACTAAGGACTATGCTGGTATTCAGGATGGGGAGACGGAAAACGCGGGAGTCAATTGAGAAGTGGCTTTCCGACTACGAATCCGAGCTCACCAAGGGAAGCGCCCTGCGCTTTATCAGCGTCGTGTCGAACCTATATGTCCGGATGCTGGGTCCAGCGGCATGGGCCACCTACGACTACGCGTTTCAGGCGATCAGGAAAGGTGAACTTGAAGCGCAGGATTCTGGGCAATGCACCACGCTCCTGCGCAAGGAAGGATCAGTCTGGCTGATTTTTCACGATCATTGCTCAAAGGCGAGACTGGCGAAGTAATAGGGAAGATCAGGTACAGTGGAGAGGTCTGACCGTGGGCTCATAAACAGCAGGAAGCCTGCTCGGTCCAGGAGGACCGAGCAGGCTATGACAACCGGTACGGGTGTTACGGATATGTTGCTTCCGGGTCGTCCACCACAACTCCGAAGCCGCCAAGAACACTTGACGCTGCGCCTATCGAGCTGTTTTGGACCCCTCCGAGGATCGTCGCGTACTGACCTGAAATCAAGTTTCGGTTCCCAAAGACAGCTCCTGCCGTCGAGGAAAATGAGTGAGATGGTCCCACTACGAGGTTGTGGGATCCAGCGCGTGACCAACCAGGTACGGTAGGCATTTCATCATATCCCAGGATTAAGTTCCCCAGGCCTGTCGGTGCGCCTACCTCAGCAGTGGTGCCCGATCCGCTCTGGACATGGACGTTGGCGTGGTGGAATATCACGTGAGGCCCCCTGAGCCCATTGACAACACCAGGATTAACGCTTACGTACTTTACAAGTTCCGTGAGCACAGGATTGGTCGTGCCTCCACCCCCGCCACTGGTCTCGAGGGTGCCGAGACGAGTACTGAGACCTGAGATTTCTTGATTTGCGGTCGCCAGCGCAGTCTTCAACGTAGCGATCTCGCTCTGCAAAGCCTGAACGTAACCAGGCAGGCTGCCCTGATTACTATTATGATGACGCTCCCGGTGGTCTTCGATCTTGTCACGAAGACGTTCGATTTTTGATCGTAACTCCGTATTCAACAAACTGTGCCGCCCATTTCCATCTCGGTCTGTCGCCGGCGACAGATTCGGTACGGCGAGTAACCCCATCATCAAAAACCCTACGGACGCAACCTTTGCGTATCCTCTCATGACACACCTCTTGATTGGTTGTGATGTAAAGCTCTGCTCATCACGGAACGACCATAGTCGTTCTTGGCCGAGGAGCATGACCAGATCGTGTCTTTTCCTTGTGAATCCGCCTCCTCTCTCGGTCACCGGAAATGGTCGCAAAGGCTATGCCGAATAGCAGACGGAAGACTTGGCATATTTCGCGTAGTTATGTGATGCCAGTTTGAGACAGGGCAACGATCAGCGACGATTTGCGTCGCGGGACGACAATAGTTGGACTGTACAAAAAAGACCCTCGCCAGGGCTCTTTACGGGCGGGGAAGTGCTTGGATAAGTCGTATTATACCTAGGTATGTATAGTTACAATTCGGGTGAGGGAGTGGGTGGCGCTAATGCAGTCTAAGGACGAGAAGGATGTGGGAGGCTTGCCTCTTCTCTGCTGAAGTCGATGAAGAGGAACTACTTTAGCAAATGATCGGAGATCAGGGCAGCGAGTTCGGCTGGCTCCACGACCCCTTCACGGGTGAGGAGCAGCTTGCCGTTGGAGAAAAAGTGCGTGGTGGGGTAGGTCTCGAATGTGTGGCTTTTTTTGATCTCGCGGCAGCGGCCGGGGACATGCATCTTGGCCTTGCCGATTTTTACGCCGGGAAACTTGGCTGCGGTCTCTTCCAGGATCGGGTCGTAGGTCTTGCAGGGCTCACAGGTCGCTAAGCCGTAAGAAACGATCGACGCGGGCGCGTCTGTGAACTCTTTGTAGTTTTCGTCTCTGACGTCTTCGACGGTCCCGGACATTTTCGTTGTTCCAAGTTATCACGTCAAAAATCCGAAAGTCTGAACGCCTTCGACTTGAAGACATTCGACTTTCGGACTTTATGACTGAAATTAGCTGAGCTTTGCGAGGGCTGCGAGTATATCCTTGTCCTCCCGCGCTACCTTGATTTCCTGGACCTTCGCGTAGGCAACTTTTCCGGTCTTGTCGACGATGACGGTTGCACGCTTCGAGCAGTTCAACGGCTCGAAGTAGAGGCCGTAGCCCTTTGCCGTGGTCCGGTGCACGTCCGACAGCAGCCGATGCTTGAGATCCATGGAGTCAGCCCAAGCCTTGTGCGAGAAGAAGCTGTCGCAACTGATCCCGAACAGTTCCGCGTTCGCGGATTGAAACTTGGGGAAGTCGTCGGTCAAACACTTGTTCTCGCCTTGACAGACGGGGCTCCAATCCAGGGGGTAGAAGCAGAGCACCACATTTTTCTTGCCACGATAGTCGCTCAGCTTCACGTCCTGCTGGTCCTGATCCTTTAAGTTAAAATCCGGTGCGGTATCGCCAACCTTAATTTCTGCTGCTACGTCGCTCATCTGTGTACCTCCTTGACTGGGTTTAGTCCGGCCGCTGACACTGTCACCTGCAATTTTGTACCGTGCGCCTTGGAACCTTGTCAACAGGCTTGAAGGCCTAGAAGAGGCCTGGCTTGCCCATAAGGGGCTGATAAGAGGGGAGCACTATGGCAACGGGCGTATTTCACGAAAACTCAGCATGCGTCCGGCTGGTGCGGTGGTGCGGTGGTTGGCAATCTCAATGCTCTGGCCCAAAAGTCCTACACGGATATGGCTCCCGACTTTTGGCGACTGTCCGACCCTCATCAATTCGTCTGCTGTTTCTCTGAGGAGATCGCGCACCGGCTGGTCAGGGAGACCAGAGGAGAGAAACATTTCGAGTTCATCCACTCCGAACTTGCTGAGGCCCAGGGTATAGCATCGGATTCGATGGCTCTGCTCATCGTCGTCCTGCATGATTGGGATGTGATCGGCGGCGACGAATTGGGCGAGGGGGCGATCCTGCCAGTCCGAGGGGTTCACGTACTGGTTGGTGATGATGTCATGGGCGGTGCCTTGCGTGAGGAGCGTAAGACCTCGCGCGAGTCTCGCGGCAAAGAGTATCGTGTCCGGCATGTCCCGTGGGGACACGAGGGAAGGGGCGACCGCACCCATCACGTCGTGTTCCCAAGCCAAACTTTTCATCACATCGGCGACATGGCTCATCGGCAACGGCATCACAACATGGGCTGACCAGGGGCCGTGAGCCGCGTGCCAGGATTCAAGTGAGCCCGCTTCGTGGCGAATGGACAGAGGTCCTGCATACTCCCGCTCGTACCAGGCTTTCAGCTCGTCTGTGGCCGGCGCGTTTCCCCGATAGCCGACAAAGTAAAGCGGGGGACGGCGGGCCGACGGCTTGGGGGTTTTCTTCTTGATTCTCATCGCTGGAGAGAGTTATTTGCCGGACTTGCGGGCCTTGCGGCGGTCATCCGGATTGAGGAGCCGCTTGCGGATACGCAGACTCTTCGGGGTCACCTCAACCAGTTCATCCGGGCCGATATATTCGAGTGCGAACTCCAAGCCCATTTCCCGTGGCGGCGTGAGAACCAATGCCTCATCGGTGCCTGACGCGCGCATGTTGGACAGGTGTTTCTCTTTGCAGACGTTGACGTCCATATCTTCGTCCCGGCTGTTCTCGCCGACGACCATCCCTCGATAGACCTCGACGACAGGGCCGATAAACATGGTGCCCCGTTCTTGGGTCATAAAGATGGCATAGCCGGTGCTGGTTCCGTCTTCATGTGCGACGAGGGACCCGTGTGTCGCGACCACGAGGTCACGCTCCTCCACCGGTTCGTATGCGACGAAAACATGGTGCATGATAATGGTGCCCCGGGTCTTGGCGACCAAGAGGTTTTTGAGCCCCATGATGCCTCGGGTGGGAATATGGTATTCCAGGTGCATTTCGCTCGGTCCGGCGTCGGAATGGATCAACCGCATGTGGCGCAACTCACCACGGCGTTTACCGAGTTCTTCGATCACGGTTCCTTGATAGGTTTCAGGCACCTGGATAGTCAGTTCCTCGTAGGGTTCGAGGACTTTGTCCCCCTCTCGGTGGACGATCACTTCCGGTTGCGAGACTTGCAGTTCGTATCCTTCACGCCGCATTTGTTCGATCAAGACGCCGAGATGCAGCTCGCCGCGACCGGCGACGAGGAACTTATCCGCGCTGTCCGTTTCCTGCGCGCGCAACGACACGTTGGTTTCGAGTTCTTTGAAGAGTCGATCGCGCAAATGTCGCGAGGTCAGGTACTTGCCTTCCCGTCCGGCGAATGGGCTATTGTTGACAGAGAAGGTCATTTGGACGGTCGGCTCGTCGACCGTGACTCGGGTCAATGCAACCGGATGTTCCGCGTCGGCGATCGTATCGCCGATGCTTACCTCGTCCAGGCCGGCTACTGCGACAATTTCTCCTGCCTGAGCTTGTTCCGTATCCGTCCGTTCGAGGCCGGAGTAGACGGCGAGGTCTGATACTTTCCCAGAGAACTGTGCGCCATCCTTTCCGATGACGACCACGTTCTGCCTGCGGGCGATCGACCCGGATTGAATCTTCCCGACGCCCATCTTGCCCTTGTAGAGATCCTGAATCAGGGAGAGGACCAGGATCTGGAGCGGTGCATCGGCGTTGATGGCCGGTGCCGGGATCTTTTCCAGGACGGTATCGAGGAGCGGCGTAATGTCCGTGCCGGGCTTATTGATGTCGAGCGTCGCGGTGCCTTTGATCGCTGCGGTGTAGACGATCGGGAAATCCAGCTGCTCGTCTGTGGCGCCGAGATGAACGAACAAGTCGAAGGTTCGGTTGACCACATCATCGATGACCGCGTCAGGCCGGTCGATCTTGTTGATGACCACGATGGCCTTGTGGCCGAGCGCTAAGGCTTTCCGCAACACGAAGGTCGTCTGCGGCATAGGGCCCTCTTTCGCGTCGATCAAGATGAGGACGCCGTCCACCATGCGCAAGGTCCGCTCGACTTCACCGCCGAAGTCGGCGTGGCCCGGCGTATCGACGATATTGATCTTTACGCCCTTATAGATCACGCTGGCATTTTTGGCCCGGATTGTGATCCCGCGCTCACGTTCCTGGTCCATCGAGTCCATAATCCGCTCGCCCATATCGTCGATCTTGCGATGGACATGGGTCTGTCTGAGCACCGCGTCGACTAGTGTCGTCTTGCCATGGTCGACGTGGGCGATAATCGCGATATTACGAATATCGCTCCGACGTTCGTTGGGCTCGAGTTGTGTGGTGACGGGGGATTCTGATGTGGCTGTCTGATCCATAAATATTGCTGCATGCTCCAAAAAAAAGACGCCCAGGAATCCAGGCGTCGTACGGCAGTATACCCGAAGCATAATGGTCGGCACAAGCGATGTCAGCGCATGATTATGGGGCTAGCACACCGGTACCGGCTTGAATCTTGAGTTTTGAGAGCCCCCACGGTATGGTGACCTTGGCATTTTTCTCTCAGGAAGTCAGCCGCCTTCAAGGAGCCTGTCCGACATTGCCTTCGTGACGAGGCGAAGGAGGTGTGACCAGATGCAAGGCCGCAGGCCCGGGAAAACCGGAGATGTATTCGCTGGAATACATTGAGGATTTTTTCTGGCCGAGAACGACGCAGATGGTTGGGGATCGTTCGCCGCAGTAGAAAGGTCAATGTCGGACAGGCTCCTGGGTAACCCCGCGTAACCATGATAGATCGGCCAGTACAGCTACAAGATCCGCTTCTTCAACCGGCGCCTCGTCGCGGGTGGCGCTGGTGGCAGGTCTCGCTCCTAGGCCTAGGAGCGGCAGTGTTGATAGGAGGCCTGACAGCGGGCGGGTTGCTGTGGCACTTCTCGAAAGACCTCCCCGCGTTGGAGCAGTTGGGAACCTATCAGCCAAGCCTGGTGACTCAGGTCTACTCGTCTGATCAGCGGCTCATCGGCCAATTTTTCATCGAGCGCCGTATACTGACCCCGGTAGCGGATATTCCCGAACGGTTACGGCGCGCGGTGATCGCGGTCGAAGATGTCCGGTTCTTTGAACATCCCGGCCTCGACTACATCGGCATGCTCCGTGCGGCCTGGACCAATGTACGGCGCGGGGGCAAGGTCGAAGGGGCCAGTACCATTACCCAACAGTTGGCGCGATCGCTGTTCCTCTCCTCCGAACGCACGTTCGACCGCAAAGTCCGCGAGCTCATTCTGGCCTATAAGATGGAATTGGTCCTGACGAAAGAGCAAATTCTTGAACTGTATTTGAATCAGATTTACTTCGGACAAGGCGCCTATGGTGTCGCCTCGGCGGCACAAACCTATTTTGGGAGAGACCTCTCCACGCTCACGATAGGAGAATCAGCATTTCTGGCAGGTCTTCCGAAATCGCCGAACCACTATTCGCCGTTCAAGGCCTACGACCGCGCGAAAAAGAGACAGGAGCATGTACTGGCTCGAATGGAAGAGGCAAAGTTTCTCACGACGGCAGAACGCGAACAAGCTGCAGCGGAAATACTCAACTTCCGCCGTCCTGGCACTGAACAGGCTGCGCCTTATTTCGTGGAGTATATCCGACAGTTGCTGGTTGCGAAGTATGGCGAAGCGATGGTGTACAAAGGCGGGCTCAAAATCTATACGACGTTGAACATGGAGATGCAGAAAGCTGCTGAACGGGCCTTTGCGTTCGGTCTGCGCGAATTGGATAAGCGCCAAGGATGGCGTGGCCCACTCCGAACGGTCGATCCGACGGCGCCGACCCCGCCCATTGTCGTGGCGATGACTGATCAAGTGCTGAAGGTAGGAGACTATCGCGAAGGGTTCGTTGTCAAAGTGGCGAAGGACTATTATCTCGTGCAGATCGGCACGACGGTGGCCAAACTTGAGTTTGACGATATGGCATGGGCGAAGCGCCGACTTACCGGGTTGGATACGGCGAAAGATTTCGTCGTCAATCAGAATCTCAAGCAGGTGCTGAAGCCCGGTGATGTCATCGAAGTGATGGTGAAGAAGCTGGATCGTGACGTCGTCCATGTGCAACTGGAACAGACTCCCCTCGTCGATGGAGGGCTGATCGCGATGGAGCCAGGAAAGGGCGCCATTCGGGCCATGGTCGGCGGCTACGATTTCGGCCGCAGCGAGTACAATCGGGCCGTGCAGGCGCACCGCCAGCCTGGGTCCGCCTTCAAGCCGATCATCTACGCGACAGCCGTGAATCAGGGCATGAGCCCGGCGTCGGTGATCCTCGATGCGCCTGTTGTGTATGCGCAAGACCAGGACGAGAGAACGTGGAAGCCGGAAAACTATGGAAGGAAAATCCATGGCATGGTGAGTTTGCGGGATGCCCTCGCTCACTCGCATAACCTGGCGACGGTGCGGTTGCTGGATAAGGTCGGCGTAAAGAATGTGATTGAGTTTGCCAAAGTGGTCGGGATCACGAGCCCGTTGGCGGCAGATCTGTCGTTGGGGTTGGGCTCATCTTCCGTCGGGTTGATGGAGCTGACCTCCGCCTATAGCGTGCTGCTCAATCAGGGGAGCCGTGCGGAACCGTATGCGATTGTGTTCGTGAAGGACAACGCGGGAAAGGTGCTTGAACAGGCGGAACCGCAAGCACTGCAAGTGATCTCCAAAGAAACGGCCTATTTGGTCACGAATATGATGGAAGACGTGATCCAAAAGGGTACCGGTCAGGCTGCCAAGGGGATCGGGCGGCCGATTGCGGGGAAAACAGGAACCACGGATGAGTTTATCAATGCATGGTTTATCGGCGGTGCGCCGAACTTGGTTTCGGGGATTTATGTCGGATTTGACGATCGACGTTCACTCGGTGAGACGGAATCGGGGGCGCATGCCGCGTTACCTATTTGGATCGATTTCATGAAGGAAGCGCTCAAGCCGCTGCCGGTCGTGGGCTTTACCATTCCGGAAGGCGTGACGTTCGTCAAGGTCGATCCGGCGACAGGGTTGCTTGAGGACGAGCAGGAGGGGCCGGCCAGCACTGTCGAACTCTTTACCAAGGGCAGCGAGCCGACTCAAGCGACTCAGCGCCGGCTGGACCCGATTGATTTCTATAAGCTGGATCAAATTCCCGAGGGGGCGCTCTAGCAGGACGCTGAAAAAGTCCGTCAGCATCGTTCTCGCATCGTTCAGATCCTCAACGGGGACCCGGCCGCCTCACTAACTCGGCGGCGCGCACAAACGGGGTGCTCCTTATTCGTCGCACCGTGCGCCCCTGAGGGTACGCCTCCGGTTCTTGCTCCGCCTGCGGCCTTGCTGACGGTCTTTCTGAGCATCCTGTGCAATATTCTTCTGTTGTGCCGAAAGAATCGCAATTGGAAGAAGGAGTCATTGCCGGTCAATGGCGACGAACTAAGACAGCCTCTCACCGACTTCTTAGTAAGAATTGGAGAAGCCCAAGAATCATTTCACCATGCAACGCTTGAGGACGTTCTAGATAAGGCTGTCACGAGGCTAGGGTTTCAGAGGTAGTGTGCAGGAGGAAAAAGAGGACAGGCAGAAAAACTGGGAGGTCCCAAGGGCTCAGGGTGAGGTGTCCGTTATTTCGGTGGCCGCCTCATTCTTTCTAGTCTGTCAGATTCGTAGAGTAAGAATCTCCCGAAGCGCCTGGTCAATATCTTCCGATGAGGTGAGGAGCCCTGGCGCAACCCGCGCATACTGCGTCGCGTAAGGCGTGACACTTCCGATAATCTTTTTTTGCCGAAGCCGTTCGACCACTTGACGTGGCGCCATCCCGGCCACTTCGAAGCAGACGATGCCGGACGACAGGTCTTGCGACATCGGTGTGTGCAAGGTGACATGCGGCATCTTTGCCAGCCCCTGCTTCATCTGCTGATTCAGTTCGTAGATGCGTTGGGTCACGCGAGCCTTGCCGATCGCCCGATGGAATGTAAAGGCCTCGTCGAGCGCCCAGCGGTGCTCGAAGGAATGAAATCCACCTGGTGTCATGTAGATCGACACAGGTAAGTCTTTGGGCTGGCTCGTCTTCATCCAGATATCGAAGGCCTGGTTATTGAAAGTCGGAATGATGGGATTGGCCACAGGCCAAGCTCGTTGGTGCCCCCACACAAGACCCGTACCTCTCGGACCAAACATCCATTTATGTGTCCCTGCAACCAGAAAATCGCATCCCACGTCTGAGAGGCGGAAATCTTCGACACCTAGCGCATGGACCCCATCCACGCAAAAGATCGCTCGATCTTGCTCAGCGCGAGATTCGTTCAGCCTGTGAATCGCCTGGGCCATTTCCTGGATCGGGAGCTTCAGTCCGGTGCTCGAATGGACCCACGTGACCGCAACGATACGGGTATTGGGTCTGATGTTCTTGATCAGATTGTCGAGTAATTCTTGGCGCGTGACATTCTTGACAGAATGATAGAGGGGGATTTGGCGTACAGTGGCGCCGGTGCGTTCTGCCCGGAGCCGTAAGGACGTTTCAGTCGCATAGTGATCATGCAACGTTGTGAGGATCTCCTGGCCTTCACGCAGAGTAAGTCCGCCGTATAAGAGTCCCAACCCCATTGTGGTGCTGTCAGTCAGAGCGATCTCCGTCGGATCGACTGCCAGATAATCTGCCGCAGCTCGTAATACTGCAGCCTCCTGCTTTTCTTCCTGTTCGAACCAGTAGCCGATGGGATCGGCGTCCAATCCGAGCCGGTGCCGTTCGATCGCTGCGCGAACCGGAGTAGGATGGGATGCGAGAAAGAACCCCGCAAGGTGAATATGGTCACGGGAGAGTTGAAATTGCTCACGCACGGCCTGCCAGGTGTCAAGCTTCTGAGACGGGGAGCCAGCGAGGGCAGTGGAAATAGGTCCCTCGGCAGCCAGCAGCGCCGCACCGATGGCCAGGCCGCTACGAACAAGAAAGTTTCGTCGGTTGATCGTATCCATAAATCCTCCTTCCCAAAATGCTCTGGTGTGCCCCACTCTACTTCGATGACAAAACGGTGAACAGGGGAGGTTATGTCGGGGGCTTTCTCTTCAGGGTTGCTCAAAAAGGCCATCCAGCAAGGCCGCAGGGAGTGGGGCGACTGAGGCGTACCCGAGAGGGTACGTCGCAGGGAGGCACGCGACTGAGAACGAAGTCAGAGACCTTTTTCAGCAGCCCTATCAGTAGGTGTCAGTCGGTGGGCACGTGCAGATCAAGTTCCGATCTCCATAGGCTTCGTCGACGCGACTCACGCTGGGCCAGAATTTATGGTCACGTACCCAGCGAGCAGGGAAGGCAGCCTGCTCCCGACTGTAGGGTCGATCCCATTCGTTGGCCGCTACCATCTGTGCTGTGTGGGGAGCATTCTTCAGCAGATTATTTGTGCGGGGCTGCCGGCCCTCGGCGATGTCTTGCATCTCTGCATGAATCAAGATCAGCGCCTGGCAATACCGGTCCAATTCATCCCTCGTTTCGCTTTCCGTCGGTTCAATCATGAGCGTCCCGGCAACCGGGAACGAAACGGTCGGAGCATGAAACCCATAATCCATCAATCGCTTCGCCACATCCATCGCTTCAATTCCCGTAGTCTCCTTGAACGGACGAAGATCGAGAATAAATTCGTGCGCGACGAATCCTGACGTTCCCGTGTAGAGGATGGGGTAGTATTTCTCCAGCCGTTTAGCCATGTAGTTGGCGCTCAAGATTGCCACCTGTGTCGCCTTGGTCAAGCCGTCACGTCCCATCAGGGCGATGTAGACCCAGGAAATCGTCACGATACTGGGGCTGCCGTAGGGGGCCGCGGATACCGCCCCGATGGAATCTTTCCCGCCCAGTCGCGTCATCGGATGGCCGGGCAGAAACGGCGCGAGATGTCGCGCCGCAACGACCGGTCCCATCCCAGGTCCCCCCCCACCATGGGGGATACAGAATGTCTTGTGTAGATTCAGATGGCATACGTCCGCGCCGATGTCCCCGGGCCGACAGAGCCCGACTTGGGCATTCAAGTTGGCACCGTCCATATACACTTGCCCGCCGTGCGTATGGACGATCTGACACATACGTCGCACGTCCGCCTCGAAGACCCCGTGAGTCGAAGGATACGTCAACATGAGCGCCGATAACCGGTCACGATACTGAGCGGCCTTGGCTTCAAGATCGGCTACATCCACATTACCCTGTCGATCACAGGCGACGATCACAACCGTCATGCCCACCATCGCCGCACTGGCTGGGTTTGTGCCGTGGGCGGACAGGGGAATCAAGCACACATCCCGATGCTCTTCACCCTGGCTCCGGTGGTACGCACGGATTACCATCAATCCCGTGTACTCGCCCTGGGAACCTGCGTTCGGTTGTAAGGATACGGCGGAGAGGCCGGTGATTTCGGCCAGCCAAGACTCCAGCTGATGGAACAACTCTCGATATCCTTTAGTTTGCTCGATCGGCGCAAAGGGATGAAGCCGTGAAAACTCCGGCCAGGTCACCGGCAGCATCTCGGCCGTCGCGTTCAGCTTCATGGTGCAGGATCCCAACGGGATCATCGAATGGACGAGCGACAGATCCTTGGCCTCAAGACGGTGGATATACCGCAGCATTTCATGTTCCGAGTGATAGCGATTGAAGACCTCGTGGGTCAGATACGTGCTGGTGCGGGCGAGATTTGCCGGGAAATTTGTGGTAACGCGGCCGCTCAAGTCCCGCACCTGAAAAGGCAGTCGATCATGGCCGATAAAAATTTCCATCAGGCGACGAATTTCGTTTTCCGTGCTCACTTCATCCAGCGCAATCCCGATGGAGTGGTCTTCATGCCGGCGAAGATTGATGCCGGCTTCGTTCGCTCGAATCAAGATGGACTCGGACTGCATCTTCGTCAGATGAACCTGAATCGTATCGAAGTAGGCTTCTGTTGCGACCTCGAATCCAAGCTCCCGCAATCCTGCTGCCAGCACCACGGCTAAGCCATGCACGCGTTCGGCAATCCGCCGCAAACCCTTAGGGCCGTGGTAGACCGCATACATGCTTGCCATGATGGCTAAGAGGACCTGCGCCGTGCAAATGTTGCTCGTCGCCTTCTCACGCCGAATGTGTTGTTCGCGGGTCTGCAGGGAAAGCCGGTAGGCAGACTTTCCCGTGACATCCTTGGACACCCCGACGATGCGCCCCGGCATCTGCCGTTTGAATGTCTCAGTGGTCGAAAGAAACGCGGCGTGAGGGCCGCCAAATCCGAGCGGGACGCCAAATCGCTGGCTGGAACCCACGGCGATATCGGCTCCGAATTCTCCCGGTGGGCGCAAGAGGGTCAAGGCCAACAGATCAGTGGCGACGACCACAAGAACCCCAGCCGCATGGGCTTGTGCCACGAGCGCACTGTAATCTCCGACATACCCGTCGGTGGTCGGATATTGAAGCAGAATACCGGCTAGCTGAGGATTGGAAAAGTCGATGGTCTGTGTCCGCCCTACGCGCAGCGTCATGCCGAGCGGTTCAGCGCGCGTCTGCATCACGGCAATAGTTTGGGGATGACAGTTCTGCGACGCGAAGAACTCTGTCCGTTCGTGGCCGGATGAACGGGAAATGGCGAGACACATGGCCATCGCCTCCGCTGCCGCCGTGGACTCATCCAGGAGTGAGGCATTGGCTAAGGGCAAGCCGGTCAGGTCGGTCACGAGGGTTTGAAAGTTCACGAGTGCTTCCAGGCGACCCTGGGAAATCTCGGCTTGGTAGGGCGTGTATTGGGTATACCAGGATGGGTTTTCGAAAATATTGCGTTGAATCACACCGGGCGTCATGCAGTCGTAATAGCCCATTCCGATCAATGAACGGTAGACCTGGTTTTCTGCGGCGATGGAGCGGATCTCTTCCAGTACGGCATATTCGCCGCGGTGAAGGGGCAGATCCAATTCTTTTCGCACGCGAATGTCGGCGGGCACGGTTGCCTCGCTCAGCTCCTCCAGCGACTGCAAGCCGAGCGTGGCAAGCATTTCGCGAGTATCGGCGTCGGTTGGACCAAGATGGCGATGGATAAATGTATCGGTCGGGCTCAGGAAGTCCGGTGTGGCCATGGTGTTCGTCTTGTCCTCTGGATACGTCTCGTCGATCGAGAGCCGTGATGTACGACTGACCCACTCGCGGTCAGCAGAATACCATGCTCATCTCATATTCTCCAAGAGCCGTGAGAAGGTTTTTGACCCGTATGATTCATGACGCTTCTGGTGCAAGCGCGGATCCCTGACTCAAGCGAGACGGGCGAGACTGGCGGGAAAAGCGCGACAGGCAGGGTCAGGGCTCACACGTCACTCAAGTTGCGCTCTTCACGCTTGGCGCGCGCCACTCTGTCGTTTCGCGTCGAACCTTTATGAATCACGCGGGCTAGACTTGCCTTCAGACCGAGAGTCACGTATGAGTGCGGGCATCAAAGCCGTAAAAGGTGAAACGTAGGGTTGTCCGAAATCTTTTACGTTTGACGTCTCACAGATCGGACGTACGGGTCATGAAACTACACGACATTCTTATCATCGGAGCGGGTCTGGCAGGGATGAGGGCGGCGATTGCCGCACCGTCGGATCTTGATGTCGCTGTGATATCCAAGGTCCATCCGGTTCGCAGCCACTCTGTGGCTGCGCAAGGGGGCATCAATGCGGCGTTGGGAGAGCACGATTCCTGGGAGGCCCATGCCTTCGACACTACGAAGGGCGGACTCTATCTCGGCGATCAGGATGCCATCGAAGCGATGTGTCGCGAAGCGTCTGACGACATTCTTGAATTAGAACGTCTGGGCGTGATCTTCAGCCGCGACGAGCAGGGACGGATCGCCCAGCGTCCGTTCGGCGGAGCGGGATTTCCCCGCACCTGTTATGCCGCCGATCGTACCGGCCATGCCATCCTCCATGCCATGTACGAGCAACTGCTCAAACGGCGCATCGCCGTGTATGAAGAGTGGTATGTCACCTCGTTGATCATGGAAGACGACGCTTGCCGAGGAGTCATCGCATGGGACCTGATCCATGGAGGGCTGCACGCGATCGGGGCTAAAGCCGTGATCTTAGCCACGGGAGGTAGTGGGCGCGTCTTCCTGACGAGCACGAACGCCGTGATCAACACCGGTGACGGCATGGCGCTCGCGTATCGTGCCGGTGCGCCGTTGGCGGATATGGAATTTGTCCAATTCCATCCCACCACACTCAAGGGTACGGGCATTCTCATTACTGAAGGGGCTCGTGGAGAAGGAGCCTATCTCCTGAATACGCTGGGCGAACGGTTTATGAAGACCTATGCTCCTCAGCAGATGGAGCTGGCCACTCGCTCCACTGTCTCATTGGCCATCGGGCAAGAAATCGTCGAAGGCCGTGGGGTCGATGGGTGCGTGTTGCTGGACTTGCGGCACCTTGGACGCCAGCGCATTCTTGAACGGCTCCCTCAGATCAGAGAACTCGCAATTGAGTTTGCCGGCCTCGATCCCATCGAGACTCCCATTCCTGTCAGGCCAGGCGCGCACTATCAGATGGGGGGTGTCCGAACCAATCAATGGACTGAAACAGGCATTGCCGGCCTGTATGCGGCCGGTGAATGTGCCTGCGTCAGTGTGCACGGCGCCAATCGGCTCGGAGGCAATTCACTCCTTGAGACGATTGTGTTTGGTAGGCGTGCCGGAATTCGGGCCGGAGCGTATGCTCGAACTGTCGCGCCACGGGCATTGACAACAGACCAGCTCTCGACCGAACAGGGTCGCGTCCAGCGCCTGCTGGCAGAAGAGGGGTCGGTTCGCGCCTGGGAGATTCGGGAAGAACTCGGTCAGTTGATGAGCCTCAATCTTGGTCTTGTTCGGAATCATGAATCCATGTCTGCTGCGCGCGCAGCGCTCACTGCGCTGACCCATCGCGCCGCGTCAGTCACGGTGCAGGATAAAGGGCGGGTCTTTAATACGGACCTCGTGCAGGCCTTCGAACTCCAATCCCTTCTCGATATTGCGGAGACTATTATCGCCAGCGCCCTCGCCAGGACGGAAAGCCGTGGAGCCCATTACCGGTCGGACTTCACAAAGCGTGACGATGTTCACTGGCTTAAGCATACGTTGGCCCGCCGGATACCCGGAGGGCCCGCACTCCTATATGAGCCGGTAACGATCACTCGCTTCCCACCACCCAAATAACCATCGACGCTCAACCTTTTGATTTCCTTGCGATCCAACCCTAGGCCCTGAGCCGGTTCGGCCGAGTTGCGCTCTTGATATTTTGCGCTATGGTTGAGTGGCTCCTGCGCCCGAGCGAAAGTTTCTACTCTGGCAGGTGAGTGATGATGCGCCGCATGAGAGGAGTACTAGCCCATAATGACTATTGCCTGTCCCCTCTGTGCAAATCCAAACGAAGTGCTTTCGCAGCCTTCCTCGATCAGGTGGAAGCAGGTCTCTTGCTCCTCATGCGAAGCAAATCTTGTGCTGGTGAGGGAGGCATCATCAGGCGTTCCCCAGCGTCCGTTGAAATCAATCGTACGACGTAAGCCTGTGCCATCTGGAACAAGACAGGGTACGGCGATCGTCCGTTCACGCCTCTTCATTGTCGTCGCCACGGCACTTGCACTCGGCGTCCTTGGATATCTGTCCTTCGAAGCAGGGCTCTTTTCAAGCAATCAGATGCCGATTGAGTCGAGCGCACGTCCATCCATTACGCCGCCTCCCACTCCGCTGCGCCTGGCACCAATAGTCTCTCAAGCGCCCCTATCAGCAGCCGATGGGGCCGTGACGAAATAGGGAGTGGAAATTGTGCTGAGCCTCATCGACTACGCAGTGCAAAAGAAGGACGCCGCCGAGATCTTCGGTCCTTCGGGAACATTCCTGCACGCGCACACAATCGCATGGAAAAGGGATGCTCTGTGACGACTGCCACGGCGATAAGCACATCCGTCAGATTATCCTGCGCGCGCTGTTCCACGTCCCATCGGGTGCGGGATGTCTATGCTCTCAAACCCGGGATGAACGCTTCTTGTGCCAGTTGTGGAGCTCTCTTCGTCGTCGTCTCACTGCCCGCAGTATCACTGGACGAAGCCGCCCCATCACACGCCGTCGACGAGACTCCTCGGCAAGCCCCCGGGCTGGTCGATCAGGAGGCGACTCGAGCCGAAGGGGCTCAACAGCTCGGCTCGAAGCCACGGAAGGCCGTCTTTCACGGAGCCGGCGGAACATTATTCGGCATCCATCTGGTCAACACGCTGTTCACGCTTCTCACACTCGGTTTTTACTATTACTGGGCCAAAGTTCGAGTTCGGATGTTCTTATTTAGCCAAACAGAGTTCGCAGGTGACCGATTCTCCTATCATGGAAACGCGCGTGAACTGTTGAATGGAGCCATGAAGGCCAGTCTGGTTTTTGGAGTTCCCTACTACCTAGTGTCCAACGTGGGCTTCTTTCTCGAAACCGACATGGCTATTCAGGTTGCGCTCCAAGTTGCCGGGTGGCTACTGTTGCTCCTTTTCATCCCTGTTGCCATTGTCAGCTCGCGGCGCTATCGGCTGAGTCGCACCGCCTGGCGTGGCATCCGATTCTCATTCCAAGGTAGAACGCTGGACTTCCTCAAATTGTGGCTTTCCGGCTATGTTCTTACCGGGGTGACGCTCGGGCTCTATTATCCATACTTCTCGACCAGGAAGCAGACCTTCCTCACAGCACATAGTTACTTTGGAAGCGAGCCGTTCAAGTTTGCAGGTGATGGGGCGGTGCTGTTCCGCCCGTTTTTGAGGGTGTATCTCCTTGCGGTGACTATTGCGATCATTGCCGTCCTGGGTCTCTACCCCTTCATCGAGTTACCGTCTCAGGGTATCGTAGACCCTGAAACGGTCGGCCCCCTGGTGATCGGAGCAATAGCTGGCTTGATCATCGGCGCGCTGGCTTTTCGTTTTCTCTGGCTACCGTATTCAGTGATAGAGCAGCGGTATTTTTGGGAACAGACGTCGATTGGCTCCGCGCGATTTCGATTGGCCATCACTACGTGGCCGTATTTCAAGCTGAAACTCGGCAACTTGCTCTTGGTGGCTTGTACCCTTGGGTTTGCCTGGCCTTGGACAACCATTCGGAACATCAAGTTCATCACGGATCAGCTGGCGCTCGTCGGTATCGACAATTTCGATGAGGTCGTTCAGGCATATGATGGAGCTCCGCCGATCGGCGAAGGATTGGATGGCTTCCTCGACACCGGATTCGATCTGGGCTGATTCGCCATGCCGTCACTCTGGCAGGGGTATTACCTCGACGGTCGAAACGCGACACGACACTCCATCACCATCCAGCTGACTACGACTTTCTTGCACATCTCGAAGGCAGATGGAAACACCATCCGCTGGCCCTACGGCGAGATTGTGCAGACGCAAGGGGCCTACGAGGGGGAACAAGTTCGCCTCGAATATGGAATGCCCCTGCCGCAGACAGTTATCGTCGATGACACTGCATTTCTCACCGCCATGCGCCAGGCTGCAGGACAGAGCGCGACTCACCTCCATAACCCCCAGCAGCGGCCTGTACGGCTGCGATTGACGATTCTGGCCGGGATTGCTCTTCTGGGAGCGACAGCCGTGTTTTATGTCTGGGGCATTCCGGGGTTAGCGAAATTCCTCGCACCTCACATTCCTATCTCGTGGGAAGAAGAACTCGGAACCTCCGTGCTCGAACAGCTTGCCCCTCCGGCCGACCGCTGCGTCGACGAAGGCCGTCTTCACGCCCTTGAGAACCTTGTTACAAGATTGTCTCGTACAATGCCCGATTCTCCCTATCATATTCGCCTCACGGTGCTCGACCGGCCTGTCATCAATGCGTTTGCATTGCCAGGAGGACATGTGGTGGTGTTCCGAGGCCTTCTCGAAGCCACCGAGACGCCGGAGCAGCTCGCGGCGGTGCTCGCTCATGAACTCCAACACATCTACAAACAGCATTCGACTCGCGCAATTATCGAACAGGCCTCAACCAGCCTTCTCATCGCAGCGGTATCCGGGGATTTCACCGGAGGATTGGCCAATGGAATTGAAGGAGCGCGTGTATTGGGAATGTTACGCTACAGTCGTCTTCACGAAGACGAAGCCGACCATGAGGGACTGCGATTACTCCAGGCTGTTGGTATTGACCCCGCAGAGATGATCGTCTTCTACCGTACCATGGAGGCGCAAGATCCCCATGATGTCGCGGCTTCATCCTATCTATCCACCCATCCCTACACCAACGACCGCATCGAAAAATTGATTGCGCTGGCCGGGTCACCGCCACCACATCCCGTGAAACTCTTCTCTCGCGAAGAGTGGCAGGATCTTCGCTCCTTGTGCCGACCTTCAGTGGCGTCATCACCTCAATCTTCCACGGACACAATCCGCTAGAATATTTCTTCACGAGATTGATGCGCGCGGGTTTGGTATAATCCTCCGTCGACAGCTATGCGCATTCTCGTCATCGAAGATGAAACCAAGGTCGGATGCTTCATCAGGCGCGCGCTTGAGGAGGAGAGCTACGCCGTTGACCTCTGTGAAGACGGCGCGCAAGGCCTTCAGATGGCCCTCCACACCAACTACGATTTACTGATCGTCGACTTGATGCTGCCGTCATTGCCTGGATTGGAAATTCTCAAAGGCGTTCGCCAGGCGCGGATTCATACCCCCATTCTGATTCTGACTGCCCAATCGCAGGTGGACCAGCGCGTCAAGGGGCTTGACGCAGGCGCGGACGATTACCTCACGAAACCCTTCGCCATTGACGAACTGCTCGCCCGCATCCGCGCCCTGCTTCGCCGCGGCTCCACCGAGAGTCCCGGCGTGCTCCAGATCGACGACCTGGCCTTGAACCCGGCCACCCGCGAAGTGACCAGAGGCGGCCAGCGGATCGACCTTACCTTGAAGGAATATGCCCTGCTCGAATACCTGATGCGCCATACGGGACGTGTGTTGACCCGTCCTATGATCTCAGAGCATGTGTGGAATCAGGACTTCGACACGTTCACCAATGTCATCGATGTCTACGTGAATTATCTCCGCAACAAAATCGACCGGGGGCGCTCAAAGAAGCTGATTCATACGATTCGCGGAAGCGGATATATGCTGAAGGTTGACTGATGCCGCTTCGCGTCCGGCTCACCCTCTGGTACGGCACCGCTCTCGCCCTCATCCTGATCATCTTTTCGACAATATTGTATGTGGTCACCGCGCGCAGCCTTCGTGATGCGGTCGATGAATCGCTGGTGGAAACCGCTGAGGCGGCCGTTCGGTCGTTGCAAGAACGTGGGTTTCTCCCTCTCATCGACGAAGATGAACTCATGTCGCAGTTCCCCGAACTGGCGCGCATCGATAAGTTCTTCCAGATCTTCAGTCCCTCCGGCACCATCACTATTCGCTCGCCGAATATGAAGCAACATGAGATGCCGCTGAGTCGCCAGGCTCTGGAAGTGGCTTACTCAGGCCGCACGCTTCTTGAATTCGCAAAATACCCCAAGGAGCCGCCGTTACGCCTCATTTCAGTTCCCATCATCTATCGAGGCAACCTGCTCTACATCATCCAGGTCGGCACCTCGATGGACTCTGTCGAACAGACTCTGAATCGTCTTCTGTTAGTGCTTCTGGTGAGTATACCCATCGCGCTGGCCGTGTCGCTCGCCGGTGGCTGGTTCATGGCCGGCCGAGCCCTTCGCCCGGTCGATGCGATCACGCTGGCGGCCCAACGCATCACCGGAGGCGATCTCACACAACGACTGACTGTTCCGGCCTCGGCCGACGAAATCGGCCGTCTGACCAAGACGTTTAACGACATGATCGATCGGCTTGAAACCTCCTTTCGGCAGATCCGTCAATTCAGCAGCGATGCCTCACACGAACTGCGCACGCCGTTGACGGTCATGAAAGGGGAAACGGAACTCGCGCTCCGCCGCCCTCGTGAAACCGACGACTACAAAATCGTGCTGGAGAGCAATCTCGAAGAAATCGACCGGATGACGCGTATTGTGGATGAGTTGCTCTTTCTCTCCAGGGCCGACATGGGCGAGGTGAAGATGGAGCGTGTGCCGGTCCCACTGGACACGCTCATCGAGGACCTCCACCGGCAGGCTTCGCTGTTGGGACAGGAACGGGATATCCAGGTCGTGCTACGTACCACTGCTCCGGCAGTGGTACTGGGAGATGAACTGCGCTTGCGTGAACTGTTCTTGAATCTTCTCGATAACGCGGTCAAATACTCTCGCCCCAACGGCACCGTCGACATCGCCCTGACGATCGACCAGACTCACGCACGGGTGTCCGTAGCCGATCACGGTATTGGTATCGCGCAAGAGGATCAGTCTCAGATTTTCGACCGGTTTTATCGCACCGATGAGGCGAGGGCTCATACCAAGAAGGGTACGGGGCTAGGGTTGGCCATCTGCGCCTGGATAGTCGAGTCCCATCGCGGGCGTATCGAAGTCCAGAGTAAAATCGGCGAAGGCTCGACCTTCACGACGGTGCTGCCTCTGGCTCCCGCATCGGCTAAACAACCTCTGGTTAAGACGCTGAAAAAGTCGCTCTCAAGAACCGTGAAAGGTGAAACGTAGGACTGCCGAGTGCTTCCTCTCTGAACCGTTTCACCTTTCACGAACGACACGGATGGCCTTTTTGAGCATCCTACGAGATGCCGAAAAGGCTTCCGGCTGTGTTCCCGCTGAGAGGTGGCGGAAACACATCGTGGAGCGGGCGATCTCGTTCGGCGTCAGTTTTTGAATGCCAGTATTGTCTAAGTCGGCGAACCCGTAGAGGGAAGAATCCCTTTCGCCCCTCCACCCGCATCCCGTGCGCCGGTCTCCGCACGCGCCCATTCATGCAAACCAGTCCACCAGGCTGGTCTACGGCGAGCCATCGCGACTCCGGCCTTACTCTTGCTCGAGCACCCCGCCAGTTTTCTACCTAAAAAATACATTGACTCCGGTATGGTAAGGAGTCAATAACATCGCGTCCACGGCCAGTCATAACCTGTTCGTGTTCCTGAAGGATATCCCATGCCGATCCAGAGCCTGCCGGGCAGTCGTTTCTGCTCACGCCAGGCTCCCGGTTTGCACTGACTCACAACTCGACCGCTAACCGCACGCCCATCGCGGCTTCGACTGGTGGGCCTGCCCGTCGCTCGGCAGACAGGGGGCACGCAGACAGGCTGGTCCGTCTCGGGTCAGCGCCAGACTCTGGGCCAAGGGCACGAGGCTTGGCCTCGTGCCCCGAGCCTGCCTCTCCGGGCAGCGGTACAGAAGACAGTCGGTCGGCGCATCAATAATGCAATCAAGGAGGCGGTATGACGACGCGAAGGGTTCTTGCAGGAGGTATCGGAGCCATGGTGGTCGGGAGCCTGCTCCTCACGGGCTGTGGGTCCGGGGGCGATCCGGCCGTCCAGGCACAGAGTTCCGGGGTGATCGACCTGAGCGGTGTGACGCCGAACTGGGACAAGAACTTGCTGGCGGCGCAGCGGTTCGCCATTTTGCCAGCCTTCAACAGCGACGCGGTGCGGGACAACGAGACGGGGCTGGTGTGGGAGCGGTCCCCGCAGACGGCGGGCGAGACGTGGGACAACGCCCGCTCCGTTTGCGCCAGCAAGACCGTCGGCAACCGCAAAGGCTGGCGGCTGCCGTCCATGCCCGAGCTGGCGAGCTTGGTCGATCCTTCCGTGGCCCCTCCTGGCCCCACCCTCCCGCCGGGCGATCCCTTTCTCAACATCCAGCCGGCCGGTTATTGGTCGGCGACCTCGAACGCAGGCAATCCCCTCATCGCCTGGTTCGTGTTTTTCAACACCAATGGCGACGTGGGCAACAGCGGTAAGGCCAACCCCTTCCACGCCTGGTGTGTGCGCGGTGGCATGAATGCGAATCAGTATTGAGGATTCGGTGATTGGAGAGATTTGATCATTTGGGGGGAGCAGGGAGCGTGAGCCCCCTGCTCGGGGGACTGACTCCGCAGCGCGGTGCCTGTCCCCCAGAACCCGTGTGAAGGATAGCGATAGTCCGCTACGAACATCTGCCCATCTACAAAGACGGCGATGGGCCTGACGGTCTACCTGGAGCAGGTAGTCAGGAATTTCAGCCGCCAAACCATGACGCGTCTTGCGAGTGGCAAGGCCACATGAAGTGAACAGATCCATTCAAGGGGTGGATGGGATGATCTCTCGCTGCGCCCATTGAGCGAGCACAGTCTTTTCGTGCGCCCTCTGGGAGCATGGAGATCGCTCCAGTTACCCCGCTCCATTTTTCAGCGCCCTGCTAATCGAACACCACGGTTTTTCTGCCATACACCAACACCCGTCGCTCAATATGACGGCGCACGGCGCGGGCCAGCACAATCTCTTCTAGATCCCGTCCCTTCCTTACCAGATCATCGACGGTATCCCGGTGGCCTACACGCATGACGTCCTGTTCGATGATGGGACCTTCATCCAGATCATCCGTGGCATAGTGGGCCGTAGCCCCGATGATTTTCACGCCCCGGTCATAGGCCTGCCGATAGGGATTCGCGCCGATGAACGCGGGTAGAAAGGAGTGGTGGATATTGATGACTCGACACCCAACCTGTGAAAGAAAAGTGCTGCTAAGGATTTGCATGTACCGAGCCATGACCACGAGTTCGATACGATAATCTTTCAGCAGAGACAAGACCTGCTGTTCCTGCTGCGGCTTGGTCTCCTTGGTTACGGGACAGACGGAAAAGGGAATCTTGAACAGCTCGGCCCAACCGGCGCAGGTATCGTGATTGGAAATAATCACGGGGATATCGATGTGCAACTCGTCGCGTTTGTGCCGTTGAAGCAGATCTGCCAGGCAGTGATCCTGCTTCGAGACCAACATCGCGACCCTCGTTCGGCGACTTGAAGCACGAACCTCATAGCGCATCTCGAAGGTCTTCGCGACCGGAGCGAAGGCGGCTGCGATCTCATCGGGCGGAATTTGTAAACCCTCGGCGGCAAACTCCATGCGCATGAGAAACTCGTTTGTCTCTTCGTCTGTATGATGATCCGAATCGAGGATGTTCCCGCCGAAGTCGTGAATGAAGCCGGAGACGCGGGCCACAATGCCCCTGCGATCCTTACAATGGATGAGGAGGACGACAGATTCTTTTCGGTATGCCATGGTGAACCAACCTTTCCGATAAGGGCGGTCAGTTCAAGTGTAGCAGGCGAGTCACGATCACGGCAGAAATAGCGCGAGTCGGGTGAGGAGACATTGTTGTTGCAAGCAGAGAATCTACTTGACAGCAGGATGCTCAAAAAGGCAGCCTTCTCACCCACCCAACCCCGACGACTACTTCACTCGCCCGCCCTGAAGCTGCCAAGATATCCTCTTTGCCCAGGGACGCGCCATTCATCGGATAAGGCCGCAGCGAGGAGGATCTTCATCCAAATCTTCTACCGCGTGATTGTGTCGTAGGTCGAAACAGAATATCAAACACGGGTGGTAATGAAACCTCGCGCAATAGATTCGATCATGGCAGAGATCGTTGTGCAGAAAATCGGACTATAGAACTTGTCCCTTGCCTTCTTGGTAAATGGAGAGAGTCGTTTGTGCATCTTGTTATCGAACGACTTCCTCCCTGATGCCGGCGTTCGTGGTTGCTACTCCATCCAATAGCTCCTTGAACAACACAAGAACATTATTGACTGATATGTCTTGTAAGTTATCTTTGGTGAGCATTCTGTAGTCGACACCTATTGGCGTCCAATAATGCAATGATGACTGTAGATAATATGCAACCATTGGAATTCCGAGTGCGGCTCCCAGATGGACAGTTGAAGTGTCTGGGGTTAGGAGTATTTCGCACGAAGACAACAATGATGCATACTCTTCGAAGGAGTTGGTGAGTGGCGCCGGCTTGACTTTCATTGTGTTCGCTAGGCGAATGACTTCTTCTTGTTCTTTTTTATCCTTCGGGTGTGCAAAGACAAGTACTTCCTGAGTATCCGGCACCGACGAAACAAGTGCGCATATTTGGCTTTGGACATGTGGTGGCACCCAACATGAGGGCTTTCCTACTGATATATTCACCGCTATTCTTCCTGCTATGCGGGGCGGGATAGGGATATTGAGCTTTGGCTGGAGTGAAATAGTATCAGGGTCTATCCCAAGCGGACGAAGCAACTCCGCTATCCGCCGACTGATATGAACAGTTTTCTGATCGAGCCGTTTTACAAGCACATTGTATGATGAAGCATTTTCTTTTTCGATACCGATCGAGTATCTGGCTGAAACAGCGGCGGTAATGATGGACGAAGTAGCCGATGCATTGTCTTGGAGATCTATGAGTACATCAACTTGGATTTTGCGTATCGTCCAAAGCAGTGCAATGTCTGTAGCAAGATTTTTCCTATACACGAATGTTTCGCACTCTATCGGTAGTAGAGGTGCGATGCTCTTATTTTTTTCACCCAAGAGCACCATGAACCTCGCTGTAGGGTAGCGTTCTTTCAGAGCGACAAGTAATGGTGTTGTGATAATTGCATCACCGAACTTATCTTGGCGCAGAATAAGGATCGTTGGGGAATCGGGAAGCTGGAGCGGTAGAGTTGGGGAGGATTTTAGGGAGCGCCTTGAGAGAAGCGTAATGAAAGCTCTGCGAATCGCAAGTTCACCACGTTTAACAACACGTTGTGTTCGTGTTTTTTCCATTACTGTGCGGCATATCAGAAATGCAACGATGCTGGCGGACTTTTCAGCATCCTGCTATTTGACGATGTGGCCGACAAGATCGTACAAAGCCGCGTCGGTAATCTTGACTTTGACGAGTTCCCCTGCTGTGGCTGATCCATCATTGATATACACGACGCCGTCGATCTCCGGAGCCAGCCCTTCATGGCGTCCCTCAAGCAGTAACTCTGTCTCTTCGGAGACCCCTTCGACCAACACCTCCATCACGGAACCGATACGGGCCTGGCCTCGCGCCGTCGCAATCTCTTCTTGCACAGCTAAGATTTCATTCCGTCGTTCGTCCATGACCGATCGCTGAACCTTGTCATCAAGCCCAACGGCCGGCGTGTCTTCCTCGTCCGAATACAAAAACACCGCCACTCGATCGAACTGGGCCTCTTCAACGTAACCTCTCAGTTCGTCGAACTCCTGCTCCGTCTCTCCTGGAAATCCCACGATGAAGGCCGTGCGAAAGGTGACGCCGGGAATGCGCGTCCGGATCCGATCGACGAGAGAGGTAATGGCAGCCCGATCGCCTAGCCGGTGCATCCGCTTGAGCATTCGATCGTTGATGTGTTGCAGCGGCATGTCGATATACTTGGCAATCTTTTCTTCTCCTGCGTAGAGAGCCAACAGCTCATCCGATACCTGTTGCGGGTAGAGATAGAACGGTCTGATCCAGCGCAAGTCTTTCACCTTCACCAGCTCGCGAAGCAGCGTGACGAGGCCGTGGCGCACACCAAGATCGACGCCGTAATTCACCGTATCCTGGGAAATGAGGTTGATCTCTTTCACACCTTCAGCAGCGAGCCGTGCGGCTTCGGCTACGATCGATTCCACGGGGCGGCTTCGCTGCTTCCCCCGCATCAAGGGGATCGCGCAGAAGGCGCAATTCCGGTTACAGCCTTCGGCGATTTTTACATACGCGCTATGGGCTTTCCCGAGACGGAGGCGTGGAGCGTCTGCGTCGTAGAGATACGGAGGCTCGCTGATCCAGAGCCGTTGTTGCCGTTTCTTCGGCGCCAGCAGATCCCGGCAAATCTCCGCGATTTTCCCGAACTCACCGGTCCCTACCACGCCGTCGAGTTCCGGCAATTGCTTGAGGAGGTCGCCTTGATACCGTTGTGCCAGACAGCCTGCGGCAATTAACACACGACAAGACCCTGTCTCTTTCAGCTTGCCATGCGCAATGATCGAATCAATCGACTCCTGCTTGGCTTCTTCGATGAAGCCGCAGGTATTGATGATGACCACCTCGGCCTTCTTTGGATTATCGGTCAAGGCAAATCCGTCCGCCGCCAGTATGCCTAACATGACTTCGGAATCGACTTGGTTCTTTGAACAACCCAAGTTGACGAAGCCGATGGTGGTTTTCTTGCTACTTGGGCGAGCCGGGGTGATCAATCGTGATGACATCTGAAGCAGTCTACGAGACGGTTGAAAAGCCTGTCAATCTAATGAGCAGCAGGGCATCGGTGATGTCATGACGGGCGAAGGAGGCTAGCCTCTGGCTGTGCGCACCCAACGAGGCCCTTCTGAGGGCGCGCGTTAGGCGCGCAAGGGGAGCCCAACCTCCTTGCCCTCTTCTCGCCTCTTATGGCATCATGCCCCCCTCTTGGAGACGCGCATGGAGCATTTGCTCGAATACGCCGGTTCCGTGCATATCTATCTTGGACCGTACCGCGGGAATCCGATCTCCTTGTATTTGAAGCGAACGGAGACCGGGTGCTTGATCGGCCCGAAGGTCTATCCGTGGAATGAGGTCGTCGGGAGTGGGGAGACGCCGAATAAGGCGGCTGCGGACTTCGAAGAGAAATGGAAGTCAAAAGGCCTCTCGGCGGATATGTACTCAGGTCCCTCGTGGGAAGGGGGCATCAAGCCGGAGAAACCTGCTCCCCCCAAGCCACCCACTGCTCCCAAACCAGAAGTACCCACTACTGCATCAGCACCTGACGGCCAACCTGTCGCATCCGCAGCCTCTCCATCTAATACACCTGCCGACGCCACACAGATTCCCGCACCAGCCCTGGCGGCTCATCCCACAGAAAAATCGAGCTAACCCGTTCTATCTACAGCGAACGTTTCGGAAGGTGGCTCTCAGGAGAAGGGCCGGCCAGTTTGCTGTGTTTCAGCCCGTATCCCAAGTAGACCACAATACCGATGGCAGTCCAGACGACGAATCGAATCCAGGTCAGCTGTGGGAGAAAACTCATTAAGCCGAGACAGGCGAGCATACCAAGAATCGGGACGACCGGCATGAACGGAAGCCGGAATGGGCGGATCTGGTTAGGTTTCGTGTAGCGCAGCACTACAACACCGATACAGACCAGGACAAAGGCAAAGAGAGTGCCGATGTTCGTCATGTCTGCCGCATCGCCGATGGGAATCAGGGCGGCGAGCGTGGCCACGGCGATGCCGGTGAGAATGGTGGCATAGTGAGGCGTGCCATAGCGCGGATGCACGGTTGACAGCCAGGGGCTCAACAGGTGGTCTCGCGACATAGCAAAAAATACCCGGATCTGACCCAGCATCATCACGACGAGTACGCTGGTAATTCCGGCTACCGCCCCGATTGCCACAATTGCCGCTCCCCACTTGAAGCCCACCATACTCAGCGCTTCGGCCACCGGCGCATGGATGTCGATCTGTGCGGCGGGGATCAAGCCGGTCAAGACGGCAGCTACGGCGATGTAGAGGATGGTGCAGATGCTGAGAGAGGCAATGATCCCAATCGGGAGATCCCGCTGAGGGTTCTTGGCTTCTTCGGCAGTCGTCGAGATGGCGTCGAATCCGATATAGGCGAAAAACACAATCGCCGCCGCCGCGCCGACACCGGCGAATCCCTGTGGCAGGAAGGGCGTCCAGTTGTCGGTATTCACGGCCGGCGTTCCCACGGCAATGAAAAAGAGGATGACCGCGAGCTTCAAGCATACAATGATGCCGGTTGCGCGGGCGCTTTCTTTAATTCCGATAACAAGGATGATCGTGACGAGTAACACGATAATGGCGGCGGGGAAGTTTGCCACGCCCCCGTCAGGTCCTCCAGGTGGATGGGTTGCCCAGTGTGGCAATTCAATCCCGGCCAACCTGAGTAACTTGTTGAAATAGCCGGACCACCCGATGGCGACCGCGACACAGGCCACACCGTATTCAAGAATCAAGTTCCAGCCGGTAATCCAGGCCAGAAATTCTCCCAACGTGGCGTACGAGTAGGTATAGGCGGAGCCGGCCACGGGAATCATGGTGGAGAACTCTGCATAGCAGAGTGCTGCGAGGGCGCAGGCCAAGCCGGAGAGCACAAAGGACAGAATGATTCCAGGCCCTGCCCCGGGTCTGTGGGCATCGCCGACGATCGCCGTTCCGATCAGGACGAAGATGCCGGTACCGATGATCGCGCCGATGCCAAGCGCGGTCAGATCCCAAGCTGTGAGGGTCTTTTTCAAACGATGATCGGGATGATCTGCGTCCGCGAGAATTTGCTCAATAGGCTTGGTTCGAAAGAGTCGGCTGATCAACGTATCTCCTCAAGACGCGGGGATGGCGAAGAGCGCTGTTAGGGTTACCGAGCTTCTATTCCATATGGGGTCAAGTATAGCAGGCCTTTTCCGCTGGTCGCGCATCGCTCGCATTTCACGCGTCACGGTCTGTGGCGCGGGCAGCGCGTAAAAATGCCTCGAATAGTCGTCGGTGGAGGGGGTGACGGTCGAAGAGAAACTCCGGGTGCCACTGGATGCCGAGAAAGAAGCGGTGAGTCGGAGATTCGATCGCTTCCACAATGCCATCGGAGGCCAGAGCGCTGGCGATCAATGACGGCGCGACGGCTTTGACCGATTGATGGTGCGAGCTATTTACCCGCATCGACACCGATCGCACGATACGACGGAGCAGGCTGCCGGATGTGACGGTGACGGTGTGACTCAGATTCGTCGCTGGAGTCTGTTGCCGATGTTGGAGCGGTGTTGAGATTTGGGATGAGATATCCTGAAACAGACTGCCGCCGCAGGCGACGTTCATGGCTTGCATGCCGCCGCAGATGCCGAGTAGGGGGACATCGGCTCGCTTCGCCAAGTGGACCATGTCCAGTTCAAAGCTCGCGCGACGTTCGCTCACGATTCCGAAGGGATAGCGCTGCCGTTCACCATACAATGATGGTGGAAGGTCCGGGCCGCTTCCGGTGAGGAGGAGTCCGTCGAGTTGGTGCAGGAGGCGTCGTCTTGTGGTCTGGTCTGCGAGAAGTGGAAGGACCAGAGGGACGCCGCCGAGTTCTTCAATGGCACGGATGTAGCGTGCACGCAAAAAGTAGGTGGGCTCGTGGCCACCCCATTCTTTCCGATCACCGGCGTTGAAGTCTGGTGTGACGCCGATGATCGGTTTCATCGGCTAGCGGATTAGCTCTTGATCAGGCGCTGACGCCGATGCATCATCCGAATCAACGACCCCCAGGAAACGGATGGGTCGGTTGCCTTGAAGGTGATCGGGGGTAATGAGGTAGGTGCCGTAGAGACTGGTGTTCCAGACGCTCTTGGCTGCTTGTTCATTCCCGCCGGTAAACGCATAGGTGAGTCCTCCGACAATTCCTCCACCGATGGCGAAGGCCAACTTTAGCGGAAGATACACCAGGGTGGAGAGACCGGCAGCCACTTGCATGCCTGCGCTTGACGCGGTTCCGCCTTCGGTGTTCGCGCTCGACATGGGGGCTGCGCTCTCTTGACTCCACGCCAACGGCGCCATCGTGACGGTGCACAGGGCTATGAGCAGGAAGATTGCTACCAGTTTAAAGCTGGAAGCCTTCCGGGGGCGAATGAATAAAGACGAATATGTGTTCACGAATAATCCTCCTTCTGCGACTAAGCGAGCTGAGCGGCCGTGGTTGATTCCTGGGCGCTCACTCATGATTCAGTGGTAGTTGGGTTATAACAAATTCATCTCTGATTGCAAACCCCCTGCCGCGCCCGCGTGAAGTCCTTCACGGAGTGGTACCGTCTCTCAGTACGAGGTCTAGTTCAGAGGCAACGTACGACGTGATGAAGTTTTTCCGTTTGATGACGGTGTCTCTGATTTCGGCGTTCCATGTTGTGTCTTCGAGACTTTGGTTCTGTTGAGCGATGCTGGATTGCAACGCCAGGTCCAGCTTGCACCAACAGACGGCTTGGATAAACAGCTCATGGGCTCGTTCCCGATGCGAGAGACGATCTTCATCTGCAAGATCGACTAGGGCCAGGGTTAACAATCGGGGGAAATCAATATCGGTGCTGAGTGTGTCAATCTGACCCTGGGTGAGCATGACGGAGACCTGGATTCCGCCTTTCCAACTCCGCTTCTTGACGTTAAATACACAGGAGAAGGTGAAGGGTCTTTCCTCCACCGGCTGCGGTCCGACAAACAGCGTTACGCGGAACTGGGAAAGCTCTGGCGCATGCTCAACTGCCATGGTGCGCATTGTAGCATGATCATCGACCTCAACGGCCGTCTCATTGACGGCTTGGTTACGCGACGATAAGATGCCTTCTACGATGACTACGGCCATACCTCAGCGTGTCAGTGAGATTCAGCGGGCCTTGCGTGACGCCGAGATCGACGGCTGGCTCTTCTATGATTTCCGCGGGAGCGACCCCCTCGCCTATCGGATACTGCAGCTCGATCCTACCCTCCATGTGACGAGGCGCTGGTATTACTGGATTCCGGCGCAGGGGGGGCCTGTCAAGCTGCTGCATCGCATCGAGCCGCATGTGCTGGATGCCTTGCCGGGACAAGCCGACTGCTATGTCTCGTGGGAGCAGCAACGACAGATCCTTGGGCGCCTGCTCGCCGGCGGCCTCCGTGTCGCGATGCAGTATTCCCCCCTGAACGCGGTTCCCTACGTGTCGCGCGTGGATGCTGGTACGATCGAGTTAATCAGAAGTTACGATGTCGAGGTGGTGAGTTCAGCAGATTTGATTCAGATGTTTGAAGCGCGCTGGACAGACCGTCAGCTCGAATCGCATCAATATGCCGCCGCGGCGCTGCGGCGTATTGTTGACGAGACATTTAGTCATGTTCATGAGGCGATCACGCAAGGGCGGAGTCTCACTGAGTATGGAGTGCAGCAATTTATTTTGGCTTGTATACGCGAAGCCGGGATGGTCACGTCAAGTGCGCCGATCGCCGCCGTCAACGCCCACAGCGCTGATCCCCATTATGGTCCGACAGAGATGGGGTCGACCGAAGTGACGCGTGATGCGTTGATCTTGGTCGATCTTTGGGCCAAACGAACGGAGCGTGGCTCAGTCTATGCCGATATTACCTGGACCGGCTACGTTGGCCGAACCGTGCCTCTGAAACAGCGTGAGATTTTTGACTGCGTCAGGGAAGGACGGGACGCGGCACTGACCTTCGTCCAAACACGAATAGCCGCCGGCCATCGCCCATTTGGATGGGAAGTCGACGACGCCTGCCGGCAGGTGATCCAGCGCAGCGGCTATGGTGATCAATTCCTTCATCGTACGGGCCATTCGATTGGCGAAGAAGTTCATGGTAACGGCGCGAACATCGATGGCTTGGAGACGCTGGACACGCGTCGTCTGATGCCCAGGACCTGCTTTTCTATTGAGCCGGGAATCTACCTTCCTGGTGAGTTTGGGATTAGGAGTGAACTGGACGTATACCTCGCTGAGCGTGAGGCGGTGGTGTTCGGTTTGCCGTTGCAGAGCGAGATCGTACCGATTTTTTAGCCCCCTTCCCCTTCCTTGACAGTGCCTCATACTGGCCGATAGAGTTGATTCGACTCTCAAACAGGCAGGGCCGGCGGCGATGGCCCGGACAGGCCTCTAGGGAAAAGGAAGCACGCCATGTTTGGTACCATGGGAATCTCGGAACTCATCATTATCCTCGTCATCGTGCTCATTATTTTCGGGGCGGGCAAGCTCCCACAAATCGGTGAAGGAGTCGGCAAAGCGCTCAGAGGATTCAAGAAAGAAGTCAACGATATCCCCCCGCCGGCGGATGCGGCATCGACCGAAGTACATCAACCTGCACCCATGCAGAGCCAGCCATCGGTCCAGGTTGTACCCCCGCCGACGATGACGCCGGGACAGACTCTCGTCACTCCGAAGCCCACAGCGCCCTACGCGCCTGGGCCTGAACTGACTCCCGGGACCACCGCTGCCTTGATGCACAACATGGCGGCTCCGCCTCAACCGGCTCGGCCATTGACCTCTACAGCCACTCAATCGACGGGGCAGGACCAGCAGCCTCCGACGATGGAAGAACGAGCGGCTGCCCCTGCGCCGGTCATGCAGGCGCAGTACCCGCCTCTTCCCGCTGGCGCCCAGGCAAAACCAGTCGTGAAGCGTCCGTCGGCCATTGTTAACAAAGATGCTGTGGCTCGTGTGCAAGCGCAGCAGGCGGCGATGAAGACGCAGGCTGCGCAACCTGCCGGTATTTCACCTGGGGATATGCAGAGTTTGGGAGAAGGACTTGGGGATGCGATGCGGACGTTCAAGCAGGCTGTTGCTGATGTCCGAAATTCGGTCGATCCCGAGATCCGGACAATCCGAGCCGAGATGGATTCTGCCCAGAAGGAGTTCCAGCAATCCATCGAAGCAGCCAAAGAACTACCTGCCTTGCACGAAGAGCCGCCTAAACAAACGTGAGCTGGGGTGTAGTCTTCATCAACCGACCCAGCGGATACCTCCGGTTCTGTCGCACGTCCTCTCGCACCATAGTCTGCGCGGTCGTCCCGTTAGTCCTCTGCCTCGCCGGTTGTGTCCAAGATTCTCCACTTTCCTCGAGGGAGCGCACGGTCTCGCTCTTGCTGGAGTTGCTCCGTGATGAGTCGCCGGAGGTGCGGCGAACGGCTGCAGAATCTCTCGGCAAGATCGGCGATCCACGAACTGTAGATTCCGTTCTCCCCCTCATGCATGATCCTGAGGCAATGGTCCGCGAAGCGTCGGTACTGGCTATGGGCCGCTTGAAACCCGTAGCGACTAGTGGAGTGGTTGTCTTGTTGGCGCAGGCGTTGGAGGATCCTGTCGAATCGGTCCGGCAGGCAGCGGTGGTGGCGATCGGAGAGATCGAGCCAGGCACTCGATTACTGCAACCTGTCGTAGGATTACTGCAATCTTCTGATGCCACGATTAGAAGGGCGGCAGCGCGGGCATTACTACAAGTCGACTCAAGCGAATCAGTCCCTGCGCTCGTCGCGGCAGGACGTGACTCCGATACGGAGGTTCGTCAGGGCATTGTGGCGGCGGTTGGCGAATGGGGAGGGGCAGCGGCCTCGCCTTGGATCAGAGAGCGTTTAGTTGGAGATCCCTCGCCCGGGGTACGGGCAGAAGCGGCCTATCGGCTGGGAACGCTGAGCGATCCTGATACCAAGGCAGCGCTCAACACCACGAGCGCGAAGGATCCAGACAGTGGGGTGCGTCGCTGGGCAAAACAAGGAACTTAAGCCGTCACGCGGGAACGATTCAACGCATCGACGAGTTCGACAAGCTCTTTACGAGCTTTTTCATCAATGTTGGTAAACTGAACGCCCATCCCAGGGAAGAGCAGATGCCGTTCTGGCTTATTGCGGGTCCAGGCAACCTTCGCTTTGGCCTTGTATTTCTCCCAAGGATGATCGGGTAGCGCAAACTCGACGGATAGCTCAGTCCCAGGAGGCAGCGGGGCGCTGCTTTCAATGAACAATCCGCCTGCACCGATGCCGCCGGTTAAGCTGTCGAACTGTCTGCCTTCCGGTGTCGTGTAGCGAACCTTTACGGCGAGCGGGGCTCTCGGATGAGCGCGTGCGTGAGCGAATCGCACGTCGTCGTCGCCAGCAAGAATCTGTTCAATAACCGTTCCCCACGACAGGGCACCGAGCAGTTCTCTCGTGGCACTATGAAGCGTGACCAGTTCCTGGTCGGCATTCATCTCAAGGACTTTCCCCTCATGTCCTTCTGTCGCGACCACGGCAAACTTCATAGTCAAGTCCTTGTATGGAATACGGCACGACTCATTGGCAGAAGGATACTCCCTAGCGGGCTGTTGAAAAATTGGTCATCTCACCCGTACGCCCTGAGGTTGCCAAGACAGCATCTTTGCTAGGCCCGGGCCGCCCTTGACGGCGTGATCGCATCACTCAGGGGCTCACCGTGTAGAGGCGAACCTCTCGGAGATCGGAATTACTGGAAGGACCTTTCCGCTCGCCAAGATCCATTCACATACCGAACGGCCCACACAAAGTGCGGTCTGTACCTCCTTGCCGCTTCGCGTACTGTGGCATGTTTGAGTAGCCTGCTGCAGCCGGTCGGGACTTCTTTCAGCCCGGTACTTCTCGATACCGCAATCGTGTTTCAATGCACGGCTAGGCTGGCTGCTCGACGGGCTGGAGGGACTTCACCAGTTCGAGCACACGGTTGCGGATCTCGGGGTTAATTTCTGTAAAACGCACGCCCATACCAGGGCTAAACGTATATTGGTCTGCTTTGGGGCATACCCACGCCACAAGACCCTTAGCCGTCAACCATTCTGACGGTTGCTCTGGGAGGGAAAATTCAAGGGCAAGCTTGGTGCCAACCAGTAGAGGGCTCTGGCTTTCAATAAAGAGCCCGCCTCCGCCGATGCCGCCTGCGCGACTTTCAAATTGCTCACCTTCCGGGGTTGTGTATTTGACACGAAAGCTGAGTGTCACGCGCGGCTCATTCCTGGTTTCTCGGCTTGCCTGAGGTTTGCGATAAGCCAGAATCTGATCGATGACAAAGTCCCAAGACAGGTTGCCCATGGGCTCGCCGTTGATACCCAGTAGGGTGATCACCTCACGGTTTGCGTCAAGGTCGAGGGCTTTCCCTTTATGCCGTAGGCTTGAAGATACGGGATATTTCACACGTCCTCCACGTTCAATCAGTAACGCAAGTATAGCGCAGCATTTCATCTTGTCGAGGGAAAGCGCAGAGTCATGACCCTCGCGACAGGTTAGGTAGGCAGAAGGAGGGGAGCGTATTCAGAAGAAAAGAGTGTAAGGAGGCAGCCAGGCCAGGGTGAATCTGGCCTGGGGAGTTCTGAATAGACGTCCGGACTGGCGAAAAAAGCTACAGTTATAACGACTTAGGCGGTCTTCACGTCTTTGTCTTGCTCGAATATTCGGATGGGCGCGTGTTTACCGAGAATGGCATCCTCAGTGATGAGGACTTCCTTAATTTGCTTCTGAGAGGGGGCGTCATACATCACATCCAGCATCACGTCTTCGAGAATGGCACGCAATCCTCGAGCGCCGGTTTTCTGGTGAAAGGCTTTCCGGGCAATCGCTCCGAGCGCGCCTTCGGTGAATTTGAGCTTGACCTTCTCAAAGGAAAGCAGTTTCTCATACTGTTTCGTGAGCGCGTTTCTCGGCTCGGTCAAGATTCGGATGAGGGCGCGTTCATCCAGTTCATCCAATGTGGCGACGACCGGTAACCGACCGACGAATTCCGGGATCAATCCGTACTTGAGGAAGTCTTCAGGCTGAACTTTGGCGAACAGTTCGCCAAGTCGCACGTCGCTTCGTCCGCGAACTTCAGCTCCGAATCCCATTGCTTTGCGATTCAGGCGCTGCTCGATAATGTGTTCGAGCCCGACAAAGGCTCCGCCGCAGATGAATAGAATGTTGCTCGTATTGACCTGAATAAACTCTTGGTGCGGATGCTTGCGTCCGCCTTGAGGCGGCACGTTGGCGACGGTTCCCTCGATGAGCTTGAGCAGCGCCTGCTGTACCCCTTCGCCCGAGACGTCGCGGGTGATGGATGGGCTGTCGCTCTTGCGGCTGATTTTGTCGATTTCATCGATGTAGACAATGCCTCGTTCAGCCCGCTCCACGTCGTAGTCCGCTGCTTGGAGGAGTTTGAGAATGATGTTTTCCACATCTTCGCCGACGTACCCTGCTTCTGTGAGTGTGGTTGCATCAGCCAGCGTGAAGGGGACGTCCAGGTACTTCGCGAGGGTCTGGGCCAACAGCGTTTTTCCCGTGCCTGTGGGCCCCAGCATGAGAATATTGCCCTTCTGGAGTTGCACGTCGTCAACGTCTTTGTCCTTGGCCGAGATTCGTTTGTAGTGGTTATGAACGGCCACCGCGAGAATCTTTTTGGCCCGCTCCTGTCCTACGACGTATTGATCCAGATGGTGTTTAATTTCCAGGGGCTTCTTGAGTTTTGACGAAATCTCTTCTTTGGCTTCTTCCCAATCCTCGGCAATGATGTCGTTACAGAGGTTGACGCATTCGTCGCAGATGTAGACGGTGGGCCCGGCGATCAATTTGCGGACTTCGTCGCGGCTCTTTCCACAGAACGAACAGCGGAGATGTCGATCCATCTTATCCGGCTTCGCCATGAGTCCTCCCCTGTTACTTGTCCTTGGCCCCGTCTTTTCCTGTGTCGCCACTGACGGTCTTGAGGAGCTTCGGCGGCCGTGTGATGACTTCGTCGATGAGACCGTACCGCTTCGCTTCTTCTGCCGACATGAAGTAGTCCCGCTCAGTGTCCTGGGATATCTTCTCCAGAGGCTGGCCGGTATGTTTCGCCATGATCTCATTGAGCCGCTCGCGGATTTTCAGGATCTCTCTGGCATGAATATCGATTTCTGTGGCTTGCCCAGAAAATCCGCCCATGGGTTGGTGGATCATGACCCTCGCATTCGGCAGGGCGAATCGCTTTCCCTTGGTTCCTGCGGTGAGCAAGAAGGCGCCCATACTGGCGGCTTGGCCCAGGCAGATGGTGTTGATCGGGGGTTTGACATATTGCATGGTGTCATAGATCCCCAATCCTGCCGTGACGCTTCCCCCGGGGGAGTTGACGTAGAGATTGATATCCTTTTCAGGATCTTCCGCTTCGAGGAATAGGAGCTGGGCAATAATCAGGTTGGCAAAGATATCGTCGATCGGCGCGCCGAGGAAGATGATCCGATCTTTCAGAAGGCGGGAATAAATGTCATACGCCCGTTCGCCTCGGTTAGTCGTTTCGATAACAATGGGGACTAGCATGCAGGTCGTTCCGTTCAGTTAGTAGGGGGCTGAAAAAATCGCCCTTCTCACCCGCCCAACCCCGGTGCGCCAAGACGCACCTTTTCCCACACTTCGTTCTCGCGTCGTTCAGATACTCAATGTAACCAACCCGGGAAAAGAGCTGTTCTGACAGCTCGG
>JBGTCI010000031.1:0-15857 GCA_041748925.1 Nitrospiraceae bacterium | reverse complement strand
CTCAGCAACCTCGATGGACGACTCGGGATACGGCATCGCACCAGTGGTGGCCCGTGATGGAGGACCAGCCCGGTGTGGTCGGACGTGCGGTTGATCTGATCCACGTGGATGGTCAGCGCGAAGCGGCCCGTGACTATCTCTTCGATCGGATCGTGCTCATTGACACGCTCAAGGACGCGATGGCGTTGTGGGAACTACAGCCCTGCTCTGCTCCCGATGGGCCCATCTTCGTGACGCGTGCAGGAGAAGTCTTGGATGCGGCCGGGGTGATCACCGGTGGACAGGCCGGCGCAACGGAAGGCCTGTTGCAACGGCGTCGAGAGGTGTCTCACCTGGAAGTCCAGCGCGTCTCGCTGATGGGATGTGTCGAAGAAGGGAAGCAGCGACGGGAACGATTGTTGGTGCAGGGACAGGAGTTGCGCGAGCAGAGTCGGCAACTCGTGGAGTCGTTGCGGGACGCAGAAATGCGGGGGCTCTCACTACAGAAAGATGAAGCCGGGCTCCAGCATATGCTGGGAGATCTCGACCAGCGGATCGATACATTGATGAGTGATGCGCAGCGAGGCTCGGCGGAGGTGCAGCGGCTCAATCATGAAACGCGCTCCGGCGAAGCGCAGCTCGCGCAGTGGCTCGGGGAGAAGGCGGGCCAGGAAGCCGGGCTCAGTCGTATACGCGAACGGGTGGGGCAGATTGATCACGACACGCAGGGGCTCCAGCAGCGATTTACAGAGGCACAATTGGTGGCGCAGGGAATCCGGACAACCCGTGAGCATCGCCATCACGATCTTCTCCGTGTGCAGCAACAGCAGCAAGACGCGATCGCACGCATTGAAACGTTGACTCGCCATGCCGAGGGGCTTACGGCCTCGATCGAACAGAGCCGGGTTGAACGTGAGCGCCAAGAGGCGCGTTGTCTCGAATTCGGTGAGTCGGCAGCCCAGATCAAGGCCCGGCTGGTCGAACTTCAAGAAGAACAGGCGCAGGACATGGCGGCGGCGCACCAGCTCGATGCCGGCTTGGAGGATGTTCGTCGGGCGGTCTCGTCTCTTCGCGAATCCCGCATGGCGGTGGAGGTCAAGAAGGCGGAAATTCGAATGCAATTGGGGACTGTTGAATCCACGCTCTTGGGAACGTACCAGGTCGATCTCGCGACGCTGCTCGAATCACCGGTTGTGGAGATGACGCCCGAACAACTGTCCATCGGAGAGGAGTCGATCCCGGAAGGCCAACCGGCAGTCAATGAAGTCGCGCTACGGGAGCAATTGCGGAAGATTCGCGAGAAGCTCGATCGCCTGGGACCGATCAATTTGGCTGCCATTCACGAGCATCAAGAGTTGGATGAACGGTATCGATTCCTGACGACCCAGGAACAAGATCTCTCCACGTCCATCAGCTCGCTCAAAGAAATCATTCAGCGCATCAACCGCACCACGAAAGACATGTTTGCCGGTACCTTTGCCGAGCTCCAACAGAAATTCAGTGAGGTGTTCGTGAAGTTCTTCCCCGGTGGCCGGGCTGAACTCCAGCTGGTCGAAGTGCCGGCGGATGAGACGGTGGCAGAAGGCCGCGGACCGCAGGAGCCGGGAGTCGACATCGTGGTGCAACCGCCGGGCAAACGCTTGAAGAGTATGACCATGCTCTCGGGTGGTGAGAAGACCTTGACGGCGATGGCCCTGCTCTTCGCGAGTTTCCTGATCAGACCGACGCCGTTCTGTATTCTCGACGAAATCGACGCACCGCTGGACGAAGAGAACATCGGGCGCTTTACCGGCGTATTGCATGAACTTTCCGAAGATGCACAGTTCATGGTCATCACCCACAGCAAGCAGACGATGGCCATTGCAGATTCGTTGTTTGGAGTCACGATGGAAGAGCCGGGCATCTCAAAAATCCTTTCAGTGAGACTGGGGAACTTGCAGCCGGCCTAAGCAGACAGAATTGGCTAAAACATCCGTACTTCAGAGGACTTCCATCGTTTGGTTTCTTGACGTTAGAGCAAGAGGTCTGCTATATACCCCCTGGTAGGCAGAGCTATGAGTCTGTCGCTCGTAGTTCGAGCTTTTGTATTTAGGGACGAGGCGAGTGACCCGCATTGTCCCATCCACCCACAGTGTTCTACAGATCAATACAATGAAGCTGATTCGAACGCTTCTGGATCGTCTATCCGATAGCTTCTTCGTCTCCGTTTCGGAGAAGCTGGAGTTGGCGACCGAGCCGTCCAACGTTCCTCCACTGCGTCTGGTGTCGGACAAGTCCGTGCTGTCGACGCCGGTCGATACCGCGACACGTCGCCCTACCGGTCATTCCATCAGTCAAGTGGATGCCCTCGACGATGCGGTCCGGCGCAGTCAAGCCTGGTTGGTGTCCAAACAACATGTATCAGAAGGGTATTGGGTCGCAGAGCTTGAAGCCGATACGACGCTGACGGCCGAGTACCTTTTGCTGCGGCGGTTTCTCGATCGGGTCGATCCCGAGCGTGAGCGCAAGGCAGTCCGCTATCTTCGTGCCATGCAATTGCCTGATGGCGGCTGGCCGATTTTCTACGGAGGGCCCTCGGAGATCAGCGCCTCGGTGAAGGCCTATTTCGCCCTGAAGTTGAGCGGCATTTCGGCAGACGAGCCCTTCATGCTTCGGGCTCGTGACCGTATTCTTGCGATGGGCGGCATCGTGTGCGCGAACGTGTTTACAAAGATCACTCTGGCACTGTTCGAGCAATACGATTGGAAGGGTATTCCGAGCATGCCGCCAGAAATCATGCTCCTGCCGAAGCGGTTCTATTTCAGTATCTACGCGATTTCCTATTGGTCTCGTGCCGTGTTGATCCCCTTGCTGGTCGTGTTCGCGAATCAGCCTGTCTGCCGGATCTCCAGGGAGCAGGGCATCGACGAGCTGTATGTTGCGCCTCGATCGCAGATTCATTATCGCGACGTGCCGCCCTTTAACAAGGATCAACGATGGTTCACGCCGCATAACTTCTTCGTCCAGCTGGATAGAGTACTGAAACTGTACGACCGGATGCCGTTGAGTTGGTTGCGGGAAAAGTCCTTGCAAAAAGCCGCCACCTGGATGTTGGAACACATCAAAGGGAGCGGTGGGCTGGGAGCGATCTATCCGGCCATGGCGAATTCGATTGTGGCTCTTCGCTGCCTCGGGTATCAGGTCGACGACCCATTGGTGCGGAAGGCCCTCCACGAAATCGAAGCACTGGAAGTGTACAGCACGGTGTCAATCGGCGAGCAGCGCGTCGAGACGCTGCATCTTCAGCCCTGTCACTCTCCAATCTGGGATACGGCATTGCTCATGAACGCCCTCATCGAAGCTGGGATGCCGCAGGACCACCCATCCCTCCTGAAGGCTGGAGCCTACTTGGTCTCTCGCCAAACGAAAACGGTCGGCGATTGGAAGTTCTCGTCTCCCGATGCGGAACCGGGAGGCTGGTACTTCCAGTTCGAAAACGAATTCTATCCCGATGTGGATGACTCGGCTGTGGTCTTGATGGCGCTGTCGAAAGTTCGGATGGCTCAGACTGCCGAGTTACAAGATTCCATCCGACGGGGAACGAATTGGGTGGTTGCCATGCAGGGATCGGATGGTGGGTGGGGCGCGTACGACAAGGACAACAATCGTATCGTGTTCAACTATATTCCATTTGCCGACCACCATGCCTTACTCGATCCGAGTACGTCCGACTTGACCGGACGCTGCCTCGAGATGCTTGCGGCGTTGGGCTACGATCAGACGCACCCTGCCGTGGCACCGGCCCTCCGATTCCTCAAGCGAGAGCAGGAGGCCGACGGGAGTTGGTACGGCCGGTGGGGCGTCAATTATATTTATGGCACCTGGTCCGTGTTGGCCGGCCTCCGTGCGATTGGAGTGGACCTCTCGGAGCCCTCTATTCTCCGTGCAGTCGCCTGGCTTGAGTCGAAGCAGAATCCCGATGGCGGGTGGGGCGAATCGTGCCTGTCTTACGGCGACCCTGAGTGGAGCGGGAAAGGGGACAGCACGCCTTCTCAAACGGCCTGGGCCATCATGGGACTCATGTCGGCGGGGATGACTGACGCCTTCAGCGTCGCTCGCGGTGTCCAATATCTTCTCCGCCATCAAATGAAGGATGGGTCGTGGGAAGAGGTCCGCCATACAGGCACTGGATTTCCTCGGGTGTTTTATCTCCGCTACCATTGGTACTGCCAATACTTTCCGTTATGGGCCTTGGCCATGTATCGGAATCTACGGACGCGCGGGAAGATGCGGGCCGACGAAGTGCGGCAGCAGGTACTCGCGTCCGGGTGTCATCGAGCCGATCATTGAACAGTCCGCCGCCGGCATCCGTTGGCGCAGGGCAACTCCTCTCAGGATCTTCGGTGAATCCCATCGCTATCTTTGCCGCGACTCGCTGGGAAATCCAGGCCGTTCGGCGTGGGCTCGCAACGGATCGTGTTGCGACAATCTCCGGAGTCCGCTGTCATATGGGGCAGCGAGGAGATCGCACATATTGCCTCATCCAAACCGGCGTCGGTCCCATTGCGGCCGGCACGATTGCGGGCAAGGTATTGAAGGCACAGCCTATGTCGCTCGTCATGTCCACGGGTTTTGCCTGTGCGCTCGCACCGGCTCAGGTGGGAGACCTTATCGTGGGCACAGCGGTGTCTTCTGTGCATGGTGAGGGAACCTGGACGATGGGGAATGATCGTGTGCTGTGCGATGGAGCTGTCCGCGCAGGCCTTCTCCTTGTGACGCAGAATGCGGGCCTGGTCGCGCGGGTTGGAACAGTCGTATCATCGGAGACCGTAGTGTGGCAGGCGGAGGAGAAACGCCGGTTGCGGCGGTTGACCGACGCAACCGGACTCGATATGGAAAGTGCCGCGGTGGCGGAGGTGGCACAGGAACGAGGTCTGCCGATGGCGATCGTGCGGGCAGTTTCCGATCTGGCGGATGAAGACCTTCCTCTTGACTTCAATCTCTTTCTCAGGCCCACTGGCTGGGCCAAAGGTATGCAAGCGCTTATCGGCTCTCCCTCAAGCGTTGCGGGACTGAATCGGCTGCGAAAGCAGAGCCGGGTGGCGGCGGATCGGTTGACAGAATGGTTCCAGTGCTATGCAGAAACAAGCAGTGACTCTCTTCGGCCTCCCAGGTAACGGATGACACACGTAATTGCACAGCTGGGTGCGTGGGCCGTCATGCGCATACAGGAGATGGGCCGCATGCTGCTGTTTGTGCTGTCGGCGTTTGCCTGGCTGGCTCGGCCTCCGTTTCGATTCCATCAAATTATGAAACAGCTCCATTTTATCGGGTATCGATCCACGTTTGTCGTCGTGCTCACTGCGGGGTTTACAGGAATGGTGCTGGCGCTCCAAGGCTATTACAGCTTGCGGAAATTCGGTTCCGAGGGGTTGCTGGGCTCCGCGGTGGCGTTGAGCATGATTCGGGAGTTGGGGCCGGTGTTGGCCGCGTTGATGGTGACTGCGCGGGCGGGATCAGCCATGACCGCAGAGATCGGCATCATGCGGATTACGGAACAGATCGATGCGCTCGATACCATGGCGATCAATCCACGGCAATATCTGATCGCGCCAAAATTGGTGGCCGGCATACTCGGTGTACCGCTGCTCGTGGCCATTTTTGATGTAGTCGGGATCTATGGAGGGTCCCTCGTCGGAGTGGATTTATTGGGAGTGAGTGAAGGCGCCTATTGGAATTCGGTCGAATCGGCGGTGGAATGGAAAGACGTCTATGGCGGTATTCTCAAGTCGGTATGTTTTGGGCTGATCGTCAGTTGGGTCTGCTGCTATAAAGGGTTCTATACGAGGCAAAGTGCCGAGGGACTTGGACGCGCGACGACGGAGGCGGTGGTCTTGTCATCGGTGCTCATCCTCGTAGGGGATTATGTATTGACGTCGGTGCTCTTATAAAAACTCGTCGAAGGTCATCAAGTCTGAAAGTCAACAATCGTTCGGCAGACATTTTGACTGACGACCTTCAGACTTTGCGACTTGTTGAATTATGATTAAGCTAGTCGGCGTCGAAAAAACGTTGGGTGGGCAGCCGGTGTTGCAAGGCATCGATCTCTCGATTCCTGTCGGCAAACTCACGACCATTATCGGTGGCAGCGGATCGGGAAAGAGCGTGCTTCTCAAGCACATGATCGGGCTCATGCAGCCGGATCGTGGCGAGGTGTGGGTCGGCGACATAGAGATCTCCAGGCTGTCGGGCACGCCTTTGAACAATGTGCGGAAACAATTCGCAATGCTCTTTCAAGGCGCTGCGTTGTTCGACTCGCTGTCGGTATTCGAAAACGTCGCGTTCCCATTGCGGGAGAAATTGCGTATGAAGGGTCCGGAGGTGGGACGACGGGTCGAGGAGAAGCTGGAGGAAGTCGGGTTGACGGGGATGGGGCACAAGTTTCCTGCTGAGTTGAGCGGTGGCATGAGAAAGCGGGCTGGATTGGCTCGTGCACTAGTCATGGAACCGGAGATTATCCTCTTCGATGAGCCGACAACAGGGTTGGACCCATTAATGGCGAAATCGATTCACGATTTGATCGTCACGATGCACCGGCGGTTTGGATTCACGGCGGTCATGGTCAGCCATGAAATTCCTGAAATCTTCGGGATTTCCGATTGGGTGGCGATGCTTCGGAAAGGCAAGATTGCCTTGATGGCCACCGCTGCTGAGTTCCAGCGGACCACCGATCCGGAGATTCAAGAATTCATTTCAGTCGGTGGGACGGTGGCGTTGCCTGGATCGCTCGTCGGTTAGGTGAGAGGGGAGTACCAAGGATGGAAAAAACCAAGTTGGAGATTGTGGTTGGCGTGTTCGTGTTCATCGGCCTGGTGTGTCTCGGGTATCTGTCGATCAAGCTGGGGAAACTCGAGTTGGTCGGCGGCAGCGTCTACGAAGTCGAGGCGCAGTTCAACAGCGCGTCAGGGCTCAAGCCGGGCTCGACAATTGAAATCGCCGGTGTCGAAGTCGGCAGGGTCCGAGGGATTACCCTCATTGAGGATCGCGCGAAAGTGAAACTGGCGGTCAACAACACGGTCAAGCTCTATACGGACACCATTGCATCCATCAAGACGCGGGGCATCATTGGAGAGAAATTCTTGGCCCTGTCTCCTGGAGGAGGCGGCGATCTGCTGAAGCCGGGGGATACGATACGCGATACCGAATCGGGTCTCGATCTTGAAGAGTTGGTGAGTCAGTATGTTCATGGAAAAGTAAACTGATGATCCGATGACGGAGAATAGCGGGCGTAGACCGGCTGGGGAAAAACTATTATGGTGCGCAGGGTCTGACGGTGAGAAGAACGATTTTTTCACCATCCTGATAGAGGAGGATACATGGAGATCACGAGATCTGCCTTGCCACAAGGGTATAAATGGAGTTGGGGGAGGGTCGCGAGCGGGGTGGCCTGTCTACTAGTGTTGCTTGGCGGAGTGACTGTCCAGCCGGCAGTGGCGGGTGGTGCGACCGAGGCGATGAAGAGCACCATTGACGAAGTGCTCGCAATCATTCGGGACAAGGAGCTCAAACAGCCGGGAAGGGGTGAAGAACGCCGGCAACGATTGGAGCAGGTCGTCGGGGATCGGTTCGACTATGAGGAAATGTCGAAGCGGTCTCTCGGGGCTCCTTGGAGTACGCTGTCCGATAAAGACAAGCAAGAATTTGTCCAATTGTTCAAAACGCTCTTGACCAATTCCTACGCCGACAAGGTCGAATCCTATTCCGGGGAAGGTGTGCAGTTTATCAATGAACGGATGGAGAAGGGGTACGCCGAAGTCAGGACGAAGGTGTTGACTGGTAAAGTCGAAATTCCGCTCGACTATCGCATGCTCAACAAGGGTACTGATTGGCGGGTGTATGATGTGGTGGTGGACGGTGTCAGCTTAGTCAATAATTACCGGGGGCAGTTTTCAAAGATCCTCCGTTCTTCAACCTACGCCGACTTAGTGGACCAGCTTCGCAAGAAATCCGACAAGATTAGAGCCCAGTAACGCTCTCCAGGAACTTCATGACACGCCTGCCTGGCCTCATCGCCGTTGTCCTCGTGTTCCTTGCGGCGAGTGTCATCGCGATGCCGGAACATGTGGGAGCCGACGTCCAGTATTTTCCGGTTCCTGCCGTGTCCACCAGCAAGAATGATGGGAACGACGTCGGGTTGATAGTCCCGTTTCTGAAGACGGACTCTGACGGAGAGCTCAAGTACCTCGTCGCTCCGATGATCGTTCATAATTCCATCGTGGGGACGCGAGGCTCGCTCAATGTGTTTCGATACGAGCCGGGGGGCCGTGAAACTCGGTTTATCGGATCCTATACGGAGCGAATCGAGCGCAGACTGACATTCAGTTACACCGATCCTGCTTTTAGTCAAGGGCGCTACTCTTTGAGCGTTGGTGCTTCGTATTTCAAAAATGCAACCGCTCGATTTTTTGGCTTAGGGCAAGAAACGTTAGAGGCAGCGGAAACGAACTACACCGACGTTGAAACCCGGGCGAACTGGCGGTTCGGGGTCCATGTGAATGAGGTGACGCAGATTTCAGTTGGTCAACGATTTCGCCAAGTGAGTCTGCAGATAGGCGCAACGGATCTTCCATTTACGGGCGACCAGTTTTCTACCGTTGACGGCGTTCAAGGCGACACGTTCATTCTCGGACACCGTGCGACGTTCTATTACGATACGCGGAACAACCTCATCTCGCCGACCGACGGAATGGCCGTGACGGCCTATGCTGAAGTGAACCAGAATATCCGCAACGGCGATCATCCCATTTATTCCCGCTATGAACTCGAGGTCAAAAAACTGTTCCCAAGTGAGTCGAAGCGCGCGATTCTTATCGTGCGGGCGAACCTTCAGGCGACAATCGGGGATCAAGTGCCATTTTTCGAGCAAAGCTCATTGGGCGGGCAAAACAATCTGCGTGGATTCGGCGTCGATCGTTTCATCGATAAGAATCTCGTGGCACTGAGTATCGAGGAGCGCATTCATCTGATGCGCGCAAAGATTGCAGGCGCCACCGCGGATTTCGAGATCGCACCGTTCTTGGACACCGGTCAAGTGTTCAATGACTACAGGGACGTCACCTTTCGGAATTACCGCATGACCCCGGGTATCGGATTCCGTGGAATCGTTCGACCCAATGTCGTCGGACGGGTCGACTACGGTTATAGCCGGGAAGGGGGCGCGATTTTTGCGGGGCTCGACTTCCCCTATTGATGGGCAGCGCGTCAGGTTTTGCAGAGCATGATTTTTTACCGAGTCGTTCTCGCCGCACTCCTCATCTCCGTTTCGTTTCAACCTGCACTGGTTCGGGCCGAGGGGTTCGGCCCGTTTCCTGTCAGAAATTTCCAGCCGATGCAGCAGTTGGTTTTGAGCATGCCAGGGGATCGGGCCGCCGTGTTGAAGAAGGGTGTATTGGATGTCCGATTGGAACTCGCGAATACCTCCAGTATTTTTAACGATGCCGGCTCGCAAGCCAGCGTGACGATGAAATTTGAAACCCTTCGGTCCGGTTTATTTCTCCGGTACGGAGCGACGGAGCGATGGGAATTTGCCGTGGAAGTGCCCGTACTCTATCGCTATGGCGGCTTCATGGAGGAATCCATCGAGGCAGTTGAACGGGCAACGACCGGTTTGGCGCCGGCTCGAAGCGCACTGAGCCAGATGCGCTATGCATTCAACATCTCACGCGGAGGAAACACTATTGCGAGCGGAAGCGAGGATGCCGTTGGATTGGGCGACAGCACGGTGATGAGCAAGTACCAAGTGCTCTCGGAGACTGCATCGATGCCGACGGTGTCGGTTCGTACGGCGATCAAAATTCCCACGGGGGATAAAGCGCAATTCTTCGGAAGCGGCAGCCCTGATATCGGGCTCGGGTTGGCGGCTGAAAAAGGATTTGTCGGTCGATGGGTGCTCTATGGCAACCTCAACGGAGTGATCCCAACCGGACGGATAGCGGGAATCTCTCTCCAGCCGACGATTTCCGGGCTTGTCGCCGTGGAGTATTTGTGGTCGGAGAATTTTTCCCTCACGGCACACTTCAATTATTACTCCACACCGTTCCGCGGTGTGGGCACACGAGTGCTGGATAACGGCGTAGCCGAATCGGCGGTGGGGTTCAGCTACCGTCTCATGCCACATCTCTTGTGGCAAGTCTATGGTATCGAAAACCTCGACTTCATTACCGGGAGCGCGGCAGACTTCACCCTCGCGACGTTACTGACCCACCGATTCGAGTGATTGGCGATGGGAAATTCGATGAAAGCTGGCTAACCCCTTGACATCATGGAACTCCCATGTGACACTGACCGGTGCGAGCGTCTCAACTTCCACAGGGTTTCGCCAGTACTTATCTACGCCCACTCATCCTCGTTGGTACAGGCGTACGGATTGACGCAAAGGAGCATTTGTCATGTCGATCTTGAAAACCATTCAAAGCCCGGCTGATCTGAAGCGGCTGTCACCGACACAGTTTCCTGCGTTGTGCCAGGAGCTGCGGGAACAGATTATCGATGTAGTGTCCAACGTCGGAGGGCACCTCGCCTCAAACCTCGGAGTGATTGAACTCACTGTGGCATTGCACTATCTGCTTAATTCCCCCAAGGATAAGATCGTATGGGACACGAGCAATCAAGCCTATGCGCATAAACTACTCACCGGACGTCGGGAACGGTTTCATACGCTTCGACAGTACGGGGGCCTGAGCGGGTTCACCAAACGTGAAGAGAGCAATCACGATACGTTCAACGCAGGCCATGCGGGAACCGGCGTATCCGCGGCGTACGGTATAGTCGAGGCGCGTGAGCAGTTGAAACAGCGACATAAGGTCGTCTGCATTGTCGGCGACGGTGCCATGACGGCCGGCATGACGCTGGAAGGCCTGCACCATGCCGGAGGGCTGGGGAAAGACTTCCTTGTCATTCTGAACGACAATCAAATGTCCATCTCGAAGAATGTGGGGGCCATTTCCTCCTATTTGAACCGGACCTTCACCGGCGAGTTTTATGGCAAGATGCGGGAGGAAACAGGACAGCTGTTGGGGAAGATTCCCCATATTGGATCAGATGTGCAGAAGTGGGCTCGCCGGGCTGAGGAATTGGCCAAGGGAGCGATCCTCCCCGGGCTGCTTTTCGAAGAGCTCGGGTTCAAGTATGTGGGGCCGATCGACGGACATAACTTCGAGCATCTGCTGCCTACCTTGGACAATGTACTGAAGATGAAAGGGCCGGTGTTGCTCCATGTCATTACGAAAAAAGGGTTGGGCTATGAGCCTGCGGTGAAGAATCCGGTGTGGTTCCATGCGTGCCCGCCTTTTGTCCGGGAAACCGGAGCCCCGGCGAAGAAAGCGGCGCGGCCGTCCTATACGCAGATCGCCATTGAATCTTTGGTGAAGCTGGCCCGAGCGGATAAGCGGATCGTCGCAATCACCGCGGCGATGTGCGAGGGGACCGGCCTCAATATTTTCGAAAAAGAGTTTCCGGACCGGATTTACGATGTGGGGATTGCCGAACAACATGCGGTGACATTCGCCGCAGGTCTTGCAACGCAGGGACTTCGCCCGGTGGTGGCGATGTATGCCACATTTTTACAGCGCGCATACGACCAAGTGGTTCACGATGTCGCCACGCAAAATTTGCCGGTGACCTTTTGCATCGATCGCGGCGGGCTGGTTGCGGAGGACGGGACGACGCACCATGGCGCATTCGATTATGCGTACCTGCGTCATATGCCGAACATGGTCGTCATGGCGCCGAAGGATGAAAATGAGTTGCAGCATATGCTGAAAACCTGCGTCCAGTATGACGGGCCTGCCTCGGTGCGGTATCCGCGCGGGTTGAGCCTGGGTGTGACCATGGATCAAGAGCCGAATGCCTTGCCGATCGGGAAGGGTGAGTTGTTGTGCGATGGTACGGAGGTGGCGATCGTTGCCATCGGCGTACCGGTCTCGCAGGCGGTGACGGCGGCGAAACGGCTTGAAGAAGAAGGTATTTCCACAGCGGTGGTGAATGCGCGTTTTGTGAAGCCGCTGGATCAGGATTTAATTGTCGAGGTGGCGAAGCGCGTTCGATATGTGGTGACGGTTGAAGAAGGCAGCAAAATGGGCGGGTTCGGCTCAGCCGTGCTCGAAGCTCTGTCCGAAGGCGGTGTCACGCACGTGACGACGAAGGTCCTGGGGTTGCCGGATTGGTACATTGAGCAAGGGCCGCAGGACTTCCTGCGAGAACGATATGGGTTGACGGCGGACGGCATCTATCAGAGCGTGAAGGAACTCATCGGAAAGACACCGGTTTCCTCGCGCGAGGCATTTACTCTGGCTTCCTCGACTGATCGGCTGCCGCACGGAGATGAACAGGGGAGCTAATGAAGAAGTGAGGGGTTAGGGGTGCGTAAGGGGTAAAGCGGGTCTAGTCGAATGCATATCACGAGACGGAAAACGCGGCAGATTCAAATCGGCAAGGTCAAGATCGGTGGAGACGCGCCTGTGTCCGTGCAGTCGATGTGTTCGACCGACACGCGCGATACTGCGGCGACGATCGAGCAAATTCGCCAGCTGGAGGCTGCAGGGTGCGAAGTGATCCGAGTAGCCGTGCCGGACGACGAAGCGGCGGCGGTGCTGCCCAAGATCAAAGCCGCGATGACCGTGCCGCTGATCGCGGATATTCATTTCGACCATCGGTTGGCATTGAAAGCGGCGGAAACCGTGGACTGCGTCAGGATCAATCCCGGTAATATCGGGGCCTGGTGGAAAGTCGAAGAGGTCATTAAGGCGGTGAACGAGCGAGGGATTCCATTGCGTGTCGGCGTCAATGGCGGGTCACTCGAGCGGCCATTGCTGGATAAATACGGTTGGCCGTCCCCGGAAGCCTTGGCCGAATCGGCGCTCAACGCCGTTCATGCGTTAGAAGACGTGGGATTCACGAACATGAAGGTGTCGTTGAAGGCATCGGATGTGCACCATGCGATCGATGCCTATTGGTTGTTTGCACACCAGTCCGACTATCCGCTGCACATCGGTATTACCGAGGCAGGAACGGCGATGACCGGGGCGGTTAAATCCACCATGGGCCTGGGCTATTTGCTCTCGCAAGGGATCGGCGACACCTTGCGCGTGTCGCTCGCTGCTGATCCGGTCGAAGAAGTGAAGGTGGGGTTCGAGATTTTGAAGTCACTCGAACTGCGCCATCGAGGGATCAATGTCATCGCTTGTCCGACGTGTGGCCGTGTAGAGATCGACGTCGTAAAGTTGGCCAATGAACTGGAAAAGAAGCTGGGCCATATCAAGACCCCGCTCAATGTGTCGGTTCTGGGTTGTGTCGTGAACGGTATCGGCGAAGGCAAGGAAGCGGATATCGGGATCGCCGGCGGCGAAGGCAAGGGGATCTTGTTCAAGAAAGGCAAGCTCGTCCGAAAGGTACCGATCGAAGAGTTGATGGATACACTGATTCAAGAGGTCGAGTTGATGGCCAAGGAAAAAGATGCCGAAGAGAATGGGGAGACCCTGGCCCATTCGAGCGAGGGGTGGGAATCGATGGCCCCGCAATCGGATCAGCCTGCGACACTCGGAAAAGAAATTCCCGTACTGCCCAACCGATAGTCACGAACCTACCGCCGTTCCTCGCCACTTTCTTCACCGTGCACGTTGAGATATAGGAACAAGGCCCGCTATAATGCGCGCGGGGCGCCGTACCCAAGTGGTTAAGGGAGCAGTCTGCAAAACTGCGATGCAGCGGTTCGACCCCGCTCGGCGCCTCCAATCATTCCTGCTAATATCTTAGGTACTTCTGCAATTCTAGTCGACTCGCCACGGATCACAAGATTTGCGTTACTCCCGGTTTTACTCCCGGTTGCGCTCCCGGTTTTGATCGCCATGACGCCAAGACTGGCCTTGTTGACGGCGGTTCGCAAGTGAGCAGGGGAAAGATGCGCGTATCGCATGGTCATGGTGATTGTGGAGTGACCCATCAGCTCCTGAACGCTTCGAATATCGACCCCGGCCATGACTGCTCGTGAGGCGAAGGTATGTCTGAGAGTGTGCCATGTGGCTCCCTCAATTCCAGCTTGTTTCAGGGCGGGTTCGTAGATCTTTACGACAAAGTTTCTTCCTTGCATGGGTTGCCCTGAAATCAAGGGACTCGGAAAAAGAAAAGGGCTGTGGGTCCAAGAGGATAACTCTCCGACAATTGCGAGGGCCGATTCGCTCAGAATGACATGGCGGGTCTTGCCGGATTTGCTTAGAGGAATCGTAAGAATGCCTTGCTGCGTATTCAAGCAGTCCCAGCGGGCATGAAACTGTTCACTCAATCGCAATCCAGTTTCTAGGGAAAAGGCCACCACTGCCCAGTGTTCGGGTGAGAGACATTCCCGAAGCCTTGCAATTTCAGCTTCTGTCAAGAACTTGAGGCGGCCTGTCGGTTCGGGAAAGAATCGAACCCCTTTGACGGGATTGGTCACCAAATAACTCTCCGCAATAGCAAGGTTGAGGATATGTCTCAGGGCCGCAAAATATCGGTTGATGGTGTGGGGGCCTCTTTTGGCTTTAGCTTTCATCTTGGCTTGAATATGCCGCAATTCATCAGCGGAGATCTCGGCTAGGAGCTTTCTCCCCAAGAGCTTCTTCCAGAAACGGCCATACTGGTGCATGTTTCGAAGGCCGCGAGATGTCACGCCTTCTAAATAACGTGTGATCCAAGCACGAAGCGTCAAGGCTTTTGAAGCGTCGTACTTTTCCGGGAAGTAGCGGCCTTCCCGAACGTCGGCCTTCAGGCGGCCATACAGGGTCTTCGCTTGTGTTTTGGAATCTGCCCGATACCACTTCTCTCTGCCGTTGACGTATAGGCGGACCCACCAAAGCCCGTTTTTAAAAACTAGACCTCGATCCTTACCGTGTCGTCTTGCCACGTAATCCTCCTCGACGCGTTTGGGGACGGGTCTTCACCTTGTTTACGCCAGATTTATCATTTGTAGGTTGATCCATTCCACGTTCCTTTCTCCATTTCCGTGAGGCAACCCGCATTTGGCAGCGTGGATCACAAAAGAGTTGATCACGTCGCGCAGCGAGAAAGATCCGTTTGCATTCCTGACAGGGACGTATGCGCCCTGCATGGTGCGCCAGTGACACTGCAACACGGTACTCAAACTCTTTCGTCTTGGGTGTGGTAGTGACCAGGAGGCTGCCGTGGCGACCGTGCAGTGCGCCGGGCATGGTGACGACTAAGGTAAGATCCGAAAAGGTCACGGGCGCGACCGCGTGTTGCCACAATTGTTCCAGATGGTCTCGAATGGTGCGTTGCAGCTGCATCGCCTCCTTGCGACTCGGCAGCGTGTATTCCAGCATTTCGCCCGGGATCGCCTGCACCGTCCACCCACTCGCTGAGGCGATTGGCAGCGCATGTCGATCTGGACCGTCGGCCTCGGCGAAACTCGCCACCTCATAGGCGAGGACCATCCATTCACTGGGTGTCAGCGCGTCGAGGTCACGTTGGATGAATTGCACGAGCCAACCGATCTCTCCACTAGGGGTTGTCGTGATGCGCTCACGCGCTTTTTTCATCTCTCGGTCAAATTGTTGCCGGATGGCCTGCCGATTCAGTGTCATGGCGTGCTGTCCCTCCTTCATCATGCCGAAGCTTCTCTCAAACACTCATCCCATACTCGCTAAATAAATTCTCACAAAGATACCTGCTCTGTTCGACAAATCTCTTGGTGCGTGTCTCTCCACTGTGATAATGGCTTAGTCATAAGTCATGTCTATATCATTATAGACATGACACGGTCAATCACATCATAAGGAGGTGCCTGTATGCGACCCAGTGCCAAGCTACTCACCGTGCGAGAAGTCGCCGATCGACTCGGACTAAAGGAA
>JBGTCI010000030.1:0-4810 GCA_041748925.1 Nitrospiraceae bacterium | reverse complement strand
GTCAGCGGGGCATGGGGGATATGAAGGGGTGGAATGGCACCCGTGCTGATTCCTTGCTCCCGGAGCGTGCACGATCAGAATGTGCTCGCTCGACGGCCGCAGTGGAACCAACACGGGTGCCATTCCTAGGAAAGTGAAACTAGCAAGCTTGGAAGGACCATTGGATGGTGCTCGTTCGATGCGCGCAGTGAAAAGGCACTTCAGGCCACCCTCTAAAAAGAGTAAGGAGGAACGAGGACGCTATGAAAACAGAACAAGAACGGATAGCGCACGGTCGATTTGTTCAGGCCTTACAGCATGAACATCTCACCTGTCCCAAGCCCGGATGCGGCGGAGCGATGAATATCGCCGATCACACCCCTCATCTCGCCCGGATCAAGACGTACGAAGCCGAATGCAAACAATGTCATACGAAGGAACAGATTACCGGCAAAGAACAGCCGATGCCACCGTGGGACGGCGCCTCGATCACCATGATGGCCGAAGTGCATCTCCTCCACGATCAACCCACGTGCCCCTTCGACGACACCCCCATCACCTTTACATCCATGCCGAATCCCCGTCGCAAAGCCCGTTACCGCCTATCCTGCTTCTACTGTGGCCGCCACGCGGAATTGAATTGGCCGCCGGCGGAAGCAAAGAGGTGAGGGGGAAGCGGGGTAAGGACGCCGACCTCAGTTGCTCGCGCAACGCGAATATTCTCACCCGCCCGCCCTCGGTGCGACGAGACGCACCGATCACCTCGCAGAAGGCCCTCGTTGGGTCAGCTGCAACTACATGTTAGGCGCCTCTTCAGTAGTTTCAGACATTCGACTCAAGGGCGGACCGGACGACCGACGCCACTGACTCGCGGGTAATGCCGCGAGTGCTGCAGTATTTTGACTCAAGCCACTCGACGAGATTCTTGGTACCCTTACTTGCATTGCATCCGACACAGCATCTCGCGATGTTTTTGCCCGTGATGATGCGTACGTCATTGATGATGTGCTCCCATGACGGCCGGTCGCGTCGACTCTCGCTTTGCACCGTGAACTCTACTCCACAGTAGACACAGCAGCGGTCGCGTTCAATGACCTCACGCTCCAGCCAATTGGGAATGTTCCAGCGGTTCATGTCACTACGCCTTGTCGATGCAGCTAGGCCAGGCACCTAACTATGTATTATCCAGTCCCGTGTAAAATGCCAAATACTTTTTGGCGCGGGATAAGACCTAGCACCTTTCAGCGGCGTCACAGATCGTCGACTGAACTCAGTACACCCAGCCGGCCGCGAATGAGTGCAAGAAAACCGTTGAGGGAAAATCAGAATTTCGCTCTCAGCAGTTCAGAGGAACTCTACGCCGCACGGCGTTTTGTCGTCCGGCTGCTTGGCCGTGGCCTTGACGTATGAGGTCGGCCACGGGGCGCTTTGGCATGCAACTTCAACCCCAGCGCTCCGACGACCTTGAGGATAGTGTCGAAGTCAGGGCTTCGCTCCCCGGAGAGCGCCTTGTAGAGACTTTCGCGAGACAGACCCGCATCCTTAGCAACCTGGGCCATGCCTTTGGCTCGAGCAATATCGCCCAATGCTTTGGCGATAAACGAGGCATCGCCATCCGCCTCTTCTAGGGACGCCTCTAGATACGCCGCCATTTCTTCCGGAGTGCGAAGGTGCTCGGCAACATCGTAACGAGTGGTCGTAGTTTTGCTCATTATGGTCTCCTAGAGATTGCGCGCGAGGCGTAAGGCGGTTTTGATGTCGGTGGACCTGTGAGCGCTTATCACCGCCGGCCAGTAGAACCACCACTTCGCGCCCGCGCTGTGTGTAATACACACGGTGGCCTGGCCCGTAATCGATTCGCATTTCGGAGACGCCCTCACCCACTGGCTTCACATCTCCTGGGTTTCCTGCTGCCAAACGCTCGACCCGTACCAGCACGCGCGCCCTTGCGTGAATGTCACGTAGTCCGTCAAGCCACCGGGCATACGTCTCAGTCTTGCGAATCTCGAACATGAAGTACTGTATCCACGTGGCTACAGCTTGTCAATAGGCACGCTAGACCTGGCTTGGTCACCAGCTGGGCGCGTCGAACGAGGAGCTTCCGCGAGGTAATCGGTGCGTCTTGGCGCACCGCGGGTGGGCGAGTGAGAATATTCTCGTGACGCGAGCAGACCTCTCTTCTTTTTCCTCTCCCAACCGCTGCTGAAACCACAATAGTAGGCTGACGGGCGGAACTTCGCCGTCATCACTGGAGAGGGCGGGACACAACTGGCCGCAACTCGCGACCGTTGCTCTTCGTGAGCAACGGCGAAGCACGTACTGTTTGAGTCGCTTTGGACGAGTTTACGGGCTTCGAGCGAGCAAGGGCTAGCCCGCATTATTCACGAGGGTTCGTGACGAAACCGCCGAGACGCCACGCGAGACGGGCGCGAGGAGCCGCGAGGGAGAGAAGCATACTTGAACAGTATGTTGACCGACTGAGTGGCGAGCCCGCCCGCCGTCAGGCCTGTCGGAGCGGCGTGGCGGCGGTTGCAGTAGAAGCCTTCGTGAATAATGCGGGCGAGTTGGGTGCCCTCGAAGGTGCAGGCGGCGGAGTGTCCGCCCGTCGGCCTACTTCCCGAACGCTTTTTTCAGCAGCGGCTCTATCTCGCCTTTGGCTGCCATGGGATCGAGGATGTCCGTGTCGCCATAAAACTGCCCGTCGATGAACACCTTGGGGAGCGTCGGCCAGTTGGTCATTTTTACGAGCGCCTCCCGCTTGGTGGGTTGAGACAACACGTCGATGAGTTCATACGGGTACCCATACTTATCGAAAAACTGCATCGTCTCTTTCGTGAACCCGCACATCGGCATTTGTTTGGTGCCCTTGCCGTAGATCAAAATCTTGTGCGCGGCGACTTCCTTGTTAATTTCTTCTTGAATAGGATCTGCCATCGGTCGGCCTCCTAGGTTTCATCGGTGGTTTTAGCGGTAATTTCGAGTGCGTGAATCCGCCCGTCTTTTAATGGGCCATCCAACGCCTGATAGACCAAGCGGTGCCGATCCAGCAGATTCTTCCCTGCGAAAGCTGCCGAAATCACCACCACTTTGAGATGATTCATCGTGCCGGTTCGATCGGAGACCGTCACCGCGGCATCAGGGATCGTCCGTCGCAGATATTCCGTCAATACATCCGGCGTAATCATGGTCTCTCCAATCTCATCTGAATAAGAATACCTCAGCCTCAGGCCCAAAGGCAATTCGAGCCAATCGGAACTTGTGGCGGGACAAGCGAGACGCGAGGGCTCGAGGTTCGGAACTTCGAGTCGCGCCTTTCTCGCTTGTCGCGCACGTCACGCACCGCTCCGGCCCTGGTGGTGGATTTCAGCACATGCTGGTGGATATCGACCACGCCTGAATGCGCGGCTGCGGTTTACATCTCCTCTTTGCAGGGAATTCTGAACTGTTTCCGTAAGAGCATGCTGGCACGCGCATTGCGCTTCGGGTGGGACAAGAACACGTGAGCCGGCCATGACTCAATCACATCTACCTATCAACCAAGGAGGGGTGCCATGGATGAGTTCAAGTCCGGGTTTTTTGTCGGAGGAGAGGCCTGCGAGGGACGGGTGCTTGTGGTAGACGACGAGCCCGATATTCGAAAAGTTGTGAAGATGACTCTGCAGAAAGCCGGCTATGAAGTCCTTGAAGCGGAAAACGGTGAGAAGGCGATCGAAGTCATCAATTCTGGCGAAAACCGGCTCCTGCTCGACGTTGTTATCTGCGACATTCGTATGCCGAAAATCAATGGAGCCGAAGCCATCGCCTACTTCCGGAGCAACTACCCTCGCGTCCCACTCATCGTGCTGACCGGCTTCCCGGATGCCGATATGGCGACATCCTTCCTCCGGCAGGGCGTAGTGGATTATCTCGTCAAGCCGGTCGAAGGAGAGAAACTGAGATCAGCCGTCGCCCGGGCCATGGAACGGCGGGAACTTGCACGGCTATGACAATGAGCCGCTATCCCCTTTGTACCAAGGAGAAGCAGGCCCCCTAGCCCTCCTCGGCAATAGCAGGATGCTGAGAAAGTCCATCAGCGACGTTCTCGCATCGCGCTTCAAAGCCGTGAAAGGTAAGACGTGAAAGGTGAAACGTAAGACTGCCGACGCTCTTCCTCCGAAACATTTTCTGTTTGACGATCCACGTTTCACGAATCGCTGGTCGGCTTTTTTGAACATCCTGCTAGTAGGGCCACAGACTTGCCTCACGGAGACCGCCTGAATGGAAAGCTCCAACCGTACCAAGGTCGCCATTCTGGGAGCGGGACGCGGCGGTCGCGCGCTGTTAGAACTGCTGCACCAAATCCCATCGATTGAGATCGTCGGCATTGCAGACCGTGATCCTGACGCACCAGGGCTGCAACGAGCACGTGAGCTTCAGGTTCCCGTGACCACCAATGTGGCGGACTTGATCAGCAACCGCGACGTGAGCCTGATCATGGATGTCACAGGCGACCCAGAGATGGAGACGTATCTGCATGCCCATACACCTTCTACCGCAGACATCCTCAGTGGAACAGCCTCCCGACTGCTCTGGGAGTTGGTCCAGCATGAGTCCAAGCTCGAAGCCGAACTCCTCCAGTCGGAAAAACTTGCGGGGATCGGCTCATTTGCTGCGGGAATCGCGCATGATATCAACAACCCCCTGCAACTCATTTTAGGCCTGGCGGAAAATCTCGCGGAGGAACGCGACTTGACCGCCGTCCATGAACAAGCCCGGGACATTATTGAAGCCGTCAAACGGGCGAGTGCCATCTGTCGGGACCTCACCCGCTACTCACGGCGCGCATCTCCCC
>JBGTCI010000029.1:0-42514 GCA_041748925.1 Nitrospiraceae bacterium | reverse complement strand
CGGACAAGAGCCGAGGCCAGAGCGGATATCTTCGACTACATCGAGCGCTGTCACAATCCACGACAGCGGCGGAGACTGGAATTGCAGCAACAGGAGGAGCAACTCTTAACTCAACCGTCCGTGAAATCGGGGTAGAACCCTGGGATGGATCACGGTGAGGTACTGACGGGCAAGTGCTGAGTGCTGAGTGCTGAGTTATAAGTTCTGAGTTGGTCAGAAAGCTGAAAGAGCAGTTCTGAGTTGGAAGGCGAGGAGGGAGAAGCGCTAAGTTCTGAGTGAGAACCCAAAACTCAGAACCCAGAACTCAGAACTCAAAACCTCCCTCGCCTGAAGTATGGTGTAATCGTTTGAGAGTCAGGAGCTAGACATGGAACAACGGCGTTCTCAGAGCATTGTGCAGGACAAGAGTTTCCGTTTCGCCGTGCAAATCGTCGGGTACATTCGCCGACAGCAGAAAGATCACGTCAACCTTGTTCTGACCAGGCAACTCCTCCGATCAGGAACCTCCATTGGAGCCAACGTCGAAGAGGCCTTGGGAGGACAGAGCAGTAAAGATTTCATTTCCAAGCTCGCAATTGCTGCTAAAGAGGCTCGAGAGGCCGGTTACTGGTTAAGGCTCATTCGGGAAACTCAGCCGCACAATCATCCGGAACTGGCCAGCCTGCTGGCAGAATGCGGCGAGCTGGTAAAAATGTTGAATAGCATAATTTTGACTACCCGCAGCAAGCTCGCTTCGGCCGATTCACACTTGCAACTCAGAACTCACAACTCAGGACTCGGCGAAGCCGTTGACTCAGAACCCAGAACTCAAAACTCAGAACTTCCAGGCACCTGAGGTTCCCATGGTTACTACCGCCAGTCCGTATTCCGTTCTGGTCGTGGAAGATAACTCGGACCTCGTCATCGGGTTACAGGATTTGCTGCACCATGATGGCTACGCCGTCACCGTTGCCCGCACCGTCGCCGGCGCCATCGAACTGGTTCGAGCCCATCGCTTCAGCGCCATCTTGCTGGACTTAGGCCTGCCGGACGGCGACGGTCTCGAGGTCTTGAAGGAAACTCAGCGCCTGGACCCCTCTGTCCCAATCGTGATCGTGACCGCCGATATCTCACGGGATCGCACCGTGGGATCGCTGATGGAGGGGGCGTTTGCGTATCTCACAAAACCATACGACCGGGAGGAACTTCGGCACACGCTCCGTCGCGCCATCGGGGTCAAGGAACTCGCCGTGAAGGTCGAACGGACGGAACACCTCCTCAACGAAAGCGAAGAACGCTTCCGCTCGCTGGTGGAGTCGGCCACCGATGCCATCGTGGTGTCCGATCATCGCGGGAGCATCGTCTCCTGGAATCGATCTGCATCCATGCTCTTCGGCTATGCCGATAACGAAGTGATCGGACAACCCCTCACTCTACTGATGCCGGCACGCTACCGCCACGCTCACGAGCAAGGATTCGCTCGCATGGAATCCACGGAAACAAGCCGCTTGATGGGATCGGTGCTGGAGTTGCACGGGCTAAGGAACGATGGCGCCGAATTTCCCATCGAACTCTCGTTTGCCACGTGGAACACGGCCGCCGGCAACTTTTACAGCGGCATCATTCGAGATATTTCCGCGCGGAAGAAGGCGGAACGCGCGGTGGAGGAAAGTCAGGAGCGGTTTCGCCAGCTGGCGGAACAGATCCGTGAAGTCTTTTGGATGACCGACGCCTCGAAACAGCAGATGCTCTATGTCAGTCCAGGCTATGAAGAGATCTGGGGGCAATCCTGCGAAAGCCTGTACGCCTCACCCCAATCGTGGCTCGATGCAATCCACCCCGAAGACCGGGTCCGCGTCCTCGACGCGGCCATGCACAAGCAAGAAGTCGGGACCTACGACGAGCAGTATCGTATCCTGCGACCCGATGGAGCAATCCGGTGGATCTGGGATCGCGCGTTCCCTATCCGCGCTTCCTCCGGAGTCGTCTATCGCATCGTCGGTTTCGCCGAAGATATTACAGACCAAAGGCGCACCCAGGACTCCTTGCGCGCGAGCGAAGAACGTCTGGAGTTGGTGATCACTGGATCAAGCGACGGCTTCTGGGATGGACAGGTGCTCCCTGACGAGCCATGGAGATCTCCGCGCACACCGGTCTGGTGGTCGCCTCGCGTCAAGACCATGCTGGGTTATACCGACGAGGAATTTCCCGATGTCTTGGAGAGCTGGACTTCCCGGCTCCATCCCGAGGATGCCGACCGTGTATTCGCTGCCTTGACGGCCCATATCGAACGCCGTGATCCCTACGACGAGGAATACCGGCTCCTCACCAAGACAGGAGAGTATGGCTGGTTCCGCGCCTGCGGCCAAGCGATCTGGGACGAGACCGGCCGGATGACCCGTATGGCCGGCTCCCTCCGGGACGTGACGGATCGCAAACATGCGGAGGATGCGCTTCGCCAGAGCGAGCAACTCCTGCAAGATGTGATCAACAACACCACCTCCCAGATCTATGTGAAAGACACAGACGGCCGGTATCTTCTCACCAATCGCCGGTTCGAACAGCGCTTTTCCCTCACCACGGACCAGATTGTCGGTCATACCGATCACGAGATTTTCCCCAGGGACATCGCCGATGCGTTTCGCGCCAACGATGTGACGGTGTTGGAGCGGAACACTCCGGTGGAATTTGAGGAATATGCGCCCCATTCCGATGGCCTCCGTGCTTCCCTCACAGTCAAATTCCCACTGTGCGACCATACCGGCAAGCCCTATGCGACGTGCGGCATCTCCACCGACATTACCGAGCGGAAGCGAATCGAAGATGAACTCCGTGCCGGTGATGCGCAAAGCCGTCTCGCCCTGACCGCCGCACCGGTGGGGCTCTGGGACTGGGACCTTCAGACCGGTCAACTCTACTGGTCGCCACAGGTCGACAGGTTGCTCGGCGTGGCGCCTGGATCGGTCCGCGGCACGCAGAACGAATTGCTCGCGCTCGTCCACCCGGACGATCGTGAGATTATTGTGCTCGCCATGCGTCACGCGCTGGAGCCGCTACGCGCCGACGTGACATTTGAACATCGCGTCCTGCGGCTGGACGGCAGCTTTCAATGGTGTGTCTGGACGGGTGAGATCATTCGAGATCTTGACGGAAAGGCCCTGCGTATATTGGGAACGGTCCGCGCCACAGATTGTGGTGCGTGAAGCGCGAGACCGGGCTGGTTAATCTGGTCTGTCTCGTCTATTTGGTTGAACCAGACGATAACCGAATAGACCAGAGAAACCAGACAGACCAGATAGACCAGATAGACCAGATAGACCCGCCTCCCGTCCCCTTGATTCCCTGCCCGAACTCTTGAGAACATAGATGTTACGTCATGACTCATCACACAACACTGGATAAGACGAGGATAGGGCGGCGCGGCCTGTGGGTATGGTGTGCCGCCGGGCTGTTATGCTTCCTCGCCGGCTGCTCGACCCTCTCGATCCTCTCGCTCTATCGCTATGCGGACTGGGTCATCCTCTGGCAAGCCGATCACTACCTCGATCTCACCACAGACCAACGCCACGACTTGGCCCAGAGGCTCACGCCGTTGCTGACCCGGCATCGGCACGAAGCCCTTCCGCAGTACGAAACCTTTCTCGTGCAGAGCCGGCAACGACTTGAACGGGGACTCACGAACCAGGACATCGACTGGGTCTATGCCAATTACGATCGCCTGCGCGCCGACCTCTTCGACCGGGTCATCGCCGACAGCGGCGTCGTCCTCGCCTCCGTCGATTCCCGCCAGGTGCGCACCCTCGAAGCAGCCTTGCAGAAGGACAACACCAAAGCCGCGCGGCTCGTGCAATCCCCCGCGCCGGAGCGGCTCAAGAAGCGGGCGGACGCCCACATCGGCTGGCTCGACGAGTGGCTGGGGTCTCTGTCCAAAGCCCAAGAGGCCCAGATTCGCCAATGGAGCCTCGCGCTCCCCGACAACCAACAGTTCTGGGCCACGTATCAACAAGAGCGGCAACAGGAACTGTTGACCCTCCTCCGTCAACCGCGCACGTCCGAACGCGTCGCCCATGAACTGAGTGCCTTGCTGGCCGTCTTTCCCGAGCAAACAGGCTCCCCAGCCTATCGAGACACCGTTCTCCAGACGCGCACCGCCGTCAAAACGATGGCGCTCGCCATCGATCAGCAAGCCACCGCCGACCAGCGCCGCCACGTGGTGGCCAAGCTCCAACGACTCATCGACCAGCTCCACGAACTGCAGGGGGAATAGTCTGTCTGGTCTGTCTCGTCTATCTTGTCTATCTGGTCTATTCCGTCTGTCTCGTCTGTCCTGTTGTCCGGACCGGAGAACTAACCAGAAACACCGGATAGACCAACAAGACTAACCATTTTCGTTCTCACTCCCTCACGTCTTCCAGCCATCAGCTACTCGCTCCCTGCTATCAGTTCTTCCTTTTCTTTGGTCTGACCAATTTCGATTGCCACTCATGACCGGATAATGGTAACGTATGCGTTACCATTAGGGCAGCCACAGTTCAGGTACTCGAGTATCTCGACTCGCAAGCGCGATCGCCATTTACCGCCTGGTTTGAAGGACTCAATGCACCGGCGGCGGCGAAGGTGACCGCGGCTCTCTATCAATTGGCCGAAGGCAATTGGTCGGGTGTCAAAGGAGTTGGGGGAGGCGTCTATGAACGCAAAATCGACTATGGACCCGGTACCGGGTCTATTTCGGCAAGGGTGGGAACACGCTCGTCATTCTGCTTGGTGGGAGTAGCAAGCAGCGCCAGCAACAAGTTATCGAGGCAGCGCAAGAGCGCTGGGCTGACTACCGGCGGCGTAAGTTGACAGGAAAGGGATAGATGGAACGGAGGTACCATGGCACTCACACGCGAATTTAAGGAAACGGTCGCAGCACGCGTGCAGCGGGACACTCGCTTTTTGGAAGCCCTCTTTACCGAGGCAATCAATGCCTATCTTTCCGGCGAGACCGCGACAGGTAAGGCGATGCTACGGGATCTTGTCAATGCAACGGTCGGATTTGAAGAACTCGCGCTCGCCCTAAAGAAACCAAGCAAAAGCCTGCATCGTATGCTGGCCCCACGCGGGAACCCGAGTACCGATAATTTTTTCGGCATCGTCAACGCACTTCAAAAAAAGGTACACGTGAAGCTCCGCGTAACAGCTAAGGCCAGTTGACTCTAGTTCATGTGATTTTTTCTGGTTCAAACAACGAGACCAACAAGACACACCAAATAGGCCAGACCCTCTTGTCTCTCTGGTTCATTTGGTTTCTTTGGTCTATCTGGTTTCCTTGGGCGATAAACCAGACAAACCGTTTTTGTCTTCGTTCCCCCTCCTCGGAAGGCGGAGTGCTTTCTCGTGGGGAAACGGGTATTCTTCCGCGGCCCTTACAACAACACTATGCAGGCATCCCCTCGTCTCATCCCATTGCCGCTCTACACGCAAGTGCTCATCGCGGTGGCATGTGGCACATTGCTTGGCGTGGTCTTTGGTCAAGAATCGTATCTGGGCAGCCTAAAGAATGAGCATCTAGGCTGGCTCGGTCTGCTGCTCGTCACGCTGCTCAAGACCCTCGCCATCCCGCTCATCTTCTTTGCGATCCTGGATGCGCTCGTCCGCACCACCCTCCCGCTACGTCAGGGGGCAAAGTTGCTCCTCATCTGCCTCGTCAACGTCACTGTGGCCATGACCATCGGCCTCGTGATCATGAACACCTGGCAGCCTGGCCTCGCCTGGAATGGCCACGTCGAGGACTTGCTGAATGTCGTGCCAACCGCCAAGCCATCGGCGGGCGCGTCCGCCACAGTGCAGACCGGCACACAGAGTCCGATCGAATACCTCGCATCCTATATTCCGCGTACCATCATGGCGCCGTTTTCCACCGGCAACATCATTGGAGTCGTGCTCCTGGCCCTCTGCATCGGCGCCATTCTTCGCCGCTTGCGCGGTCATACCGACCAGGGCCGTGGAGTCGTGCAGACCCTGGTACGGATCATTGAGCGCGTGTATTCGTGGCTCGTGCAGATCCTCGGATGGATCATCCTCGCGGTACCGCTCGCCGTCTTCGGCGTCGTGGCGCAGGTCGTCGGCAAGGCAGGCATCGGAGTCTTCGCCGTCCTCTGGATCTTCCTCGTTACCATGCTCGTCGGACTCGCCATCCACGCGCTTGGCTACTATCCGCTCGTCGCCTGGCTGATCGGGAAGAAGTCGCCAAAGATTTACCTGGGACAGGGGGCCGACGCGATCATGACCGCCGTGTCATGCAACAGCAGTCTCGCCGCCGTGCCCGTCACCCTCCGGTGCCTGGACCGCATGCAGGTCTCGCCTCAATCGGCGCGCCTCGCCGCCTGTGTCGGCACCAACCTCAACAACGACGGCATCACCCTCTATGAAGCGATGGCCGCACTCTTCCTCGCCCAAGCGCTGGGTTTCGACCTGCCGATGGACAGCCAGGTGCTGATCGTCGCCGCGTCGATGATCGCGGGAGCCGGCGTGGCGGGCATTCCGGAAGCAGGGATGATCGTCTTGCCGCTCGTCCTCTCAGCCGCAGGCTTGCCGCCCCATGTCATCGGTGCGGCCATTCCACTCATCATGACAGTGGATTGGATCATCGCCCGAGCCCGCTCGGGCGTGAACGTCCTGAGCGACATGCTTGTCGCCATCCTCCTCGATGTAGGACGTATCACAGCAGCCACCGAAGCGGGCGCGGTTCAGTACGAAACGGATGGCACCCCTCCTACAGAGCCACAAATATCGTAAGGGGCGGCTGGTTCATCTGGTTTGTTTGGTCTATTTGGTTTGTCTTGTTGTTCGGACCGGAAACCCAACCAGATAAACCAAACAAACCAAATAAACGAGATAAACGGTCTTCATTATTCATCATTTAGGATTCAACATTTCGCTCCATCTCCCTCAGAATGGTGGGTGCTTTCTCTAAGGGAAAGAGGTATTCTGCGGCGAAATTCTTGCCCTACAATCAGCGGTTAAGGCATGATCAACGAAGCCGATACCTGTCGGAAATATGTCCTTCCGAAGCTCATAGCAGCAGGCTGGGACAACGACCCACGGTCCTTTACCGAACAGAAAACATTTACTGATGGTCGGATCGTCTTAATCGGCGAGAAAGTACGGCGTCGACCTCAGAAACGAGCAGACTATCTCTTGCGCTACACGCGTGACTTCGTGATAGCAGTCGTTGAAGCCAAACCCGCATACAAATCACCAAGCGATGGGTTGCAGCAGGCGAAGGACTATGCTGAAGTCCTTGGTCTGAAATTCGCCTATGCGACCAATGGGCATGGCATTGTCGAGTTCGACTTTCTCTCGGGTAAGGAACGGGAACTTGGAAGCTTTCCGACTCCTGACGAACTCTGGCAGCGACTCCGCATAGGTGAGAAGCTCAAGGACGATACGGCAGCCGAACGGCTGCTCACGCCATACAACCATCTCTCAGGAAAGAGCCCGTGCTACTACCAGGACATTGCCATCAATCGGACTGTGCAATCGATCTTGCAAGGCAAGCGTCGCATCCTCCTGACAATGGCGACTACACCGTCGAAGACGAGGCCCTGGCTGAGTTTGAAGCCAAGTGTCTCGAGTAGCTGATTCAGGACATCCCCTGTCTCCCTCCGCATCGCTCAGGAAAATCTGCTTATGACATCTGCACTGACAGGCGCTTCCCAAAATGTTGATGGCGATGTATCCTGCCAACTGTTTCTGAAACGATGATCGTGAGGGAAGACGTTGCAGCCAAGGGATCGCTATGACTCGTCGGATTTAGACGAGAGCCACTATGAACCTGGTTCTCGCCGCCGCGTGTTGAAGAACCTACGTGGCATCACCAGCAAGAGAGAGATGGATCAACTCGAAGGGCGCGAACAGGTGCGCGCGCTCGAAGATCTCGCGACATTCTATGGTAAGGATCACCGATTTACCGCTGCCGATATTTGCCGAATTCACACTCTCTGGTTGGGAGGTCTCTACGCGTGGGCAGGAAGGTATCGCCAGGTCAATGTGAAGAAAGGTACCTTCTCGTTTGCCGCGGCTGCGCTGATTCCTAAACTGATGGTGAAATTCGAGGAGGGGGCCGCTCAAACGTCACACGCCTTGTCACTCGACCTCAAAGGAAACTCTTGCTGCGGCGCTGGCAGAGGTTCACGTGGAACTCGTGTTGATTCATCCTTTCAGGGAAGGCAATGGTCGAGTGGCGCGGCTACTGGCCGTACTCATGGCACTACAAGCAGGATTGCCAGCCCTCTACTTTGACGCCTTGTCTGGACGGAAGCGACAACAGTACTTTGCCGCGGTTCGTGCTGGTATGGACAGAAATTATGAATCGATGGCGAATCTGTTCAACGCGGTGATCGAGAGGACTTTGCAGATTCACGAGAAGTAATGCGGCGAGCAAGTCTCTTTCCAGCCAGCAAGTCGGACGGGGTGAGTTTGACGCCTTCAATGTCTGTGGAGGTGTGGACCGTCATCTGAAACATGGCACGGCGTTTCGCGGGATCGAGAAGGTAGGGATTGGTCTTGGCTAACGAGCGTTTCAACATGGGTGCAGTATAGCATGATCTGTGGTCGGCGTCTGCCGTCTGTTTAGGTTTCACACCGTGTTGCGCCTCGCCTGGGTCGTTCCATGACCTCGCATTTCGCACGTTCATGTGACCTTTCTTCACTGCGCGCGTCGAACAGGGTCCTTCTGATCCTCAAGACAACTCTATAGGAAGTGGGCGAGGCTGCCTCTATGATTTCTGAAGGCTACGGGATTGGAATGACGGCAAGGCGGTGGTTCCCACCGTCGCCGATCCAGATGTACTGCTGATCGAAGATCAACCCCTTGGTCGTCGTTACGGAATCGGCTGCCGGCGGCGTCACGTTGGTTGCGGTGACGAAGTCCGGTTGGCCGAGTTGCTTAGAGGCCGACTGGTTGGTGACGACTGGAAGATCGAAAAACATCGTGCGGTTATTGGTATGGTCGCTGACGGCCAGCAGATTGCCTTTCGCGGCCAGCGCGTTGGGAAACGCCAGGGATGAGTCGGACGGCGTCGCGCCATTTCCTTTGTTTTGCTGACACGAGATGAAGTCGACTTGTCCCAGGACTGCGTTGGGGGTGGCGCCGGTGGCGGCGGGAATGGTGTCAAATTCTAAGACGCGTTGATTGCCGCCGTCGGCGATAAAGAAGGTGTCGCCATGACGCAGAATTTCATAGGGACTGTTCAGCTTCCCCGCCGTGCATCCAGACGTACCGGTGACCATGTCCGGCTGACCGATTACATAAGAGGCTACAGGATTGGTCGCGGTGGGAATGGGATCGAATACCAGGATGCGATTGTTCCCTTGCTCGACTACGAATAACTTGTCTGCCATGCAGTAGGCGGCATAGGGATGATTCAACCCGGTCGCCGTTGTCGCGACGGTGTTCGTCACAAAGTCGGGTTGGCCGATCACGAAATCCGCTGCCGTGCCGTTGGCGGTCGGAACTTGGTTGTAGACCAGCACCCGGTTATTGTTCCGGTCGGAGACCAACATCTTGCCGTTGGAACAGACCGACATATGCACGTTTTCGTTGAATCCCACGGCCGAGGTTCCCACGCCGGCATTCGCGGTGCCAGAGAGAAAATCAGCTTGGCCGACTACGACATCCGGGAGCGCCGTGGCATCTTGCGGAATCGTATTAAAAATCAGCACACGGTGATTCAAGCGATCGTTGACGAACAGTTTCACCCGGTTGCTGTCATTGGGATCGACATAGGCGCCCAGGGAGTAGATATTGTTCACTCCGTTTGACTTGACCGCGCCTCCATCTCTATTGACCAATCTGGATACGGAGTCGTTTTGAAATAGCACAAACGGCGCTGCGATCGAGGTATTCAGCACCACGCCCGACCCGCCGAAATCGTTCGCCAAGGCTGGGTTGGCACTCGCCACGCTCGCAGCTGGTCCTGGCCCTCCTCCGTCGGGGCCGCACCCGGCGACGAGTACAAGGATCCCCAGTCCAGCAAGGGATTGTTTTGACATAAATGAATTGGTCATGGTGTTTCTCCTCCCACAGAGAGCATGAAGGGTTTCGCTTCCTGCCATAATCTCGACTGACCAACCATACCCACTCCCTTCATCACTCCTGCCTGACTAGTAAAAGCCTATCGAAGCAGCGGACATGCGCGTGCCCTGGAGTGGTTACCACAAAAGGGGGGGCGGGGAGGCACGGGGGAACGATGCGCTGGGACACCCCCATGCCGGTACTCCTCCGTAACATGAGAGGAAATAAGGGTGTTATGAAATCAGTAGGGAGGCGGGTGCGTTTCCTTTTACAGCTTGGTTGAGCAGCTTAGTGCGATTGGCGAGAGCGCAGTTACGGTGAGAAAAGTTCTGCGAGGAGGGCGAGCACATGCGTCCGGGCAGCTTCGTCGATTTTACCCAGGCGTGTGACCAATCGGCTCTTGTCCACGGTTCTGATTTGATCCAGGACGATCTGGCCGGACTTTCCTTTGAACCGAACTTGTACACGAGTGGGATAGGGACGCCCTTTCGTCGTCATGGGAGCCACAATCACAGTGTCGATGTGATGATTCATCTCGTCCGGAGAGATGACGAGACAAGGACGGGTTTTTCGAATCTCACGACCCTGGGTAGGATCGAGCCGCACGAGAAACACGTCGAACCGGGAAGCTACCATGTCCAGTCTTTTCGATCCCACTCAGAAGGCATTGGAGAGTCACGATCCAGCAACAGATCGTCTCCGTGGCGATGCATCTGCTCGAAGGCTTGGTCCCAGCCGGCTCGTGCTTTGGCAGCCGACCGAACAACCAATTGTCCCTGCTGTACGATGAGATCGACCGCTCCATGCAACTGACATTGCTCTATCACGGACTTGGGAATTCTAATCCCTCTGGAGTTTCCAATTCGCACGACGTGCGCTTTCATCGCTTTCCCCTCCCTCCCTTGCTGTAAGTCCAGTGTAATTACAATGTGAGCCTTGGGGATGTCAAGTGGGAAACGTATGGGGACCGGGGTGAGACTTCCAATTTCTTGAGCCGTAATCCCTCGACTCCCTCCAGCCGAAGCATTCCTCCCCGAGTCCCTCGCGGCAGACAGAATGAACGGAAATATCAGGGCTACACGACAATCGATGGAGGATCATCTTTGAATCGCGCAAGGAGAAGTACTGAAATTCAGGGAGGAGGGCCCTTGACGGCGCAGATTTCAAAGAATAGAGTAACCCCATGGTACGGGCTGTCGCGATAGTATTTTTCTTGATGTGTACGTCCTCTCCGGTATGGGCGGCCGAGGTTGAACCGTTCAACCCGGAGGCACCCTTCCAACAGGGGTTGACGACTGGTCTGCTCCGTTCGCTTCTCAATCAGGCGTTCGATCAGCTTGAAGATCACCTCGAAATCTTGGGGAAGCTCGATCCGGATGATGTGAAAGGGGATCGAAAGGGACAGCTGCAGTTCAAGTTCTATCCTGAAGGCAAGTCGAAATCAGACCAGCATCTCGGTGCAGAGGGCTCGTTCCGGGTTGCACCGGACGGCGGGCAACAGGATTGGCATTTCAAATTCACGCTGCCGAAAGATCGAAAGCACGTCCCGCTCCCGTTTCAGGAACCGCTGTAACTCCTCTCCCGTTTGCTTCTTCCACACATCCATAGGACTCCCTTCACAACGCACTCCCGTTCGCTAAAATATATTGTTCCAAAGGCACCGATACTATGTTACCTGATACTCTGCGTGTACCTCTGTTCTGCAGGACTTGGGCGGATAGCTATGATTGCCACGTTATTGGCCGGATATGTCTTGGCGCTCTCAGGGGCAGAAACCATCCAATGGCTTGATCGGCACCAACCCGGCGCACGGCTCACGCCCGCGCAAACCTATGGTGGTGGATAATCGTGGGTTGCCTCACTCAATTGCCTGCCTCAATACGTGACTCCGATTGTACCGAGACGTTACAGGTTGTTGGTGTATTGCTCGTTGTCGGATTTTTTGTTTCCAAGTGGTTGTACCGTAAGTGGACGGAGAAGCATTCCTTTGCCGTGTACTTCGGTGAGGGCGATGACCTGGTGAATGTGGGCGCCGATTGTAAAACAATTGACATAGGCGAGCATGTGTTAGATGTGATGATTCGAGCAAAGCGAACAGTCGAAGTCAAATCTGCCAATCTGCGTTTTGCTGTCGATACCAAGCACGTACAAAGCCCACATTCAGACGTTGAGAAATCAGTTATCGCCATCGTAGACGCGAAAGACCTTGATATCCGTGCTCCTCAATTTTCCTCCAAGTATGATAAGGCTGGGGGATATGATCTGACATATTCTCCTGCCTATAGACGAGTCGCGGGAGATTTTCTGCGTATAAGGATACGGGTAAAAGTTAAGCAAGAATGGGAAGGCTCTTTACGCTTCTGTGAGAGCAAGGCGTATTATTATCACCCGTTTCGGGTTGTGAAGAAGATGACAATCAAAAGCCCGAACTAAAGACGCATTTCCCTTCTGCATCCAGAAGAGGAACATGGTGCTAAAAATAGTTTTTCTTATGACTTGTTGCTGTTTTCGGAGGGAGAGACGTTAAAAAAAAGCTTTCAGGCTCGTTTTCCTGGAACCAGACTACAGGCTGATTCACATTCAGCGGGCTCACGTGAGCATGACATACAACATCATCAACCCGAGCCCGACGATGGCGACTAACACGACCCACTTGAGCGATTTATTGACTTCGGCCGCCATGTCCTTTCTAGACTTATCAAATATATCCGTAAGGCACCTCCTCGTTTAGGGTGCGGGAGCGGGCTCCCTGCAATTCAGTACACCACCAGTTCCGTTCTCGATGTAGTACGCCGGCAAAACCCTTCACATTAGAGTATATAACGCCCTGCTCGGCTTTCCCACCGCGGCGATTCAAGCCCGTCCCACCCTTCCGCCCCGCACAGCTTACGGTGTAGACTCACCTCGTTATCTCTTGCCTTCGTACTGGAGACCCCATGCGAGCGATTCAGCGTTTCGGCAAACAGCTTCAGCGACTGCGAACCCGCCGTGGTCTGACGCAAGAGCAGCTCGCCGTGACCGCCGGCCTGTCGCGCACGTTCCTGACGCGGCTGGAATTGGGACAACACGACCCGTCGTTGAGCACGCTGGTGCGGTTGGCGAAGGCACTGAGGGTGTCGGTGACGGAGTTGTTAGGGGAGAGCGTGAGTGCAAGCCAGTGGTGGCAGGTAGGAGAGGTTCGCTTTGCGACGCGGGAGGATGCCGAGGAGGATGCTCGCACGAAGGGCGAGATGTTTGTCGCACGGTATCAGAACAAGCCCGCAGGCCCGGTGAGACGGCTACTTCCTATCCGTGACTCGAAGTAAACTCCTGCGGCGAACGATCTGCGACCATCTGCGTCGTTCTCGACCCGAAAAAATCCTCAACGTATTGCAGTAAATACGCTTCCGGTTTTTCCGGGCCTGCGGCCTTGCATCTGGCCGCACCTCCTTCGCCTGGTTACGAAGGCAATGTTGATAGGTTCCCGCCGACACGTTGGGCCGACTGTTCCACATTCATGTGGGGCAAACGCCTGCCAGGTTTTCTTATTCACTGCCAGATGAGCTGTGTTTCGTCTTGACTAGCGTGGCGATGACCTGCGTAATTCGCTCGGCAAGCTTCGGCTCGTGAGTGTCGAAGTCCACCCCGAACGCAGCCCTCTTGACCCATTTCACGGTGGCACGATCGATCACTAACAGCTCCGGGTCTCCGGGCACAAAAATATGCAGGGCGAGCACCATCCCGATGGAGACCGGTACATTCCCGGTAATGTAACTTCCGTTCAGCGAAAGATCTTTGATGATTCCTTCACCGGCAACCCCGTCACCAAAGTAGCGCATCGTCGCGAATGTCTTGAGCCGTTGACCCTTCCGCATGCGAAACCCGGTCATGCTGTCTCCTTGTCGCTATCGATGACCACTGCGCACCAAGAGGTTCTCGGGTCGTTGCAACGAATTCGTCCGTCCATTCAGCCGTCAGGGCGCACGCGGACGGCGATTCTCGGCGTAACGGCCTCTTGACTGCTGCAATTGTACTCCCTCACTGACAGTTTGGACAGAAAATTGCCAGCTGTCTTCACCCTGGCTTGTCTGGTTTATTTGGTTCATCTGGTTGAGTTTACGGTCCGGCCAACAAGACAAATCAGACCAACAAAATAAACGAGATAAACCAGAAAAACCAAAAAACCAAACAAACGAGCAGGTGCACCGCTTGCGCTGTTCTCCAGATGGGGAGTAGGCTCAATCCACGAGCATGCTGTGTACGCAAGGGAAGGGATCATGGAAGTCCTCTTGATCGTTCTCGCGGTTCTCGCTGCTGGCGCGCTCTTGGTCTATTTCTTGATGTCACCCTGGGGCATGCAAGTGGTTCACAAAAAAACTGTTTCAACCATTCTTAGCGATATGTACGCCATGCAAAGCTCTGCGCCTCTGACACCGCGCCACGAGATTTACTATTCTCTTGCGGAAGAGAGAGCCAACAAGAGCAAGTGGCTCGCTGAGTTCAATTACCTGTACAAGTTACGGGATGCCGGATGTTTCGATGAAAGAACGGCGCCAGAACCTGAACAATTTGCTGAGGTCATGGCGAGTATGGAGGAGAAGATTCGACTCCATGCTAGTGGTGTGAATACATGACGCCAGAACACTCAGGATCAAGGAGGTCCCATGTCCATTGTCACGGCGATAGCCCTCTCCATGTTCCTGCTCACCATGACCGGTTGTATGACTGCCGGCGATCCTTCTGCCACGAAGCAGGCGGCGGGCAAGAAAGATCTCCCTGTGAAACCCGCCAAACATGATGAGAAGAGGTCGATGAATGAGGAGAGTCAGAACGCCGTTCAGTAGGCCGTAACCTCCATTTGTATGTGTGATAGGGAGTCCTGTGTATGCAGTATGTTCATCTCGGCCGGTCGGGAGTGCAAGTCAGCCGGCTCTGTCTCGGCACGATGAATTTCGGCCCGGAGACAAACGAAGCGGACAGTTTCGCCATCATGGATCGGGCGCTGGAGCTGGGCCTCAACTTTTTCGATACGGCGGACGTCTATGGCTGGAAAGTGGGGGAGGGGTGGACGGAGCAGATCGTGGGGCGTTGGTTCGCCCAGGGCGGAGGACGGCGTGAGAAAGTCGTTCTGGCGACGAAAGTGTTCGGTCGCATGGGCGAGTGGCCGAATCAGTCTCGCTTGTCGGCCCTGCACATCAAGCGGGCCTGCGAAGCGAGCCTGCGACGCCTTCAGACCGACTGCATCGACCTGTATCAAATGCATCACGTCGATCGGGAGACCCCGTGGGAGGAAATCTGGCAGGCGATGGAGCAGTTGGTCCGTGAAGGCAAGATTCTGTATGCGGGCAGCAGCAATTTCGCCGGCTGGCATCTGGCCCAGGCGCAAGAATTGGCACGCAGCCGCCACTTCGTCGGCCTCGTGTCGGAGCAGAGTCTCTATAATTTGAATGAGCGCACGATCGAGTTAGAGGTGATTCCAGCCTGCGAAGCCTATGGCATCGGTCTCATCCCCTGGAGCCCGCTCGCGCGCGGGCTGTTGGCCGGGGCGTTGGAACCGGCGACGGTCGGTCGACGCGCAAACAAAGATGTGAAAAAAGACATCGAGAAGTACCGTCCCAAGCTGGAAGCCTATGAGGCGCTGTGCACGCAACTCGGTGAGCGCTCTGCCGATGTCGCGCTTGCGTGGCTGCTGCACCAAAAAGCCGTCACGTCGCCGATTATCGGACCACGCACGATTGAGCAATTGAACGGCACGATGCGAGTCCTGAGTCTCACGTTGAGCCAGGACACACTAAAACGACTCGACGGCATCTTCCCCGGCCCTGGCGGTCCTGCACCGGAAGCCTACGCCTGGTAACGCTCAACCTGGCGCTAGGCGCGGAAAAGACGTTTTCATGAACCACTTGAGCCTCGTATGCGCTATGCTCCAGACGAAGGGTAGGCTCGTCATCTCATGGATCTCCGTCGCCAGCAGCGCTTTCCCGTACACTTTCAGAGCATACCCTCTGATCAACCGCGCGGTGAGTTAGTCGGTAGGATCATAAACCTGTCGAAGAGTGGCTGCCGCGCGAAGACCGACAGCAAGGTCTACTCAGGCATGCAGGTGTCCCTCCGCTTCGACGTGCCCGGCGAGCCTGCACCTATTTGCATCGACCGGGCGGCGGTGCGTTGGAGCCGCGATGGCGAGCTAGGCGTGGGATTCATCACCGTGGCGTCGCCTCAACAGGAACGATTGGACCAACTGCTCAAACGCTTGAAACAGGATCTCCAGGGTTGAGCACCGGTTAGATCGGAATCCGGCACCTCTTCTGAGTCTGTCCCGCGACCAACGAAATAAACGAGATAAACCAGACAAACCAAACAAACGAGCGGGTGCGCTTCTGCGAGCAAGGGGGGCATACCTGGCCGCTCCTCTTCATCCTCTTCTTCCGGCAGAGAGTGGGCATAGGTTATGTACTCTGTTATAATTCACGCGTAAGGAGACCACTGCCATGAAGGAACAACTGACCGCCGTTTTCCAACAAGTACCTGAAGGGTATGTCGCGTTTGTCGAGGAGTTACCCGGCGCAAATACGCAGGGGAATACGCTCGATGAAGCCCGAACCAATCTTCAAGAAGCTGTCCAACTGGTATTGGAGTCTAACCGCGCGTTAGCAGAAGAATCTCTCCGGAACAAGATTGTGATTCGAGAGCCGCTCGCCTCTATTTCATGAAACGGGTCGATCTGATCCGTCACCTCAAACGCCATGGTGTTCAGTTCCTCCGTGAAGGAGGGAGTCATAGCGTGTACGTCAACCGCGCTGCTGGCAAAGCGTCCACCGTTCCCCGCCATCGCGAGATCAACGACTTCCTCGCTCAGAAGATTTGCAAAGATTTAGAGGTTCCGAAGCCATAGCCTGCTCTTTCGAGCCTCACTCGATTTTCTCCCCAAAAGGTGGCCTGGCCGCTCCTCCCCGTCCTTGCATCTTCGATCCCCGGCCTAATAGAATGTCATTCATTGTGAGGCACACATGTCCATCGTATTGGAGCGTCTAGCATGGAGAATTATTACTCCATTCTGGAAATTTCCGAATCGGCGACCCCCGGAGAGATAACCCAAGCCTACCGACTCCTATTACAAGTCTGGCATCCCGATCGCTTTCATCATAACCCCACGCTTCTGGCGAAGGCCGAGGAGAAGAGCAGGGACATTAATGTTGCGTTCGAGACGCTCCGCGACCCTGAATTGAAACAACGCTACGATGATGGGCTGCGTGCCCGCAGTGCGCGGCAAGGGCAGCCCAAGCCTAAACCTCCCGAAGCTCGCATTACTCGATGTCCCGACGCGGAGTGTAATTCGGTGCTTCGGGTCGACGCGAGAAACGTTGTGATCGTGACGTGCCCCACCTGCCGGACAACATTTCGCTTCGATCCCGAGCGAGATGAGAAATGGGACATTAAACCTCCGGAAAAGGATGAGTTTTTTACCCCTGCGCGAGTGGCGATGTTGGCGATCGCCGTGCTATTTGCCGTCATCCTCATATTTACGACCACAAAAAAATCCAAAGTGATTATTTCCAACAAGCCGCCTCACACGGATGAACATGCGACACTTTCGGGGAATGCCCTATTCGTAGTTGAAGCGGAGGAACACGATCATCCTGCTGTGGGACTAGGGGATGCGGGGTCCCATATCCATACTCCGAAGGATGATCATGCAACACTTCCGAGGAGTGCGCCAACGGCAGGAACCCAACAGCAACGCCTGAATGGCCCTGATGTGATGCAGCGACAGATGGCCCAGGCCGCTAGACATGCGCCTAGTGCTTCGGCGGACATGGTTTCAGAGGTAGATCTGCAGCAACTGAAGAGGCTGGCTGCTCAGGGCAGCGCGTCGGCACAGACTAAGCTCGGTCAGCTGTATGAAAGCGGGCGGAGGGGTGTGCCGCAGGACTATGCAACGGCACGGAGGTGGTACGAGTTTGCTGCCGCCCAGGGCCATGCATGGGCGCAGAGCCAGCTCGGGCAGTTGTATGCTGACGGGCGGGGTGTGCCGCAGGATTTCACGAAGGCGCGACAGTGGTGGGAGCAAGCGGCAACCCAAAGTGTTGCGCAAGCGCAGTACAATCTCGGGCAGCTGTATGTCAACGGGCGGGGGGTGCCACAGGATTATAAGGCGGCACGTGGATGGCACGAGAAAGCCGCTGCTCAGGGCCATGCATGGGCGCAGGCCCAGCTCGGCCAGCTATATGCCAACGGGTGGGGCGGGCCGCAGGACTATGCGACGGCACGGGGATGGTACGAGAGAGCTGCCGCTCAAGGCAACGCGTGGGCGCAGACTCAGCTGGCGTTGTTGTAGCCAACGCGAAGCGGGTCTATCTGGTCTATCTCGTCTGTCTGGTCTGTCTGGTAGAATTTTGATTGTGCGCATCGGACGAGCTGAATCATTCAAATAGATCCCTCCAAGCTCGCTCGTACTTTCTTCCACAGGAATGGCACCCACGCCAGTCCCACTGTGCCCGTGGGACGAGCACACTCTGAGTGAGTACTCCCCCTCTTTCTTTTCCCTTACTCCTTTAGCAGAGGTGGCCTGATTGGTCTCCTACTGCGCGCATCGATCGACCACGAGTATCAATGGTCCTTCCAAGCTTGCTTACTTCTCTCTAAGGGAGTGGTCAAGGCTGCCCTCGACTGCGCGCATCGGACGAGCACTGTTTTATCGTGCGCGTTCTGCGAGCAAGGAGGGCACCTGACCGCTCCCGCTCACCGCTTCCACTTGATGCTGCAGCCGACACTGGCTCGTTGGTTGCTATCGACGGGCTTCCCTGCAAGCACTGCATCGATCGCGGCGCGTAGGTCGCGTCCGGTGACGGGCTTGTTGCTGCCCGGCCGGCTGTCGTCGAGCTGGCCACGGTAGACTAGCCTCCGTTCACCATTGAAGAGATAGAAGTCCGGGGTGCAGGCTGCTCGATAGGCCTTCGCTACGTCTTGGGTTTCGTCGAAACAGAAGGGAAAGGTGAAGCCGAGGCGCTCGGCCATCTCTTTCAGACGCGGTGGGGCGTCATCCGGATAGTTCACCGGATCGTTGCTGCTGATGCCCAGGATGCCAAGCCCTGTGCCTGCGTAGTCCTGCCCGATCTTCGCGATCTCACGCTCAACGTGCACCACATAGGGACAGTGTCGACAGATGAACATGACCAGCAGCGCGGTCTTGCCGGCAAACGAGTCGAGCGAGTAAGTCTGACCGCTCACGACATCGCGCAACACAAACGGGGGAGCGGGCGTTCCGAGCGAAAGCATGACGGACTCCATGGCCATGGTGCCTCCTTCTCGATTCTTCTTCGTGAGGATCTGGAAGATGCCGCACTGTGATCGTTTCGTCAAGAGGCGCACCGGCGGTCCAGTGTCTCCTCACTCACCCGCTATAAAATCCATTTCCCACTATGCTAGGCTCGTGGCCGCATTCCATCAGATCGAAAGGGGGGCGTCACTGTGCAACAGGGCTATCGGTTGATCGTTGTCGACAAGGCCGGCGTGCTGGTTTCTGAATTCCAACTGACGGAAAAGGCTCTGGCTCAGCCGGAGGCTTTTGTCGAGGCGCTCAAACAGTCGATCGAGGATATTGAAGAGGAAGAGTCCTGATATAAAAAGACGCTTGTCTGGTTTATCTGGTTTGTTTGGTTTCTTTGGTTTGTCTTGTTCATTTCGTTCGTCCGGTCGGTGAACCAGATGAACTAGATAAACGAGATGAACCAAAGAAACCAGAAAGACCAAAGAAACCAATAACTGGAGTGTTTTTCCCATGGCGACGATTTTGATCATCGATGACGAGGAAACCATCCGTGTGCTCCTCTGCTCCGCTCTTGGAGCGGCGGGATACAAAGTCACGGAAGCTGTCAACGGTCGCAAGGGGCTTGAGCTGTACCGCAAGAGTCCGACGGATTTGGTCATCACAGACATTGTCATGCCTGAGATGAGTGGGTTGGACCTGCTCCTGGAGCTGACGCGTGAATTTCTCCGCGCCAAGGTGATCGCGGTCTCGGGAGCCGGAGAAGCAACGCATGCCTTGAGTGTCGCGAAACTCCTCGGGGCACGGCAGACCTTCCAGAAGCCCTTTAGTATGCCGGATTTATTGAGAGCTGTGCGTTACGAATTGGAGCATTAGCAAGATGCTGAAAGGGTCGGCCAGCGACTCTGGTTTGTTTGGTTTATCTCGTTTATCTAGTTCATCTGGTTCACCGACCGGGCGAACGAAACGAACCAAACAAACCAGACAAACGAAATAGACGAGACAAACCAGATAGACCAGATAAACCTGTCCCCACGGTCGATTCGTGGACGATTGTTAGAGATGAAGGCATCCTAGCCTGCCTATTGCGTTGACTATTCCAAGCTGAATTAGATTGCTTGACTCCCGTACTCATTGCGCCCAAGGTGATGGTGCGAGGTGTGAAGCTCGCTGACTGTCCCATCTCTTGCGCTTCCTGATCCTTCCGGGCGTGACCGATTCTCCAGTCTCCTCCGTTTCGATGTCAGAGTCTTTCTGAACGGCTGTCTGCCCTATGTCACGGTCTGCTGATGGAGGCGGCCCGGACGCCGGCCATGCTCCAGAGGACTATTCGACTCACGTGTGCATTCCATGGAAAGGAGTGGTCGGTGTGATTGCCGGAGCCCTGAATCTTGCCGGGGTGACCGCGGTTGCGGTCCAGATTTCCTAGGTTCTGTTCTTGGTCGGGAACCTGTTGGTTGCGATCCATGTGATCACAGTGCGCTCCGCTCGGGTTGCATGATCGGGGCCTCTCGGGATGTCGATGGTTATCCGGCGTGATGATCTGACGCCACTGTCAAGCTGAGGTATGGATTTTCACACAGGAGGATGATGCGATGAATGCTGATCAACTCAAGGGAAGCTGGACGCATTTCAAAGGCGAATTGAAACAGAAGTGGGGCAAGTTTACCAATGATGACTTGCAGCAGATCGAAGGCAACTACGAGAAATTTATCGGCAAAGTTCAAGAACGGTATGCCGGGAAAAATATCGAGCTGATGAAGTGGGCGGACGCGTGGCATGAGAAGCCGACGCCGAAAGCCGTGGAAAAGAAGCCTCGCTGAATGGATGCAAATCACGATAGACGTCTGATGACACACTTTTACATTTCGGTTAAGGAGAAGACTATGAACACACGCTATATATTGACACTCTGCACGGCTTTAGTAATTGGTGGGGCACTCATCACCGGATCGGCGCACGCGGTCAGCAAGGCCGACGAGAAGACGCCGATCAGTGACACATGGATGACGGCGAAGACCAAGATTGCGCTGTTTGCCGATCCCCGGATTAAGGGGAGCGAGATCAATGTCGAGACTTCACAGGGTTCGGTAATGATCCGTGGCAAGGTTGATTCCGACACAGCCAAGCAGGCGGCGGAAGGGATCGCCAAAGGCATCGACGGGGTCAAAAGTGTGAAGAACGACCTCCAAGTCGTCGCCCCTGCCAAACGCGAGGCGATCGATGACAAGGATGACGCGATTACGACACGGGTCAATGCGCAGATCGCGAAAGATTCCTATCTGAAGGATGCGGGTATCCATGCCCAGACCAATGCGGGCGTGGTTTCGCTGAGCGGCGAGGTGTCGAACCTGATGACCAGTGCTCAAGCGTCTTGGACCGCCTGGCAGGTCCCCGGCGTGAAGTCGGTGAAGAACGATCTTACGCTGAAGGAAAAAGCCTGAGACCTTACTCCCAAGACACTCAGCTTTACGTCCGTCGATATCCGATCATCGTGGTGTCGACGGACGACAAGGTTCAGTCAAAATGATTACCTTTATCACCATCATGTTTTTGCTTCCGCTGGGGCTCGTGGCCCTCTACCTCTATGTGTCCGGTGCGTTCACAAAGACGGCTCCGATCTTGTGAGCGCTAAGGCGCGGTTGCCTGACGGTAGACCTCCGCTCAAACGCGGAGTTGAGTTGAACCTCCAGAAAGGACCGACCTAACCAGAGCAATAATTCTAAAAAAATGGTTGGGGTTGTCAATCAGGAGGCGACCACGGGGACATTTCTCGAGGAAGAGTGTCTGTGCTGAGAGCGCCCCACGTTCTCACCTCACAGACCCTCTATTTGAAGGACGTCCTTGTTATTGTGAATGTTGGCCCGTTCTATCACGCACGCAGCGTTCTCACACACCTTCGCTTTTGCCTGCTGTCTCTCCGCACAAGAATTCTTATCCTCTTGGCTAATGGCATTACCGAGGCATTGCTTCAACTGGTCCTGAGCCAGCTTCAGACAGTCTGTGCAAGAGTTTTGTGCATAGCCTGGAGCGCCAAGCACCAGAATTGAGAACAACGCAGACGCGAGTAAGAGGTTCATGACACGACCTCCTGTAATACGGGCTGAGGACACATTCACAGCGGGCCGGTGCATCCTTCGCATTAGCTCCTTGGAACGTCGATGAACGTGCTTTCGGGTATCAGCCTCGATCACCCAACTTGATGGCAGCTTGGATCTCGGCGAGGGCGTTCAACTCTTTAGTCATGTCCCGGCTTTGAGATTGTGCAAGATCCCGGGCACAGAACTGTAAAAGAGGGATCAGCGTGCGGCACTCAGCCCGCAGATGTTGATCGAAGGTGAATCGCCGCAGGTTGGGCTCGATCATCTGACGGGCTTGGGATCCATACTGGGGATCGGCATGACCGAGCTGGCGCAGCGTTTCTACTTCCTGCTCCAACGAAGCTCCCAATTTTTTGATCAGTGCCAGAAGGAAGTCCAATCGTAGACGGCCGTCAGTCCATTGGGTGAGGATGTGCGCATCGAGAGACGAATCGGGCACGACAGCCCTGCGAATCGTGCCGTTGGTGGTACGATGCCATTGTTTCAACCAGTCAAACACGAGTGATCCCTAATGAACAATAGATCATGGCGGTGGCAGCCAACAATACGAAGAGACTGGAGCCAATATCCAGATGTTGCATAGGCTGGCCCGTGACTGCGGCGGTGTGTTCCTGAACGCTCTGCGAATCGCTCAATTTTCCTTCAATACACGAGGTCGATCATCTTTTCGCGGGTCGTATAGGGGGTGCCTTGTAGGCGAACGTGACGACGCCGAGCATGAGTGAAATGATGAGCGGAATGCCGAGAATCGCTATGGATTCCATGGTCATGTCCTCTGTATGAAGTCGCACAGCTACCTAAAATCTGTGGCTCTGCACTCCCTTGTCCGCCGCCTGGGCCATGAACTCGGTGGCCTTATCGGCCAGGTCACCGCTCCCAGTAAACATTCTCTGTCACTTGCCATTGACCGACCTTCATTCTCGGTAGATCTGAGTCTTGACGATGCCCTTCGTGGCTCTGTACCTCCCCACGATGCTGGCCAGGTTGCCTAGGAGGGATCGGCTCGCACCATGCACCGTCTCATGGACCCGTTGCACGGTGTCGCCCAGTGTTCCTGCCGCGTGCAGCAGGACAGCCGCATGCTCGACTCCCCCCCGCGCATGCTCGACGAGCGCGTTCAGATTTTCCGTCGCCGCCCGCATCTCCTTGAGCAACAACGGCAGCTCGGCGTTCATGCGAATCAATAGGTATTCCGATTCCGCTATCGGTTTCCTGAGTTGTATCAACAGAGGAACCAGTAAGCCGACCAGCACCACCAACGCTCCTGCCCCTACACACAGGGCAATCTCCACAATCATAAGACTCCTCTTCCTCTACCAAGCTCCTGTGAGGCCAGCAGGCCCTCCAGCCTCGTTTTATCGGAACACCCCGAAGAACCAGAGCACGGCGAGCAATGTGAACGGAACTCCCAGCAACCAGAGAATGAACGCTTTTCCCATAGCATGACCTTCTTTCCCGCTCGATTAACGCCCCGAGCGATGAGACTTCGATTCTGGACCCAGTTCCTTCAGGAGACTGGCGAGGTCCTCTGCATGCTCTTCTTCTTGCGCAAGAATTCCCTCCAATACTTTCCGAGTCGTGGGATCATCAGTGCCGACATAGGTGATCATTTCACGATAGCTGTCGATCGCAATCCGTTCGGCAATCAAGTCTTCCGTGATCATCTCCACCAAAGACGTGCCTTCGACATATTCCGAGTGGCTCCGGCTGAGCAGCCCTTCCGGGGATAAATTCGGCTCTCCCCCAAGTTGGACAATGCGATCGGCCAATTGATCGGCATGGACTTGCTCCTCGGTGGCATGTTGGAGAAACTCGCCTTTCACGCTGAGGGAACTCAGCCCGGTGGCCATGAAGTAATGGCGCTTGTAGCGAAGGACGCACACGATTTCTGTGGCGAGGGCTTCATTGAGCAGCTTGATCACCGTCTCCACTTTGGCCTTGTACCCCGCTGTCATGGCGCCATCCTCGACCCCTTGTCGTGCCCGAGCGCGGAGTATCTTCACATCAGTCAGACCGATGGCTTCTTCGATGATTCCTTCCTTCGAGGAAGTCCGAGGCGCTGTGGTACCAGGTTGCGCCGCTGTAGTTGTGGCTTCTTTCACGATGTCCTCCTGTCGGGGAGTCCCCCCGTATTATTGTGCCGATCACAATCGCTTCACGCGTTCCTCTCATCCTCAGGCTGCTTTCACCAATGCCGGCGCGCCGAGCTGTAGCCGCTTCTCCACGGCCTTCCAAGCGATATTGGAGAAGAACGCTTCGATGTAGGCCGCTCGCTCAGCAGGTTTGTAGTCAAGCAGATACGCGTGTTCCCATACATCCATGACGAGGAGCGGAATGAACCCCGCCACATGCCCATGTTCATGCAGACTGATCCAATGGTTGGAAAGACGGCGGCTCGCTGGATTCAGGGAGCACACAGCCCAACCCACGCCTCGCATCTTGCCCACGCTGGAAAAGTCTAATTTCCACATGTCGTACGTGCCGAAACTCACTTCGGCCGCTTTCACAAACGCAGAGCCTCGATCGGGCTTCGTAGTTCCGCCTGTCTGCAAATTCTCGAAGTAATATTCGTGCAACACCATTCCGTTGTATTCAAACCCGAGGCGTCGTGTCAGCTCCGAATAGGCCGGCATTTCCTCATGATCAATTCGTCCATCTTTGAGCATCTCTCCTAACTGGGTCGTGAGCTGGTTCGTGGCCTTCACATATCCTTCGTACAGCGCAATATGCATCTCGATCGTTCGGTCAGAAATCCCGACCAGCCCATGTAAGTCGAATGGTTTAACGTTGTAGGACCCCTCCATTTTCATATGCCATCTCCTCTCTTCTCCTGATTGTTCAGAAAGTTACCGCCATTTCTTTATGTGTTCCCGTTGTACCGGAATGTGTCAACGGGGCTCATCCTCATCGCGGTTAGAGCACGCGGAGAAAGGCCACCAGATCCTGTTTTTCTTCCGTAGTCAACTGAGTCCCTAGCACGAGGTTGAAGAACTCCACGGTATCCTCCAGCGTCAGCAACCGCCCATCGTGCAAGTAGGGAGAGGAATCTTTGATGCCTCGTAACGGAAAGGTCTTGATGGGGCCATCGGCGCTTGCCATACGTCCATTGATCATCCGCGGCTTGTAAAAGCGCTCCACCTTCAGGTTGTGCATGGAGTTGTCTGTGTAGTACGGCGCCTGATGGCACCCCGCGCAGGTTGCTTTTCCGAAGAAGAGGATCTGTCCGCGCTTCTCAGCCGCGGTGGCTTTTTGGGGATTCACCTTGCCGTCAATGCCCAGCTTGGGTGCCGGCGGGAAGTCCAAGATCTCCTGGAACTCGGCCATGAAGTGCACCTGGCTTCCCCGGTCGAGAATGTTGGCTCCCTTTTTTGTCCCGATCACATGATCGCCGTCGAAGTAGGCGCCGCGCTGCTCAAACTCCGTGAAATCCTCCACGCTCTTCAGTGCCCTCTGCGAGCCGAACAACCGCTGGATGTACAAGCCGCGCAACGTGGGGGTATCAATTCGATGACGGAACTCCTGCGGGCGGATGTCTCCGGCCAGATGGGTACTGGCGTTCGTGTGGCCGTTCGCATGACACTCGAAACAGGTGACGCCACGGCTTGGACGCACGGTGCGACGGTCTTCCGTCTGGTTGAACTGCTGCTGCGGGAACGCCGTGACGAGCAGCCGCAAGCCCTCAAGCTGTTTTGGATTGAGAATTCCGTTGAAGAATTCATAATAGTTGTCGATGGTCACCAATTTGCCCTGGGACACGTCGCCGAGATCGGGCCGTGTTGTCAGATAGATGGGAGGCGGGAACTCCGGTAAAAAATGTGTCGGCAGGTCAAAATCCAGGTCGAAGCGAGTGAGGTCACGGCCCTCCTGTTTCTGAATCTCCTCGATCTGGAACGTGGGGAACACCATCCCGCCTTCAGTATGGTTGGGATGCGGAAGCGGAAAGAATCCAGCTGGGAACGAATCATTCTCCCGGATCTCTTCGGGGCTCATGGCCTGAAGGTTTTCCCAGGTTATCCCCTGTGGAAGTGTGACTCGTATCCCTTCCTGGATAGGCTTACCGCGGGACATCGTGACATCTTTGGCCGGGCGGTTTGCAAGGTCGTACCGCTCCTTGAGCAAATCCATCTGCCGCTTCATGACCGCAAGCTTTGCGGCTTTCATGCGAGCGATGACTACGGCAACGTCCTCTTTGAGATCAACGGGGGCATAGCTCGTTCTCTTCTGTTGTGATTCTTGCGCGTTCGGTGTCTCCTCTGTGGTCTTGCCCGACACGGTCACCGGTGCTGCGATGAGCGTGGCTCCGACGGCCAGAGCGGCACAGAGTGTGATGAGATCGTGTGTCTTCATAATTCCCCTTCTCGGCCGTCTACGGCCTCAACGTGTGAGTCTATGCCTACGCTAACAATTCCATCATGGAGAGTCTGGTCACAATTGCTCACAGCCTCTCAATACACGTCCGCTCTTTCTTTCCTGAATCTCAGCGGTGAGTGCCTTGCTCGGTGCCTCGGCAGTCGTCTTTCCCTTCGTGGTTTCCTGAAACTGGACTCTCCTCTTGTTGTCCTGATGGCCTGGGTGGGTCGCTTAAATACTTGGAAGCACTGGACACGTGTCTGGGGCTTTGATAGGGTGCGGGCGTCATGGCGCTCTTACTTCAGCCCACGTACCGCGCGGCCCCGCGTCTTCGTCCCAGTCCCTCGCTGCCCTGCGTCGCCCTGGCGTTCCGCGCCACGGTGTGTGTCTGGGTGGCCCTCCTGCTGGTGGCCATTCCCGCCCTGGCGTGGTCGTTGACCCCGGGCGAGCTCTATCGCCAGGCCAAAGGCGCGACCGTGTTAATCGTGGGGATCAACCCGGACTCCCATGCCCTCTCGTTCGGCAGCGGGGTGTTCATCTCGGAGCAGGTGGTCTTGACCAATGCTCACGTGGTGGAAGATTCCACCCGCCTGTATGTCTATATCCGCAATCAAGCGATCGATGCCGGGGCCACGGTCCTGGCGCTCGACGCCGACCTCGATCTGGCCGCGCTCCGCGTCCACACGGACCAGCCGGTGCCGTTCCTGCCCTTGGCGGCGGCGGTGCCGGACGAGGGCACGCCGGCGATCGCGGTCGGCTATCCGCGGATCTCGGATGTCTTACACATGGGATTGACGCTGCATACGTCGGTCATTCCGATGACGATTACCGGCGCGGCCATGGGGCGATCCCGAACCGAGGGGCAGCCGCTGCCCTTCGTGCAGACCGTGGGGATGCTGAACGCCGGGAGTAGCGGCGGCCCGCTGGTGGACAGCGAGAGCGGGGCGCTCGCGGGGCTGGTCGTCCAGACCGTGCCGTATTTGGAGCACGTCAAGAATGCGCAAGGCGAGCGGCTTGGCACGGCCATGCTGCGCGCCGGCCTCAGTTATTCCATTCCGGTGTCTCGGCTGCGCGCCTGGTTAGCGCAGCACCGCATTGCCTTTTCGGACCAGCCGATGGGGGCGGTCCCGCGCCTCCCGCTCGAGCCGGAACTGCCCACGCGCACCTTCCTCACCACCGCGCATCTGCTGCATCTGATGGCGGCAGTCCTGCGCCAGGATCGCGACCTTCTGGAGCTCGCCATTCACCAGTATGAAGCGGCCTTGCAGCTCGACCCGGACCGGCCCGACGTGTTACGCAATCTCGGGCTGGCGTTGGCGGCGAAAGGCGAGACGGAGCGGGCTCATACGACCTATGAGCGGGCCTTCGCGAAAACCCCGAGCGATCCCGTGCTGTTAAAGAATATGGGGGAACTGCGGTCTCGGCTGCGCGACCCCCAGGGCGCGGCGGATCTGTATCGCGCGGCGCTGCGCAATGACGCTTGTTTGGTGAGCGCGTCCCTTGGGCTGGGGACGGTGCTCGAGGCACAAGGGCGCGGGGAGGAAGCGACGCAGGTCCTCCGGCGCGCGGCGGCCTGTCCGGCGTCGTTCGACGCGGCCTATCAGGTGGGCCTGGCGTTGGAACAGCAGGGCCACGGCCGCGACGCCGTACAAGTCTGGGAGGAGGTGCTCGAGCAGGCCCCCCGGGCGGCGGTCAACGAGCAGCCCCTGCTCAAGACGATTCGGCAGCGCCTCGCCCAACTTCGGACCCAACTTACCCCGCAGGACCGCGAGGTCCCGGCGGCGCCGGTCTCCTCACAAGCACGATCGACCGTGCCCCACGCGGCCAACTAAACTCCTCCGTACCCGCTCGACCACGACGCTCCGCCACACCAAGAGAAATATTCTGCGATCTGGTCAAAATTGCTCAGTGCAACAGACCCGACGCGCGTACGCTGAGGGGCGTGTGGTCCATCTAACCTAACCGAGGAGGCTCCCATGGTATCGATTCCAAAAGTCGTCGGTGTCCTATCCTGTGGCGTCGTGCTGTCCCTGGGGCTGTCGAATGTCGCGTCGTCTGCAGACAGGTTCAATACTGGCCAGTCTGATTCGATGATCATTACCGTGTCGGATGAAAAAGACTTTGAAGCCGGCACGACGGTCAAGGGTGAAGTGTTGCGTATCGATGGGCCGTACTATGTCGTCAGAGAGGAGAATGGAAAAGAGGTGCGAATGCATGTTGATTCCACAACTGAAAAGAGATCCGCAGGGCTGATTAAACCGGGAGATCATGTTATTGCGAAAGTGAACGCTCAAGGTCACGCGAGTTCGTTTCTCACAGACCAACCTGTGGCTCGCTGACGCTTCGCTCGAATCAGCAAGAGATAGTGTAATTCTCGTAGTGTGAGTCGGCAGGATGGTTCTGCATGAGTCGTGCGAGGGGTGCCTCGCAGGTGCAAGCAGGTCGCTTTATATTAATGCAGAGGCTACGATAGCTCATCTCGTTCCTGGCCTACGGACTCATGACCCAAAGGCCAGGAAATTTTCTCGTCCTGGTCAAAATTGCTCAGATACCAAGGGTCCGGGAAGCGTACAGTTACTTGTAGGTTGGTTTACATTTAACCGGGGAGGCTCCCATGGTATCTATTTCAAAAGTCGTCGGTGTCCTGTCGTGTGGTTTCTTGCTATGCCTCGGGATGTCCAACGCGGCGCAGGCAGAGCATGCGCCGGCGCCATCAGATGTGATGAAAACTGACGCCGTCAGTGATCGGCAAGGTTTTCAATCTGACGATGACAAGCAAAAGAACGTGGACAATGAGAAAAATGACGCCGCTGGTGAAAAGATGATCAAAGGCGAACTGATTCGCGTGGAAAATGCTAACTATTTCGTGAAGATGGATGGCGGTAAGGAAGTCCGTTTGCATACGGACAAAACTACTGACTTGATGGGCACAGTCAAGAAGGGAGATCAGATTGAGGCGAAGGTGAACAACAAGAATCACGCGCTGTCGATTCGCTCGGCCCAATGATCTGATGCCTGTCAGGGAATGAAATTAGTCGCGATTCGCTCGGCCAGTGGCAGCTGCCGCAGAAGTCATACTCTTTGCGGACGTCTCAAAGGCGCGATGTCATAAGGGTTGGCCTATTTTACGAGCAACGGATACACACAAAATTCTTTATTCTCCCATTACAAGTCCCCCTCTCCTTCTTCTCGCCTGCGCGTTGCTTGCTGCGGCTTGCGCCGAGCCGGCGGTTCATCATGCTAGTCCAACGGATTCTGTTCCTCCATCGACAGCGTGCCAGGTCGGAGACTGCCATATTCTGGCTGGTGAGTGGGAATATGTTGACGGTGCCGCCGTTCGGCTGACGCTCGACGAGCAAGGCAACGGTCATTACGATTGGAAGGACGGGCGATTCGAGACACGCTCGCTCATCGGTCATACCTGGCAGGGCCTGTGGTTTCAGAAGGAGAATGACCGGGAGGGTGGATTTAGAGTCGAGTTTGCGCAGGATTTTTCAGAAGGGGAGGGACAATGGTGGGTGACCCGCATCGGAGTCAACCAAACTTCCACACAAGATAGCGGAACGTTTCATCTCTCCAAGAAGACCGTTCGTAAACACCACAGCAAGACTTCATCTGCGCCGTGAGCTGCTTCTCACTCGGCAGTCGGAGGGAATCGCCGGCTCGCTCCTGACAAAACTGCGGAACAGTATGTACCCACGGGCCGGCGCGATCAGGATGCGCCGTAGTCAGCTATTTTCAGGCTCGAGAGTTTATAGGGGTGCGAGGATCACTTACGGAGCGAAGGTCCTGGTCTGTAGGAAAGGACTCCACGGGTTGCAGACACGATCTCCCTCTCGCCGGTGATAACAGGCACCCCCAGCAGCCATAACGTTTTTTGTTCCAAGCGCTGACGCCGTTGGATCACTTCTTTCGTCAGTCTGTCCCAATCCAAATCTGCGTTCTCCGCTTGGGGAAACATCTTCCCCTCCTCCTCTTTGATATGGCGCGTGACGTGTTCGCTCAGGGTCGTAAACGTGGCAAGGTAGCTCTCGTCCTCGGGGTTCATGTTTTTGAGCTCTTTGATCAGCGAGTGAACGACATGGTGTTCCTCGAACGCCTCGTCCGTCAGACCTTGCGCTGCAACGTGTTCCTTCCAGGCAGGGTAAATCAACTCCTCCTCGAGTGTGGCATGGACCTCCAGGGCTGCGATCGCCGTCCTCATGATGGTCCGTTTCTGGTTTGTATTCTCCGTATTCCCAAACTGGTCAAACAGGTCCTTGAGCTTTTGATGGTCTTCGCGAAGCATCAATGTGATGAAGGTCGCCCTGGCATCGATCGCGTGTTCGTAATTCGCCATACATCCTCCCTCGATTCGTGTCGCGTAGTGCTTGTCATCGGATCAATGGCCTCAAACGGATCAATGGCCTCAAACCCGACGTTACGGGGCACTTTTCCCAATTATTTCTGTTTGACAGTCTCCGACAGCATGGCCGAGTTCGCATCACTACGACGGATCGTCGCACTGACTCGTACAAACAACCACTCAGAATTCCCCTAGTTTTGCCAACTCACCCCTAAAGGCGTCTAGCCGCATTCACAATATCTTTGCCAGCTTAGGAGTCGTACGCGGATCCTCTTTGGGATCCGTCGTTGCGCCGATGAATATGTCGCTGCCTTGTTGCTGGTATTCTTCCTGGTAGATCACAAACGAAACGAGGACAACGGCGAGGAGAATGGGGCCGATAAAAAGGCCGAGAAATCCGAAATAGGCGAGGCCCCCGAACGACGCCAGAAACAGGGGGAGTACCGGGAGATGCGCTTTCGCGCCGACGAGAAGAGGGTGCAGCAGATTGTCCATCAGGCCGACCAGGCCGGCGCCAACGCCGATAAGAATGACCCCTTTGGCCACTGAGCCACTGAGCAATAGATACAATGCGACCGGAGCCCACACGATCGCCGTCCCGCCGACGGGGAGCATAGACAGCAGTCCTGACAACGCGCCGAGAAATACCGAAAAGGGCACGCCCAACAGATAGAACGTGACCCCGGCCGTCGCACCCTGGGCCACGGCGGTTAACAGAGTGCCCCTCACGACAGCCTTCATAGTCGTACTGAGACGTTCGAAGATCTTCGCCTTGTGCTCCTCCTCGAGGGGGGTCGCCCGGAAGATTGTGTCATACGTTTGAGCTCCGTCGCGGAACACGAAGAACAACGTGAACAGCATGATGAGAAAGTTTGTCGCTAAGAGCAACGCATTTCGAGCAAAATCCACCCCTTGTGATAGCAGGAACGTACTCACGGATTTCCCACCTTCCATAAGGGATGTCTCGATCTGTCCGCTGCCGGCAACGATGATGTGGCCCACCAGTTCCTGGCTCAGCGATCCCACCCCTGGCACCTTGGCGAACAGCGCGCCGAGATCATTCAGATGGCCTGCCTTCAGCCACTCTGAGACATATTCATAGGCCTCTACACCTTGCTGGCCGGCGAGGATCAAGCCGTACACGGCAGGAATCACTGCCGTGATCAGTACCCCTCCAGTCATGATCCCGGCGGCAACATTTTCGCGATGTCCCACGCGTGCCAGCAACCAGACATATACAGGATACGTCGTGGTCGCAAGGATCACAGCCCATAGAATCGGCGAGAAGAAGGGACTGAGAATAATTCCCAATTCCCAGAGGAGCAGGAGAAACAACAGTAAAAATGTCACTGTAAACAGCTGTCGTCTAGACATGGCTCAACACCGGTATCCGGTATTATGATGATTGCGGAGAGACTATCGGCTTATTCAGGTCGTGTCGCGCCAATGCCACTTCCTGTCGAACGAGGGTGCGCACATCTCTCGGGGGTTGGACCACCATTGCGTCAAAACCGAGGCGTCCTGTGTTATGCGCCTGTGACATCGCTATTTCACTTTTCTCGAGAAAAGATAGCCAAGACCCACTCCTACGAGCACCAATTGCAGAGGATGCTTACGAACCAGTTGCTGCGCATCCGCAAAGGATGCCCTGAACCTGCTGATCCGTACATGCAGAAAGACTTGTGCCAGAGCCCGCCCCAAGCCCGAGGCCAGAACAGTGAGGTCTTGTGCCGGTACTCTGTGTCGGTTTGTGGTAGGGGACACAAGTCCGCGACCCGTCGCCGATTCCCTGTCCGTCGGGGAGGCGGTCCGACTCAGGGGGCGTTTCAGTTTGCGGACGGCTGTGGATGCTGATCGCTTGCCGGGAGTTCTTAGCGCATTCCCGCTTTGCATATCCTTTTACCCTCTTTCATTTTCTGATGAAGTCACAAAGTTCTATGGAACGGTCATGCGCCGGAGCGCCGCTGCTAGGTCACCGTGTTGGTGACTTCACATGAACCATTGGCGGCTTCCGGGGACGCGCGAGTCGCATCACGTGTTTGAGTGAGGGCCGGACCCGTTTCGATGCCACCTTCACCCTCACGGGTAGCCCGGTTCGCGCTGACCGTTGTAAAGCTTCTATGATCGTCACGTCGATCATGCCTTCCTGGCCGGACGGCTCAGGCTTCCGGTCCCGAAGAATGCAATCCGAAAAATACCGCAGTTGTGGCGCGAATTGGTCGTGAACCGGATAGTGTTGAGTCTTCGTGAGTTCACCGATACGGGTGACTTGCTTCATGCCGACGGAATATTCATAGGCGGATTCGAGTCGGACACTCCCTTTCGTTCCGATGACATCAATGTCGGCACGGTCCGACGCTCCGAAACTACACACGAAGGCCGCAAGACGGTCGCCCGGGAATCGCAGAAGCGCTCCGTCCATCTCTTCCACACGCCGAAATCGTGGGTCCTTGCCTCTTAGTCGCATGGCGAGTGCTTCGTACGGTTCCGCCTGATACACGTAACGGGCCGCATTAATGCAATAGATTCCAATATCGGGCAACGGTCCTCCGCCGATCTTCGGATCCAACCGCGTGTCTCCCTGGCGAACCTGTTGAGTAAATAGCGAATGTATGATGCGCAAATTCCCCAGACGTCCCGACTGCGCCAGGCTGATAAGGTTCAGATTCGCCTGATCGAAGTGCAGGCGGTACGCAACCATGAGTTTTGCGCCGCCGTCCTTCGCTGCGCGTATAATCGCTGCGCAATCTGAGGCGGTGAGACCCAACGGTTTTTCGCAAAGAACATGAACGCCTCTCCGCAAGGCCGCTGTGGCATATCGTTTATGCAGATGGTTCGGAAGTGCGAGGTATATGGCGTCTATCGATCCGTTTCGCAGGCATTCATCATATCGATCGTAATCGTAGGTGTGTTCGACCCCGTACATTGCAGAAAGCTTTGATCGCTTGGCTCGACTTCCCGATACCAGAGCGCATAGCTGAGAATTTGTGCGTGCGTGTCGGAACGCGGGCAGCATGGCTACCTGTGCAATGTGGCCCAACCCCACCACGGCATACCGAACTTTTTTGCGCTGCACTGGATGTGTCCTTACTTGCGATTCAGCGAATACTCATGGAGAGACAAAAACCCTCGGTGTCTTGCACAGACTGAAGGAGCGGGAGGCCTAGAACCATCTCTCCAGCAAGACCTCCCGTCCCCAGATCAGGGATTCTGCGCTGAGGTCGATTGGATTTGTAGATTGTTGTTCACTTTCGTCACTCCCTCCACCTGCCGCGCGATTTCTACCGCCCGCGATTGCTCTTCAGCGGATCGGACCACGCCGTTCAACGTGACGATCCCTCGGTCTGTATCGACATCGATACGAGAAAAATTCGACAGCTTGTCCGCCGTTAACTTTCCTTGAACCGAAGCTGTGACTGAGGCGTCATCTATGTTTTGCCCTGCGGTTTTTCCGGTCATGGATTGGCAGGCCGTCAGAAACATAAGACTGACTCCGAAAAGGCCGACTAGTGCTGTGCGATACATATAAATCCTCCTGTTATTGAAAGTGAGCGCTCTTCCTGTGGCACGTGTGTCTGGATGGCCATTAATAACGATGCTCTGACGCGAGTGCGTCCTTTGCGTCATGGAGCACTGTTCTTCCCGTCTCCGCAAATTCCTTCGCTTGACGGCCCGTCTCACGCAATGACTCCTTTCCCTTCTCTACGAATTCATGACCGCGTTCAACGGCACTGTCCATCACTTCGACCCCGTGATCGACGGCTCCATCGAGTTCATCTTTGGCGCGTGCCGCACAGTCGCGAAGAAGTCCGCGCATCTGCGCGCCAGTCTGAGGCGCAAGAAGCAGCGCAATCCCCGCGCCGACTAACGCTCCAACAAAAAATCCCGATAGATTTCCAGACTCAGGCCTGTCCATTGATTCCATGGTGCTTCCTCCCTTTGAGTTGGTGAATGATCCTGTCCACGCGTTCCTTTCCTCACATCGATCGCCACACTATCGATAGCTTTCCGCTCGGCCACCATGCCCAGACGCATTCCGTCGCCCGGTCGCGCCGTCATGATCATGCAACCTTCTCATGATAAAAGGTTCAGCTCTGTGCACTTCGATACACTTTTGATATTTATTCAACCTAGATTTGAGGGGCACATTGCCGCTGGAGTCACGAAGCCGACTTCGGAATAATCTGAAGGGTGCGCGAATGGGATGATCAATATTGAACAGGCAGACAGGTGCTTTCTGTTTATGATGATGTCGTCAGTAAGTCCAGCAGGGGCCTAAACATATCTTCTTAGAGGCAGCCTATCCGTCGCGAAAGGGACTTATGAAACGCGGAATGATCGAGTTGTCGGTCTTGTTGGCGCTTGTTCTCCAGGGTCCTGTCATTGCCATTGTCAACGCCATGGAGGCGAACCAACTCCCTCAGCCTTCACCAGGCCCAACCGACCCTCTCCCCAAACCTACTTCACCGTCACCAGGGCCCCCTGCGCCGAAATTGGCGAATCAGATGTCGCCCAATACCCAGGAGATACCATGCCCGTAAAGATGATCTGGGTGCTCGCCCTGCTACTCTGTGCTTTTTCTTTGGCGACGGCATTGGCAGCGTCACCTGAGCCTTTGGGCCAGGGTTCGCATGTCGTCACCGGAACGCTCAAGGAGCTGGATGTGTCCAAGATGAGCGGAAAGATTACAACAGATCTAGGTCAGACGGTCGCATTCACGATAAAGAGTACAGACTTGTTTAAGGGATTATCGGTAGGAGAACGTATCGCCATCCGTATGGATGATCAAGGACAAGTCCTCAAAGTTATGGAAACGACCGTTCCGGAATTGCCACCCCCGCCGCAGTAAGCCGATCACCACTTTATTCCGACTCGGTGTTTCCCACCATACCTGCTCCTCTCGGTCATCAAATCTCCCTGCACCTAGGGCAACCGCTAGTGTTCCTCCATGCAGAACACGCTATATGATTTATGTATGCTGTCACCCACTTGCGTCGACACGCTCCGTGAGTTCGAGTGTCAAGGTCTAAACCGGGTTTTCTCGATCAGAACGCGACTCACCAGTTCATGTCGATGGATGGAAATGAATCGAATATGACCAAGGATGACAAAAGGGCACAACGATCGGTCAAGCGCGCGATGCATAAACTGAAGGAAGGTAGTTTAAAGAGCGGGAAGAGTGGCAAGCGAGTCAGCAACAGAAAGCAAGCCATTGCCATTGGACTTTCGGAAGCCAGGTCCAAAGGGGCCAAAGTAACTGCCAAATAAATTCCACAGTGGGGCAGTGGGGCGTCTGCTGCTCGATTGGGAGGCCATATCATGAAGATGCAAACCCACGGGAAGAACGTTGGACATCTATTGACGTTCGGTGTCCTGGTCGTTGCGCTGGCGATCACATCCAGCTTTCCGGCTCACGCACGCGACAAGAGTGGCGTCTTGAAAGCCAGCGATCTCATCGGCATGAACGTGCAAGGCACCGACGGCAAAAATCTGGGGAACATTAAAGACTTGGTCATCGATCCCGATGAAGGTGGTGTCGAGTATGCCGTGCTCGAATTCGGAGGATTTGCCGGAATCGGGGACAAATACTTTGCCGTACCGTGGGAGGCACTTCAGCTGGATCACACGAGCAAGAAGCTTTCGCTTGATGTACACCAAAAGGATCTGAAAAATGCCCCTGGCTTTGACAAGAATAACTGGCCGGACCTCAGTCTCGATCAGGTCCTCATTTACGAGTTTTACGAGGTTCCCCAATCTGATTCCGGCCAAACTGCTGATCGCAGAAATGATCATCAATAATGAAAAGAACCACAGACAGGAGTCAAACGAGAACAGGGCGCGAGATCGCTCGCGGGGAGTGGGGCACCTTTTGCCTGCAGTTCACCCAAGATCACCAAGAGTGGTTGGTGGACGTGGCTCCGCGCGACGAAGGCCGCAACGCGTCGCATGTGACCCCCGGACTGCCATTTGAAGCCCTGATCCTTCACCTCGATCGCACAGACGAAATATTATCGATCATGGTGCGCAAGAGCGATAATTCGCAAGATCACGTGTACCGAAGTATTCCTTGTCCGCGCCGCATGATGATCGAGAAGAAGGAAGCGAACGTGAGCTTGTACATTGATTCGGCCGACGGAACCTCAACGATCATTCTGTTCAGCCGCGTCGCGACCCCGGATTACGACGCAGCAACGAAAAGCGCGATACCGATACCGTAGAGAAGATCATGGCAGAGCATGACACACGTCTTTCCGCTCATGCGTCGATCACGCAGAATTACCGGTAGGGGATTCCGCTCTCCCCCATGATTTGTGTCGACGTCCCGGGTGATCTGTTTTACCCGTACTGCTTGTCCGCATTACAAGAGAGGCCCATCATGTCGCGTGCAATATGGAACGGAGCCATCAGCTTTGGGTTGGTCAACATCCCCGTCGTCTTATATTCCGCCGAGAACCGAAATAGTTTCGATTTGACTATGTTGGACCGCCGCAACATGAAGCCGGTCGGGATGAAGCGGTACAACAAAGAGACAAATAAAGAAGTCGAATGGAACGACATCGTCAAAGGCTATGAGTACGAAAAAGAGCGGTATGTGATCCTGACCGAAGAGGATTTTAAACGTGCCAATGTCAAAGCCACACAGACGGTAGACATCGTGGCCTTTGTCGATGCCGAAGAGGTTGCGCCCACCTATTTCGAAACGCCGTACTATCTGGCCCCGGACAAGCGCGGCGAGAAAGGATATGCCCTTCTCAGAGAAACCTTGAAGGCGACTAACAAAATCGGCATTGCCACCGTCGTGATTCGCACCAGGCAGTATCTTGCGGCGCTCATCCCGACCGGCGACGTCGTGGTGTTGAACACACTGCGGTATGAGAACGAGCTGAAGTCGGCGAAGGATCTTGAGGTGCCCTTGGGTAATTTGAAAGCATCCGGTGTCTCGCCACGCGAGATCGAGATGGCCAAGAGGCTCGTGGAAGAAATGACACACCAGTGGAAGCCGAAAAGTTATCGGGATACCTATCACGAAGACCTTCTTACGCTGATCGACAAACGAATCAAGGCGGGGAAAACGGAGGTCATTACCGAGGCTGATGCCGATGAGAATGATAAGAAACCGGCGAGGGGCGAAGTCATTGATCTGATGGCGCTGTTGAAGCGAAGTGTGCAGGCAAAAGGACAGTCGTCATCCCGATCGAAGCGTTCATCGAATAAACAGAAACTGCATTCCCATCGAAAAGCTGCATAAATCGCGCATGATGGCGACACCCCTTGTCGCAAGGAATGTCGATTTAGAACACACGACTGCTACGCCGTGGGCACCAAATCCCATTGGGTGGACTACAGATGGGCCTCGAGCAGTACTGGAACAAGCGTAACTTCAAAGAGACCCCCGAGCCGCGCGGCGCATCGCAATCCCCCTCTACGCGACTGCAGTTCAGTGTTCAAAAACATGCCGCGAGCCATCTCCACTATGACTTCCGACTGGAACTCGATGGAACATTCAAGAGTTGGGCGGTTCCGAAAGGGCCCAGCCTGGATCCCAAGCAAAAGCGTTTGGCGGTGCATGTGGAGGACCATCCGCTCGATTATGGCGGATTCGAAGGGATCATTCCGCCTAAACAATATGGCGCAGGGACGGTGTTGCTGTGGGATCGGGGATATTGGTCTCCTATCAGGGATCCGTTGGCAGATTATCGTCTCGGCCGGCTGAAGTTTAGCCTCCATGGTCAGAGGCTGCGTGGCCTGTGGAGCCTGGTTCGAATGGGAGCGCGACATCGAGGGAACAAAGAGAATTGGCTGCTGATCAAGGAGAGGGATGGTGAAGCCCGTAGTGGGGAGAAAAGTGATGTGACACAGAATTTTCCGGAGAGCGTGGCCAGTAGGCGGACCATCGAGCAGATCGCGTCAGGCCATCCCCGAGTGTGGCACTCGAATCGTTCGGCCAAGAAGCAAGCCCACTCAGTTTCCCGTCACCAGGATACGGGAACGAAACAATTGGCAGGGGCCCGCCATACGCCTCAGGAGGAGTGGATCGCTCCGCAATTGGCAACCTTGGCGGACAAGCCTCCCGAAGGGGATGAGTGGGTGCATGAGCTGAAATACGACGGCTATAGGATGCTGTGTCGTGTGAAGAATAAGTCTGCAAAACTTGTTACGAGAAACGACCACGATTGGACCACGAAACTCCAGCGGATCGCCAAGGCGGCTGCGGCGTTGCCCGTCAAGAACGCATGGCTTGATGGGGAGGTGGTCGCTCTGATGCCCGACGGCAGCATAAGTTTTCAGGCCCTACAGCGTGCGTTCGATACGCGATCGGAAACGAACCTCGCCTACTATGTGTTCGATCTCTTGTATATGAACGGATCGGACTTCAGGCAGGTCGCACTCCTTGACCGTAAACGAGCGCTGGCGGCAATTCTTTCAAACGAGTCCTCCGGATTGCTTCGCTATAGTGACCATATAGCAGGCCGAGGGGAGGTCGTTTTCGGGGAAGCCTGCCGCCGGGGGATGGAAGGGATCATGTGCAAGCGGGCTGACGCGGTCTATCGTTCGGGGCGTCATAGCAGTTGGATCAAAGTTAAATGCGGTCGTCGCCAGGAATTCGTTATTGGAGGTTTTACCGACCCGCAAGGCTCCCGCGTAGCTATTGGAGCATTATTGCTGGGGATTTACGATGAGCAAGGACAATTTTTGTTTGCAGGAAGAACGGGAACAGGATTGTCCGAACGCTCGTTGAAGGCGTTGCACAATCGGTTGACTGCGCTGGAGTTGCGGCATGCCCCATTTGTCAATCCTCCGAGCGGTGTCGACGCGCGTGGGGTGCACTGGGTAAAGCCGCGACTGGTTGTTGAAGTGTCGTTTGCCGAATGGACACACGACGGTCTCCTGAGGCACGCGGTGTTTCAGGGATTACGCAAAGACAAAACTGCCAAGTCGGTGATCAGAGAAGGGCCGGGAAACGATAGGCTTGCGGGCGCCGGTTCGAGTGGCGCCTCGAAGATTTTCAATCAGCGCCGCGCACGCGCGGCAGGAAGTTCGTCGAAGAAGAACCAGGCAGCTGCCGACGTGTCGACCAGGGTTGCGGGAGTGACGGTGAGTCATCCCCATCGAGTGCTGTTTCCCGATCAGGGAATCACGAAAATCGCGTTGGCCCGATATTATGAACACGTGAGTCCATGGCTCTTGCCTCATCTACAAGACCGGCCCTTAACGCTCGTGCGTTGTCCGGAGGGATATACCAAAGACTGTTTCTATCAAAAACACGCGAACGACACGGTTCCTGACACGATCGGCAGAGTGAAAATATCCGAAGCCAATGGGGTGTCCTGGTACATGATCGCCGATTCTCTACCGGCAGTCATCGGGCTCGTTCAGATGGGCGTGCTGGAATTGCATACGTGGGGAGCGAAGCAGGATGAGCTCGACCGTCCTGACCGTATCATTGTGGACCTGGACCCGGATCCAACAGTCCCCTGGAAGTTCGTCATCGAAGCGGCACAACTCGTCCGGACGTTGCTGAATGAGTTGGATCTTGCGTGCTTTGTGAAGACGACAGGTGGGAAGGGCCTTCATGTCGTGCTGCCGCTGCAGCGTGTTCACACGTGGGATGAAGTCAAAGCGTTTTCCAAAGGGTTGGCGGATCATCTCGTGCGCCTGATTCCTGACCGCTTTATTGCCAATATGTCGAAGCAGCAACGCAAAGGAAAGATCTACGTCGATTATTTACGTAATGCAAAAGGAGCCACTGCCATTGCCGCGTATTCGACGCGGGCGAGGGCGGGAGCGCCGGTCTCGGTTCCACTCGCGTGGGAGGAATTGTCGGTCGATGTACGGTCGGATCATTTTACTGTAGAAAATGTGATGGCACGCTTGACCGGGCTGAAGCGGGATCCGTGGGGAGATTATGTAACGGTCCGCCAGAGACTCACGCGAAAGATGAAAGACTCGCTAAGAGCGTCTTAGAGAGGCCACCGGCAGGACACCGCCACAGACGGGAGAGTCAACAGAATCAGAAACTTTTCGAACGCCCATTCAGTGGGCAGAGTGCACTCTGCCCACTGCTACAACATAGATGAAAAGCTACCGACTGCCTGCGCCAGTCCCAGTCCCGGCGCCGCTCTCTCCAGGATTCTTTAAGTTGAGTGGGTCAGAGGCCCCACCACTTCCGTAGTTTGGATCTTTCTCACTGGACCCCTGGGATTCGCCACCCTGGTCACGAGATTGATCGATGGTCTTGGAATTTTTATCCATCCGATCGCCGCCGGGTTGAACATCCGTATCACTTTCCATTTTCCCACTAGACTCAGCGCCGGAGAAGAACTTTTTCTCGTTGGCGGAGTCACGTTGTAGCGTGTCTTGGCTGCTCCCTTCATGAGGGTTGACCACCAGAATGGTAGAAGTTGATGTGGCATTGGCAATGCCGCTTGGCTGGAGCGACAAAGCCAATATACCGCCGGCGAACGAGATATATATAAACCAACGTGTGAATGACATCGCGACACTCCTTATAGAAATGTAAAGGGAAACGAGTTGAGCCGAACCCGGTCAATGGAGAACTCCGGCAATGGCCGGTTGCGGGCGATTTACGGTTGCTGTGCTTCATGGATCATTCTTACAGTCGAGACTCAATGAAGTAACTGGCACTTTCCCTAGTCGTTCATACAAGTGTTATGGGCGAGAATGTCTAAGATCAGGCCCATAAAAATACTCATCCAATAGGGTGCTGCTATGACCGACGAAGACTTCTTACGCATCGCGATGCAGGCGGCGCATGAAGCGGTTAAACAGGGTGACATGCCGTTTGGCGCCTGTGTCGTCAATGAGAGGGGATTCGTACTTTCTGTCGCTCACAACAGAGTGAACGCTAGTATGGATCCGACTGCGCATGCCGAAGTGCTAGCCATCAGAGAGGCAGGGCAAAAGCGTGGCTCACCCGACCTTCGAGGCTGTGTGCTCTACACGACCTGCGAGCCGTGCGCGATGTGCTTTAGCGCATGTGTATGGTCTAAGCTGGCACGAATTGTCTACGCCGCGCGCAATGAAGACAGCGAAGCATCCGCCATCGACTACATACCTATTTCCAGCCTGCAGATGAAACAGCTCAGTCAGAGCGATGTGGAGATTGTCGGCAACGTGCTTCGTGACGAAAGTCTAAAGTTATTTACTGCATGGTCTGCTGCACATCGTCTCGGTACGTTCAAATAGCTGCGTTCGACACGTTGAACATGCTCGCGCCTATATACAAGGGCGGAATTGGCGAACGTGATGGACGATTATCGCATGGCAAATCAGCTGGGTTTTTGCGGCAGGTGCTTGAACGCAACGTTGAAGAACGCCACATTCGGGTGTTGGAGCTCCAACTGCTTCTCGCGAACCGGGAACGACCGGTCGCCGATGGCGAGCAATTGTTCCTTATTGAGATGCAGGTG
>JBGTCI010000028.1:0-112191 GCA_041748925.1 Nitrospiraceae bacterium | reverse complement strand
GTCCCACCTGGATGGAATTGCGCAAAATCCTGCTGCTTGAACCCACGTTTCTCGAGCAATGCGACGGCCAAGGCGTCGCCCATTGCAAGCGTCGCGGTCGTGCTCGCCGTCGGCGCAAGCCCCATGGGGCAGGCCTCTTCTGCGACAGACACATCCAACGCGACGGCACTATTCTTCGCCAGCGTCGAACCCATTCGTCCGACGATGGCCATAACAGGAATGCCCATGCGCTCCGTGAAGGGCAAGAGCTGCAAAATTTCCTGCGTCTCCCCGCTGTTTGAAATCGCAATGAGGACATCACGGCGCGCCAACATGCCCAGGTCGCCGTGGAGTCCTTCTGCTGGATGGAGAAAAAACGACGGCGTCCCGGTACTCGCCATCGTGGCGGCAATCTTCTGCCCAATCAAACCGGACTTGCCCATGCCCGAAACGACGACTTTGCCCTTGCAGTCGTAGAGCAGATCCACGGCCGTCGAGAACTCACCATCGAGCCGATCAATGAGGGCCTGGACGGCGCGGGCTTCGATGTCCAACACACGCCGGCCTACGTCCAGACTCGTCCGGCCCTTCAGCGTCGCTGATCGAGCGCCGTTCTGCTTGGTTACTTTCGTGGTTGTGACGCGTCGCATATCCGCATGATCCGTTCAAGCAACGTTTTGAGCTGATGGAGCGGCACCATATTGGGTCCGTCCGATAAGGCTTCATCAGGATTGGGATGCACTTCCATGAAGAAACCATCGACTCCGACCCCGGCTGCCGCGCAGGCCAACGGTTCGACAAATTCGCGCTGGCCGCTGGACTTGGTTCCCCCACCGCCCGGCAACTGCACACTATGGGTGGCGTCGAAGACCACCGGGTAGCCGAAACTCCGTAGGACCGGAAAGGACCGCATATCGACGACCAGATTGTTATAACCGAATGACGATCCACGTTCGGTCAACACGATCCGGTTGTTTCCTGAGTCCTCCACTTTTTTCACCGCATTACCCATGTCTTGCGGCGAGAGGAACTGGCCCTTCTTCACATTCACGACTTTGCCGGTCTTCGCCGCGGCAATGAGCAAGTCAGTCTGCCGGCAGAGAAACGCGGGAATCTGGAGCACGTCCACGATCTTCCCTGCCTCAGTCGCCTGTTCTTCCGTATGGACGTCCGTCAAGACAGGAATGCCCAGTTGATCCTTCACCTTCTTCAGCACTGCCAAGCCTTGCTTGAGGCCCGGCCCACGATAGGAGTTGATGGAGGTCCGGTTCGCCTTATCGAAGGACGATTTGAAGATATAGGGCATCCCTAGAGCCTTAGCAATTTCAGCGATACGCGCCGCCGTCTCCAGCACGAGCTGCTCGCTCTCGATGACACAGGGCCCGGCAATCAAAAACTGTCGATGGCCCGCACCGACTGTGAACGAACCGATTTGGAATTCGTGTGCCATAGTCTTTCTCGAATTACCCGTGAGATGCTCGAATCAGTCTTGTAGCGAGGCCGCAGGCGAGTCGAAACCGGAGGCGTAGCCTCTTCGGCTACGTTGAGGATTTCGACGACCCGAGAACGAAACTACAAGCTGGTTTCAGCATCTCACTTCAGTGGCCGCATTTGCGGCGCAAAGCCGCCCCCACAAATCCACTAAACAACGGATGCGGGCGGTGTGGCCGCGTATTATTTTCCGGATGGAACTGTGTCGCCAGAAACCACGGATGATTGAGTAGTTCGATGATCTCAACCAACCGGCCGTCCGGCGAAAGCCCGCTCAGCACGAATCCCTTGGCCAACAATCGCTCTCGATAGGCGTTGTTGAATTCGTACCGATGCCGATGGCGCTCACGCACTTCGCTCACCCCGTACATCTTTTGGGCCAGGGTCCCCTCCCCGAGTACACAGACATAGGATCCCAACCGCATCGTCCCGCCCTTGTCGCTGACGGACTCCTGATCCGACATCAAATGAATGACGGGATTGGGGGAGGTTTCGTCGAATTCGGCGCTGTTGGCGCCGATCAGCCCGGCGACGTTCCGCGCAAACTCGATCGTGGCGCACTGCATGCCCAGACACAAACCGAGGAACGGAATCCGGTGTTCCCGGGCGTAGCGAATGGCAGCAATTTTCCCTTCGATCCCGCGCGCGCCGAACCCGCCGGGAACCAGGATGCCATCGACCTCGCGCAGGATACGCTCGGTCCCTTGTCGTTCGATCTCTTCCGATTCGATCCACTGCACGTTCACCCGCGTTTCATGGTCGATGCCGCCATGGACGAGCGATTCGGAGAGACTCTTGTAACATTCCTTCAAGCCCGCGTACTTGCCGACCAGAGCGACTGAAACTTCATGCTTGGGATACTTGATCTTCTGGACCATCGCGTCCCATTCGCGCAGGTTCGGCGGACCGGTCTTCAGTTGGAGCTGGCGCACGATCAGCTCGTCCAGCCCTTCCTTCCGGAACACGATCGGCACTTCATAAATCGTCTCGACGTCCTTGGCCGTGATCACCGCGTCTTTCTCGACGTTACAGAACATCGCGATCTTGCCCTTGAGTTCAGGCGGCAGATACCGGTCCGTCCGACAGAGAAGAATGTGCGGCTGAATACCGATCTCCCGGAGCTTATTGACGGAGTGCTGCGTCGGCTTGGTCTTCAATTCACCGGCCGTGCCGATATACGGCACCAGCGTCAGGTGGACATAGAGCACGTTTTCGCGGCCTACGTCGTACGGCATCTGGCGAATCGCTTCGAGGAAAGGCAAGCTTTCGATGTCGCCGACCGTGCCGCCGATCTCCACGATCGTCACGTCCATCCCCTGGGAGATGCGCATGATGCACTGTTTGATCTCGTCGGTGACGTGGGGCACGACCTGCACCGTCCCGCCAAGGTAGTCGCCGCGACGCTCTCTCGTGATGACCGAATGGTAGATCCTGCCGGTCGTGTAGTTGTTTTCTTTGGTGAGCGTGAGGGACGTGTACCGTTCATAGTGACCGAGATCGAGATCTGTTTCCGCCCCGTCGTCCGTCACATAGACTTCCCCGTGTTGATAGGGATTCATCGTACCGGGATCGACGTTGATATAGGGATCAAGCTTGAGGAAGGTGATCTTCAACCCTCGACTCTCCAGCAGGTTGCCGATCGAGGCCGAGGCAAGCCCTTTTCCCAAGGAAGAGACGACCCCGCCCGTGACAAAAATGAATTTGCTCATCGTGGCCCCCATCTTGTCGGATCGTGTAATTCTGACACGCATGGCGCCCCTACCCGGAAGGGGTTACCTTCAGCGCGCCCGACTCCTGCTCGATAACGTCATAGGGTAGAAGCTTCTCCGCTGCCGACTCGACATCTTTCGGCGTATCCACCCGCAGAGAGGCATGGGTGGTTTCCCAGACTTTGATTGGAATGCCATGCTCCAACGCTCGCAACTGCTCCAGCTTTTCCGCATCCTCCAGTCGTCCAGTGGGAAGCGACGCCAACTTCAACAGGGTGTCCCGCCGGTACATGTACAGACCGAGATGAATGTAATGCAAGCCTTCAACTGCCCGGCGGCCGGCGTCGTCCCGCACCAATGGAATCGGCGCGCGTGAAAAATACAGCGCATTGCCGAGATGATCCGTGACCACTTTCACCACCGAGGGATTGTGCACATCTTCCGTCGAATTGATCGTGCGCTTCAGTGTGCCCATTCCTGCGCCGCTCTCGATGCACGGCTCGATAAGATCCGTCAGCAAATCCGGCTGCAGCGGGATCTCATCTCCTTGTAGATTCACATAGTAGTCTCTGTCGAACATGCGAGCGACTCCGGCGACTCGATCTGTGCCGGTCCGATAGTCCCCGGCTACCATTGCCACACGCCCGCCGAATCGTTCCACCGCCTGTGTAATCCGCTCGTCGTCGGTGGCGACCAGAACTTCCGTCACGGCTCGACAGGCCGCCGCGTGTTCGTACACATGCTGGATCATAGGCTTCCGGCCGAGCATGACAAGGGGTTTTCCCGGAAAGCGCGACGACCCGTACCGGGCCGGGATCACCACCATGACGGATGGTCTAGCCTTAGTCATGGTGGAGCGCCTCCGAGAGCTGTTGCGCTGAGAGGGTTGCGGTGCCGACCATGCCGACGACGACACCCGCGGCATAATTCGCCAACGTCGCTGCATCTCTCGTCGACGCGCCGGTCGACAACGCGAGGGCCAAGGTTCCGACGACCGTATCGCCCGCACCGGTGACGTCGAAGACTTGGCGGGCTTGTGTGGGAATGTGCCAGGAAGAGCCTTCTCCCTCGTACAAACTCATCCCCTTTTCGCCGCGCGTAATGAGCACCGCTTGGCAGCCCAACCGCTGGCGTATGATCGCCCCGGCCTCGTTGCTGGCCTGATCGTCCTCGCCGTGCACCCCGGCCGCTTGTCCCGCCTCATGATGGTTCGGGGTGATGACCGTCGCCCCCTTGTAGTAACTGAAGTGTTCGACTTTCGGGTCGACGACCAGAGGGATTCCGCGAAGTGCAGCGAGCCTGGTGAGTTCCGACATGAGCGCGGCACTCACGACTCCCTTGGCGTAATCCGATACCACAAGACAGGAAAGATCCCGTAACCGCGATTCCACGTAGCGGAGAATCCGCCGCTGCATCGCCGGTTTGAGTTCCGCACGGCGCTCCACGTCGTACCGCACGATCTGCTGATTATGCGCGATGACACGGGATTTTCTGGTGGTCGGGCGGTCCTGGTCGATCACGACCCCTCCACGCCCGGAACGTGTCCCCCCTAACTCTTTGAGCAGCAGTCGCCCGCTTTCGTCCGACCCGATCACGCCGCAGATGTCCGCTTTCCCTCCCAGAGCCAGGATGTTATTGAAGACGTTTGCCGCGCCGCCGAGCCTCAACGATTCAGAATCGACGTGGACCACCGGCACCGGAGCCTCCGGCGAGATGCGGCTCACACGGCCCCAGATATACTGGTCGAGGATGAGGTCGCCGATGACCAGCACGGAGGCTTGCGGAAACCGCGAGATGTACTGCCGAAGCACTTGCGGGGAAGCCGGACCGCCGTTGCCCTTCGCCTCGGAGCCTGCCGCCGCCTGGCGCGCGGCTTTACCTATTGGATTGCTTTTCCGAATCGATCCCATCTCACCCACTCCGTCATTTGACCTTGCCCGCTCCACGACCAATAGATACGAAACGCCCTTCCACGGACTTTTTCCTCGTGCACGAACCCCCAAAACCGGCTGTCCAGACTTTGATCCCGATTGTCACCCATCACGAAGTAGGCACCGTCGGGCACGGTCACCGGCCCAAAATTGTCGCGCGGATTGATCGTACCGTCGATGACCCCCGGATCGATCCGTTGGGTGAATGATTTGTCATTGAGCTCGACCCCATTCACCAGCACAGCCTTATTGCGAAGCTGGACGGTATCGCCCGGAGTCCCCACGACCCGTTTGATGAAGTCCTTTTCCTCGTCCTCGGGAAACCGGAATACGATGATATCTCCCCTCTGCGGCTTCCCGAACTCGATGAGCGCCTGCGAGGCGTAGCAATTGATGGGAGGAAAGCCCGCTGAAAACTTGCACTGGCTGGGCCATTGAATGCCGTAGGCCAGCTTACTGACCAGGATATGATCTCCGATCAACAACGTGGGAATCATTGAACCGGAGGGAATCTTGAAGGCCTGGACGACAAACACCCGGATCGCAAAGGCCAGGAGCATTGCGACAATAATGGCTTCGGCATACTCGCGAACGAGAGACTTCTTGCCCGGCCGCGCCACCGCCGGCGGTGCATCGAATACAGCCGGCGCTCCTGCGGCATCCGTCCGCCCCTGTTGGGCCGCGGGCCTGAGGTCGTCCGATGGGGGGCGTTTCGCCTCCCCGCTCATTCTTCACCGACTTTCAAAATGGCAAGGAAGGCCTCTTGCGGCACTTCCACGCTCCCAACCGATTTCATGCGCTTCTTTCCTTCCTTCTGTTTCTCGAGGAGCTTGCGTTTCCGCGTAATATCGCCGCCGTAGCATTTCGCCAGCACATTCTTCTTCATCGCTCCGATCGTTTCGCGTGCGATGATCTTGCTCCCGATTGCCGCCTGAATGGCGATCTCGTACATCTGCCGCGGGATGAGTTCCTTCATTTTCTCGGCGAGCTGACGCCCGCGCTGAATGGACCGGTCTTTATGGGTGATGAACGACAAGGCATCGACCGCCTCGCCGTTCAAGAGAATATCGAGCCGCACGAGATCGGATTCGCGATAGCCGAGCAGCTCGTAATCGAGCGAGGCATAGCCCTGTGTGCGCGACTTGAGCTTATCGTAAAAATCGAGAATGACTTCGTTGAGCGGCAATTCATAACTGATCATGACCCGCGTCGGATCGAGAAATTGCATGCCCTGTTGGATACCGCGGCGTTCCTGGCACAGCTGGAGAATGGCCCCCATGTATCGTTCCGGAGTAATGATCGACGCCAGAATAAAGGGCTCTTCAAATGAATCGATACTGCTGGGAGGGGGGAGTTGCGTCGGATTATTGACCTCCAGCACCTCGCCCTTGGTCGTCAACACACGATAGACGACGGTCGGCGCGGTGGTGAGGAGCGTCAGGTTATATTCGCGCTCGAGCCGCTCCTGGATAATTTCCATGTGCAGCAAGCCCAGGAAACCGCATCGAAACCCGAACCCCAACGCGAGGGATGTCTCCGGTTCGTAGACGAACGAGGAGTCGTTCAACCGGAGTTTCACCAGCGCGTCCCGCAAATCTTCGTACCGGCCCGTGTCGGTGGGATAGAGCCCGCAGAACACCAGCGGCTTTACTTCCTTATACCCGGGGAATGGCGCGCTCGTGGGCAACACCGCATCCGTGAGCGTATCGCCGATCTTGACGTCCGCGACTTCTCTCATGTTCGCGCAGAGGTACCCGACCTCGCCGGTCAACAGCTCGGTCCTTTTGGTCCGTTTCGGCGTGAATTGGCCGACTTCCATCACTTCAAACATCCGCTCGTTTGACATGACTTTAATCTTCATCCCAGGCCGCAGGGCTCCGTCCACCACTCTCGTCAGCACGATCACACCTTGATAATTGTCGAACCAGGAATCGAAGATGAGCGACTTGAGCGGCGCCTGGGGATCGCCGGACGGCGGAGGAATCCTCGCAATGATCGCCTCCAGCACCTCCGGCACACCCTTTCCCTCTTTCGCACTGATGGGCAACGCATCGCTGGCATCGAGCTGCAGGATTTCCGAGATCGAGTGCTTCGTCCCCTCAACATCCGCACTCGCCAAATCGATCTTATTGATGACCGGAATGATCGTGAGGTTGTTGGCCATCGCCAGATTCACATTGGCAATCGTCTGAGCCTGCACCCCCTGTGTGGCATCGACGAGCAGGAGCGCGCCTTCGCAGGCCGCCAAACTGCGCGAGACTTCATAGGTAAAGTCGACGTGACCCGGCGTATCGATCAAATGCAAGGCGTACGTCTTCCCATCCTTGGCCTGATACCGAACCGCGACCGCATGGGCCTTGATCGTGATCCCGCGTTCACGCTCCAAGTCCATCGCGTCGAGAATCTGGTCTTTCGATTCTCGGGCCGTGACTGCGCCCGTGGCTTCCAGGAACCGGTCAGCGAGGGTTGATTTGCCGTGATCGATATGGGCAATAATCGAGAAATTGCGTATAAGGCTTTGCAAATCCTAACTCATTTCCCAATGAAATCGGTTCATTATAGATACCGCTCCCGAGGTTGTCAAAGCAATCGCGCCCTCGTATAATCCGCTCCGCGCCGCGCCGGCACCATCTGACAAGGGCGTCTGATTTTCTCTGATTTCTCACCGTACGCGATCAACTCTTCTACCACTTCTCTACCATGAGCACGGCACGAAAACCTACCGTTCGACAGCTGATTGATTGGGACCACCGGCACCTCTGGCATCCATTCACCCAAATGCGGGAATGGGAACAGGAAGAGCCGCTCATTATCGAGCGGGGGAAAGGGGCCTATCTGATCGATACGGGAGGGAAGAGATATCTCGATGGGACCTCGTCTATCTGGGTCAATCTCCACGGCCATCGACATCCGACGCTCGACCGCGCCATCAAGGCGCAGCTGGATAAGGTCGCGCACTCATCACTCTTCGGAATCTCCAATCCACCGGCAATTCAGCTTGCCCAGGCGTTGATTCAAATCGCACCCAAAGGCCTGACGCGGGTATTTTATTCCGACAATGGATCGACCGCCGTCGAAATCGCGCTCAAAATGGCTGTCCAGTATTGGCAGCAACGACGACCCGCTGCCGGCCCCAAGCATACGTTTCTGCATCTGAAGCTGGCGTACCACGGCGATACCGTCGGCGCCGTCAGTGTGGGCAACATCGAACTCTTCCATTCACGATTCAAGTCTCTGCTGTTCCCCACCCTCGAAGCCGATCCGCCCTATTGCTATCGTTGCCCGCTCAGCCTGACGTACCCTTCGTGCGAGATGGCCTGCCTCAATCCGGTTGAACGGATACTCAAAGAACATCACTGTGAATTGGCCGGCTTCATCATCGAACCGCTGGTTCAAGCCGCAGCAGGAATGCTGACGTCGCCTCCGGGCTATCTGAAGCGAATTCGTGAGCTGTGTACCAAGTACGATGTCCTCTTGATCGCCGATGAAGTCGCCACCGGCTTCGGCCGCACCGGCAAGATGTTCGCCTGCCAGCATGAGGGAGTCACCCCGGACTTGATGGCGATCAGCAAAGGCCTGACCGGCGGCTACATGCCGCTCGCCGCGACACTCACCACCGACGACATCTACCAGGCCTTTCTCGGCACATACGAAGACTTCAACACGTTCTTCCACGGACACAGCTATACCGGGAATCCCCTCGGCTGCGCGGTAGCGCTCGCCAACATCGAGGTGTTCAAGAAAGACAAGACGCTCTCTCGGCTACAACCCAAGATCAAGGCGATGGCGCGACTGCTACGGCCACTCCGGCGACTGCCCCATGTAGGGGATATCAGGCAGCGAGGATTCATCGCGGCCGTCGAATTGGTAGAGGAGAGGCAGACACAGAAGCCCTATCCGCTCGAAGCTCGCATGGGCCATCGCGTGGCCATGGAGGCACGCCGCCGGGGGCTCTTGCTGCGTCCGATCGGTAACGTGATGATCCTCATACCGCCGCTCAGCACATCACTTCAGGAACTCAGACGCATGGTGGAACTGCTGCACGCCTCCATCGAAACCGCGACCTGACTCCCATCTGCATCGTGATTTTTCGCGGTAAAGACTCACGAGACTACAACTCGCAGTCCTTTCCCCACCTTGAGAAGGACAGTGGCGGACGCTTCCTTCACGAAAATTTCAAGCCGGCCATCGCTGTTGATGAGCGCAAACGGCTGCTCCTCCATCCCTTCGCTATAACTGCCCACGAGTGACTCGATCTTGTGCCCGGCAATTTGGATCAGCGCGTTGGGTCGCTTCGTGACGTCTCGAACTTCCTGCACGTGGTGGGATGTCAGGTTGGAAATCAGATTGCCGAATCGATCAACGTGGACGATCTCTCCTACCAAAGTCATGGCTTCCCATTTCGGCTTCGCGATCGTGAAGGTCTTGCAGTCATCGATGAGCCGTCCAAATGACTCAAACGGCTGTTGTTTGGTCAACCACGCTGCAGCCGGGGCGAAGAGATCACGGCCGTCGAATGTGCGGCCTGGTGATATCAGTCGATAGGCTCTATTCTCGATCTCCCGCACTTCTATCTCACTGCGATCGGCAAGGATATGCGTTAAGAGACCGTTATCGGGAGCCAGAAAGAAGTCGTGCCCGCTCTTCGCGATGAGGGGGCGCCGTGCGCTGCCGACGCCGGGATCGACGACGGCCACATGCACCGTGCCCTCCGGGAAATATCGATAGCAGGAGTTCAGGAGATAGGCGGCGTCTTCAACTGAATGAGGCGGCACGTGATGAGACAGATCGACCAGGGTGGCGTGGGGATTGATGGTGAGGATCACCCCTTTCATACTCGCCACGAAAGAATCCCAATCGCCGAAATCGGTCAACAGCGTGATGATTCCCAAGGAGTTCGGCATACTAGCCAGAATTATTACGGTTCGTCGAATATGGCGGCGTGGTGCTACAAGCGCGAGGCGCGTGAGGTGTGAGTCTTATCCCTGCCTGTCGCGCTTTTCCCGCCAGTCTCGCTCGTCTCGCATTAGCCAGGCACCGATTGCAGCAGAAGTGTTCATGGATAGTGCTCGCTATAACTCCTCGAAGCGGATCTCCACTACTTCGTATTCGACCAACTTGACCGGGGTCTTCACCTCGACGAAGTCGCCGACTCGCTTTCCGATCAGCGCTTTGCCGACCGGAGACTGAATCGAGATGCGGTTCACTTTCATGTCGGCTTCATCCTGTCCCACCAGCGTATACTCCCGCTTCGACTGTGTCTCTTGTTCAATCACGAGGACCGTGGCGCCAAACACAATGGTGTCGGAGACTCGCCCAGCCGTTTCGATGATGCGGGCGTCGGCCAGCTTCGCCTGCAGCTCTACAATGCGCGACTCGATGAATCCCTGGCGTTCTTTGGCGGCATCATACTCCGCATTCTCGCTCAAATCGCCATGGGCGCGAGCCTCGGCAATCGCTTCGATATTCTTTGCGCGTTCGACTTTGCGAAGGCGATCGAGCTCCGCTTGAAGCGCCTCGTGCCCCTTCCTGGTGATCGGTGTCGGCATGATCTGGCGGTCCTCTTATGAGTGGTGGTGATATTCCTGCAACGAGCGAATGGTGAGTTCTTTCTTCAGAATCGCTTCAATGCCCATGACCGCCGCCCGCGCCCCCCGTATGGTCGTATAGTAGGCCAGTCCTTTATTCAGAGCCTCCCGGCGGATCGACAATGAGTCGGCATGGGACGACGCGGTGCTCACCGTGTTCACAACCAACGCCACCTGCCCGTTCTTGATATGGTCCACGACATGGGGCCGGCCTTCCTTTACCTTGTGCACGGTTTCCGCAATGACTCCATGATTGCGGAAATACGCCGCCGTTCCGCTCGTGGCTTGAACGGTAAACCCAAGCCGCTGAAGCTGCTGCACGACTTCCAGAGCCACCGGGCGATCACTCTCCTTTATGCTGATGAATACGGTACCTCCCTTTGGCAAGGGCGCACCGGCTCCTGCTTGGGACTTCGCGAACGCCCATCCAAAATCCTGGTCGATGCCCATCACTTCCCCGGTGGACTTCATCTCCGGCCCCAACAGGACATCCACTCCCGGAAACTTATTGAAGGGAAAGACGGATTCTTTCACGGACAAGTGCGACGGAGTCGGCGCTTCGGTCAACCCCAGTTCCCGAAGGCTCTTGCCCACCATGGTCTTCATGGCCAGCTTGGCAAGGGGCACACCGATCGCTTTACTGACGAACGGCACAGTGCGCGACCCCCGAGGATTCACCTCCAACACATAAATCGCCTCCCCTTTCACCGCAAATTGCGCATTCATCAGGCCGATCACGCCGAGCTCCAGTGCCAACGCTTTCATTTGTCTGCGAATCTCTTCGACCACCCTCTGACTGAGCGAATAGGGAGGCAACGAACAGGCCGAATCCCCCGAATGCACCCCGGCTTCTTCGATATGCTCCATGATTCCGGCCACCACGACGTGTGTCCCATCCGATATGGCGTCGGCGTCAACTTCAATCGCATCCGACAGATACTTGTCGATCAGCACGGGATGTTTCGGTGAGGCCTTGACCGCCGACTTCATATACTCCAGCAACCCGGATTCGTCGTAGACGATCTGCATCGATCGTCCGCCCAACACATAGGAGGGCCGAACCATGACCGGATAGCTGATCTGTGAGGCGATCCGAACAGCCTCGTCCACGGATCGGGCCATGCCACTCTCCGCTTGGCTAAGACCGAGCTTGGTCAAGAGGTCGCGGAATCGCTCTCGATCTTCCGCCCGATCGATCGCTTCAGGACTCGTGCCCAAAATTCGCACCCCGGCCTTGGACAGAGGCAGCGCAAGCTTGAGGGGCGTCTGTCCGCCGAACTGCAGCACGACTCCCAACGGCTGTTCGCACTCCACGATGTTGAGGACGTCTTCCTCGGTCAAGGGCTCAAAGTAGAGCCGGTCCGAGGTGTCGTAGTCTGTGCTCACCGTTTCGGGATTACAATTCACCATGATCGATTCGATACCTTCTTCCCGAAGCGCCATGGCCGCATGGACACAACAGTAGTCGAATTCGATCCCTTGCCCGATTCGATTCGGCCCGCCGCCGAGGATGATCACTTTCTTTCGGTTTGTCGGGCGAGCTTCACATTCGCTTCCGTACGTCGAATAGAGATACGGGGTATGGGCTTCGAACTCCGCGGCGCAGGTGTCGACCCGTTTGTAGGTCACCCCTCTTTTGCCCTGGCCGGTCTTGGTCCGCTGCTTTCGGATCGAGGCCGCAGTGACACCGCTGAGCTGCGCGATACGATCGTCTGAAAAACCAAGTTCTTTGGCTTCCCACAGAAGCGACTCCTCAAGCACAGCCGGTTTCTTTCCCGCCTGGCCGACCAACAGGACTTCAAACTGCATCAGCTCCCGGATCTGCTCCAGGAACCAGGGATCGATCTTCGTGAGGGCAAACAGGTCGTCATTGGACAGGCTGAGACGCATGCCATCCGCCACGTGCCAGAGCCGCTCGGCAATCGGGGTCCGCAGATGTTGGCGTACCCGTTCCAGCACTGGTTGCCGATCGAACCCTTCAGGAATGCCGCGATCCAACCCCTCCCGAGAAGAAAGCCCGTTCATGTTCAGTTCCATCGAACGGATCGCCTTCTGCAAGGACTCTTTAAAGGTCCGCCCTATTGCCATGACTTCGCCCACCGATTTCATCTGCGTCGTCAAGGTGGGATCGGCCCCTCGAAACTTCTGGAAGGCAAAGCGAGGAATCTTCACCACCACATAATCGATCGTGGGTTCGAATGAGGCTTTTGTCACACCGGTGATGTCGTTGGTGATTTCATCCAACGTGTAGCCCACGGCAAGCTTGGCGGCAATCTTGGCGATGGGGAATCCCGTCGCTTTCGAGGCGAGTGCGGAACTTCTCGACACACGCGGGTTCATTTCGATGACTACCATGTCGCCGTTCTTGGGATCCACACCGAACTGGACGTTCGACCCACCGGTATCGACGCCAATTTCTCGCATGATCCGAACGGCGGCATCCCGCATGCGCTGGTACTCTTTGTCCGAGAGCGTCATGGCCGGCGCGACCGTGATGCTGTCGCCCGTGTGCACCCCCATCGGGTCAAGATTTTCGATCGGGCAGACAATGACGACGTTGTCTTTGAGATCCCGCATCACCTCAAGTTCGTATTCTTTCCACCCGATCACGGATTCTTCGATCAGGAGTTGGCCGACGGGACTCATGGCGAGACCCCACTCGACAATCTTCTCGAACTCTTCCCGGTTATAGGCGATATTTCCACCGGTCCCGCCCATGGTGAACGACGGTCGAACGATCGCCGGGAATCCGATCTGTTCGAGAATTTTGATGGCTTCTTCGCGATTGTGCGCCGTGCCGCTAGTCGGGACTCGCAACCCGATTCGCTGCATCGCATGCTTGAAGGCTTCGCGATCCTCGGCCTTATGAATCGCCTCGGCGGATGCGCCGATCAACTTGACGCCGTATTTTTCGAGCGTCCCGCGCTTGACCAACCCCATCGTCGTATTCAGCGCGGTCTGCCCTCCCATGGTTGGAAGCAGCGCGTCGGGCCGTTCGCGCTCGATCACTTTCTCGACGACTTCGACCGTGATCGGCTCCACATAGGTCCGATCCGCCAGCTCGGGATCGGTCATGATCGTTGCCGGGTTACTGTTGATGAGAATAACCCGGTAGCCTTCCTCCTTCAGCGCTTTGCAGGCCTGGGTACCCGAATAGTCGAACTCGCAGGCCTGACCGATCACAATCGGACCGGACCCGATCAATAATATGGACCTGATATCTGTTCGTCTTGGCACGGAAACCTCGTTTCAGGATCAACTAGCTAGTTTGCGGCATCGGCCCGATCGCCGGCCGGTATGGATCAGGCGCCGGAGGCGCCACCCCGCCTCCAGGCCCACGATAATGCTGGAGCGCCTCGGGCAGCCAGGCTTCGATCTGATTGATACGCGTCAAATCGGACGGATGGGTGGAAAGAAATTCAGGTATCGCCTGCTGCGACCGAAAACAGAGCTTCCCGATCATCATCCTCGGACACCCACTCATGCGCTCCCAAAACGGCACGGCTTCACGCGGATCGTACCCGGCCTGCGCCATTAATCGAAGTCCGACGTAGTCGGCTTCCGATTCTTGTTTCCGATTGAAGGGCAGTGACACATTGACCCCATACGCCCCTAATAAGCCCTGGATCGCACCGGCATTGGCGTTTCCTGATGCCGCCGCACCCAATGCGCCCAATTGCGCAATTTGGTCCAAGATACTCCGGCTCATCCGCTCCACCCCATGGCGCTGCAACGCATGCGCGACTTCATGCCCCATCACCGTTGCCAGTCCGGCGTCGTCTTTTGTGTGTTTGAGAATCCCGGTAAAAATAGCGACCTTCCCGCCTGGGAGCGCGAACGCATTGACCATCTTGTCGTCTTGAATGACCGCGAACTCCCACTGGTACTCCGGCTTGTTGGCGGCTTCGGCGATGTTTCGCCCCACGCGGTGCACCAACTCATTGACTTCCGCATTGTCACTGAGCGGCGCAGACCGTAAGACCTGACGGTATGCGCTCACTCCAAATTCCAGTTCTTTCTCTTCGGAGAAAAAAATCACCTGGTCGCGCGCCGTGCCCGGCGCGCGGTAACAGCCGCTCAGGCTCCCGAACAGACTCATGGCCGCACCGGCCCCAAGGGCCGCGCAAAGGCTCATCGCCCCATGGGCGCCGAGCGCCAGCAGCGCGCGGCGTCCGATCGGCGTCACCAGGACCTTGCCGATTGTGCGGTCTGACGATTGGCGCATCATAGAATGGCTTCATGGAACAAATCGAGACTTCACGCACTGCCGGTCACGGCATCCAGAGATACATGAACTGCGGCGTTCCACCCCGCACCATCGACATCACATCCAGATTGGCTAACCCGGTGAGGCCTGAACCTCCTCCGAACAGGCGCGAATAGATATTATTTTGATATTCTCCCCGCCGCCCATAGGTCACGATCCGCGCTTCTGTGAGACCCGCTTTCTTCTTTGCCAGCTCGATCGCGTCATCGAGATACCCGATCTCGTCGATGAGACCTGCCGCCTTGGCCTGATCTCCGGAATAAATCCGTCCATCGGCCAGCTTCTTAATTTGTTCAGCCGACAGATTGGGACGCCCCTCTTGTACGACCGCCAGGAATCGGTGATAGAACGAGTCAATCACGCTTTGAAAGATTCCCCGCTCCTCGGGTGTCATGACTCGGAACGGCGAACCCATGTCCTTGCGCGGGCCGGATGTGATGGCGTTGGCCTCGACACCGACTTTTTCGAGCAATCCCCTGGCGTTGACGGTCAACATGATGACGCCGATGCTGCCCGTCACCGTCGAGGGATGAACCAAAATGCTGTCCGTCGCCATGGCCAGGTAGTAGCCCCCTGACGCCGCCACATCCATCATTGACGCAATCACCGGCACCTTCTTCTTGGCTTTGAACTCCCGCAACTCATGATACAGGATGTCCGAAGCGGTTACGGTTCCTCCCGGACTGTTGATGCGAACGACGACGGCTTTGATCTTGTCGTCCTTCGAAGCCCTCGTCAGCTCTTCCTTGAACGTGGCCAACATGTTGGGCTGCGGAATGATGCCCTCTTTATCTTGCGAGCTGATGACCCCCGACAGATCGAGCAACAACACTTTTCCGTCGCCCGTGCCGCTGAGTTCCATTTCCTTCACCGGCCCTGCCGGCTCGATGAGATTGACCGTCACGCAACCGGCTTGCAGACCGACGGCCGCCAGGAGGCAGAGCCGAACAAGGATTGGGTACACTCTATTCATGCTGTTTCTCCATTAACTGAATAAACTCAGTGAATAAGTAGGCGGAGTCATGGGGTCCGGGAGACGCCTCGGGATGATACTGCACTGAAAACACTGGACGATCGGTACAGGCTAATCCTTCGACCGAATGATCGTTCAGACTCAGATGTGTCACCAGGACTTGGCCGAACGATGTATCCACCACGGGCGGTCGATCCGGAGTGGCACTGATCGGGCGAATCGCTTGTACCGCGAAATTGTGGTTTTGCGACGTGATCTCGACTCGTCTCGTGCGGAGATCCATGACCGGATGATTCGCCCCATGATGGCCGAACTTCAACTTATACGTTGTGAGCCCCAGCGCGAGACCGAGAATCTGATGCCCTAAACAAATGCCGAAGATCGGCCGGCGTCCGATCAATTGCCGCACCGCCTCGACCGCGTAGGGCACTCCCTCCGGATCCCCCGGACCATTCGACAGGAATATCCCGTCGGGCTGGAGCGCTTCAACCTCCGTTGCGGTGGCTGAAGCCGGAACGACGGTCACATCGCATCTCACATCGACCAACCGGCGAAGAATATTCCTTTTTATCCCGAAATCGTACGCGACGACATGCCACCGCCTGGTCGGACCGGTCCGCGGCTCGTCGCCGAGCGAGGGCGCCCACTCACGCGATCCTTCCGTCCACCGATAGGATTGTCCACACGTCACGGCCGTCGCCAGATCGCGGCCGATGATGCTCGGAGCGGCCTGCGCCTTCTCGACGACCCGGCGGGAATCCCCGTCGATATGGGTGATGAGGCCTTGCTGTGAACCATGGTCGCGCAAGTGGCGAGTCAAGGCCCGCGTATCCAGCCCTTCGATGCCGACGATCTTCGCCTCATGCAAATAGTCGTGTACCCGCTGCCGGCTACGCCAGTTACTGTCGAGCCGGCTCGCCTCTTTCACGATGAATCCCTCGGCCCAAATCCGCCGCGACTCGGCATCCTCCGGTGTCATCCCATAGTTTCCAATGTGAGGAGCAGTCATCGTGATGATTTGCCCTTTATACGAAGGATCGGTCAAGACTTCCTGGTACCCGGTCATGGCCGTGTTAAACACAACTTCTCCCACCGTCTCCCCTTCGTATCCCAGGGCACGGCCTTCGAAAATTGTGCCGTCTGACAGTGCCAACCACGCTTTTTTCACGCGAGTGCTCCGTTTCGGGAGAGAGATCGTTTCGCTTTCATTCCGATCAAGAGAATGCCCAGGGCAAGGTTGACCATGTAGATCCACCGAATCGGCATCAGCACACGAAACAATGCTTCCAAGGCCGCTTTCTTCGCCGCCGCCTCTTGCGCCGCGAAGGCCTGTGCTTGAAGCGCCGCAGCAGAGGGGTGCAGCCATAGAATAATGATTCCCGCGAACACCACCATCCCTGCCAACACCACCATCTCGCCGCGACCCAGCGATACTACCGGATCTCCACTCCGCCAGCGATACCATCCTGCAACCCACAGAGTGACCAGCGCTCCGATCATGAAGCGATGATAGCCCTCAAACACCCGCGTCAGAAGTACTCCGCCCGAATCCTGTCCGCCGAACGTATTGAAGACCGCGGGAATGACCGCTCCGATGAGGACTAGTCCACCGCCGACCCATACTCCCAACGCCAACCATTCAAGCGTCAGGCAACAGACCATCCCCCAACAGGACATACGCAGCACGAAGCTACCGTTCCGCCAGGTCGGCCTCGAATACCACTCGGCCACCCACGATCGTCGTCGTCACCCGGCCCTTGACCTTCCATCCGGCAAACGGAGTATTTCGGCTCTTTGAGCGAAACTTGGCCGGATCGACCTCCCACTGTTCCTGCTGATCGACGATCGCCACATCAGCATCGGCCCCGACCGCCAATGTGCCTTTAGGCAATCCAAACGCCTTCGCCGGAGCCGTACTCAACTTATCGACTGCCGACTCCAATGACAAGACCCCTTCATCGACCAGCGCGAAGGTCAACGGCAGCGCCGTCTCCAGCCCGACGATCCCAAACGGCGCTTCGGTAAATCCCAGCTGTTTTTCCTGAGAGGCATGCGGAGCATGGTCTGTGGCGATGACATCAATCGTTCCGTCGCGAAGACCCTGCTTAATCGCCTGCACATCCTTCCACGTTCGAAGCGGGGGATTCATTTTGGCGTAGGTATTATAGCCTCGGACCACTTCTTCTGTGATAGTAAAATGATGGGGGCAGGCTTCGGCCGTGACTTTGAGCCCGCGTGATTTGGCCTCCCGCACCATCCGGACCGATCCCTCTGTGCTGATATGCGCCAGGTGCAGCCGGGCTCCGGTCAGTTCCGCCAAGGCGACATTACGCGCCACCATCACATCTTCCGCCGCTGCCGGCATCCCGGGGAGCCCCAACTCGGTCGAGATGGCCCCTTCGTTCATACAGCCCCCCTCGGCGAGATGCAGATCTTCGCAATGATCAACCACCGGCACGTCGAAGGCCAGGGCATACTCCATCGCTCGCCGCATGACCAGGCTGTTCATCACCGGCTTCCCATCGTCCGAGATTGCGACACAGCCTGCGCGCCGCAAATCTCCGATCTCCGCCAGTTCCTTCCCTTCCGAGCCTTTTGTAATCGCGCCGATCGGAAAGATATTCGCCAGCCCGGCCGCCCGTGCACGATCGAGCATGAATTCCGTGATGGCTTGGTTGTCATTGACGGGATTCGTATTCGGCATACAACAGACCGAGGTGAAGCCGCCGGCCACCGCCGCCGCTGCGCCGCTCTGGATCGACTCTTTGTATTCGAAACCCGGTTCCCGAAAATGGACGTGGAGATCGACAAAGCCGGGAAGCACCAATCGGCCCTTGGCGTCGATCTTCGTGGCCCCAGCGGGGGCTTTGAGCTGCGGCCCCACTGCGACGATTCGGCCCGCATCGATCAGCACGTCGGCCACACCGTTGAATCGTCCCGGATCGATCACGTGCCCGCCTGTAATAAGAATCGGCTGATTGGACGATGGCTTCATAGGTTCATTGCTTCCTTCAATAGTTCAATGCGTGTCATGGCTCAGGGGTTAAGGGGTTAAGGCTGAAGGTTATACGTGATCTCGGAGAGCACGAATCAAACCATTCAGCACCTTCTCGGTTTCTACAACCTTGGGTTCAAGCGACGAGAATTCCTCGTTGGGCAAGAAGCCCAAGCGCTTCGACAAACGTAATTGATAGTGTAGTTCCCTCAATGACCCAAAGGCGATAGTAAGAAATCAGAGATACTCTGCCTCACTATCGCGGGCACAACCCTCCACAATATTTGAAGGAACTGAGACTGCTGCCCGCCGTATTTGAGATGTCAGGCCAAACAACTCTTCTTTTGGAAACCCCGTGGTTGTCCGATACACCAACATGACAACTTCATCAGCCAACTCAAATGCCCGAAGCTGTGTGTGATCACGCAACTGAACCCCTTACCCCCTGAATCCCTTCAGCCTATCGACCTGCCTCTTAACCATTCAGTTTGCTCCTGACAATAGATAGAGAATGCCCATGCGAACGGCTACGCCGTTCGCAACCTGCTCCAGAATCACTGACGACAAACTATCGGCCACCTCCGGTGAGATCTCGACCCCGCGGTTGATCGGACCCGGATGCATCACAATCGCCCCAAGCTCGGCCGATTCGACCCGCTCGGTCGTCAATCCGTACAGCCGCGCATATTCGCGGATGGTCGGAAACAGCGCAATGCCCTGCCGTTCGAGTTGCAAGCGCAGCATCATGATGACCTGCACCCCCCGCAATGCCTCGTCGAGATTGTAGAAGACCCGCGCGCCCAGCTTCTCTACTCCATACGGCATCATCGTCGGCGGCCCCACCAGCCGAACCTCTGCCCCCAGCTTCACGAGCGCGTGAATATTCGAACGCGCCACACGGCTATGCGCCACATCTCCGACGATCGCCACCCGCAGCCCTTCGAACGACAATCCGCGTTCGCGAATCGTATACAAATCCAAGAGACCTTGTGTTGGATGTTCGTGCCACCCGTCTCCTGCGTTGATCACGGAAGACTTCACTCCGCGGGCCAAGGCTTCGGCTGCACCCGCCGAGGGGTGGCGCAAGACGATAATGTCCGCCTGCATCGCCTCGATATTGCGCGCCGTATCGAGCAAGGTTTCTCCTTTGACCACGCTGCTCGACGACGGCGAGAAGTTGATGACATCCGCGCTCAGCCGTTTCGCCGCCAATTCGAACGAGGTGCGTGTCCTGGTGCTGGGCTCAAAGAACAGATTCACCACCGTACGCCCCCGAAGCGCCGGGACCTTCTTGATTTCCCGGCCGGTCACTTCCTTGAACGAATCGGCCGTTTCCAAGATCAACCGGATCTCCTCCACCGACAGAGGGGCTAGGCTCAAGAGGTCTTTGCGTTTGAGACTCATCGTTCCCTCCACCACCTTCCGCCTGCATGACTCATGCGGGCTAGCCCTTAGAGATCACCACCCGTTCGTCTTCGCCTTCTTCTTCCAACAACACCTGGATCTTTTCTTCTCGTGACGTCGGAATATTTTTCCCGATATACGTCGCCTTAATCGGCAACTGGCGATGGCCTCGATCGACCAAGACGGCAAGTTGAATTTCTGCCGGCCGCCCCAGATCGATCAACCCATCCATCGCCGCGCGAATGGTCCTGCCCGTAAACAATACGTCGTCGACCAGCACAATGATCTTGTCGGAAATATCGAACGGGACCGTGGTCTTGCGGAGGACCGGCTGCTCCTTCCGCAACGACAGGTCGTCTCGATAGAGCGTGATGTCTAATTCACCGATCGGCACTTGCGCCGCTTCAATCTCTTGGATCCGCTTCACCAACCTATGGGCCAAGTGCACCCCCCCGGTCCGAATCCCCACCAGCGCCAAATCCTGTACGCCCTTATTCCGTTCGAGAATTTCATGGGCTATGCGGGTGACGGCGCGCACGATATCCCCCGCGTCCATCACCAGCCGCTCGCCTTGTCGGTCAACACTCGACATCATCGCCTCACTCTCACCATAGTATCTGTACGTTTCACGTCTTCCAGTAGGCATAAAAAAACCTTCCCGTCGAAATCTGACGAGAAGGTTGAAGTCTGCCGATCGACGCAAACCGAATTGAAGCCCATGCACACTCCTTGCTCACCTCGCAGGATGAGCATTAAAGGTTCATGCATCTTACGGAAGCAGGAGGAATCCTGTCAAGGTGCAAGACGGTTGTGGGTGAATTACCACAACACTCGTGCACCTTGTTTCTGTGGACGATGGGATGGAATCCATCCCCCGTGGAGAGATCACCCTCGCGGCTTGAGTTCTTCTAATGTGAATTGTTTCGGGAGCATCACCGGCACGACGATGCCGATGGGATCACCACGCTTGATGGTCGTCGGCTTCGTGAGTTGCAACAGAAAGTTGGCGGTGAAGGCGTCATAGTCCGGAAGCCAGTCGTACATATTCGGCGTGCGTTTATACTCTTGGGTCTTCATTCCCTCCCACACGAAAAACGTCCGATCGGGATAGTGATAGAAGTGGTTCGGCACGTCCTTCATCATCAGCCCCACCTGCTTGGGATAGTAGAACCGAATACCGCAGCAGAGCTTGGGATACCCGCTGTTTAAGATCAAATCGACGTAGGTGCCTGAAAACGACTTGTAGCCAAGAATCCGCTCTTCCGGCAGGATCGGCGGGGCTTGCCATTTGACCCCATCGGCCGTTCGTCGAATTTTACAGTCCGCCGGAGACCGAATGAGCCAGCCGTACTGGCCCACTGTCCGCACCGGTCCACAGTCGTCGGGGATCACCTTGTAGCCCTCGACCGCCACCGTCCGTTGCTCGCCCAGCGACATCCCGGACAACAGCGGCCGATGCGGTGTGAAGTCGAGCTTCAACCGCTCCGGCGCGATGGCCGTCGAATACTCCCGTTCCCAATAGACGATGATCCTGTCGCCAGGTTCCTCTCCGGTAACTTGTTCTGGAGTCGGCTCACTCATCGCGGCTACCGTAGTCGATCGGGAACACACGTGCAAGAACGTTAGACTTTTTTGAGATAGAACAGCGTCAGCCCTGCCTTCAGCCTTGCTTTCGGCAGGATGGTGCGGTGCATCCGAAACGTGGGAAGCTGTTCGACTGGTTCTTCCCAACAGACCTTGAGTCCATGAGTGGCGCCATACTGACCGAGCTGTGCCGGACCGATGACGAACGCAGCGCCCCCTCCATGAAGACTTCGGCTGATCCGCTTCATGCGTTCGACCAGGCTCGCCGCTAGGTCCCCACTGTCATAGGGCGCCCAATGGTAGACCAGGTCATAGGAGTGAGCAGTTTCCCGATCGTGCGGCGCGTCGTCCGAAACGAATCGAATGTGCGAGAGCCAATCCCACCGCTGCAACTCGGCGCAGATGCTCCAGAGTCGTTGTGCCTGCTTTTGCGCGAAGGCCGGATGCCGTACCAGCACGGTATAGTCTCTCAGCCGATCAAACGTCATGCAGGTCGCAATGACAGCATCGCCATTTTCGATGAGCACACGCTGGGCTCGCGAAAGGACCATGCCGATTTCTCGATCTTGCTCGCCGATATCTTGCACGTAATCCGCCACGAACGGTTGCGCCGACCACTCGCCGATTTCAGACTCGTCGTCCGGATAGAGCAACACCGCTCCGTATGCGTCGGCAGGCGGAATGTGCGGAACACCCTGGACAAACACCGACCGCCAGTCGACCGGACTCATGGCCACAGGCTCACCCGACTGTTCCAGACTCTCTTGCGGCAGAGCCACAGCCAACGTCGTTTCACGATCATGATCCTTCAGGATGACATGCGCCCCTGCAATCTCTGCCCTCCGATCGCACGGGACGAATCGACGACCTTTGGGGCTCATGTAGGACAGCCCGGCGGAATCCGACGCCACCGTCACCCTGTGCACCACACCGCCTTGAATGGTTACGCATGCCCCCGTGCGCTGATCGAAATATCGAATTGGCGGCGTACCAGCCGGCAGCCAGATGACGCGACTGGACCGTTCAGGATTCATGAAGAGCGTGAACGGGTTATTTTGATCAGGCGCCTGCGGGGTAAAGAAGCTGCTAAACAAACGAAACGCGGCTTCTGATGGATAGGGAGGAATACCCCGATATCGCAAGGGCCGGGAGGTCGATGTCTCCCCATTTTGATCGTCGTAGAGCCCGCGAATCAACTCAAAGACCGCAGACCCGGTTCCCGGCAATAGCGACTTAAAGAGTTCGACGACCGGGAGAAAGTCGATCGAGGGCCAATGCATCGCTCCCATGCAAGACATGAAGCGGGCCCGTTCAAAATCCCCGTCTTGGAGCACATAGAGCGCATCTTTTCTCTGGCGGATCACTGCGTTGCCAGTCGGCTCGATCAGGAGATCCTCATCCCGATAGAAAAAACGCACTTCCTCGAGCGGAACCCGGAGCGCCTGAGCGGCCATCGCCCGCAAATCGTCCGCCGTGAGCCGTTGCCAGCCAGGCTTACTGGCAAGATTGAGCCTGATTTCATTCACCAAGCCGCCTGGCTTCAACCCGACCCATTGCCCCCAATCCAGACGTATCCGAGCACAGAGGAGGGTTACCTCGCCTGTGAAGTCGATGCCCCACTCACATTCATGCAACGGGTTTCCTTCTGGATCGGTCGCCAGAAACCGGCGACCGTCTGATCGATAAAACACGAGATGCCCGGTGGGCTGGAGGACGACACGTCCACCCGCCCGTTCGAGATCCTCTGCGAAGGGAAGATTGGTTGAAAAGCGAAGGTGCCCGGAGGTCGTCAATGCGGCACAGCGTGGATCGGAGGGCATCTACTCGCGGACTTGCCCGCTCCCCATCACGATAAACTTGAAGCAGGTTAATTCTTCCAGCCCCATTGGGCCTCGGGCATGGATACGGGACGTACTGATCCCGATTTCTGCTCCCAGCCCGAATTGATAGCCATCGTTCAACCTCGTCGAGGCGTTCACCAGCACCGCGCCGGCATCGACCTCGCGCAAAAACCGCATGGCCTTCGGATAGTCGGATGTCACGATGGCTTCCGTATGGCGCGAGCCATACTTGGCAATGTGCTCCATCGCCTCATCGACGTTCTTCACCACTTTTACCGCAATGGTGAGATCGAGAAATTCTTTTCCAAAGTCATCGTCGCTCGCGGGTATGGCCGACGATGACAGCTGACAGGTTTTCTGACAGCCGCGCACCTGAACGTGGGCCGCCGTCAACTTCTCAATGAAGGGGGCGAGCCAGTGACGCGCAATGCCTTGATGCACGAGGAGAGTCTCCATCGCATTGCACGTCGACGGCCGCTGCACCTTTGCGTTGAAACAGATCCGCTCCGCCATGGCAGGATCGGCGTCGGCATCGACATAGATGTGACAGATACCAGCGTCGTGCCTGATGACAGGGATCGTCGCATGCTCGGTGATCACGCGCATCAGTGATTCGCCGCCGCGCGGGATGATCAAATCGATGTAGCGATCTTGCTTCAGCAGAAGCGGAACCAGCTCACGGTCTGGCCGCGCAACAAAACTGATCGCCCCGGCAGGAACACCGGCTTTCTCGGCCGCCTCCGAGAGGACCGTCGCAATCGCTGTATTCGAATGGATCGCTTCACTGCCTCCTCGAAGCACGCAGGCGTTCCCGGATTTCAAACACAGCGCGGCGGAATCCGCCGTGACGTTCGGGCGAGACTCATAAATAATGCCAATGACGCCGATCGGAACCCGTACGCGCCCCACCTGCATCCCGTTTGGCCTGGTCCACATCTTCGGCATGTCACCGAGTGGATCAGGGAGCGCCGCCACCTCGCGCAGGCCTGCGGCCATCTCGATGATTCTTTTGGTCGTGAGGCGCAACCGATCTGCCATCGCCTTCTTCTCCGGCGCAGTCCCGAAGGCCTCCAGATCCAGTTCGTTCGCAGCCAGCAGCGCATCCTTCTGCTCCTCCAGCGCTTCTGCCATCGCAAGCAGGGCTCGGTCCTTCACCGCAGCCGAAAGCGTAGCCAGTCGGCCCGCGGCGACTTTGGCGCGCGTGACCAATTCGGCGACATATTCTGGAATCGGTATGGGCGCAATGACTTCCGTGCCCGCCGACTCGATGGGTTCGACCGACGCGTCCGCCTGGTTACTTGGATCAGACAGCATATCGCTCTTCCTTCATGACGTTTTGACAGGATACAGCGGGAGTTTCAACGCGGTCAAGGCAGCCATTCGAAGGATAGTCGCGCAAACCTGGGGAGAGGGTTGATCTGGTTTATCTGGTTTGCTTTGTTCATCTGGTTAGTTTCGTGTAACCAAATAACCAAACAACCAGGTGGACAAGACAACGGTATTCTTATGCGAGCGAGATCACTTTTCTGAAGTATCCGATCGTGCGCGATAGGGCATCTTCGAGCTGCACGTGAGGCTCCCATTTCAGGAGGGTACGCGCCCGGCTGATATCAGGCCGTCTGACTTTGGGATCATCGGCGGGCAGCGGATGATGGGTGATGTGGCTCGATGAACCGGTGAGTTCCAAGACCAATTTCGCGATCTCCAAGACAGTCAGTTCTCGCGGATTCCCGATATTCACGGGGTCATGCATACTGGATCCTTCGGCGGCCTTATTTTGCGTGACGAAGAATTTGCGATCTGTCCATTGCTCGACATTTCTGTCTGAGTCCAGAAAAAGCAACTCGGTGATACCTCGAACCAGGTCGTCAACGTAACAGAAACTCCTGGTCTGAGATCCATCGCCAAAGACACTCAACGGTTTTCCCTGAAGCGCCTGAACGATGAAGGTCGATACGACGCGCCCGTCGTTCGGCCGCATGCGTGGCCCAAATGTATTAAAGATGCGCACGATCCTGGTATCGACCGCATGATAGCGATGGTAGGCCATCGTGAGGGCCTCTGCAAAACGCTTGGCCTCGTCGTATACGCCACGGGGGCTAAGGGGGTTGACGTTGCCCCAATAGGATTCAGGCTGAGGATTCACCAGCGGATCTCCATAGACTTCCGACGTGCTGGCCAAGAGGAACCTCGCACCCTTCATCTTGGCGAGTCCAAGAACTTTGTGAGTCCCTAAGGCGCCGACCTTGAGCGTAGCAATAGGATATTCAAGATAATCCTGCGGGCTCGCGGGTGATGCGAAGTGCATGACCGCATCCAGTGTGCCGTCGACGTGGACATAGTCACACACATTGTATTTGACGAAGGAAAATTGCTCGTGCCCGAGCAGATGGGCGATGTTCTCGACCCGTCCGGTGAGAAGGTTGTCCATGCAGATCACGGCATGTCCGGCCTGCAGCAGCATATCGGAAAGATGGCTCCCGAGAAATCCAGCTCCACCTGTAATAAGGATACGCATACAATGATGCTTCTTTTACGCTCGTCGCATCGCGAATGCCATGAAATTTATCAGCATCGATCGAAAAAGGCTGGGAAGGTTTACGGATTCAGGTTCAGTTGCTGCCCCTGACTCGGCTGGGGAATTGGAGCGCCTCCGCCAGGAACGATCGGCGATCCCGGCATCGAAGGCGCCACAGCACCGGGCAGAGCCCCTGCCTGTAGGATCGAAGCCGATGAGGGACTTGGGTGTTGAAACACCCAATCATAATAGGTGGCGCGCCCCTCGAAATGCCGGACTGCAGGGGGAAAGTCTTTCTGTCGAAATGGCCGTGCGCGGCTCTTGCTTCGAACCCCCATGATGCCGCCTGTCGGCGCCCGAAGATATTCCCACTCTCCATGCCCCACTGGATCAAGATAGACCTTGCGCAAGTAGGGTTTGGGTAATCTTGTAAGATCAGCCAGTGTCTGGGGGTAGGCCTCGCCCGGCATCACACGGCCGGCCTTGATCGTCGCGGAATACAATGCGAGGGCATTCTGAATCTCAATCCCTTTGGCCAAAAGATCTGCTTCAAGTTCCCGTTGCACAACAGCCTTCCATTGTTTCGCGGCTGCGGTCGTGGCAATCCCGATGAGGACGACCACGAACATGAGCATGAGGTAGGTCGCCCCTCGCTCATTGATGACCCGTTGCCGATGGCTAATGATCATAGAAACGCTAGTGGGCTTCGGAAAGACTCTGTAATCAAGCAAGAACTTCACTGCCCGCATGTCTGGGCAGCATGAGAACTCCTCACATGTTAGCCCAGTGAGACAGGCGGAACGAGCGAGACGGGCCAAACGAGATGAGAACGCAATCTATCCAAGTCGCGCTTCACGCGCCATAGTCTATGGTTGTAAGGGAGCTTCTTCGGATAGCAATACCGTGTACTCCACTCGTGACCGACGGTCTTGCAACGTCACACTCTCTTCCGTGATTGTTTTCACCATGACGTGGTCTTCTACCGTTTCTCCGGTCCTGACGACATGGAGATCGTCATTCTTCGTGAGCACAGCCAGTTCGCCCTTCTTCTTCCACCCATCCTCCATACGTACAAATCCGAGATAATGGAATTGGGCTAACCCGTCAATAACCGCCTGTTGGAGAAGTGCCTGCCCGGTCCCAGGATCGAACTCTGACTGGTTGGCACGGGCAACCTCCGAGTTATCAGGCCGAGGCGGTGCAAAGATATTGCGTGGCGGTGTGAAGGTCATCTCCCGTTGAGTCCGCGCAGCTGCGAGGAGATCGAGCTGCACGTGCAACCCATCGACTGCCCCACGGGTTGCCCGAGGCGTGGAAGCAGCGCCGCTCACATTCGTCAGCGGCACACGCACGGGCTCTTCCATGAGCAGCCATTCCTTGGCAAGGATTCCACCCCAGAGTAGGCCGAGCGCGGCCAATGCCGCTACTTTCTTTTGATTCGTCGTGAGCATAGCTGGACGCCTACTGTACTGTGGCCTTACCTGGCTCGCCACGAAGATACGTGGCGATCTTAATGTTAAACGTCAGCGTTTTATCCTGCTGGACGTCTGAGGGCACAAGTTCCAAGTTCTCGATATAGACCAGTTCCTCGGCCGTCTCCACGTCATAGAGAAACCGCCGAAGATCTTCGTAACGACCGGTCATCGTACCCTGAAGCACCCCCTTACTTGTGTTGGCCACCGGCGTAGGCTCAGTCTTGTAAGAGAGCGCGGGGAGGATCACACGATTACGTTTCGCCTCCTCAGTAATGCCCAACGCCAAGGGAGCAAAATCCCGTTCAACCGGCAAGACCGACCACACCTGTGACAGATCCTTCTGGGCTTTCCGGACAGCCTTATGATGCATAAGTTTTTGGCGGGCTTGGTCCCACTCCAACTCCAATTTCGCCAGACGCTGCTCGGCTCCATCAACCCCAACGGTGCGGACTGCCCACAACACTCCAACGAGCAGCAACACCAACGCGAGCCATGGAATCAACACTCCATGGGGTTTTCGCAATTGTTGGAGAATGAAATCCATCGTGTCCCTCTACACACCCGGTTGCCGATACCGTATCGTCAAGTCAAACTCAACCAAGCCATCAGGCCCTACCCTATGTTGGCCCAGCACAGGATCGCGGAAGATAGCGTGGTCTTGCAATGTGACCGTCAATGCCGTCACATCTTCGACCTTCACCGCTAACCCTGTCATGTGTACCACCGCGCTTCCCGGGTCCAGGCGTATACTCTTAATCGACACATGCTGGGGAATTGCCGCTTCAAGAGCGGACAGAAACTGTGTCCAGGAAAAATTCCGTTTTGTGAGCAGCTGATTCGCTAAACTGACTTCTACCGGCAACTGCTGCGAAGAGGGTCCGGAGAGATCAATATTTTCTTGTTGGGCCTCGGCAAGGAGCTGATGAACTTGCATGCGAACATGATCAAGGCGTGCTTGCATATCCTGCCGCTCGCGCATAGTTATGATGGTCTGGGCTACGCTCCAGAGGATGGAGACCCCGACAATCCCACTGAGTGCAACCAGCATCAGACGAGTTGGCGCGACATACCACCGGTATCGGCTACTCAGTTCGATGTGAAAAAATCTCGCACCGCCTGGCTTGACCCAAACACTACTCGCACCGCCGGTGAGCCGACGAAGAAATGTTCGTCCAGGTGCCATCGTCTACATCACCCCCGCCACGGCAGGGAGCGCCGCCCATGAGGTACTCCCCCCGTCATGAGTCCACCCTATCCGTTCGACAGCTTCCCAATTCAGTCGCTCAACCGACACATTGAGTTCTCTGGTCAACGCCTGTTCAAGCATCGGAAACGGGCTATCACTGGCAAGAACAATCTCGATCACATTCAAGCTAGGATGATGCTCGCGGCAGGCGCGCAGCGATGCGGCACATTCCTCAACGACGTTGGCAACCAGGTTGCCTCCAACGTCCTCTTCACCTTGTGCGACTTCGGCGCTCAACAGTTTGGTCCGAACAAACACTAATCGCCCTTCCTGCATGACGAAGCAGGTCAACCCGCCGTCCGATACACTGATCCAGAGCAAATCTCGGCCCAACCGTTTCCTGCCACCTGCCGCTTTCAGCCAGAGATTAAACAAACGAAAGCTGGTCATACCGACTTCCTGCGGAAGCAACCCGACCGACTCACAGAGGGACTCGTATTGCTTTAAGATGGCTTCTTGAATCGCCACGACAAGGACGATATGGGAACGCTCGTCCCCTGCCCCATCAGAGGGGAACCTCTGCCACGCAATCTTGGCCCCGGCCAGCGGCAACATATGCTCCTGCCCCAGACGCCAGCGAATCAGCGCCTCTTGCTCTTCCGCCTGCGCCGGGAGTTGTTCCAGCTGTAACACGGTCGCGCGCACCGACAGATCCGGCAACAACAACACAATCGGACACGGAACGTCAGACAGCCATACACGCCCTGCGAACCGGATATCTCGACTTGCTCCCGCCAGCGACCGAAGGCGACTTTCAATCGCAGGCAGATCTGTCAAATTCAGATCCATTGGAGACAGTTTGATCGCTCCAGTCGGGGTCGGCGAGAGGGCACAGCGATAGCGGTAACGCCCCCGCCAGGTACGGACGGCCTCTCCCCAGGCGAGGGACTGCGCTCCGATTTTCAAGCAGTGTCGCGGACGACTAGACGTAAGGCTCCACATCACCCTTCCTCACTAAAGGTCACTCGATTGATCTCGTGCAAGGTGGTGGACCCTTCCAGCACCTTTCTGAGTGCGGACTGCCGCAACGTAATCATCCCGCCGGTCACCGCGCGATAGCGGATCTCGGACAAGGGGCGCTCGGCAAGAATCATCTCTTTGATTTCATCGTTCAGATCCAGAAATTCCGTGATACATTTTCGTCCGCGATATCCAGTCCCATGGCACGCGTGACATCCTTTGCCTTCATAAAATGGCACATCCTTATATTCTTCGAAGTCGAGGCCGGACTCTTCCGCCAGCACGTTGTCGAGCTTAACCGCCTCTCGACAGGCGAGACACACCATTCGTACAAGCCGCTGCGCCAATACACAGTTCAGCGCGGCCAAGAAGTTGTAGGCATCGATCCCCATCGAAGCAAATCGTCCGATCACATCGAACACATTGTTTGCGTGCACCGTCGTCAAGACTAAGTGGCCTGTGAGCGACGATTGGATGGCGATTTGCGCAGTCTCTCCGTCGCGGATCTCACCGACCATAATCTTGTCAGGATCATGCCGCAAAATAGATCGAAGGCCTCGCGCGAAAGTCAGGCCCTTCTTCTCATTGACGGGAATTTGCACGACTCCCGACAGCTGATACTCGACCGGATCTTCGATCGTGATCAGTTTATCTTCCTTGATATTCATCTCCGTAATCGCCGCGTACAGCGTCGTCGTCTTTCCACTTCCGGTCGGACCGGTCACCAACACCATGCCGTAGGGCCGCGTAATCGCGCGCCGAAAACGCTTCAGATCCTCCACATTGAATCCGAGTCGTTCCAACCGCAATGCCGAAACACCCGTGGTAATCGCCTCGCGATCGAGAATACGAATGACGACCGATTCACCGAACACACTCGGAAGGATCGAAACACGGAAATCGACGGTCTTGCGCTCCAGCCGCATCCGAAAGCTTCCATCTTGCGGTACCCGTCGCTCGGCGATGTCCAGATCCGACATGACTTTCAGCCGCGAGACCAACGGGGCATGGAGCCGAATATCGAGCGGCTCCATCGCAGGAACGAGAATCCCATCAACCCGCAATTTCACCTTCGTGGCACGATCGGCGGCTTCAATGTGAATATCGCTGGCCCGGCGCTGCAGCGCGCTCAGGAGGATCGAATCCATCAGTTTGACGGCCGGGCTTTGATCCTCTCCCGTGTGATCGATGGTGAGGACTTCCTCTCCCCGCTCATCCTCCTTCACGAGTACGGATCGATACTCCGCCTCCAGTTCCCGAAGAGTTTGGTTGGAACCTTCACTGTGCTCCAATGCCGCGAGAATCGCACTTCTCGAACTCACCACCAGGTCCAACGGGCGCCCCAAAATCAGTTCTAACTCATCCAGTGCCAGGAGATTCTGCGGGTCGGGAATGGCAATGGTCAGGCGACCTTGGTGCTCTACAATCGGGACAAAGGGATGCCGCTGCATGAGTTTCACCGACATGGAGTCATAGAACCTCTGGTCGACCCGGAATTCCGCCAGGAGATTACACGGCAAGTCAAACTGGGCGGCCAGCGCACGGGCCAGCTGATCCTCCGAGAGAATCCCTTCGCTCACCAAGGTCTGGCCGAAGGCTGCCGTCACACCGCCTAAGCGGCTAAGGACTTGATCAAGAGTCTGTTTCGGCAAAATCCCCTGCCGTACAAGCACATCTGTCAACGTTGGTCGTGTCACAGTCCGTGCCATAGTTTCCTACTCACCCATCGATGCATGAATGCAAACCGAACAGGATGCTGAAAAAGTCCGCTAGCGTCGTTCTCACTTCGCTCAGAAGCTCACAACGAGAGTTTTCTTCCGGAAATCGGAAGCACTGGAGGGGCTTATCCGTTCGCCAATATCCATTCTAGGGGCGAACGGCCCCACGAAGTGCGGTACGTACCTCCTCGCCTCTTCGCTCGCTGCGGCCTTGCTGGACGATCTTTTTGAGCATCCTGCGTTATGCAAATATACAGGCAATTCCAGCCTGCTAACCGCGCGATTACTGCATTTCGCGCTATACCGCACCGGCCATTTGAAACACAGGCAGATACATGACAATGACGATTGCGCCAACTAGGACACCCATGATCAGAAGCATCACCGGCTCAATCCACGTCGTCAATTGCGTGAGCCGCAGGTCCAAGTCTCCTTCATAGAATTCAGCCACGTCATGCAACATCGTGGGCAATGATCCGGTTTCTTCCCCGACCGACAGCATTTCCACCGCCAATTTAGGAAATACTTTCGGACGATCCAGTGCGGCGGCTAGGGTCGTTCCTTCGCGAATTTCCGCGACCGCACCCGCGACACCAACCGACACATACCGATTGGAGATGGCACCCCGTGCAATTGACAACGCGTCCACAAGCGGGATGCCCCCGGCAAGAATCGTCGCGAGGGTGCGCGTGAGCTGAACCGTATAATGCTTCACGAAAATCGGTCCCATGACTGGCAGGCTCAATGACAGCCGATCCACGGCAAGCCGCCCAGCCGGCGTCGTATAGTACGCACGACCTGCAAGCCCGAGAGCGACAAGTCCCACGGCTCCAGGCACCACGTACGCTTGTCCCCCCGTCACCAAGTCAAGTAACAATTGCGTGGCAGCCGGTAAGGATTTTGAAGTCTCCGCATAGACCGACACGAACGTCGGCACGACGTAACTCAATAGAAACCCGATGACGGCGATCCCGACAAGCACGAGAAAACCAGGATACGCAAGCGCCTTCGAGACTTTCTGACGCAGCCCGATCATCAATTTTAAATAGGCAATGAACCGCTGCAGCACATCCGCCAAATTCCCCGATTGTTCTCCAGCTTTGATCGTCGCAATATACAATTCTGAAAAATGGATCGGGTGTTTTGCCAACGCCTCCGAAGCCGACGCACCGCCACGAATGTCTTGTCGAACCGTCCGCAGGGCCTGCTGGAACCCTGAATGGTTGGCTCGCTCGATCAAGAGATCCCACACCCGCAACACGGGAAGACCGGCTTTCACAAGAGCGAGCAGCTCTTGATTGAACACCAAGAATTCCTGGAGCGGGAGCTTTCCAAACGCGTGCCATCCCAGCCCCAAACCAGTTGTAGCCGCACCCCGGCGCTGTAACCGAAAGATGAGGAAGCCCTGGCCCTCCAGTTTGGCCCGGACGATGTGTTCTTCCTCTCCCTCAATCTGCCCATCAAGGGTTGAGCCATCAGGACGGGCCACTCTGTATGCAAATACAGGCATGATACGATGTTGATGAATGTCAGGCTGATAACAGGAGTCGGCTTACTGCGACGATGCGCCCTTGTCGATACTCACTCCGGACATGGGCCGAGTATCCGGTAACCATAAGGCCTGACCAATCTCGATTCTGTTGTCGGTCAATTGATTGAGGGTCCGCAGCTGTTCCAGTCGGACGCGATACCTCTGTGCAATGCTCCAGAGCGTATCACCAGCCTTCACAGAAACGTGCTGGGGTGGAGCCATTGGTTGCTCAAATCCCGACAAAGACGCACGGGTTGCGCGTACCGGTATCACCGCGCCCGTTGTCGGCGCCATCTGAGGCGTCTCCGGAAATTCTGAAGGCTGATTTCGTTGCGCGGGAACTTGCATGGCCTTCTGGCCCTTACGGACCGCATCGCTGGATGGCAATGGAACCGCCTCCTGTCCATCAGGAGCAGGACTCGCTTTCCCCATTCTTGTGAGCTGCTTCTGAAGCTGCCTCAACTGGCTCTGCATTTGAAGACTGCTTCGGGACACATGAGCCCGCTCCGTCCGAGCCGCGGCCAGTTCTTCCCGTTGCAACTCGATCACTTGCCGTGCTTCGACGACCCGCCTTTCGGCTTCTCTAACCCGTCCTTCAAGCTGCGCCCGTGCAACTTGAACTTCTGCCAGTTCCCTGCGCCGCCCCTCAAGGTCAGCCCGCAACTCAGCGACGGTTCGTTGCGCATCGCGCATCGACGCTCTTAACGTGTCTGTGGTCAGCTCAAGATCGACGACTTCCGGCTCACGCATCGGCTCGAGTTCGCCACATCCCGCAAACAAGGCTGAGGCCAAGCCGACCGCACAGAGGACACCGGTTCGCATCGTCGGATAACAAGTGCGTGTCGTATGAACCGAAGCCTTGAGCACTGTGCGGTGACGGTGGCGCATGAACGTCCTTACCAGCGATTATACGGAGTACCGTTCGTCCCCACGAACTCGGCCCCTGAAAAGATGTCGACCACGCCCCCCTCGACAGGATCAGAAATCTCCTGCCATGTGGTCGTCGCACCGGTGAAGGGGTCCTTTGGGATGGCCCGTAAATATCCGGCGCTTATCAGTGCCGCCAGAGACGGTGGATACTTTCCCTGGTCTGCCTTGTGCTGATCCAGCACATCGCGAAGTGTCGAGAGATCCTGACGCAAGGCAGCCTCTTTGGCCTTCATCACCGACGATTGGTATGAGGGCACTGCCAGGGTGGCAAGAATGCCGATGATCGATACGACGATCATCAGCTCAAGCAGGGTGAAACCATGTGTGCCCCATGCTCTACACTTACCAATCTCGATACTTCGTGCCATCTAATGCCATGTCCTGACTCTGAGTCATTACGTCATACACATCATCCCCACACCAGCTCGCGGCGTTCGGCGTATCCTTATAACATCGGAATACCCAATCCGCTTTGCCGGTTAAAGGATCAAGGGGAAGATTCCTCAGATAACGTCTGGTCGTTGTGCCCCTGATTGTCGCCTCTTCACTGCTGAGCTTAACCCCCAACAGCCTCTCCAGCGACTTCGGATATCCGTACACACTCGTCACGTCTTTGCACGTGAGCTTGTTCTTCATGCAAGCCGGCCCCAATAGGACGTCGCCATCGCGATTCCACTCCAGCTTGAAGGTGTCGATGGCAGCCCGCATGATCCTCAAATGCTGCCGCAGTTCTATTTCATGAGTCCGTTTCACCGACAGACGGCTGAGCGGCATGGCGACAGAGGCAAGCACCATCACAATCGTCAGCGTAACCAAGAGTTCCAAGAGGGTCACGCCTGACTCTTTCACCGCACCCTCACGATACCTTTTCCTTCTTGAAGCAGCGCCGTGGATGATTCTGCGGCGGAATCCACCAACGCCACACGCAGAGGAGACACACCAGGCGTCTTCGCGTAGAAGGTGACCGTGACGGTCCGCCCTCCTATCTGTCTCGCTGATGGTGCAACTCTGAAGGCAACCATTCCCGCTTGTGCCTCTAGTCTGCCCGAAGTCTGCCCACCTACGCCGTCTGACTGGATGACTTCACCATTCAGGAGCTTTCTAAGCTCTAAAACCTGCGGATCATACTGAAGCTGAAAGATGCCTTCTGCCGTTGGACGAAGACGCTCGTCATTGATGGCAAGCCTAAATTCTTTTCCCGTTTGGATCACTGACTCATCCGGCTTAATCGAGGCAACCGACCCCACCGAAGCCATCGGGGTCAGTGATGCTGCAGCGGCCTTCCCGGCCATTCCCTCTTTAGCTGCCCCTCTCGAGGATGAGAACCCTGCACCCGAAACCCCTCCTCCCAGCATGGAAATCTTCTTTCCCTTTGGGGCAAACATCGGACTCGTGGCATAGCTTGAATCCGTCCCTGACCAGAACACCTGCGTCGTGAGCCCGGGAGGAGCGACTCCCTGAATGATATGCGGTGTGATCGTCAAGATGACTTCGGTGGTAACCCGTTGGGTCTTAAACGAACTCAAGAGATTGCCGATGACAGGGAGATCGCCGATCCAGGGAATAGTGGTGCGGGTCTTGCGATCCTCTTCTTGTAGCAGCCCTCCCAATACAATGGTTTCACCATCTCTGATATTGAGCATGGTTTCCGCCGAGCGATTACCGAACTTAAACTGGGTAATGGGGGGACTGGCTTGGAGCGTCACTTGCTCGCCGAGGCGAATGACTTCAATCTTCATCTTCAGGGAAAGTTCATTCCCCAGATGGATCGAAGGCTCAACAGTCAATTTGACTCCGGTGTCGCGAAATTCGATCGAGGTCACCGTCGAGGTTGTGGGAATTGCTCCTGTTGCCGCTTGACCCGGTAAGACGTTCGTTGTGGAAAGCAGGATCGGCTGCTTATCACCGATGTTGATCTCCGCCTTCTTGTTGTTGATCACACGAACTTTCGGCGCGGCAAGGGTCTTGGCATCGGTGACCTGTTTAAAGAAATCTAGCTGGACGTTGGTCGGAAGCTTAAAGAGATAGCTATCTCCTCCAAGGTTGGTGAGTTGGTTGAGCGTGAACTGCTGTGCGAGAGTTCCGGCAATCAATCCCGTAAACCCCGGCGGTACGATGGCGCCTGCGACTTGCTTGGGATAGGTCAGACCATAGGTCTGATCGGCCGTGCGGTTGACTTCCAGAACCTCAACATCAAAAAGCACTTCGGAGTCCAGGCGGTCATTGGCCAAGATGATCTTTTCAGCCATCTCCAGCTTTTCCGGTTGGTCCCGGATGACAATCGTGTTCAATTGTTCATTGGCATGCATCCGTTTGGAGTCGAGCATGCTCTTCAGCAATACCACCATGTCCTTCGCTTTCGCGTTGGACAAATAGAACGTCCGGATCATGAGATCTTGATACTGTTCCTGCTTCTGCTTGGTATTGGGGCTGACAATCATGACGCCCGGGGATACGGTTTGGGCGAACAGGCTATTGCTGTTGAGAATGAGATTGAAGGCCTCTTCGAACGGCGTGTCCTGAATGCCAATGGTCACAGGATCATTCCTGACATCCTTGTCGAATATGAGGTTGATCCCTCCGGCCTTTCCTATCCCTTCCAGGACTTCTTTGAGCCCGGCATTGCGAAACCGAAGTGTCACCGGTTGCTTTCGCCGGTCGTCACGGTTCAGCGCCTGCTGCTCCTCGGTGAGTTTGGAAATACTATCTAGGGGTTCCTTGAACGAGGGATCCAGTTCAGCTGCTCTTGCATAGGCCTCCATGGCCTCGTCAGCCCGACCGAGCTGGGCGAGACGATCGGCTTCTCGATTCTGACCACGCGCATCTTTCAAGCGAAGCGCTTCAAGTAACCCCGCTTGATGTTCGGAGCTGGACGGTTCGATGGTGAGTGCACGTTTAAACTGCTCTATCGCGAGATCCGGCTGATGTTCTTTGAGATACACCCGTCCTCGCTCTTCATACGACACCGCAGCTCGTTCTCGAGCCATGGTGTATTTGCTCTGCAATGTGGGATTGAAGGGGTCATCCTTCAGCGCCTGCTTATAGGCAAGACTCGCTTCCTCCCAATTACGGGCTGCGAGATGTTGATCCCCTCGCTTGACGTCAGGTGAATTGAAATAGGCGCAGCCGGCGAGAAAGGCCATTGCCACGATGACACACCACATCCCCACTGCAATATGTCTCATGAGGTTATTGCCCAAGCTGTTCATTGGTCACACAAAACCTTAATGCCAAGAGAGGGAGCCAGGGAAACTACTTGGAATTTTCGTGCCACAAGCAATCTATAGCAGCGTCTGTCAGGTGGGGCAACGAGAATCAAAAACTCTGCAGATGGTGAAAGATGGGTGCCCTGTCTGCTCTGTGCTACAGGAGGCTCCCCAGTGTGAACAGGCCAGCTTCCCCTACTTTTCAGATATCAGACTAGGTGAGAAAATCCCTTCCACAGGATGAAGAACAAGGCAGCCTGGCGCCCTCTATAACCGCCAGTACTTGAGCGTCTTGGGCAGTTTCGTCTGATCAAGCAGACATTTCACATCAATAACCACACCCTCCCGCTGACTGCGGAGAGGCTTGAGCAATTCTTGTAGGCCCATTTCCGCGTAAACGCGGTGCGCTACCGCGATAACCAACCCATCAACATTCTTCAGATCGTTCCACTGCTGCAGATGAATTCCGTATTCAGCGACCGCCTCTTCCGGTTCTGCGACCGGATCATGCACCAACACTTGAACCCCATACTCATGCAACTCTTGGATGATATCAATTACCTTGCTGTTGCGTAGATCCGGCACATTCTCCTTAAAGGTGAGGCCTAAGACTGCTACCTTGAGATCGTTGACTTGCCGTGGAAGTTGACCGAGCAGTTTGATCGTTTGTTCCGCAACGAATTTTCCCATCCCGTTATTGATGCGCCGACCAGCCAGAATCACTTGCGGATGATAACCGACCGATTCAGCCTTCGCGGTTAGATAATACGGATCCACGCCGATACAATGTCCGCCGACTAATCCCGGAAAAAATTTCAGAAAGTTCCACTTCGTGCCCGCAGCGTCTAAAACCGACTTGGTATCGATTCCGAGTCGGTGGAAGATGAGTGCCAGCTCGTTCATCAACGCAATGTTCAGATCGCGCTGGGTATTTTCAATCACTTTCGCAGCCTCCGCGACCTTAATGCTGGAAGCCCGATGGACCCCAGCCTTCACGACGAGCGCATAGGTATTCGCGACGATTTCAAGCGAATCTGTATCCTGAGCCGAAACGACTTTAACAATCTTCTCGAGAGTATGCTCCTTGTCCCCTGGATTGATGCGCTCCGGTGAATATCCAACCTTGAAGTCAATCCCTGATTTGAGGCCTGAAGTCTTCTCGAGGATGGGAAGACAGATATCCTCTGTCACTCCCGGGTACACCGTAGACTCATAGACAACGATCGTACCGGGAGACATATTCTTGCCGATCAACTCCGAGACTATTCGTAGCGCCTTGAGATCGGGTTGGAGTGCTTCATTGATTGGAGTTGGAACGGCCACGATGATGAAGTCGGCGGCCTTGAGGTCGGTGGGCTCCGAAGTATACTGGACATGCGAGGCTTTGAGGTCGGCCGCCGACACTTCTCCCGTTCGGTCAAAGCCCTTCTGCAACTCGGCAATTTTTGCTTTGTTGATATCGAACCCGATGACCTTACCCCGCCTGCCGAAAGCCACGGCGATAGGAAGTCCTACATACCCTAGTCCAACAAGCGCGACCTTTCGTTCGTTTTCTTTTTTCTGAGTCATAAATCCTCTCCGAGTTGGTTTCGATCAGAATGGCAGAACCTCGTGCTTCCGTCAACGAAGACGAGTGAGTTCGACACTACAGTTTTTTCCGACTGACTAACAGCGCAAATCCTTTTCATGAATGAATGCGCGCCGACTATTCATGACTTCCAATCCTCGTACGCCCATGGCGAGGATATATAGTCGTACTATCTTTAAAAACTAAGTACTCTCACCTGGGCTCTCACCAAAATAACTCGATGAATGAACGTGAAAAATCACTCTACTTCAATGCATTAGATTGAATACTGAACGATCAGGCTCATGTGTTCAAATCTTTGGATGTTGCCTATTCTTCATACACTTTCCCCACTCTCACGCTTTCTGAAATGCTTTGGCATCTGAGTAGCTCAAGCCATTGCTTTAGCTTGATATTCGAACATTAAGATTCGATACAGCGTAGACCAGAACTAGAGGGCATTGCTCTTGCTCAACCCCCATAGCAGCGTACATCCGAATCAAGACGTACCATGATTCGGATTGTCAGCGCTTCATGTGTACGTGGATGAAATACCCTTCAGTTGGTACGTGCAATGGCGGGTACTGAAATACGGAGGACCTAGACCATGCGCCAAGTGATACGCCAACGTCCCATCGTAATTTGCGCGATCGCATTGGGCCTCATGACTGCCCATGTATCACTACTTCAGTCTATTCCATCCGCCTCCGCGCAACAGGTGACGGGATCTGCCTACCAAGGAAACAGCGGAACAGGCTATCAAGGGCGTCGCATCGAGAGCCTTGACCCCAGCCTTCCATACCCAACGAAATCTTTAGGGAAGAAAGACACGCAAAGTTTGACCTATAAGCCGCATCGACTGATTCGAAAGCCACAGAACGCTCCCGTCGCATCCGTCGAACCTTCTTCATCCAGCTCCTCATCCGTCGACTCCTTGCCGACCCCGACCACGGCACTACAACACGACAACACAATACCTCAATCCAAGGAACCGTCATCTTTTACCGGAAGTGCTAGGCCAACCGTGCCTCTTGCGACCGTGAGCGTCGCACCCTTAGGAACAACCTCCGGAGCCACTGCGGCTGGCACAGCATCAACCGGAACAATCCCACTGGCCGCTGCAGGAACGGGTAACTCCTCAGCCTCAGGAAACGGGAATGCCGGTGGACGATCGATGAGCAAATTAGCTACGGAGATGCCGGGATTGGCACAATTGATGTCGCCGCCTTCGGCACCAACACCTTCGATACCACCGATACCACCACCTTCAATCAATCCCACCATCGGCGCCAGTCCCACTGTACTCTCCTTTACCGCCACTCAGGGCGCCGCCAACCCCGCCCCGCAGACCGTGACCATCAGTAACACCGGTGGCACCTTGAGCTGGAACGCCAGTGAGACCGCCTCGTGGTTGACCCTCAGCCCCGCCTCGGGCTCCGGCGCCGGCACACTGACGGCGACGGTCAATCCCACCGGGCTGGCCACGGGCACCTATAATGGCATGATCTCTGTCGCGGCCGCAGGCGCCACATCGCAATCGGTCAGCGTGGCCTTGACGGTGGCGGCCGCCCCCGCCATCGGCGCCAGCCCGGCGGCGCTCTCCTTTACCGCCACTCAGGGCGCCGCCAACCCCGCCCCGCAGACCGTGACCATCAGTAACATCGGTGGCACCTTGAGCTGGAACGCCAGTGAGACCGCCTCGTGGTTGACCCTCAGCCCCGCCTCGGGCTCCGGCGCCGGCACACTGACGGCGACCGTCAATACGGCTAGTTTAGCAACTGGACCTCACACCACCACGATTACAGTTGCTGCGAGTGGAGCGCCATCCCGGACAATAAATGTAGCATTGACCGTGAATGCGCCCGCATCTTCATCAGCTACCTTGACATGGAATGCCAACACGGAAAACAATCTGGCAGGCTATAAAGTATACCGCGCAACTGCTTCCGGCACATATGGAGCGCCAATTACAACCATCGTGGGAAATGTCACCAATTATGTTGCAACGGGGTTGCAAGTCGGAACAACCTACTTCTTTGTTGTTACAGCATACGACACGGCAGGCAATGAAAGCGGTGTATCTAATGAAGTCAGTAAGAGTGTCTTCTAGTAATAATCAGACCAATGTGAGGTTTGGGAAATGACTACCTTGGACCGCCGAGTCTTCAATTTCTTCCAACAAATCCAATGGCCAATGGTTGTGCGAATGGCAATGGACTGTACCGTCACTGAGTCCGTAGATCGAGCGCGAGGACAGCCTAGACGCCTTTAGAACAACGTATAGATGAATGGAGCCACTGCTGATCCTTGAGTCAGAACAATCAGACTTCCAAGAAGTACCAACACCATGATAATAGGAAGTAGCCAAAATTTCTTTCGCTCTTTCATAAAAGCCCAGAGTTCCATTACAAAATCGCCCATACTCACCTCCTGCAGACGTGCATACTTTTAAAACTGGTATTTCATATGGGAAGGGGGTCTTGGGGACCGGACCACACGGTAGGTACTTGACTCGGCAAAGCCTTGCTTCATCGTATTCTTTCCCATGAGACGACGTACAAGTCCGATTGGAGTCACCAGGGCATAAAACACGATGGCGAGCAGAATCCTGGTATTGATCCATCCCAAAATATGCCCTACCCACATCCACACTTTATGGACTTGCGCTAACGCAGATGGGAAAACTGCCCCACACGCAATAAGCAGGCCTCCAATTCCGACTGCCCAGAGGCGCAACGGTTCCCCACGAAATACTAGCGGCCAAAGACTGATCACGATAAAGACCGTTCCGACCAACAATCCAAATTGACGTAGCTCTTTCCGTGTAGCGGTGTGATCCATGTCCATATCCCCGTTCAACTAATCGAGCGCGAATTCTTTCTTCCAATCAGAATCCCCTTCAAGAGGCTTCTGATCATTTTTCTTCAGCACACAATTCTCGACTACCAGGATATCCATCTCTGTCCGCATGAAGCACCGATAGGCATCTTCAGGAGTGCAAACAATTGGCTCGCCCCGCACGTTGAAAGACGTATTCACACAGGTGGCATACCCCGTCTTTTCCTCAAACACCTTGAGCAATCTGTAGTATCTGGGATTCGTCTCTTCGTGAACCGTTTGAACTCTAGCGGAATAGTCGATGTGCGTGACGGAGGGGATATCCGAGCGTGGCACATTGAGCAAATCGATACCCCAAAGTTCTTTTTGTCCCGGATTAAATGGAAGTCGTCGCTTTTCAAGAATCGGGGCCACGAGCAACATGTAGGGACTATCACATTTCATCTGAAAATAATCCGACACCCGTTCTCTTAACACTGAAGGCGCAAACGGTCTGAATGACTCGCGATACTTAATCTTGAGGTTCAACACGGACTGCATTTTCGTGTTCCGCGCATCCCCTAGAATGCTGCGCCCTCCGAGAGATCGCGGTCCAAACTCCATACGTCCCTGATGCCACCCCACGACTTTTCCCGCCGCCAACTCATCGGCCACCAGACCGTACAACTCCTTCTCATCAAGCCTGCAATACACAGCGCCCAGGCTTTTCAGCCTTGCCTCGACATCCTCGTTGCTGAATGCCGGACCCAGATAGCTTCCCTTCATTTTGTCCTTAACATTGTCTGCGGCCCTGGGCTTGTTCTCATATTGGTGCCAAACGTTCAGTGCAGCACCCAACGCCCCACCTGCATCGCCGGCTGCCGGCTGAATCCATATTCCTTTGAACGGTCCTTCTCGGAGCACCCTCCCGTTTCCAACACAATTGAGCGCGACCCCTCCGGCTAAGCAGAGATAGTCCACTCCCAGTTCACAGTGCATTGTCCGCGATAGCCGCAACATGACCTCTTCGGTCACTTCCTGAATAGATCGAGCCAAATCCATTTCGCGTTGACCGAGCTTAGACTCTGCCTTGCGCGGGGGACCCCCGAACACATCGTCGAACTTGCAGCTCGTCATGGTCAAGCCGGTGCAATAATTGAAATACTCCATGTTCATTCTGAATGTGCCGTCCGGCTTAAGGTCGATCAGGTGTTCGTAAATAGCCTTGACGTATTTGGGCTCTCCATAGGGCGCCAGCCCCATGACTTTGTACTCGCCGGAGTTGACTTTGAACCCCGTATAATAGGTGAAAGCTGAGTACAGGAGACCAATAGAGTGAGGAAATGGGATATCCCATAGTGGGGTCAGTGTATTTCCATCCCCCAGCCAAGCCGATGTGGTCGCCCACTCCCCTACACCATCCATACAGAGCACACCAGCCCGTTCATACGGTGAAGCATAAAATGCTGACGCCGCGTGGGACTCGTGATGCTCTCCGAAGAGAAGCTCGGGCAGCTCTGCCTTATCGAGACCGTTCGAACAAGCCAGCACTTCTTTTAGGAGTAAATTGCGTAGAAAGAGTTTTTCTTTCAACCACACAGGCATCGCAGCTAAGAACGATTGGATTCCTTTGGGGGCAAATCCCAGGTAGGTTTCCAACAGCCGCTCAAATTTAATGAGTGGCTTGTCATAAAATACGACATATTTCAGGTCTTTGATTCCAATCCCGGCCTGGGCTAGACAATACTCAACCGCTTGGCGCGGGAATCCCGGATCATGCTTTTTTCGTGTAAACCGCTCTTCTTGTGCCGCCGCGATAATCTCGCCATCTTGCACCAAACAAGCGGCGCTATCGTGATAAAAAGCAGAAATACCAAGAATGTACACAGTGACCTTCCCCTAACCACTCTGCAAACGGAAAGTATATAAACTAAATAGGCCTTCGACTCTCTAAGGCAGCATATTCATTCATGTGGTACGGAAGCGCTTGCATCGGTACGCAATTGAGGATCACGTGAATGGGATTTGATGCTCGAAGCGAGTTAATCGCCTGTTTGACGTCCTGCTGCGACGTCAAATTCGCTTTGACCACCAGAAGGACAAGATCAAGGTGTCTTTCCAGCACATTCATCGTGGCAACGGGAAGGATCGGTGGGGCATTGATCAGGATATAGTCAAACTTATTGCGCAACAGCAACAGAACCCGCTCGAGAGGACCCGTCTTTAGCAACTCGGTAGAACCAGGCCCAATCGAACCGGACGGCATGATCCAGCAAGGGATATCGGTAAAGGAGGTCATCGCCTCCTCCATAAGAATATCGCTGTTTCTGCAACAATCAACTAGCCCGTATTCTGGCTGTGTTTCTGAGAAGTACTTCAATTCGGGGAAGACGAAGTCGCAATCGAGCATAAGCACTCGTTTTCCGAAATCGCGTGCGAGAGTATAGCCCAGATTAACAACGGTTGTCGTTTTCCCCTCACCTTTGACTGAGCTCGTTACGGCCACAACCTTCGGTTCTGTGTCAGTGCTAAGTAGCTGCAGCCTCGCGGCCGCTACACGATACTGTTCAGCAGCCATAGAGTGAGGGAAAAGTTTCGCCACAAACCTCTTCTCGTAATGAAGGCCATTCTGCGGATACGCTTGCGGTCGCTTTGTCTCTGCGACTTCCAACTGGTATCCCGAGGCGATACGGCGCTGTCCGTCCGTTGGGTTCCACAGAAATGAGAAGTCTGGAATGGCCACCAATACTCGAGGACCCACCAAAAGCTCCACGTCCTCCAGCCCACGGAACTGGGGACTAAGTCGCTCGCGCATTACCGACACCCCGAGGCCCAAAGCACAGCCGAACAACAATCCAAAAATCAAGACCCTCGGCCTGTTCGGTATGCTGGGGGCTCGTGGAAAACTGGCTGGGTCCAGTATGCGAAACCTCCCATTCTTCTGCTGTTTTTCCAGGTTTTCTGTTACCCGCGCATGCAACCGCTTATCCAGCAGTGTGGCGTAGTTTGCCTTCATGCTGCCATAGTCACGCTCAAGAACTAGCAATTCCTGTTCAACTTCAGGAGACTTCTCCACACGTATCACATGATCGTTCCGGCTAGTATGTAAGGCATTCAGGCGTTGTTTGAGCAGACTCATTTCACTTTTTTCATCGCTCTGTAGTTTCAAGAGATTCTGAATATACGGATCCCGTGGTGTCTTGTCCGGCCTGATCGCTTCAGGGCCATATGATTCAACCAATTCCTCCTCGACTTTCCGCATCTCTTCTTTTGTCAGCAGCACCTCGGGGTATTCATCTCTGAATTCCGCCTTTAGTTTCACCAATTTTTCTCTTAGTTCTTTCAGCTGGTGAAAAAGTGGATCTGGCGCCATCGAAGCGATCCCGAACGCCGGATTTTGCCACCCGTATAGTTGATACTCCTCCGCCGCCTTACTCAGCAACGCCAATCTGTCGGAATGCCGCTGAATATTCTCGTTAACTAAACTGATCTCGCTTTCCAATCTATCCAACGTCCGAGTGCTGGCATCTGTTTGCTGAGGAAGCTTCCCCGCATTTAACTTCTTGAACGCACTGATCTGGTCCTCCTTCTTCTCCAGTTCAAGCTTTAATCTCCTCAGCTCTTCGTCAAGAAACCTCAATGTACCCTCAGCATCAAACTCACGTTCCCTGATGTTCTCTTCAATGAATTTCTTCGTGATGCGATCGGTCACTTCCATCGCAGTCATCGGATTTTCATGCATGTAAGACACCGTGAATGCATCGACACTGTTCCCTACTGTGAGAACATTTCCTGCCATGTCCGCCTTGACCTTCTCGACCTTCATCGCGCCGGTCAACGCTCGGAAGGCGGCATCCTCACCGTCCACTTCAAGTAGTTTGGGATATGGATTCAACTCCACAATAATCCGACTCAAAAAGTCTCGACTCATGATCTGCCGCTGAACGAGAAAGAGACGCCGTTCGAAATTTCCCTGTTCTGCTTCGCGAACGACTCTCTCAACCAGCTTCTGGTCTTCTGCAACAATCATTGCTTCCGACTGATAGTAATTCGGCGCGAAGACGCAGTAGCACCATGCTAGTATTACGGAGACACTGATGCACCCCACGATAGTCCATATGTTCCGCCGTGCGATTCCGGCGTACTCATGCACTACAGCTATCACTGATTGACTTGATGGGGAAGTTTCATTCACAGAATTCATTCCCTCCAGTTCACTCCGGTCGGCCCAATACTATTCGGACGGGCCAAAACATATTCATAGGAGCTTGCCCGCTACTCCCGGCGAGTGGGCTTGCGATACTGTTTGAACCTGTCCTCGGAAAACGTCTGTTGCGGCACGGGTGCGCCTCCAGTTCAGTGCTGCGCTACCCTTCGCACATCATGCGAGGAGAATAAATCAGACCTTCCTTAACTAGCAAGTATGTGCTGAGATTTGGCAGACCCCTTGTCGACCGCATTTGCGTCAATTGGCATGACCGATGCTTCAGAGTCAGAAGAAAAACGGAAAGTTGGAATAATCTCCTTAAGACGTTCGATGACCGTATTGGGCTCGTCGAGACAGGCTCCTGTTTCTAACGCGATTAACTTTTCTTTAAACGCTTCGAAACTGAACGAGTTTGAAGCTCGAATGTGTAGAATCTTGTCCAGCGATGCTGCCACTGCGACCTCACCTTGGCCAACTAATTCCTCATAAAGCTTTTCTCCCGCTCGCAACCCAACAAATTGTATAGCAATGTCCTTCCCAGGGACAAAACCTGATAACTTAATAAGGTTTTTGGCCAAACTTAAGATCTTGATCTGTTCGCCCATGTCCAGAATGTAGATTCCTCCTTGTTCGGCAATGGTTGCGGCCTGGAGCACCAGCTGAACCGCCTCAGGAATAAGCATGAAATATCGTTGGATGTCCGGATGGGTAACAGTCACCGGCCCACCAGCGTTGATTTGCTCTTGGAAGCGTAGCAGAACGCTTCCACTACTGCCAAGTACGTTGCCAAACCGCACAATAAGGAATCGCGTCCGACTGGTCCGCGCCATATCCTGAATTATCAGTTCGGCCACTCGTTTGGTCGCCCCCATAACACTGGACGGGTTGACCGCCTTGTCGGTTGAAATATGGACGAACTGTTCAACGCCGCATCTGCTGGCAACCTCAGCGACGATGCGTGTACCCATGCAGTTGTTCTTCACGGCTTCGGCGGGATTGAGTTCTACAAGGGGAACATGTTTATGGGCGGCCGCATGGAACAGGATATGTGGCCTATGCTCTTCCAACACCATAGAGAGACGAGCGGCATCGGTAACATCCCCGAGAATCGGGGTGACATGGAAAGAATGCCCTTCATCTTGTAGTTCCTTATTGATATTGTACAAACTGTTTTCATGACGCTCATATAGCAAGAGGGTATGAGGTTCCAGCAAGCTGATCTGGCGAGCTAATTCGGAGCCAATGGAGCCACCGGCACCGGTAATCAAAACGCTTTTACCCCGGACCATTCGCCTTATGGCTCCAATATCCAAACTCACAGGCGCGCGTGGCAACAGATCTGGAAGTGATACGTTACGAATTTGACTCACCGTACTTTGGTCAGCCAATACCTCCTTCACGCCCGGCAACCTCTTAATCGAAATTTCATACGGTTCCAATTTACTGACAAGGTCCCTAAGGAAAGCAGGGCTAGCGTTGGGCACTGCAATCACGACCTCTTCTGGCTTATGCTTCTCCACAAGTTCAGGAAGATCCCCCAAAGTACCCAAGACCCTAACGCCGTGGATGCGTTGATTGAGAAGGGTTAGCTGACTGTCGACAAATCCAATTGGTTGGCGACGATATTCAGAACGTGTTTTCATCTCACGCACAACGCGTTCCCCAGAATCGCCGGCGCCGACCACGAGCACCTTCTTTTTCTTTCGATAAATTACTTTCTCACGTAAGATTCTCGATGGCAGTCTCACCCCTGCTAGAAGCCCGACAAGCAGAACAGCATCAATTACAAAGACAGAGCGGGGATAATCGTTGATGCCCAAACCGAAATGCACCAAGCAAAAGAACACGATTGTGCTCGTTAAAACGCCACCGATAATGTTCTGCAGATCCCAAATGCTTGTATACCTCCGTCGGCCTTCATTCAGTCCAAATATGGCGAATGCCACTCCTCGAATCCCGAGTAGCCAGAGCACAGTATGCTGGAACATCCCCATTTCTTCTGACGACAAGTTCCCGTCAAACCTCAAGAAAAATGCCAAGTAATTCGCCGCAAGTATCATCGCCATGTCAAGCACTACAATGATGGGTCTCCGCCACTTCATGATCAATAACGAGATGTGCGCCCAAGAGGAGACCGGTGAAGTTTTAGGTGTGGTCTTTAGCTCAGGGAGTTCGCAGACTACAGCAGACGACCTAACGATTCGCAACAGCGTTTGAATGATAATTGCGAGATCGAGCCGAAAAGATGCATGACGCACATACATCTTCGCCAAGTGAAGCTTTTCTGGAAGAACTTTGCTCTGATATTCCGCTTCAGGATTTCTGGAACATGCAAGAAGACTTGCTTCGTCGATATATTTCAGCGACGCTAGGTCGGTAATTCCCGGGCGGACGGTGAGTATCTCGGAGAACTCAAAACGCAGTGGCTCGACATAACGAGGAACCTCTGGCCTTGGGCCTACAAGGCTCATGTGGCCTAAAATGACGTTCACCAACTGCGGTAATTCATCAAGTTTGGACTTCCGAAAGATTCGACCAACTCTCGTCACACGGACGTCCTGTCCAACGGTTAGAGGTAAACCCTGGCGTGGAGCTTCCTCAACCATCGTTCGAAATTTGTACATCCGGAATGGGCGAAATCCTTTCCCAACGCGCACTTGACTAAAGATCACCGGACCACGCGAGTCAAGCTTAATTAGAATCGAGATCACAAAGAGGAGCGGCCAAGTGATGAGCAATCCTGAAATAGATGCACAGATATCGAATGCCCGCTTTATCATCGCCGGTTTTCCTTGACGAGGGTATGCACAACGTCAATGACACGATTGATGTCGTCTTCGGTCATCTTGGAATACAACGGCAATGAAAGAATGCGCTGAAATACCATATTGGAAACCGGAAGATCGTTTGGCTGGTAACCCCACATGTCCCGGTAATAGGGATGTAGATGCAGGGGTATGAAGTGCACACTGCAACCGATACCGGCTTGCTGCAGTAGACGGACAAACTCGTTGCGGGTGACACGCAAACGATCCAGGTCCAGTTGAATGAAGTAAAGGTGCCACGCGTGTTGCACATCGAACGCTGCTTGCGGGCAAATAACTTCCGGAAGATCTCGGAAGCCTTCATGATAGAGAGTGGCATACCGCTCGCGTGCCTTCCAAAATTGATCGCACTTTTTAAGTTGCGCCAACCCCAGGGCCGCAGCAATATCAGTGAGATTGTATTTGAACCCAGGAGAGAGGATTTCGTAATACCATGAGCCCTCTGCAGAATATCGGTTCCAGGCATCGCGGCTCAGACCGTGGAGACTCATCATCCGCATGCGAGCGGCCCACTCGGCATTATTAGTGGTAACCATCCCTCCCTCGCCGGTTGTGATGTTTTTCGTCGCGTAGAACGAAAAGCAAGTGAAGTCGGCGATGCTCCCTACCATCTTTCCTTGATAGCGCGCCGGGAACGCGTGGGCTGCATCTTCTATAACATGCAGGCCATGAGCACGAGCGATAGACTGGAGTTGGCGCATATTGCAGGGATGGCCGGCAAAATGTGCAGGAATAATCGCCTTCGTTTTTGGCGTGATGGCCGCTTCAATCCGATCCGTGTCCAGATTCAGCGTGTCTTGCACACAATCAATAAGAACAGGTTTTGCTTTAAAGTAGAGGACGACTTCTGCAGTTGCAGCAAAAGTCATGGTCGGGACTAACACTTCATCTCCTTCACGCAGTCCGATCGCTTCAAGAGCAAGATGAAGCGCCGCCGTGCAGGAATTGACGGCAACAGCGTATTGTGTGCCGACCATCGCGGCGAACTCCCCCTCGAACTCCTTTACTTTTGGTCCGGTCGTCAACCAGCCGGAACGGAGGACGTCCACTACACCTGCTATCTCTTCTTCACCCACATCAGCTCTATGAAATGGCAGAAAGCTTTCCATTTAAAAGGTGCCCTCCACATATTGACAATACTTGCATCGCATAGGCTGTATAGTCCATCACAAGCAGGGGAAAGAACAACCCACCTTTCGAGGGGGCCAATTACCTCGATTGCTCACAATTAACAGCGACATCCGAGCAGTGGTATACAAACGGCCTTACCGAAATACTTCAAAACCCGACGCATAGAAATTACCGCATTAGCACCTTGAAAATGAACGTCCTCACAGGGACCTGAAAGAGTTGCGGCTCCGTATGCACGTGCGGGCTCCGAGGAGACGCTTGAATTCGTAGAGTCTGGATTTTGTTGCGGGAAACCCTAGCGGAGGGCCAACTGTTTCGAGTCCTGATGGTCCTCGATCAGTGGAATCGCCAGAGCCCGTTATTTGGAGGTGTGAACCCGGATGGCGGAGTGCCTGAAAGCAAGGCTCGATCAGGCATAGGAGGCGAGAAGATCGCGTGATGAATGTCGGAACCGGAGTGGCGGCTGGACAGCCCAACCTCAGTGGCGATTAAACCACAACAAAACTGATAATGGAGCAACAGCAAGCACTGCTACTGCAGCGACAGCCATAAAGACGCTCTTACGAGCACCATGCACCTCGGTCGTACGATACTGAAATGAAGTATCCGTCAGGTTCCCTCCCCACTGAAGTCCAAGCCAAAACAACAGAGGTATCGTCAACCCATAGATGGCATAGCTGAACACACGATGGTCAGTGCCTTCGGCGATCCCGAAGTGATCTCCAATGATCACACCGTATGCCCTGAAACCATTGGCCACCATCAGCACCACGGCACAGAGGGCAAGAAAGACGAGACGACGAGTCGGCTGCCGGTAGATCAACGTTGCAAAGGCATATCCAAGAGCCAAGCCAGGAAGGAGATACCGTAAGCCTCCGCAGTCCGGAGCCACTTCCCACATGCCAGAGGTAAGAACGATCTGATACGTTTCGTGACGATAAAGATATGGAATATTAGCAAGTTGGAGCCCAACCTGGATGAACCAAACCGTAAAGTCTTGAAGCCAGGGTTCGATTGAAGTCCCTACTGGAAGCATAAAGGCAAGAAACCCCAACGGCCATGACAGAGTCTTGACGATCTCCCTTCCTAAGATTGCCCACATCAGTCCAGGGAGGATTGCGACGACTGCAGCCTGTTGGAGCCACACAAGACCTGTCACATATCCGACGAACCAGCCGCTTCCCAGGAGGATGAGAACGGCCACACCCCATGCACTCGGCGCCGGCACCAGTTGCATCCACCTGGACCGATAGCACCAGATGAGATAACCCATCGCAGGCAACACCAGAAAACCATGTGCAAAGGTCCTGGAGCTCGCCCATAGGTCAGTCATCGAGTGGACCGTCTCCCAAAACAAACCAACCACACAAAGACTTGCGATGCACATAATCAGTCCCGTCAGCCGCCACCCAGTCCAGAGCGATCGGTTATTCGGAACGACACTCGTTGTTATATTGTCAGCAACTTCTCTCATATTCTCACCTGCACTTGTGTCCATTAACGATAAAAAAAACGAAAAGGAGCTGCGTGAGCTACCCCACTTTCATGGACACCTCAAAAAGAGGACAATGGGCCCCTGTGACGTTGGTCCCGTTCGGAGACAGCCTTTAGCTAGACAGACGGCTTCCTCGGCGGCCCACATAACCTGACGTTGTGCGACGAACTCGTTGGGGGCCGGGTGCCCGAGCGAGCTATGCGGAGATCCCCACCCGGGCTAGCTCATCCCGACCCCTTGTTTCCGACTCCTCGTGCAACGCGGAAGACGGACGGAGCCCCTTGCGTACTTGACTAGAGCCTTCAAGATGGGCGATCACTTTGTATGTGCCGCACTTGTTTGCGTACTGAAGACACGTGTCCCTCTACGCACGCAGCAATCGTCTCGCTGCCCCGCTTAGAGTAGTGAGCCCCTTTTGGTATAAATCGGTCTTCAGCGGTGACCTGATTGAGGCATGGACGTAAATCGAGATAATCAACTCCAGACGAACGGAGAACCTTGAGGCTCGGTGTTTCAACGCCCAAGTTCTTATCATCGGTCTTGTCGGGAAGATAAAGAACTAACGGAATTGAATTGTCAGACTCAACTGCTTGGATAAAGGTCCGTAGCAAGGCATGATTGAGAATCTCGGTCGAATCCCCAATCTGTTGACTCCGCCATGATGGATAATGTGTGAGAAATAAGCGGAAGAGATAAGAACTGTAACAATAACGCCATCTTTGCAGTTCCCATGTTCCGGGAACGACGAACCAATCGTAGTCAATATAAGGAAGATCACTGATCCATTTTGTCTGTACGATTTCTTCAAGCCGCGGTAGCGGCTGATTAATCGGCGCGAGTCCGTCATTTGTCAATAGAAACCGTGGTTGCGCCCATGGTATGCCGCTGAGCTTGCTTAGGCCGTATACGCTCATCGTCCTGCCCGCAGAATCACTCGACAAGGAGAGTATTACGATATCCGGATGCAAGGGAAGAACATCACGCAGGTATCGCAGATACATCTGCCCTACGCTATATCCTTCTACTCCAAAGTTCAGAACCTGACATTCCGGCATGTAGCCCTGAAGGAAATAGCCCCAGGTATCTTCAAACTTGAGTTCTGTGCCAAATGTATGGGAATCCCCGACAAGAGCGATTCGACAAGTGACATTCCCCGCATTGTATTGGCTACCTGCTTTCGAGGTTCGTATTCCTTTGACACTCGCAAAATATAGCCCGTCGCTAGTGCTAAGGTTTGGCGTTACAATCCATCCGAGGGTTTGGTCATAAGAAAGCATTCTATTCAACCGGCTATTGTCGGCCAACACCTCAATGCTACGAGGAGCTAACCGTTTTCCACCCAGCATAATTCCCATAGGCGTGTCGGTGGCAAGCAAACGCAGCAAGATCTCTAAGATCGTGACTGTAAGGATCAGAGGTAGGGCATTCCCTATGAGTACCAACCTCAGAGGCCGCCCTCCATTTCTACGGAGGCTGAGCCAGTACCGAGTTGCCATGACGCTGCTGCACAGGAGGACAATCACTTCTGCGATCAAGAGCTTCCCGTCGAAGTGTCCAAGAAAAGACAGCACATCGGGTTTATCCCCAATTCGATACAATGCAAGAACGATCAATATGGCGCTTATCGTCGATGCCCAGACAAACATAATGAATGCCAGGGAACTCATAGTTGGTGTTTGATGATGCTGCATTGATCCGAACCAGAAAGAATGTCAGGTTTTCATCACACAATTGCTGACCAGTAACAAAACCCCTTACGGTGCAGCCAAGCTACTCCTGGCCAAAAAGCCGGCAAATTTTGCTTGTGGTCCACCCGGGGTGCTCAATATATCTGTTTGGAGACGGCGCCCTCAAAGCCGCGTTCTTTGCGCGGGAAATGGCAACTGCTCCAATGCGCCATCTATTAAGATAATGCGGCGAGGGCTTCTTTCGCCTTCGGAGCGGATGGATTATCAGGACTCAGACTCAGAAACTTGGCAAGCGACTTTTTTGCCTCGGCGCTGTTTTTATTCGCATATTGTGCCATCCCGTAATGATAAAGGAAGAGAGGGTGTTCCGGTAATTGATCCACAGATTCCTTCAACAAGTTTGCGGACTTGGCGTACATCTGTTTGTGGTAATAAATCCACCCGAGCGTATCGCCGATATACGGATCTCCGGGCATAGCCCTCCGTGCGGCTTCAGCATAGGACAGCGCACGTTCCTTGTCACCATCAGACTCAATCAAAATCCAGGCGAGGTTATTGGCGGCAGGAGCAAATGTTGCGTCAACCCGGAGAGCCTCTTCGTATTTGGCCATAGCTCGAGCGTAGTCCTTTCGTTGCTCATGCAACATGCCCAAAATCATCAAAGCCGATAGGTGCTGAGGCCTCTTTGCCACAATCATTTCAAACTCTCCGATCGCCTCTTCCACTTTTCCCTGCCGCGCGTAGAGATCTCCGAGATTGGCATAGGTTGGCAGCATTGTTCCGTCGAGCGCCATCGCCTTCTTAAACATCGCTTCCGCTTCTGCGAAATTCCTGGATTGCACTAACACTCTGCCCAGGAGATTGAGCAGCCTCGGGTCTCGAGAGTTCCTGGCAACTTCTCTTCCCACTCGCTCACGTGCCTGCGGAACCTTACCTTGAGATACCAGGACTGCCACGATCTGATCGAGAGCCTCTACGAGTTTCGGGTCCTTGTCGAACGCTTGCTCGAAGTGGGCCAGCGCTTCAGCAGGGCGGTGCTGTGTGCGAGAGACGACACCGAGGCGATGATGAACAATCGGATCGTCAGGTAAGAGCGCCAGCATTTCTCTCAGAACATCCTTCGCTCGCCTTGCATCCCCGGCAAGAAGATGAGCATCAGCGAGTACCCTCAGAGCGGACACGTTCTTAGGGTTAAGCTCTATCGCGGCTTCCCCCTCCTTGATTGCCAGGCTGAATGAGCCTTGAGCCAGGTACACCTGGGCAAGGTTGGTACGGATATCGCTCGAGTTAGGGGCGAGCCTTTGGGCTTCCTTCAAAGCCGCAACCGCCTCAGGTAAATTGTGCTGCCGTGCCCACACAATACCCAGATACTGATGGATCGCAGCTAATTTCGGCGCTTGACGAGCCACTTCTTGCAAGAGTGACAACGCGTTCTGCGTGTCACCCTTTTCCAAAATCAAGCGCGCCTGCAGAATACGTCCCGCCGTATGCGTCGGCTTCTGTTTCAACAGCGCGTCAATCTCAAGCCCAGCCTCCTTCAATCTGTTGGTCTCCAGATAAAACGTGATTAATGCTTCTTGGGCAATGTGAGAGGAGCTATCCACCTGTCTGGCGCGTTGATACGACGATTCTGCCTCCTTCATTCGCCCCGTTGACCGATAGAACTGGGCAAGGGAGATATGTGCCTGCGCATCATTCGGGAGAACCTCGGTCCACTGACGATACAACCCTTCCGCTTCGCTGAAGCGGCGCTGCTTCTGACTAATCCCCGCCAATTTGAAGTAGAGCAGGCCACTGTTTCGATCCACCTCAAGCCCGCGTTGATATTCTTGTACCGCTTCAGATTCTTTCCCTGCTGCTGCCAAGACATCTCCCAAGGCCGTCAGCGTTTCAACAAACTGAGGATCGATCTGCAGACTGTTGCGCAGGACACCCTCTGCTTCAGGAAAGTTGCCATGTTGCGCATAAGTTCTGGCTAGTTCCAGGTACGCACCATGACGTGTAGGATCGGATTCAATCGCCTTCCGCAACTCGGCAATACCCTTCTCAAGTCTGCCCTCCCGAACCAGGCTCAGGCCTCGGATCAGATGTCCGTCCGGATGTGTGGGCTCAGCCGCTAAAATCGCATCGGCATGCAATCCTGCTTTTGCGGGCTGCTCCGCAAGGAGATAGAGGTATGCCAGCTGCATATGCGCATCAACCCGCGATCCCTTGAGCTTGACGACCTTCAGTAATGCTTGATGGCCCAGGTCCATATCTTCGGCCTTCCCCGATCGTAAATACAGAAGTGCCAACTGGTAATAGGCCTCATCGTCTTGAGGATCGAGCTTGACGACTTGTTCATATGCAGTCAGCGCCTCGGGAAATTGCTGTTTCGCAACAAAGTCTCGAGCCTGGTTGCGAAGAGCCGATAGGACGTCCTCGTTCGACGGAGATGTACAGCCCGGCAGAATAGTTGCCAGCAGGACGACGGCGAACGCAAAGAGAATTCTGTGAGCGTATGGCATGGTGATTACTCCACGGAGACCGTACAACTCTGTCGTCCGGCCTTTTGCGAAAGCATCGGAAGAAAGTCCGTGAGTCGAACGAGGAATACGAGGAACTCGTGAACGCAGGATCTTGCAATGAGCTATTGCGAAGAACCCGCGAAACGTGAGGCTGATTCCTGGAAAGTACGGAAGGCCCACTCGCCGGCAGTATTCACAGCGAGTGGGGTATGGTGACTACGCTATCGGTAGACTAGCGCGGCGGCGTGAACGGACATGCCACCCCATAAAGAGCGCAAACCCTAGACCAAACATGAGCAAGGTCCCCGGTACAGGCACTGCATTACCGGTCACTTTTGTGATCTTAAATTTATCCGCTCCATCACTCATTCCTAAATACTTAGCCCCGAAAAGGATCGCATTCACAGAGGAAGGGTTGTTGATCGAAACATCGCGATAAGAAGAACTCGAGGTTCCATTGCTGTCATTTCTGGCAAGAAATCCCAGGCTCCCCAGATCGCTATACCCCTTGCCAGTTAGGTCGATCGATGAATTCACATTTCCAACCCAGTAAGACGCATCTCGATCATACGTACCATAGGGGTCGATGCGGACTGTTAAAGGATCGACCGGCGCATCGAAACGAAATAACACAAATTCGTGTTGCCCATGATTATCCACTTGATGAGCAGGGTTCGAACAGGTCTCCGGCACCCCGCAAACTCCAACTCCTGTACTCCACCGCCCCAGACGTGCTTCTTGAAAAGAAGTACCATAACTCCAAGCATTGGCCGTCACCGTAATTCCACCAGCCGTAAAAGTCCGTTCATTCCCGATAGATCCTTCGCCTCCAGAGCCGGTGAAATTCCATGTGATGGGAGCGGATTCCGCAACCCTGCTCGTGCCAAGTAGGAAAGTGCAAACTGCTACTGCCGGTAGAATCCATTTCGCTCTCTTGAATGCCCCTGCTGGTCTAGATATCGTTACCATGTGGTACTCCTGTGTTGTTGCCATTCTGAAGCAACTGCGTAACTCTAAGTGGTTGAATACCTCCTACGCGCCGCCAGGGAACCTTCTTAGGAGAGAAGACCTCCTTTGTTATGAATCAGTAATTAAAATTCGCGGAATTCAATTGATTTCAAAACAACATTAGTAGAGCTTCATGTGGGGTTTTTATCGCGCACTGGACACCTTTGTGTCAATTTATTCTGAAGGGTTACGTACTAGGACGGAGCCGACAAGAACTCGCTTAGCTAGGGTTGTCTGGACACTTTGATTCTCGGCTATCCGACCGTGCCATTTGCGCTAAAACCGCCGTGATAACCGGTGACGGTACAGCGGTGGCCGGGATAGGTGCAGGAGGATGCTCTTTATTCCTTTGTCTTTTTACCCATCGGAGACGGGCCGAACGCGTGGATAAGTCATGCCTTTGCCAGACGTACCGGATCATTGTTGGTGTGACATTGATTCCGTCCGACTTCATGTACCCAGCGAGACGGAGGTAACTGATAGTTGGATTTGTATGTGTTTTCAATAGGATTTGGTCCTCTATTGGAACAGGCGTGCGATTGGGCATAGCGGGCTTCTTCCGAACCCGCAGGGCTAAGCCCTCTTTGCCGTAGGTCTCATAGGCCTTCTTCATCGCATAGAACTGCGAGCGACTCACCCCAGCCAGCTGACAGGCCCTGGCCACGTTCTTGAGTTCAGCGGCCATAGCCAGAATGCCTATTCTGGCTCTGATCAGTTGCTCCTGGGTCGTCATGAGCGCACCTTTAAAATTGCTTGCGACAGGCTGTCTAGAGATCTCTCACCATGCAAGTTCGTTCACGTTGTTTCGATTAAGTCTCCGCGCGAATTTTCGTACGTTTCGCCAATAATCTGTATTGCAAAAGGCTATGAGGTACATCGAGTCGCATCCTCAGAGGCACCGACCCAGCGCACGCATGTAAGAATAAATGGGGTGTTACTGAAGAGACCTGGAGTCAGGAATGAGGCAAGTGTTTCTCACCGTTCGAACCATTCTCGCATCGCTTGAACCACATAGTGCTGTTGATCCTCGTTCAATTCAGGATAAATGGGAAGTGCCAACAACTCACGGGAGGCCCGTTCCGCTTCAGGAAAATCGCCTTCGTGATAGCCGAGTGCGTGAAAACACTCTTGCCGATGGAGAGGCACCGGATAGTAGACCTCTGTCCCGATGCCTTTGGCCTTGAGATGAGCCTGTATGTGATCTCGATCCGATACTCCGATTACGAATTGATTGTAGATATGGTAATGGTCAACACCGGCTGTCTTATATACTGCTGCCGGCAGTCGGACATGGCATTTTTCAACTAATCCCGCATCCTGGAATAGCCGCTCATACAGTTCGGCATGGTGCTGTCTGAGCGCAGTCCATCGGTCGAGATAGCCCAGCTTGACGTTCAAGACGGCAGCCTGCAACGTATCGAGACGGAAGTTTCCTCCCACCACACGGTGATAGTACTTCGGCTTTGCTCCATGCACCCGGAGAATACGAAGTCGTTCCGCCAGATTCTGGTCGTTGGTCACGACCATGCCGCCGTCTCCCAGACCGCCTAGATTCTTGCTCGGGAAAAATGAGAAACAACCGATAACACCCATGCTGCCTGCTCGTCGGCCTTCTCGATACTCAGAGCCGATAGCTTGCGCAGCATCTTCGACCACCGCCAATCCGCATCGTGTCGCAATCTCAAGAATCGGGTCCATATCGGCGCACTGACCATACAGGTGCACAGGCATGATGGCTCGTGTCCGGGGGCTAATAGCCGCTTCAAGTCTCGAAGGATCAAGATTGTAGGTCACCGGGTCAATGTCGACGAAAACCGGTCTGGCTCCTAATCGCACAATGACCCCAACGGTGGCGAAGAAAGACAGAGGCGTCGTAATTACTTCGTCACCGGCCTTGATGTCCAGCGCCATCAGGGCGGCCAGTAGGGCATCGGTCCCCGAGGACACGCCTACTCCGAAGCGTACCTGACTGTAGGCTGCAATCTTCTCTTCAAGTTCGGCAACCTCATTGCCAAGGATAAAATTATTCTTATCAAGCACCTGCTCAAGAGCCGCGAGCAGTTCCTTGCGAAGTGGTTGATGATGCGCTTTCAGGTCTAACAGCGGAACATTCATGGTTGGACTCCTTTATGAAGACAACTCGCCGACTTCGATTTCACTCGTCTCCTTACCTGCCCGTGACGGTTCGCGAAACAAGCAAGCGGTCGACTCGACCGATGCAATGTTGGCGCACTTTGTGGCTTTGCTCCGCCATATCGCGCATATAGCGGATCCAGGGATATTTGGATTTCCTAAACCACGGTACTGCTATTTCCTTTCCCCCGTACTTTCTTTTGTATTCACGGCCACCCCCCATATCGTAGATGCGAAGACCTTTTCTCTTTCCGATCTTCATAGCCTCCCATTGGAGCGCTTCGTTTGGCCGTAATGATTGAGAATGCCGCCAGCTTGCCCCTCCCCAGAAATACATGGCCCCGTACATATGGGGGAAAATTCCCGTGGCGATACAACGTCCCTGGCGATCGCGAGCCCGAAGCAAGAGAAGATGCCCCGTGGGGTCCATATGTCGAATCAGCTGCCGTACACGTTCGATGTCATATGTGGGCACCAGGCTTTGCTTTGCAAAGACATCCTTGAGCTGAGCGTAGTACTCTTCTACAAATTCCAGGTCGTGCGCTTCTTCGACCGAGACCCCCTCTTTCTCAGCTTTTCGGATGCAGCGGCGGCAGGCGCTCGTCATATTGGAGAAAAGCTCATCCTCGTTAGGGGTCAGGTCAATTTCGAATCCGCGATAGACTCGATGCTGGACACCGAGTCCGTCAAGATCGCGTACCGCTAGATTCCGATCCATCATCTCCAGATGAACGCACCCTAGCTTCTTAAAAGCAAACTCGATCAGGGCTCGGACCGCCTGGCGTCGGTCCGCCCTGCCAGAGAGAGCAAACCCCATATAGTCGGTACTCCATCCGGGGAAAGGGCTCCCAAGTATGCGGAGGCCAAATTTTTGCACAATTAAACCCGTGAAATACCCGATGGTTCTCCGATCCTCCTTTAAGGCTGCAACGACAAGCTCGCCATGTTGAGTCTTCGAGAGAAATGCCAGCCAAGCCGGTGTCTGGAAGATCGTCTGGCGTTGGTGGACGTCGGGGCTCACTGTCGAACCATCGACTCGGACATCGATACGTTCAACGCCGTAGGTCATAAGGCTCAGCTTGTTGAGTCAATGTCCGCATCTTCGTGGCGCAAACGCACTCGTTGCTTCGTTATCCTTTTTTTAACTTCGCCCATTCGTGTGCAATATCTTATACTTAAGCCATTTTCTTTCCAGAGCAGTTCTTTCGGCTCGAGTAATAGTATGTTCGCCTCTGACTTGCTGGATAAAATCAAGAAGGGTGTGTACCGGGACAAACCATCCATTCATACTGCTAAGGCGCTCCATGAGAGACTTGAATCGTCTGTTAATCTTACCGCCTTCAACAAAACCTGCGGCGAGATGTGTGTACATGATGCACGCTCCTCCTTCGCTCATCAGGCGATCTTGATTCACCTCGCAAATTCTGTCGTTGAACGATTCGACTCTCGGCCCTTCTGAAGCAGCAAACCAATAGTTGACGTAAGGGCGTGCGGGATCACGATAGGGCATGACGGGGCAAGCCTTCAACGTATTGATATCTCCATAAGAAAAATTTCGTACATATTCTATGTTTTGCCGGCAAAGATCACCCCAAAAGAACGGACTCGTCTCAACATGCCCTTGGTGAACATTTCGCCTGCCAAAGTGAAGCACGTCGTAAACTATCTTTTGAAGTCCCGAAAGACGCGCGTTCCCCCAGTAAACACCTTCGTCGCAACCCACATGATTCGCCATTGAATGGGGATAGTGTCCGAACAATCGATGGAATGTCTTAATCCCGCGCGCTGTTTCTTCTCGAGTCGATGTATGATAGGTGACGTTATGAAGTGCTATCTCGAATCCTTGGTCTTTCAGATTCAGAATCCATTTAAGATATTGTTCGTCTTCACAAGTAGCGCCACCTATCGTTGGTGTGCCATTTCCCCGTACAGGCCAGACGGCTTTCGTCGTTCGAAACCCTAAATCGCGAAGGAATGAATAGATAGTCGCCACATTCTCGGCTGTATCAAAATCCGGATCATCGAAGATCGTGAAGGCAAACTGTTTTCCGTTGGGCCATTCGATTTTAGGAATCATCGTTTGGCTGAGCCCTGCCCGTTCACCGCACATAGACACGCTCGGACTGTTTTGCTCACCCACAGACCAGCCACTGTTTGATCGCCAAAGGGCTTTCACAGACTACTCCTCTACCTTCGAAATGCCAGTTCGTGTTTTGCTAAACTGTTTGCCGCAGGTACAGCTCGCGCGCTCGTCTATCCAATCCAACTTCAGTCCGCACTCACACACCCAGCCTGTCATCTTCGCCGGCGCCCCAACGACCAATGCGTAATCCGGCACGTTTTTGGTCACAACCGCCCCGGCGCCGATAAAGGCGTATCGCCCGATCGTAATTCCACAAACGATCGTGCAGTTGGCTCCAAGAGTCGCCCCTTTCTTCACTAGTGTCGGCTTTAACTCTCCCATGCGAGGGATTTCGCTCCGAGGATTGAAGACATTCGTAAAGACCATCGAAGGCCCACAGAAAACGTAATCTTCAAGCGTCACGCCCTCATACACGGAAACGTTGTTTTGAACCTTGACCCCGTCCCCTATCGTGACATTTGGACCAATTACTACGTTCTGTCCGATCTTGCATGATTTCCCGATTCTGGACCCTTTAAGAATGTGTGAGACATGCCAAATGCTGCTACCCTCGCCCACCTCGACTCCTTCATCGACAAAAGCTGAATCATGTGCGAAAAATTTCCGGGCGGGTTTTGATATAGGTGGCTGAACGGTGGTACGTCCCTTGGCCTCAAGTGCAAGCTGACACTGTCGTAACACCGAAAGCACACGTAAGCCCTCCTCCCCATCCGTCCTCGGGTACCGCCGCGTACGGATGGAATCCAAGAAATGCGCACACTCTTCCCGAAGAGGCTCCTCGGCCCCAACCTCGACAGACTGTGCCTCAGCACGGCTGGCGACCGGGACCTGGCCTTTCCATTTGATCGAGTGGGGATACAGGAGCAATTTGTCCTTTTTCTCCATGTCATCGAACACCGCCATTTTTTGATCGCCCACTACAATCAGTTTTTGTTCTTTAAACGGATGGAGCCACGACACGAATATATGAGCCTTGACGCCACTCGGAAATGACAATAATGTCACAGTGGTGTCGGCAATCTGTTCATGGAGGTAGTTTCCTCCTTGCGCTAAGACTGAGGTCGGCATTTCCCCCACCAATCCAAGAATGACCGAAATGTCGTGCGGAGCAAAACTCCAAAGAATGTTTTCCTCACGGCGGATTTTTCCGAGGTTCAATCGATTGGAGTAGATATATTGGATGCGTCCGAGTTCGCCGGTGTCGATCAACTCTTTTAGCTTGAGAATAGCGGGATGGTACCAGAGTAAATGACCGACCATCAGAATGCGGCCCTGCTCTCTCGCCAGGTCAACCAAAGATTGTCCCTGTTCAGCAGAGAGACACAACGGCTTTTCGACAAACACGTCCTTTCCAGAGAGCAGAGCCTCCCTCACCATGAGTCCATGGGTCTCGGCCGGCGTGGCGATCGCGACTGCATGGATAGACTCGTCCCGCAAGACACCCGAGTACGATGTGAGCGTTCGGCACTGGGGATATTGCTCAGCCAGCGCGCGAAGAGTCTCGGTGTGGCTGTCACACACGACTGATAAGGCACCCAGATTGGCAAAATTACGAACTAGATTCTTCCCCCAATAACCGGAACCAATGACCGCCACTTGGGGGTGCGGGAACTCTTGAGCATTCGTTGCGCCTGTTCGGTTCTGCGCCACTTTCAATGTCTCCGACATGATTCGCATCCTTTCTTATAGCTAGACGCCCGCTGATCGACTGGCCTTTTGCGGGATATAAAGCGAGAGGCTACCTCCACGTTCGACTCCGCGGATTGTTCATTTGGGATCAGTAACATTGTTTGCTGGGGATCTCGGGGACCTGGTCTTGAGGAAAAGTCCGAATTCAAGCTGCGGGGATAACAATCAGACCCTTGCTGCAAAGAAAGCATTTCACGCATTGGCTGACCGCCAAAGCATCTGACAATAGATCGGCGAAATCGAACAGAAGATGGGATCTCAAGCGGGATTTCCTTCAGCTCATGCACGTCGAACTCATAGGAATGACAGTAGAACACGAAAAGGGCAACGCTCATTACGCGCCGTGCGAAATAGCGCTCCGAAACGTGCAGTCCACCCAGCGCAAGAAGACTTTGCGCTTTTGGTCTTAAGTCGCATCGAAGTTCGCGGCGACTCCGTTAACGAAGGGTGTCACGCCAGGATCGCGGTGCAGAGTACTCTCCCTTGTTGCTAGGTGTGCCATGGGCTGCATAACTGCTACCTTTAAGAAGCGCAGAGAAAAACCCCGCAGCGTATGCCGCATGCATGGTGGCAGCAGCAACGGGAAACAGAAGCGCGACTCGCCAACCATACCTTCCGACGGCGATCGATCCGAAAACAAGCAACGTTCCTCCGTACGCCACTGGAAGCAAACCCGCCGTGAGCTTCCACCACCCCGGCAGCCACAGCCCTACGATCAGGCTGATCAGAACGAGTGCGATGAAGACCGGGGGTACGATCTGACGAAAGGAAGCGGGACGACGATACTCCCTCAGCACTGCCACACGCGCAACCCCGTATCGGAAATACTGCCGAAAGAGCCGAAGTGGAGTCTCCCGTACATAGTAGGTGCAACGGGCGCGAGGAGAAATAAAAACCTTCCCCCCCGCGCGCGCAAGGCGATAGTTGAGCTCATCGTCCTCAGCATAAATGAACTTCTCATTATATAGCCCGATCTTCTCGAAGATTTCCTTTCGAAACATCGGGAAGCACGCGCCTTCCGCGTATCCCTCATAGCCTGGCAACCGATGCTTCGCGTTGCCCACGCCGATCGGATGAGACATCGCCTCCGCAACCGCCTGTCCGAAGGGCCCTTTACCTCGACTGATGATCGGACCACCAACACACCATGCCTCCGGATGTTCTCGAAGGAGTTCCAGACAAGTCTGCAGATAAGTCGGCGCATACTCCGCATGGGCTCCGAAGTTGGTAACGTACTGCCCGCGGCTCGCTCGTATCCCGATGTTGAGTGCAGCAGGCGTTGCCTGGGAAGGATTATCAAGGACCTGGAGTCTTGGGTCTCCCTTCGCGATGTTCGCGAGGATCTCGCGAGTCCCATCGTCAGACATACCGTCCACCACGAGGACTTCCAGGTCGCCGAGGGGCGACTTCTGGGCAAGGATCGAGCGCACACAAGACTCAATATGATCCTTCTCATTGCGGCACGGAACAACCACAGAAATCATCGGTATGCTAGCCTTCAATGGGATCTCCTGAGTCAGAAGGATCTGAGGAACCAAGCCATGAGTCGTCTTGTTTGAACGGAGAAATCGCTGCCGGGGTTGGAAGTGGGACATTCAAACTAATCAATCGATTTTATGGAAATGAATCTTCGATCAGGCCGGAAGCTCCGCTGGCCGACATACTAAAGCCCTGTGTTTTTATGCCTTGGTCATCCACGAGCCGAACATACTTGGCTGCACTTGTTAGTCCAAGAGCAGTGGGGCACGGACGCCACCCGCATTTCTCGTAGAGCCGGCGAGTCGCTATTTTATCTTGATAGACCCATAAGACCAATGACTGCATCTCGAGTGTCCTCGCCTTTTCTTCGAATGCCTGCAATAATCGCATACCGACCCCGGTCTTCCGGTGAGATAAAGCGACCCCGATGCCGAACAGGGACATGGTCGGCTCCGGCAGGCCGGATGAGGGACCAACATCACGTGGAGGGACAAAGTTTCTGAGTCGGGCCATTCCCACCCTCCAGAGACGCCTATCCAAGAGCAACCATGGCCTTAAGATCAGGCTGCGAGCCGTCACCCAGAACATGTCCTGCCGCAGAAGATTGGTGATATTTTCGGGTGCTCCCATCGCATACCCGATCACACGATGATCACGATCGATGGCTGCAATCGCAATGGCTTCTTTCTCACGAACAAACCAGCCGATCAAGGCGGTGGCATATCCTCCGCCCAGGCGGGCATTCAAATATTCATTAAAGGCCTCGAGATGCAGCCTCGAAACAGCCTGTATCATTTCTCCTTCAGCGATATCAACAATGGTGATATCCGGCGGATTATGGGTAGGCACAGCTAACCTCTGCATTTGGTAGACCGCGAGTCGGGAGCCATGCGCATTCTATCATCTATCAGATTTGAGTACTGATGCCTTTGGGCCCGCCCACAAGCTGATGGTACAGGTCCAACAGCTTCTTAGACTCTGCCTGCCAGTTAAACCGGTTGCGCACCGCCTCCCTGCCCGCCTCACCCATCTGACGCGCTAGAGCCGGATTTCGAACGAGAGATTCGATCGCATCAGCGATCTGCTCCGGATTCGTAGGGTCAACCATGATCGCAGCTCCAGTCTCTCCTCCCACTTCACGGTAAAGGGGAAGGTCAGAGCACACCACGGGAAGACCCATCGACATGCATTCCATTAACTTGGTTGGGACCGCGCCCATAAAATAATCATATGGCAGATCGGCAATCAGTCCAATACTGGCCTTATGCTGGAAAAGTAACGCTTCTCTTTTGGAGAGGATGCCGTAGTACTGCACCTGTTCTTTGATACCAAGCGCTTTGGCTTCATCCCACAGCGAGGTAAGGAACTTGTCCGACAATGGAATACCAGCCAAGGCGAGGGATACCAAAAGACCTCGTTCTTTAAGACATGCCAGAGCCCTGAGCATTTGAGAAATGCCGCGGTCCGGTCTGAGCACACCGGCGAAGACACATGTAACTCCATCGCGTTCGATGGCAGGCAGCTCTTTATTCCCCTCCAAGTCCGGATAATTTGCGACCACTCGGACGTTGTCGTGAAGAAGAGAGTACCGGGGTCCTTGTAGCTTCGTCGCGAGTACCACTCCAGCGCAACGCCGCACGAGCCGGCGCTCCCATTGGTCCCAGGTAAATACAATGAGAGGCCTTACCCACTTGGGGATCCAATCACTAGACCTCAGCAAACCTAGATATATCTCATGGACATCATAGATGACCGGCCTGGAACCGGCCCTGGCAGTGACAGGGCCAAGAAGATCCGGCTCATGGACGTGAAACAGGTCCGGTTTGAGGTCCGCCGCAAGTTGTGCTACGCGAGACGCACGTGTGTACCGCTGCCTTCTGCTTTCAGATTTCGGCAAGGGGTGAATAATGACTCCTTTTTCCTCATACGCCTTCGTTCCGCTGCCCTGCGCAAGGAGATGTACCTCATAGCCCGCCTTTGCCAATTCACAGCAGGCCCGGTGGAACACGCGCCCATCGTCGACCGTGTGACCGTTACAGACATGACAGATTCTCACAGTGCGCCCAAGCTTCCTGGGTTTGACTCCGTACTGTTCCCTTCGGTTGACGAGCAATTCGTGTGAACCGCTTGTGCTCCGAGAGTGGTTGAATGAATGCGAATGGTTTCTCGATAGAGTTCAACGAGTCGGTCTGCAGTCGCTCGGATATCGAGATGAGAACAGGCGTACGCATGAGCTTCTTTTCCCATACGCATGCATCTGGATGGATCACAAAGAAGAGACACGAGAGCGTCAGCCAGCCCCTGGACGTCGCCTTTCTCTACCAAAAGCCCTGTTGTCCCATCTACAACGATGTCGGGAATGCCACCGACACGAGTAGCCACAACGGGAAGACCGCTTGCAAGCGCTTCCATCACACAATTTGGTGTCCCCTCTCCATAGCTAGGCAAACAGAGAATTTGGGCCTTTCGCATCAGGCTCGCTACCTCGATCGCCGGCAATGGGCCAGTTATCTTTACGGTATCATGATGTCCACGCGCGCGGACCTCTCTGATGAAACGTCCGTTTGTATGGTCTGGCCCAACCAGCCACAATTCAGCGAAGGGACAAGCAACAACAGCTTGCTCCCAGGCTGTAAGCAGATCCCACGCCCCTTTTAGTTTCGAAATCCGACCAACGAACAAAACAATTGGGTTCTTGGTAACTTCCCAGGAAGGGAAAAACCTCGTCTGGTCAACACCACGGAGAAGAACTTCACATCGACCTTGTGGTTGCACCTGTTCATTAAGAATGCTCTGCAACGACTGACTAACAGAAATATTGAGGTCAGCCAACCGAAACGATTCGCGGCATAACTTCCAACTCTTCTGGCGGTTGGCGAAGGCCGCGTGCACTTCGCTGCCTTGGTATGTCACTACGCAGGGTATCGCGTATCTCCTCGCCGCCTGGATTGAAGACCATGCGCTCACAGTTCCAGCATTGGCATGGATGATAGAGACAGGGTGGCTTTTGTTAAGCTCGGCGACAGTGTTAGATACGATTTGACACCATTGAGCTGTCGTCCATGACAAGAATAGGTTCCCCGGCGCCTTCAGATATCTTGGAAAAAGGACTTCGCAACGGTTCGGAACAAGAACATAATGGTTTGGCAGCGTAACCTTAGCAGAGAAACGGCGGAACTTTGACATGAAGCTCGGCATCATGGGAACGGGCGAGAGCACGGTAATCCGTTCAACCCGTTCCGCCAAGGCCAGCACTTGCTGCCCTATGAAGCTCCCTGGATGCGGGTTCTCTGGTGAAGGAAACTGTATCGCAACGACTAGAAGGTGCATGAATAGGGAACAAGCGCTAGAGCAACCAGGTTGATGGGTGAGAAAGAAAGCGCGGCTCGAAGAGAAGGCGGCGCACTCGATGACCAGTCGGTTCTAGAAGATCTGAAGGTTCAAGGGCCGACCAGGTGGTTCCCCATCCGTAACGCCGTCTCCATAGTTTGAGGGAAACGAACACCCGTTTGTATTGACATTCAAGCGCTTATGTACGTCAAAGAGGGATTTTCCCGCGACATCATTCAATCCCGCCACGAGCGCTCCATGGGGGAATTCGCCTGTCGTCGGGTTCCACAGTGGCACATTCGTCAATACGCCGTCCTGGTAGCGGTAGAGGATGTTCGCACCAATGTCCTTGCCATTCTTTCCCGCTCTCTTCAGTGGTGAATTATCAGGTATCCAGACCCGGCAGGCGCCAAGTAACGAATCAACCGATTTAATAGCGAGATAGTTTTTGCTTGATTGGGGGGAATAATTCACTTGGTTCCCGAAAGAATTGGCATTGTCGACGGTCCATGTCTGAATTTGGTTGGTAATCATGAAACCCGGGCCATCATTGGAGAGGGAGAGAGAATTATCCGAAAAAAATGAATACACCCCATCACCAGGTGCCACAGGCTCGACATCGACAATCAACCCTGCATTTCTGGAACTATTTAGAAGCAAACAGTGATCGCAGCGTTGGGCCCGCACGCCACGCATGAAGATGCCGACCTCTTCCGCACCGTATGCGACGAAGTTGTTAACGACGTTATTCTTCGGCATGGCTAGAGCGGTTGCGCCAGGCTCGAGTCGTGCCTTGATAACGGCGCCGTATTGTGTTTGGAGCGCTATGTTTCCGAGGAAGCGATTATTGTCTGCGTTGGTTGGGCCGGATGCCTGGATATCGAAGACCCCCCCCGTTGTGGCATCAGCGATTGTATTTTCGACAATACTGTCATTAGCAGGATAGAGCGACACACATATATCGCCCCCGACAGTACCATGTGTATTATTTCTGCCGCCGGGGATCTCCCCGTATCCTCGGCTATTGCAATAGACACGGCGTACGATGATGCGTCCTCCAGACGTTATGGGAATGGCATGGCGATGGAAATAATAAAACTCCGACTCTTCGACCAAACTATCCGTCACCCGAATCAAGACGAGCGGATGGCTGTTGGCATATCGATTGTTGTGGTGGAGCAAGAGACGCTTGAAGACCAGGTGATGACAGTCTGTAAAATGGAACCCCCCACCATTGCTGCCTGTCACACCTGGATTATCCTCACTGCTTGCCTGAACGCCCTCAAACGTAAGGTAGGAGCATTTGGACCCAGTCACAGAGTATCTCGTGCCTTCATTGTGAATATGCGCCTTTCGCTCGTTCAGAGCCTTGATCGTGATCGGCTGTGCTGCTGTCCCGTTGATATTCAAGACAGGGAATCCACTATTAGAGGCATCGTAGGTCCCATCAAGAAGGATCAGCGTATCACCAGGCAGCAAACTTGGGATCGCAAAGTTAAAGGTCTTCCAGGGGGAGGTTCGAGTAACCCCTGTGTTCGAATCATTCCCCGTCGGAGAGATAAAGTAGGTCATCGCCGCCACATCTTCCGTGTACACTACTAAGCCGAGGATGAGGCCACAGAAAATCCTGCCGATACTGCCTACGACTGTCGAACCAGAATGCCCAAAATGCTTACCCATGAGTACTACTATGCCTCCTTCGCTCTATCGCCTACAGGGAAATGCCAATGCCCGTTCACCATTGCCAAATGATAAGAAAGCAGGAAACGTGCCGTACCGGATTGAACATCATGGACCGCTATGAACATCATAAAACCATCTATATTCCCAATGCTTACAGCGATAACTTATCACAAATAACCAGTGAGCGTATTTGCAACAAATGAGTGTACAACTAACAAAACTTACGGCTTGTGTAGGCCATATCCTCCGGGATTTGGAGTCTCTTCGATGGGACCGGCAGGATAACCCAGGCGCCACCGTTTCGACAGAAACGGCTCGCTCGCAAGACTGTACGCCAGTATAACCCAAAACAGCTTGCGGTGTTGCAGACTACCAGCCGTACTTACAATAAGTAAGCAGCCCAGCAACGCTATCGGGAAGGACCCTTCTGTTCCATAAGTTGCTCTCCATGCTGCACGCCAACAGATCCATAGTCCGATGAAGAATGGGATAGCTCCTAATAAACCAGTCTCAGTCATGATCCAAAGGTACAAACTATGTGCATCCATTGTTGGCCGCCTAAACCGGGCTCCCAATTCCACATAGTTAGAGACGGGTCCCCATCCGAAGAAAGGTTTCTCCATGAACATATTCCACGCTTGAGGATGAATTTCTTCTCGACCAGATTGGTCCCCTTTCAGAAGTGCCCTTTCCCACCGAATCCGTACGGCGTCATTGTCATACGAGGCCCACACCAGAGCAGCAATCGCCAATAGGCCGATAAGTCCGACTTTAACTTTCAGACCAAAATTCCCGCGTCTGGCAGCAAGCAAAAAGATTCCACCTAAAAGACCTAACATGGCACTTCGTGAACCGGTGGCTACAAGTACGACTCCAATACCTCCAGAGCAGATCCATAGGAGGACTTTGCTTCGCCAATCCATATCGTTCCTGCCATAGGCCAGCCCAAGCAAAGCTAGCAATCCCAGAGACAATGTCGCTCCAAGCATATTTGCATTGTGTGACATTGCAGTCACACGACCCTGAGCTATACCCTGGCCGAAACCAATAAGCACAAGACCTGCTAGTAATGCACAAGAACCAATCATCGATAAGAAAGCACCTTTAACCAAAGACTTCTCTTGCAGCAAGTTATATGAGACCCAGAATAGTATTAGCATCAGAACAAGCGTAAATAGCTGGATGGCAATAGGCCCCATAAATTGAGGCGGCTGGAAAGTGGCCAGACTCGCACAGACCAGAATATATGCAAGGAAGTACCAGAATGGTCTCGGGAGATTCCTGAAGCATACTTGCGGCTGCAACAGTGCGGTAGCGATGAATAGGATTCCGATTAGCTTAGATATCGAGAAAACTCCGCCTTCGATTCCTATGTCAAGAGTCTCGATCGGGATTGAGAAAATAAATGCGTAGTAGGAGTACCGTACTACGGGAAATAATCTACCAGAACCCATCGAAAATGGATCGACCATTGCTTGCTCTCCAGTGCTAAGGATCGGCCTTCCCCCTACTTCTAGGCTCCAAGCAAGACGTCATCGAGCTTCCTTATTGGCTGGTGCGATGTTGTTGTCCGACCCCGACCTGACACGGTGTCCGATAGCCGAGTGCCAGTACCGGGTATTGTACCCCTCAACCCATGCGGGGAGCGATTGTTCCACCTCCAGTAGACCGGTCCACTCACGAGCCAGAGAAGTTTTTCCTTGATGTCCGCATGAGCCGTTCTGTATTCGCGACCCCCTTCGGGTTGTTGTAACTGATGAAAGTCTGGGTTATGCTCAGGTTCCTCGCGGCCATCAGGAAGGTGACCGAGGTGGACTGACAACCATTGTCACTAGATGGAGCCCGTGGCCACGGCTCCCGCGGGGAAACTGGGCCTGCCCATGAGGCCATCGAGTACAATGGTGGCTTTGGTTTTTATCATCCCACTATGGCCGATCCCTCTTGTGAGGATCAGTCAGTCTACCTAGTTCAGGTAGCCCCTGTCTTAAAGGGGAGCAATATAGCTTTTGATTCTGCTTGACTGCGTTCAAATCTCATCCATAACTCAAGAACAAGGAAGTACCATAGCTGGAGAGGCGTTTCCCCTTTCGTCAAAGAAGATTCAAACATTTCCGATGCAGATCGAGACCGGATCCAACCTTCCTTTTCCAAAATCGATTCCCGCAGGCAAGCTTCCACAAGCGGACGCCAAGGTCCGATGATCCAGCGATGTACGGGGATGCCGAATCCCCGTTTCTTTCCTTCGGCCAAGGGTGTGCTGATTCTGCGGCGGGCCACTTCGCGCAGGATCGCTTTGAGACGCCAATGATGGAGCCTGAGATCAAAAGGCAGCGAAGAGGCAAATTCCCACACGTACTGATCTAAAAACGGGGAGCGCGCTTCAAGTCCGTAATGCATGGTCGCTCCATCGACCTTTGTCAGATATTCCCCAACAAAGCGGTTTCTATATTCGTGGTTGAGAAAGTGCCCGATCAATGAACAGCCGGCAGGCGGCAAGCTTTTGTTGCGATTACCAATCGTGTCCATCAGCCGGTCACCGCGAATGTCCGAGCCGTTCACATTCCCACCAAAGACCCTTGGGCTTCCTGCGACATAATCAAAAAGCGTGGCCATTCGGCGAAGTGGCCACCCCCTTGGAGAGAGTGATCCACTAGTCCGCCACCAATTTCGCACTGATTGGGGAGTAATTCGGGAAAGCTTTTCAGCTACCCAGACGTGACGATGGCGGGGATAGCCCAAAAAGACATCATCTCCCCCATCGCCTGTCAGGAGAACCTTGGCCGATGACGCGAGGCATTGAGAGACCTTGAGCATTCCAAGAGCTGATGCACAGGCAAAAGGCTCGGAATAAGCCGCGGTTAAATCTTCGAGGTCAAATCGATCTTCCGGGCGCATCTCCAGCACACAGTGGTCGAGTCCCAGTGTCTGTGCGGTCGCTCTCGCGGCCGCTGTCTCGTCCCATGGGTCACCCGGTGTCCCAATCGTGTAAGCTGTAATCTTATGACCGAGTTCCCTCGCAGCCCAACAGATCAAGGCAGAATCGATACCTCCGCTCAACAGGATTCCGATTGGGACATCCGCATGCAAACGTACCTTCACTGCTTCCAAGAGTTGCTGTTCTGCCTGTTCAACGGATTCCCCAAAAGACAGAGAAGATGAAGTCACAGTGGGAGGAGACCAGTACCGTCGGATCTCGATATTTCCGTCATTCCACTCTAAGATGGATGCAGGTGGAACCTTACGTGCTCCCTGGTATATTGAATAATCATCCGGTACAAATCCGAACTGTAAGTACTCTCTCACCGCACTTTCATCTAAATCACTGAGGAATCCGGCATACCTGAGCGCACGAATTGTTGAAGCAAAAGCAATCGCTCTGCCGTGCACGACGAAGACAAGAGGCTTAACACCCAGTCGATCACGCACGAGATACAGCTTCCGCAACTTATTGTCCCAGATTCCGAAAGCAAACATCCCCTGAAGTCTGCTTACTAGCTTGTCAACTCCCCACTTACGATATCCTTGGAGCAACACTTCTGTGTCTGTATTGCTCTTGAAGGTATATCCATCTGACTCAAGCTCTTTGCGCAATTCAAGAAAGTTGTATATGGCGCCATTAAAGACAACGCCGATATTACCGTCGGGGGATATCATCGGTTGTCTTCCCGCATCGCTGAGATCAAAGATAGCTAATCGGCGATGAGACAAGACCGCGTTGTCCCAGGCCCAAACCCCATCACCGTCAGGACCTCGTCGAGCAAGCGCCTGCGCCATCCGTCCGGCAGCCTCTCTCGCAAGAGCCCTATCGGAGATTCCGACTATTCCGGCGATTCCACACATAATAATCTACTTTCTAGCTTCACACTTTTGCCGAGCCGCCACGCTGGGGGTGGCGTGACTATGGCTCGACATCACGCTACGCAGCACGACGTCAAGATTTCCGCCAATAGTCTGCCAAGAAAAAGCGTCGATATTTTCGGATTTAGGAACTTCTCCACGAATCACAGCTTTCAGAAACGATGCCATTCCATAAGTGTCGGTTGCAGTAAAACTTTTCACCAATCCAGTAGGAGCGGTTACCCTCGTTGCATCACTGCCTAGAGGTGCGATGAGCAGCACGGGTGTTCCGAGCCCGATGGCTTCAAAAATTTTCGCCGGCACCATTCCAGAGATTTCTGGTGAGGCCTTCTCTTCAATAGAAACAAGCGCTACTGCGAGACTGGCGCCCTTGACTGCCGATAAGACCTCATCTCTAGCCACTCTTCCGTGAAACACGATTCGATCACTCAGGCCATATTGTGCAGCCTGTTTACGGATGTGGCTCTCTTGTGCCCCGTAATAGTGGAAATACCACTCATGGCTCGTTTCGTTCTGAGACTCTCTCAAGCATTTGAGCGCTGCCAGGAACGGCGAGATGATTCGTTTGGGTGGGTAGAAGTTTCCCGTGTAAACCATGGCGCAATGTCCAAAATCGTATGGGGTGACGGAAGCCAATTCATTAGCGTCATAACCATTTGTAATTATGTGACGCTTTGCTCCAATACCATAACATCGATCTAGGTTCTCGCCCCACGAAGGCGATACAATCGTGACTGCGGCACAACCTTGAACCAAATTCGCTTCTTCTCTAATGATCGCCGGCCGAGGCGGCTGATCGATATGAGGATTTCCGGTCCAAGGATCACGGTAATCCAACACATAGGGCCGGTCGAGCCTATCCGATAGCTTTTTCGCTACCCTAAAAGCCCCGAATGGCGAGCCGGATGCAAGAATGACATCCACATCGTTTGGACTCAGATTGGAACAGGCTTGTTCTGCCGCTTTGAACCAACCTACTTGCCTGTCAATCCCTATGTGCCGTGCAATGGTTCGGCAGACTCCTCCGGCAAACCAGCCAAGATTCTGATTCCAGCAGTTTAGATGGTCTGGCACCAGACATCGCCATCGGTGGGGTGTGAGGATGCGATTGATGCCTTCGGCCTCTAACTCCATCGAAACCTTCTCGCAATCCTCCAGGTTTCGCCATACTGAAGGATCAGGAGTCACCACCGTAACCTCCCACCCTAACCTGGCCAAATACCTTGCGATGTTCCCGGTGCGAACAGAAGCAATCACCTGCACAGGCGGAAAGTAGCATGCAAGGAACAAGAGTCTCGGTCGTTTGCCAGGTTGCCCCATGTGTCTCTCCGAATTAGTTCGTTCCAGGAGGTCAGTAGTGGTCATTATTTGCTATGCCATCCCTTCCCGGCCAACTTTCTGAGAAAGCGGAGAGGCCGATAGACTACGACATTGCCTGCTGGTGGAAAGAATCAGGAAATCATGAACACTGATTGAGGATCCGGGGACATTTCGCTTGCAGACCGTTCGTGAAATTATGTATTGCCTTTGCACATTTTACGATAGGCTGCTGCCAGCGCTTCCGGGGCCCTGGATTTACGGAGACTACGAAGATTAAGTACCTGGCGACGGTAACGCGACTTGTCGCACGCTCCCAATAACTGCTCGACAATGTTTTTCAACTCTGTGTCATCACTGAATAGATATCCGATATCGCCGTGTTTCTCGAATATTGACTCAAATATCGGTATTTTTCTGGCAATCACAGGTTTTTCCCACGCGATGGCATCGAGTAGGACACCGCTGGCCGTATGGGCATATTGTCCCTCCTCATAGGGCAGGATGATAAAATGAAGCGGCATTACGCCCCGGATAAAGTCGGGTCGGGGCATGTGCATGGCAGCCGGTTTAGTCGCGAGGGCCATTGCTCCGTTCACTGACGTGCCATCTTTCGGTAAATGACCGATAGCATGGAATTCGGCGCGCCGCCCGTATTTTGCCGTGACTTCATTTGCGAGGTTCACGAAGAGCGGGAAGCCCTTGACCTTAGTGGCGAATCCCAGGAATCCGAAACGGATAGGCTCGCTTACGTCGACTGTCTGGGACGCGCCTTCATTGGGAGAAATGGGATGTTCGAGGGCTTCGATCTTACCCGACAGGAGTGGGAGATTCTTCACAACCGTGTCGCGTATGGACTCCTCCAGAACAAGGTATTGGATACCGTCGTTCCCTAAGAGGGTCAAAGCCGTCTTCATGTCCTGAAGTCTGCGAATGGGACGCCTGTAGCGCTTGCCGACCACCCCACTCACCGCATGGAGAACCATCTGCACTGGGATGTTCTTCGGTCGGAAGCATCGCGCAGCTTTCAGCGCCAGCACAGTTGAGGGACAGGCGGACGTAAAGAGCAGACGGGAATCTGATCCTTGAGGAATTGCTCTGAATAGACGCCGAGTGATGCTCAGTTCTCGGAAGAATCGTTCACGGTAACCTGTCCCTGAAGGTATGGGTAGAATTTCACTCCAAGCGATTGAACTCGCTAACGGCTGTCCCACCTGTTTCCTAAGCTCTTCCATATGTGAAGCAGCCCCAAAAAAAGAGAGGTCTTCTTTTGGAAATGCTTCCCGTATCATTGCCAATAGTCCGGCATTGAACGGGACGTGGGTGAATTTGGTAAAGGTTAACTCACAAAGAAGAATCATTTTTGGTGACATTCTCCTCGAACTGTCAATTCTCCGACGACATCTTCCATTTCTGCCCTAGCTTCAAGTCCAAACTTTCTGGTCGCAATTTTGAGCTACCTGCTGTATGCCTAAAGGTGAACTCTCCAAAATATATTTTCCCATCCACGTTGTATAAATCGATGCGTACGAAATCAAAACCATCCGAGAGTCGCGATGCTATTGAAATCATTTGCTCAAAGTTCATTGGCTTTGCTAAGGACGGCAGAGATGCACCCTCTCTGTAGTGCAGATCAAGTTGATTCCATTTGGTGTCGAAAAATGGGTTTATGTCATGAGTATGATTGTCGACATGAATAACCTCTGGAGTTCCTTTGAAACACCAGAACTAATAGTCCAGAAGATGTGCTCTGCAGGTGTTATCTTGACGGTGTTGCCAGTTATCAAATTTTAGCTTTCACGTCTAATGACAGATCCCATTTCTCACCATGCTTCAAATCCCAACTTTCAGGTGTATATTTTAGGGTTCCTCCTGCAGGAGTAAAGGTCAACTCGCCAAAGTAGACTCGTCCCTTGACATTATATAAATCGACGCGGACGAACCCAAACCCGGCCGATAGTTTTGTGGCAAGTGCAAGCATCTCTTGCAGATTGACTGGCTTAGGCATCAACGGCCGTGCTGTGCAATTTGAAACGACAAGGTCGAGTAGATTCCATGTCGTGTCAAAGATGGGGTGAATGTCATGTGTATGATTGCGCACGATTATCTGATCGGGCATGCCGTTGAAACAATAGAATTTGTAGTCGAGCGGGGGACTTCCATCCTCATTCTTTAGACATTCCTCAATCATTATCCTAGGTTTGATGTGATAGTATTGATATTCTCGGCATGACCAATAATAATTGGTTTTCGACCAGACCGACAATCTGCTAATTATGTCGGCTTGATCGGCTTTTCCCCTGACCACAATAACTTGGGCGCTACCGTGATTTGTCTTGATGACGTACTCAGCTGGCAGCCGATCAAACGGAATCGCGTATGGATCATCTCCGTGCCATAAGAGCTTGATCAAATGCTCCTCTCCTACGGTACTAGCCACATATGCACGTACCGCATACTTATCGGCCAGCTGCGTAAACCGAGGCGGCATGTCTCCTCGGTTCCAGCTAATCATGCGCCAGAACAGCTTTTCAGTAAACTTCTGCGGGTTCGTTAAATTTAGATCTTTTCCATGCACACGACGATACCTTTGCAACAATATTTTCTCTCCTTCCGATTGACGCACCAGAAGCTGCTTTATTCTCCGTAATTTGTTGAAAACATAGTGAATCCACGTGCCTCGTAATTGGTTTACAACGTGATCGCGAAGTCTCATGGAGAATTTTGTCTCCAGCGCCTCATGTGCTGGCATAAGCTTTCCCCTCATTACTGAACCGGACGGTTCGGACGTGTTCTCCCTATTTTTCTAGCGATCCTTCTTGATGTGTTGAGGGGATTGAGCGCTAGATCGAGGACCTCGACGAATACCGCCTTGGCAAGTTTCCCATAGTTAAGCGAATAGCCCAACTTGCCCAGTTCTTTTCTTTGGAACTCCCAAAATTCCTTTACCTTCCGGCTGGACATCCAGTAACAAGCCAAGAATCTGTAATACTGCTCCCAACATCGCCTCATGCATGCTTCATATTCCTTCTCGCTGAGGTATGTCCGTCCATATTCGGGCAAATGTTCAAGCCACCCGAGGCGGTTAGTGCCAAAGCGGTTGTGGAAGGACGAGCTTTCCGCCTCGGCATGTACACGCGTGAATGTCAACACCTGGTGTACAAAACCGTAGTCACGGTGCCTGAGAATATCGAGACAGGCTTCAATATCGGTATGCAGATTGGCCACGTTATAGAACTCCGGACGCTTTCTTACCTCATCCGCACAAATCAACATCGACGTCGGAGCCCCAAACACATATGGACCACCGAGGAAGTAATTCCGGCACAGCTCTCGACCAGGAACTACCGTGCTCGGGTAGGGCAGGCCGTCCCAGGCCACGCGTTCATTGCACAACCCGTAGGAACCGACAATCGCGACGGTCGGATGGGCTTCGGCCAGCTCGACCATTTGCGTTATGCATTCCGGGAATAACCAGTCATCCGCATGCACCACCTTGCAATACTTGCTCTCCGATGAAATCTGCCGAAACGCAATATTCCCGTTCTGATCACAGCTAACGAAGTCTGTGTTGTTATGTACCCGAATTCGCCTATCCTTTTTTGCATACGTTTCGGCGATTTCAAGGGTTCGATCGGTACTACGATTATTGACAATGCAATATTCCCAATTTTGGTAGGTTTGCGCCAGTACGCTTTCAATGCACTCCGCCAGATATTTCTCGCAGTTATACACCGGCGTAAGCACACTCACTAAAGGCTGCGATGCTGCCTTCATAGGCTCCTCGTAGAGTGATTCTCGGATCATCACGATCGCAGAACACAATGCAAGCAGAACGGGGCGAGAGAAGAGAGGGGTAATTCGACAATCACCGGCTGATCTGAATGTCTTCGTGGTTCAGCACGGTTTTCCAATTCAAGAGCGGTCTTACCACGCCAGGGAGGTGTCCGGCGAAGTCACCGCGCGCCGAGTCGCCCTCACAACTGTCCTTCACCAGGAACGCTACGACCTGGCGCTGGTAGAATTGCGGAATTTCAGGATCTACGGTATCCAGGCCCATACTCACGAACATGGTCCCCTCGGCAAGGTAATTGCCAGGAATCCAACCCGTGCTTCGGTACCGCCCGCACGGACGGACACGCCCGCGCCATGTCGGATCGAGATCAACAGAGTCAAAGAGGCGCACCCCTTCCTCGTTGTACAAAGAAAAAGCCGACCTCAACTTGTAGCCAGGCTTGAGCACCTCGTACTCCATCTCAATTCCGACTGGTTTTCGAATATCAATATTGTCGGCACACTGGCCGTCCTCGTTGCAGACTCGCACAGCTCGGAGCCGTGCGACTTCGCCTCTTGGGGCTTTCAGCGGGTCTGGCCATTCGCGCGAGGACATGCTCGAGAATTCCGAGCTCATATAGGCTTTGACCACCTCGTATGAAGGTCCATCCGCACAGAGTTTACCCTCATTCAAACAGATCACTCGCTCACACAGCCGCGTGACGGCCGCCATGTTATGACTCACAAAGAAGATTGTGCGCCCTTCCTTGGCCACGCCCGACATCTTTCCCAAGCACTTCTTCTGGAAGGAGGCGTCCCCGACCGCCAGTACCTCATCGACAATCAGAATTTCCGGTTCCAAATGGGCGGCCACAGCAAACGCCAATCGCAAATACATTCCGCTGGAGTAATGCTTCACAGGCGTATCGATGAACTGTTCCACTTCGGCAAACGCAACGATTTCATCGAACTTACGGGCTATCTCTGCCCGTTTCATCCCCAGGATCGTCCCATTCAGGTATACATTCTCACGTCCGGTTAGTTCGCCGTGAAAGCCTGTCCCTACCTCCAGGAGGGCTGACACGCGGCCATTGAGTTCTATCCGCCCACGAGTCGGTTCTGTGATACGTGAGAGCATCTTGAGCAACGTGCTTTTCCCCGCGCCGTTGCGGCCAATGATCCCCAGCACTTCACCTTCTTTCACTTCGAATGACACATCCTTCAGGGCCCAGAATGTATCCAGTGCGCCCGGTTGCTCGGCGGCTTTCATAGAGCCGGCATTTCTCGACAGTGGGCTATGACCATTACGTTCAAATAGGGACTTCAGATTCGCGACAAGTTGGTCGCGCAACGTGCTGTGATGCTTCTGTTGAACGCCGATTCTGTACTGTTTCGAGAGTCCGTCGACTCGGACAGCAATATCACTCATCTCGAATACTTCCTATGGTTGTTTGTGATTGATCAGGTCGAAGGAGTCGCGTCAGAGAATATCCGCAAATTGCCGTTCCATCTTTCTGAAATACGCCATGCCGGCAATCAGCACGACAAATACCATGACGACACTCTCCGCCATCATTATTGGATCTGGAGCAGTCCGTCCCAGCAGCGCCCAACGAAAGCCCTCAATGACTCCTGCCATCGGATTGAGGCCATAGAGCCATCTCCACTGTTCGGGTACGAGACTGACCGGATACACGATCGGCGACGCAAACATCCATATCTGAATGACAAACGGGATGGCATGACCTACATCCCGATACTTGACATTCATGGCTGAAGTAAAGAGGCTTAACGCCAAGGCCGTAAGCATCGCAAGGAGAATGAATGCCGGTAGTGTGGTGACTTTCCAGGTGATCGGAATTCCAGCATACGTAAGCAGGCCGAACAACAGTACCATGGACAATACAAAGTCAACCAACGGTGTCACGATCATTGCGAGAGGAAGCAGTAACCGCGGGAAATAAATCTTGCTGACCAACTTGCTATTGCTCACCACACTTTCCCCCGAACGAGCGATTGCTTGAGAGAAATATATCCACGGAAGAAGCCCACTCAACACAAACACGGGATACCACACTCCATCCGATGGCACTTTGGCCATATATCCGAATATCACGGTAAACAGCAGCATTGCGATTAACGGCTGCAGCACTACCCAGGTTATGCCGATGGCGGTTTGCTTGTACCGGACTTTGATGTCCCGCCAAGCCAGAACATACAGCAAATCGCGGTATTCCCAGAGCCCAGACCAGTCTATATCGAAGAGTCCGGTTCGGGACTCGATGATCAGCTGCCGCCTGGGTGGTTTCATCGATGATTCTGCTGGGTTCTGATCGCTCAGGAGCCATTTAACTGAAGAATCGGTAGGTGATTTCATTGCTTGTCCATTCGCCTATTGCCATTGCGCCGTTAGCGTAAGTCCCAGCATATTGCGGTAAATCTGATAGTCAATCGTCGTCGTTTCAGTCTTGTAGTCGTTGTACATATACAGGAGTTCCAGGGCCATCTCCCTTGTTAGGTTATAGCTGAGCCCTGTCGAGAGGGTGAGATTATTGAACTCGGCAAGCCCTTCGGGAATACTCTGATTGAACGCATAACTTGCACTCGCCTGCAGCTTGAGTCGCTCCGTCAATCGCTGGACAACCTGCGCCCGTCCAACATTGCTGATTAGGGCTCCTGCCACCAAAAAGAACGACGGTGCGGCTTGCCGCGAAAGATCAAGCTGTAAGGTAGTCGCGCGCTCAGGGTTCATTACAAATCTGATGACGGCCGTGGGGAAAGTTATACCGGCTGGTTCGATAAGGGCCACTCCGCCTCCAATACGGATCGTCCAATCCGGCATCACCCTGTTATATTCGGCCATAAGTGACTGCAGATTGGTTTCAATATTCGGCGATGTGCTCACTCCCGCCCGCGTCTGGTTCATCAAGGCCTGCCGATAGGAAAGAGAGATACTATCTGTCGGCGTAAGACTATACCGCGGTCCTACCGACCAGGCATGCACCTGGGTATTAAAAAAGGAGGCTCCGGCCTCGGTTACTGCTAGAACTGACCCAGTCCTGCGTGCCGAGAAGGCGTATCTGCCTTCGAAAGAGAGTGCACTTGTCACGGGATACGAACCTTCGATTGATGCTGTGTTCGCAAAGGTATTCGCGCGAAATCCCTGAATGCCACGCATAAAAGGATCCTCTATGGCCGCAGCGCTTTCCCCTGTGACAAACCCCGGAGACTCTGGCGTGTATCGAAATCTCTCGTCCACGCGCAATTTCGCCCCTCTGACCAACTGATTCACCCAGCCATCGAGGATGGCATGGCCCTCCAACATAGTATTGACATAATTCAAGCCTTTGTTGTGCACAAACGCATTGAGGTCGGCTCCTCCGATGATACTCGCTTCGACCTCTCGCGACCTATGATGAACCTGAGCGCCGGCTCCCACAGTAGAAACAATATCGTTGATTCGTGTGCCTGGCGGCAGGCGTTCAGGTGGAGTGAAATATATATTGGTGTCATACCGGGTACTTGCCCTAACGGCTGGGATGACGTTTGTATCAGCATGAGCGAATATTGGCTGCAAGATCCCAGCCCCGAGCAACGTTCCCCAGGCAAGCACGGTCACAATCGCAAATCCGTACTGTGGCCTTATCTCGACACATCTACGATACCCCAACAGTATCACCAGAACTCATTTGAGTGGATGCCTGTGCACGGGACCGTCAACTGGCTGAAACACCTTGCAACAATGGCACTACGGCACCACCAGGGTATCACCGGAGAACAACACGATGTTGCCTGGTTCACCTTGTCCGGATACAAGATCGCTGTACCGCAAGGGGATACGGATCTCTTTACGTTTGTTGTCACCATTCTCGGTCACTCGCAAGACCTGCAACTTGTTTTTACTCGCGTAAATTGTAAAGCCTCCGGCCATGGAGATGGCCTGAAGCACCGTGATGTACGACTTGAGCTGGTACTTTCCTGGTTTCGCGACTTCCCCCAAGACATACACCGAATAACTGTTGATCGTTTTTACGCTCACCGACACTGCAGGAGTCGTTGCAAAATACTGTTTAAGCCGCTCGGCAATCCGTTGAGCGAGGGCATCAGCCGTGAGGCCTGCCGCTTGAATATCTCCGATGAGCGGCATTGAAATAAGTCCATCCGGCCGGATGGTTGTGACTCGTGACAACTCCAGATTCTTCCATACTGTGATCTCTAATTCGTCCTCTGGACCGAGAAGGAAGCCGGTAGGAGACTCGTATTCCTTCGGCGGCACTATCCCGGCGCAACCAGTCTGGATTAGCATCGCACACAGCATGAGACCGACCGAGATAGTTTTTAAGTGACGCATTGGATCCTCTTGACTCTGTGTCTGTTGGTCCACAAGAGTCCGCTTTGCTGTCGCTGCTTATTGAACTGGAAATATCACCATTGCCTCACTCGGAATGACAACCGTATCGCCAGACTTGAGCTCGAAGTTTGCTGTGATCCCTCCACGGAGCACGATATCGTCATAGCTGGCCGTCAATCTCTTCATGCCCGTAGGGCTTTCAGTAAATCTAAAGATGACCATTTGATTTCTAGCCGCGATTGGGGTAAACCCGCCGGCGATTGTAATTCCTTGTAACAATGTTGTTTTGGTTTTGAGTGGATACCTTCCAGGCCTCGCTACTTCACCAAGGATGAAAATATTGGAACTATTGACCTCCTTCAAGCTTACTGCGACGACCGGGCTTTGAACGTACTCTCTCAGCTTATTCGTCATTTCTTCAGCCAATTGGGAGGGCGTTTTCCCCACAGCCATGATGTCACGAATGATCGGCATGGAGATCCTGCCATCAGGGCGCACTTGAACGACTTTCGATAGATCCGCATTCCTCCAGACAGTAATTTCCAGCACATCCTCAGCACCGATAATATATTCGCTGCTGACTGCGTTCGAAGGTTTTTCCATCAACTGTTCTGGAGGGGCACTCTGCTTGTTCGCCTGGGCCACTGCCTTCTCATTGGCGGTCGCGAGAACTGAAGATGACGTGGCGTCAGTCACCGATTTGCCCGCAGCCACCGTGCCGACAAGACTCGTCTCGCAAAGCCCGGAGCCTGCGGCTGAGCCTATGGACAGACCAACTATAAGGGCACATATGGTGCGTTTCATGCCCCTCCCCCTACTTCAAAGCAATCTTCTCTTTTACAGCCATTTGACAATAAAGAAATGCTTCGTCACTTGCAACCGAATCAGAGTCTACTGGATGCCAACGTCCAGCTGTCTTCAGTGGTCGCTGTTGCAATGACGCTAGCGGCATCGATTTCAATGGTGACGGCACGCTGAATCAGACTAATGCTCAGGACGAGACGGCACCGCCTTGTTTCCCGAACCAGACGGCCCTTGACCCCCTGCAGAGGGCCTCGAATTACCTCCACAAGCATTCCTTCCTTGAAGTAAGGGCAATCCACATAATTGGAAGAACTGCTTATGAGTTTCCTTAATGACTCAATTTCATCATCAGGAATGGGTTCAGGTTGTTTGCCGGAACCGATCAGCCGTACCACGCCTTGAGATTGAAGCACGGGAAGTCGGTCTGCCAATGAGATCTTTGCAAAGCAGTACCCGGCAAAGAGCGGAACTTCGACCTCCTTCTTCCTGTCCGTCCACTGACTCAATCGCCTCTTGGTCGGCAAAAAGGTCTCGACATCTCGCATTTCCAACTGACTTCGAACAACTTTTTCGTGTCGGGACCGTGTCTGGATGGCAAACCAGGAATAGGGCATGAAAGTCGCCTCGATAACCTCTTCATCACTTGTGTCACTCACAGCTTCGCCCTTTCAGTCCCATTTTGGACTTCCATGTTTAGTTAGAGATTACTAAACAGGGGTACCTATTACTCGCCGTGAATCACAGGGAATTTTTAGTCTCCCTGTTCGGGCGATTGTGTTCGAATTCTGTCGTAAGATCTAGCCCCCTAATTGGGGTACTCCTGCCTTATGAGAGTCGTTTGAGGCATCTTAACAAGGGGGGGTCCCCCTAAGTGTTCATAAGTTTTAATGCCTTTTACCTGAGTGCACATAAATTCTAGGTAGAAAAATGTAACCCTAAAGAGGCGTTACCTTTATCAAAGCATATTTACCACCTCTTACAGCATTTCCCCTTCATGATAAGACCTCATTTTTATGGAACTTTTGACCCTTCCTGACCCTTCCCAGAAAACTAGACTACGCCGTGCTGGAAATTCGGTGCCTTTTGGAAGGCTGCAAGCTAGCAGACTTTTCCAGTTTTGGCTGGCCCAGTTTTGTACTTCCTTCCGTAGTGCCACCTTTTCCTTCTCTTCTGTTCTCCTACATTTCTTCAATACGACGTGCGGTTTAACGAAAGATTCTTGAAACCGTGGAAAGAGCTTGTGGAGTGCCAATATCGATATAGCGACCGGTTGGGAATGTCACTCCTTCGACCTTGAGTTTGGTTTGGACAGCCGCACGCAACACAGCCCCGACGGGAATGTCTCCCGCAGAATCGATCCTGCGATTTCCGATCAGACTGGGGTTCTGCCCCCTTCTCACCCGGTGCAGGAACTGATGCAGGAATTCAGTGAAAACAGGTGTCCACACGGCGCACAACCATGCGTACTTCAATCTGGTCTTTCTTGGCTTCAGTTGAATGGCGCGCACGCGGAGGCGTGCGTCTATGTTGATCATGTCCATGGCCTTAGTGTCATGCGCCGGGAAGAGGCCTAGGACAACGTCCCCTCCTGAACGATCAAGCCGGGCCAGGAGTTTGGCAAACACATCTGTTGGCCGAAACAGGATGTCGGGGAAACCAAAGGCCACGATCTTGTCCTTTATAAAGGAGTTTGCGCGGTCGATGGTGTCCGGCGGGCCACTGGAGCCTTCAATTACCACATAGGCGAGATCCATACCTAACATCTTTCCATCGCCCCAGTATGCAGGAATATCCCACTTGCCCTGGCGCAAGATGACGTAGGCCTTCCGAACCCCTGCACTTCTCATTTTCTCAAGCAGGTAGTGCGAAACCACTTTGGGACGTCGGCCATCGGTTCCTTCCACTTTATGGAAACCGATTGGGTATAGCTCCTTGCTGCATGGTAACGGCGCGATTCGATTTGCTCGACCTGCCGCAGGAACTAGCCCTACGAGGTCTCGAGAGAGATTCTTGTCACGCGAAGGATTTGCCATCGTCCTCGGTGGAATGAAGCTGCCGATTCTCTCGGATTTGCTCGACGAGCGATGCAATCAGACGTTATTCCTTTATCTCACGACCATGACGTCCTTCACCGCGGCATGGAGCAGAGAGGCGATCACTTTATGGCCTCGTTCATCCGGATGGCAGTGGTCCAGGTACATGCCGGGTTCCAAGGCCTGCCCAGCCTCTACCAAGGTAACCGCATATTCCTTTGCCACACTTCTCATAATTTCATTGTATTCAGCGTCACGATAAAGAGGAAATCCCCCGTGGGACGATTCCTTCGGTTTTATTTGTACAATCTCTTTGACGTCATATGAGGCATCCTGTTCCTCGTAGACCTTCGCCAGGTACGTCTTCGCGAGGTCAGAATGCCAATTAATAGTGCGAGCGCCGACCGTGAACTCTCGGGCAGCCAAGTCATACTGCGCTTTCTCGAAAAACTCCAGACCACGGCCCAGATATTGGGTGTGTAATGGATTGTCGTTTAAGACCAAAAAAATGACAGGGACTTTGTGAGCTTTTGCCATGCTCGCCATTTTTGCTAGATTCTCACGATACTTGTCCGGCGGCACCCTTACTTTGAACGTGCGAAGATCGCCAACGGCACTCTCTCCGGCAGCGTTTACATCAGCGATAATCCCAGCCTTCAACATTAATGCCCTCAACAATCGATACAAATACACTTTGTCTTGAAGCGCCATAAATCGCCGACCGTCCATATCCCGACGGAACTTCGACTCACTATCGATTCCATCGGGAGATAGAACATACCGGCGATCGTTAAAGTTAAATGCGACGATGATCAGAGATGGATTAAACACAGGCAAGTACTTCTCAAGAACTTTCAATCCTTGATATGACGTGTACCCACTGACGCCGAGATTGACCACATACGTATCTGGCAACATAGCATCCAACTGTTCAGCATATGAACGATCAGGCGGGACACCGTATCCAAGCGTTGAGGAATCACCTACCGTAAGAATCTTCGGAACGCGACTGTCTGCTACTTGCGCAGAATCTTCTGCAGAAAAACCTTGGGAGTCGAATGTCCTCCTCAACTTTTGGCGTTCAAAGAATATTTCCTTCTCCTCCATGATCCCGATGAAATCTGGCTTTTTTTCCCATCCCAGTTCCTCCGAAAATCTGTACCATGTGGTCGGCTCAGATCGGATGTCATCGCGGAGCGTGAGCATTCCCCTGGCCGAACATTCAAGAAATAGTACAGCGCAAGTCACTAATAGCAAGCCTTGGAGGAGTTTCATGCTGCACTTCCTTATCTTGAGTACCTTCAGGTTGTGACGAGACTCCACAAGGGAACTGGGGACACGTTGACCCTCCCTGCCCGAAACTCGACCATTGGTATGGAACTGCCACTGTGCTGAGATGGGCCCCACAGGAGGGGGCCTTGATTCTCGACAATGGCCTTGAATTCGCCGGCACAGCCTTGGATGCCTGAGGGAGGTGACACCCCAGGAGTTCACTACTTCAGGTCTGGTGCAATAAATTGGAGAAGGGCACTGTTCAGGCTTCCTTTTTAAGAAGGTCCCCAACCCGCTTACTTTGCAACACACAGTCGTGCGTCATGAGATATCCCCATTCGGCAAAGCGGCCGACAGAGAATACTCCATGGCGATCCAAGAATTGGTTGATCCGGTCAAGCGCTGTCCGCCTATTGTGATCGTAGATTACATTCCCCCATGGCACAAAACGAACATGCACCGAGATAACCGCGTCCAAGCCTTCGAGTAACCCCATTTCTATAAGTTCCAGCTGTACTCTGCGAGACACTTCATCTCGATCAGTGGGCAGTGGTCGATAGTCTGATCCGTACACTTCCACTGAGATGCCGGTCTTTGACGCAGGGGCATTGTTGGGAGAGAAATGGTTCATGATACTGATCCGAGTACTTAATTTGTCCTCGTCGTACACATACATCCATTGCTCTTTTCTCTTCGATGGATGATTGGCAGCCACTTCTACCAGATAGAAGTTCGTACATCTTAGAATTGCACCGGCATCTTTTATGTCTCGAGGTGCGTCTTCCGCGCACTTGATCAAATCAGGAAGCGGGATGGTCGAGACCAACCGCTCATAGTTTGCCGTGGACCCATCGGAAAATGTCAGCTGTCGCTTGGAAAAGTTGATTCTCACGAGCGTCTTGTTGTGGTGAAGCCTTGCACCATCGGCAAACATTTTGGCGTACGAATGGAAACCTCCGAAGGATGGGTACCGCCATTTATTGACCCAGTATGTTTGACGGTTGAGAGGACCCTTTGCTCCTTCACTCACATCCTCGATGCTTGGATAGAAGACGCGCTTGCCGATCCAGTCAATTCCTAAGTTGATAGGGTCGGTTGTCCAATATTTTCTGGTATAGGCGGCGGGAAATGTCTCAGCAAACACTTGACCAAACGCCTGGTACAGCCACTCTTGATAGTTGAGCGGTTTCGGTTTGGTTGCAAGCTGAGCGCGTGATTCCAGAAAGCTCTTTAAGCATTGGGCCCGCAGCGGTTCGGGGATTTGGTAGAGGCAGGATTGTGCAGGGTGTTCAATCCAGTGGCCGCGATAATAGTTACTCACATACGTTTCATATTCCACATATTGGTCTTTCACACTGTCTGCAAACAGACTCTTGACGTATTCATTGTCCGTATAGGATACATGTGGTCCATCATCCCACGTGAAGCCATCGCGAACGTCACTATAGATATGTCCGCCGAAATAGGGTTTGGCTTCATAGATCTCACATCCGTTGTGCCCAACATGAAACGATGTGCATAATCCGGACAATCCGGCACCCAAAATCGTCACAGTCTTCACAGAAGTCTCCTTTGTTGATTATCCCCAATGGAAGCAGAACCAGCCCGAGCGTCGTCACAGACCCAACGTCAAACGATTGTCTCTTTCAATAGACCTGAATCATACAACGCATCTGCAGCTGTCTTGATCAATTCGAACCGCAACCCAGACCTCGTGGCGATATCAAGCAACGTGTGCGAACCGTCAGACAGATTCAGAACCCACAGCAACGCCAACTCGCTCTGATTTCCTTCCCGTTGGCCCGCAATAGCACGATAGAGCCCACGACGACCCAACTGCGGCTCGCACTTTGGGTTTTGATTGAGATAGGTTTTATTGTGCTCAATCACGTGCAGCACCGAAAGACACTGAGTCAATGACTCCGCGAGGTACTGAGGCCGAACAAAATCCAGGTTGTCGGCAGAGGTATGATACTGAGAATACTGCCCGTGAGGGGTCCGCATGAAACATCCTATCGGAAGGTTTATACCCGGAGAACAATATTGTCGCTCGTCGTATCCATAGGGGAAGAAGTCGATAATGTCATGCTGTTGTTGTGAGTGCTGTAGCACGTGCTGGAATACTCTATCGATCTCGGCATTTCCCTGACGACTCTTCTTGTACGTAAAGCCACCCGAATCTCCAATACCCGTCACCACAAACCCGTGCGTAATGTTGCCAAGTTCTGCTTCGTGTAAGGCCAGCCAGGTTATCGACCCAATCGTCCCCGGAATGAAGAGGAACCTATAGGAATATCGCAGCGACTGACCACTCAACATCTGAGAAAGAAACGTGGCAACCGCGATGCCGGAAAGGTTGTCATTGCACAGAGACGGGTGACATATGTGGCAGGAAATCAAAATCTCGTTTGTCCGTTCACCCTTCAGGACACATTCCCCATAGGTTAAGTGTCCAGCTTTCAATGTGGAGTCGATGCAGACCTCATATTCCCCCTCAGGCAGGGCCATCAGTTGGTTATGACTTAGGCAGAAGCCCCAGTTTTCCTTATAATATGACGTCCGATAGGGAATCCATTCGGGATGATCGGGCAATGTAAACAGGTGCGGCCGTAGTTCGTCCAGCATTATTCGCTTCTTGACCGGCGTACTGTAGCTCATTACGTGAAGATTGCTGGCTCTGAAGTCGACGACCCGCTCCCCTGCCTGGTTCTTGATGTAGGCATCTGCCACACTCCATTCCATCGGCACAGTCCAATCGAATACCGGAGTTCCACTTGGCACTTCATGGATTTCTACAGGGGCACGCTTCTGAATCATTCGAAGAGTTTCTCTTACTCCTTCGCCGGTAATGCTCCGGCATATCGGGTAAAGTTCGGCCATGAAGTCATGCATGGCTTTGCCGATATCTTGGCAGCCAAGCCTCTTGATAGAACCGTCAACATTCATGGATGTACGCCCTGACGCGGGGGAAACACAGGCCAACTTCGATCTTTTTCGGACATGACCATGATGGTTTCAGGCCACTGGATCCCAAAGGCTGGATCGTCCCATCTGAATCCACGCGCGCTGGCCGGGGCATAGAACTCCGACATGTGGTAGGACACTTCACTATTGTCTTCGAGTGTCAGGAACCCGTGGGCAAACCGTTCTGGAATATAGAGCATTCGACGATTCTCAGCCGACAGCACCACGCCGACATGACAGCAATATGTCGGCGATGCCGGCCGCAAATCGACGATCACGTCATGAATCGCTCCCCTCGTACAACGCACAAGCTTCACTTCTTCGTGTGGAGCGATTTGAAGATGCATCCCTCGCAAGGTCCCTCTACGACTGCTCAAGGAGATATTGCTCTGAACCCATGTGACTTTGAGCCCTTGTGCCTCGAATTCTTTTTGACACCAGGTCCTTGCAAACATCCCCCGCTCGTCTCTCACCAGCTCCGGCTCAATCTCAAACGCGCCTTTAAGAATGGTTTCGGTGAAGATCATGGATACACTTTTACTTCTGGAATAGGAACCACGAACTTCCCTCCCCACTCGCGGATCCAACTCATCTGCTGCATAACCTCCTCCCGGAGGTTCCAAGGAAGTATAAGGAGATAATCTGGACGGGTCTGACGAATCTGTTCTGGTGCATAAATGGGGATGTGCACTCCAGGAAGGAAATGACCTTGCTTGTGAGGGCTTCGGTCAACCGTATAGTCGATGAAATCCGTTCGGACGCCGCAATAATTGAGCAGAGTATTGCCCTTCGCCGGCGCTCCGTAGCCGACAACCCGCTTGCCTTCCTGTCTGGCAGAGATGAGAAACGAGAGCAACTTTCGCTTGGTCGCCTCCACCTGCGGACTAAATGAGAGGTAGTGATTCAGTTGACTAAATCCGGCGGCCTCTTCACGCGATTTCAGTTCCCATACACGTTTCCCGATAGGCTTAGTCCCATCCTGATCGTGGCAGGCATAGATTCGGAGCGACCCTCCGTGCGTCGGGAGCTCTTCCACATCGAAGAGCTTCATCCCATGGCGGGCGAACACCCGCTCCACGGCAAGAAATGAAAAATAGGAAAAGTGCTCATGGTAGATGGTGTCGAACTGATTCTGCTCCATTAGCTGAAGCAGGTGGGGGAATTCCATGGTGATCAGTCCCGTGGGCTTCAACAGTGCCTTGAGGCCTTCGACGAAATCGTTCAGGTCAGGGACATGGGCAAGCACGTTGTTCCCGATTATGAGATCAGCCGACCATCCATCCGCGCAGAGATCGACCGCCGTTTTCTCCCCGAAAAAGGCGACCTTGGTATTAATTCCCTTCTTCTTCGCAACCTCAGCCACGTTAGCTGCCGGCTCAATCCCCAGCACTGGAATCCCCCGCGGCACAAAGTTCTGAAGAAGGTAACCATCATTGCTGGCAATCTCAACAACTTTAGAATTGTGATCCAATCGAAATCTATCGGTGATCATGGCGACATAGTTCATAGCATGGGCCAACCACGAATCGGAAAAAGATGAGAAATATGCGTAATCGGAAAAAATATCGTGCGGAGTTGAAAACTGCTCTAATTGAACCAGCAAACACTTGGCACATACGTATACATGTAACGGATAGAACGGCTCCATGCGATTGAGCTGCTCCGGCTTGATATAGGAGTTCGCCAACGGAGACATGCCGAGATCGACGAATGTATCTTCCAGCCTCGTCCCGCATGACCGACAGTATGAACAACTCATGTTGTGCGCCTCTCCTTCGTCATTCTCATGGAATCCCGCCTCACTATGCCAATTACGTTACCGGCCAGGCCGGTCTTTCCAGAAAAGATCTTGAGTTAGCTGGCCACTTTCACGAAGTCGCCTCAAGGTCACCAGCCGCATGAATTCACCTGTCCGGAAATCCGGATCCGCAAATTTCATGGCCATGAGACCGTCTCGAAGATCCGCCACGGCGCCATCAAGATCTACAGCGGGCAAGAAACCTTGCGCTAATTTGGTAAACTTGTCGAAATTTACCCGGTAAGACCGCTTGTCCGGCTGCGCGTCTTTGTTAATGGACACCTCTATATTAGGAACCAGCTTGGCCACCGCCGCTGCCAGATCCTTTACCTGGAAATTCCAAGTATCGCTCCCCACGTTTACGGTCAAACAGGTCCCCCCGTCACGATGATCCCGCTGCACAGCCCAATCGATTGCCTGCGCCATGTCTTTAACGTGAATGAGCGGGCGCCATGGGGTGCCATCGCTTAAAATGTTGATTCGTTTGGACACGAGCGCGCTGGCGACGAAATCGTTCAGTACAAGATCGAGCCGCAGACGATCACTCATCCCGCAAGCTGTCGCGAACCGAAGGCACGTTGCGGTGAAGGTTTCAGAAGCGAGCAGTGCAAGATCTCGTTCTGTATTCACCTTCGATTTGGCGTATGCCGTTAAGGGATTGAGGGCATCCCCTTCTCGACGGGGACCTCCTTCTGCAAATCCGTACACACTGCAACTTGACGCAAACACAAACTTCTTGACTCCAAGCTGCTTTGCCTTGGTCGCAAGGTCGATCGTGGCTCGATGATTGATGTCCAGAGTCACATCTTCAAAAAGGGCTCCCATCGGATCGTTTGAAATCGCGCAAAGATGAATAACGGCATCCACTCCCCTGAGGAGTTCCGGGGATACCATTCTTATATCTCCGAAGTATTGAATATCCGCCCTACTTTCCGGGAAACGAGATGGCCCCGTCAGGCAATGCGCGAAGTAGCCGGCGTCGAACCCAATAAGTTCTGCGCCTGGATGAGACTCTCTTAAACGGCGCAACACCATTGGTCCGACATAACCCATGTTTCCTGTAACGACGATCTTCATGCTTGTCCCCTCAGTTTAATACCTCTTGAATGCGATCGCACACATTCTCTGAAAACGGGAGCCCGCACGTAAACGCTGGAGAGACGGCATTCAGTACATGCATCGAATGACCGTCGCCTTCGAGGACAAAATCCATTTCGAGTTTGCGCTTCCTGATATCAACCAATTGCGCCCGGATGCCGGGCTTTCCCCAGTTTTGGTAATGCTCCGGCTTGACATCTTTCGCCAGCTGGCCGGCGAGCGAAATCATCTTCGACTTTGAATACTTTGCCAGTTCACAGACAGCAAGAGTCTTGAAATCAAAATTCGAATTCGCCAGCAATCCAACCCCTCTCAGAGCTACTTCAAAAAATTCGCCCCAGTGAAAATTCGCCGTTCCCCCATACTGCTCGCGCCAGAAACCGGGAATGGCTGTGGGTCCAATCTTGGCTTTCCCGCTGGCGGTCACTGTGAAGTGAACGCCCAAGAACGGATTCTTCAAATCCGGCACAGGATAGATGTTCGTGTGAATCGACCCAGCCGGCTCACTGGAATAGAGGTAGAGGCCCTTGAAGGGAAGGATGCGATAGTGCTCGGAGAATCCATAGTCCCGAGCAATGCGGTCTGCATATAGTCCAGCGGCGTTCACAACATACCCAACCTTGTACATGCCTTGGCTTGTTTTCACCTGCTCTTTAGATGATCCGAGGTATTGAACCCCGCAATGAAGCTGTACGCCTTCGTCAACCGCATCCTTCTTCATCACCTGCATCACCTGCGATGGGTCGACAGTCGAGGTTGCCGGCGAAAACAACGCGCGCTCGCAGGTCTTGACTCGAGGCTCAATCGCTTCGGCGTCTTTTTCGGATAACTCCTCAAGGGGGATCCCGTTCGCACGCCCTCTTCGAAGGAGTTCGTCGAGGCCGGCATGGTCAGCATGACTTTTTGCCACAACCAACTTCCCACATTTGTTCAGTGGAATCTTCTTCTCCTCACAATATTGAGTCAGGAGTCGGTTGCCACGCCAAGTAAACTTGGCTTTGAGACTATCGGGCGAGTAATAGAATCCGGCATGCAGGACACCGCTGTTCCGTCCGCTTGCATGCAGGCCGCAATCGGCCTCTTTTTCAAGCAGATGCACCGATGCGTCGGGGAATTTGCGTCGAAGTCCTCGAGCAATATTTAGGCCGATGACACCACCGCCGATGACGAGAAAATCCGCTCGCACGGCCTCTTACCAGATCTTCCAAGGGGCCTTGGACGACTGCCATAGCTCTTCCAAATAGTTCTTTTCACGCAACGTATCCATGCAGGACCAGAAGCGGTTGTGGCGGTAGCCCATGAGCTGGTGGTCCTTCGTGAGCCGCTCAATTGCTTCGCGCTCCCACATCGTTTCATCGCTGGCGATGTAATCAATCGCCTCCCGTTGCAGCACGTAGAACCCGCCATTGATCCAGCCTTCTCCACCATGTGGCTTCTCCTGGAACCCGGTAATCAGGTCTTGGTCATATTCCAAACGACCGAATCGGGCCGGCGTCAACACTGAGGTGAGCGTGGCAAGCTTCCCATGGGAATGATGGAACTTCATGAGGGTTTGGATGTCGACGTCTGCAACCCCGTCACCGTACGTAAAGTGAAACGTCTCATCCCTTTCAAGCCACTTCTTCAGACGTTTCAAGCGACCCCCGGTTTGGGTGTGCAAACCGGTATCCACCAGGTGCACCTTCCAGTCCTCGTGCTGCTTACCGTTATGGATCGTCGTCTCTCCACTTCCAAGATCAACCGAGATGTCTTTGTTGAATGCATAGAAATTGAGGAAATACTCCTTGATCATTTCCCCTTTGTAGCCGAGCGCAATGATGAATTCTTTGATGCCGTGGGCGGCGTAAATCTTCATGATGTGCCATAAGATCGGTTTCCCGCCAATTTCGATCATCGGTTTCGGGCGAAGTTGAGTTTCTTCTGAGAGACGCGTTCCCATCCCACCGGCAAGAATCACAGCCTTCATAGCCTTACTCCCTTCTCTAATACCGCTTTAGTACATTTCCTTGGGTAATCGTTTGCATATTGAATGTATAAACCATGCGCCTTAGCGGCCGTGTACCCAAAGGCGGTAATAATCTAGAACATGAATTTTAATCCGACGAAATAGACCCCATTGCCATTGGTCTTTGCGAGCGGTAATTTCCTTGTCCAACGAACTTCTGCTAACGTTGGAGTTTCAGCGGCGCTGATGGGTGTCGGCACATACACCTTCAGTACTTGCTCGATCGCCGGGGCCTGCTCCATCAAGACCAACATCCCTCCAGTGCTGATGTTCAGGGAAAGCGCTTTCCCACTGTGGGTCGACGCAGCGGGATCTTCTACCCGTGTCGTCATCTCATACAGTATCGGCCTTAACAACGCTGCCCGCTCACTGTGACTTTTTTGACTGTCTGTCATCGGCCACTCCCACTCTGTCTGTGCCACATCGCCTCCTGGTATATGGGAATATTCTTGTCTCAGCCTCGTGATGTTCAGAGTTTCGTCTGTTTGAGTCACATACCCTCTTTCATTTTTAACGCGCGAAACGTGACCCAAGAAGTAACCCTGGCCGCTCCCCGATTTTTTTCTTTCGTTTCTACTTTCTACATTGTGGACTATAGGCGGGCCGTACAACAGGAACAATACCGACGATGTAGGCCTCGTTTCTCCAAAGGTGGGTGTTGACTCCCCCAAAAGTGTTAGGTACTATTTCCACTTTTAGGTACTATTTCCACTTTAAAGATACGTTCCACATGTCTCCATGCTACCCTAGCAGAACATATTGGATTGTCTAGGATTGTTCTTGTCACGACTTCGAAAGCGTTCGCCTATCCATGAATGATTCGTCACCCCCCGTAGACCCAACAGATACTCTCGCCGATCAGCGCGTGGGCTCAGGGATTGTCGTCCTCTCAGCTTCCATGCAACTCCTCCATATGAATCGTCACGCCTCAGAATTGTCAAAACAGATTAATGCAGCAGAACATAGCAGAGGGAGCCTGAAATCGGCACATGGCGTCCTGCCGACTGCACTGACAGAGCTCTGCGGAGAAATCATCAAGGCACTCCACGTTCGTACCGAAGCGAAGGACTGGGAACAGTTCGAAATCAAGCGTGTGGCAGGTAACCCTGAAAAACCAATCCTGTTGCGGGGATTCGGGTTACCGGATCGAGGGGGGATCCAGTACGCGAGACTCGTAGTCACACTAGAAGAATTAGCACGGCGACAACAGCTCAATACCGATCAGGCCAGAGAAAAGTTTCAATTGACCAATCGCGAACAATCCGTCATTGAGCACCTGGCAAAGGGATGGACCAATAAAGAGATTGCAAACGCCCTTCAGATTACTGAGCAGACCGTGAAAGAGCACATCAAACACATCATGCGAAAAACGAATTCCACCACAAGAACGGGAATCCTCGTTCATATCTTCAATTCATAATCTGCCACAGTATCCGTGTTAAAAATACCATGGTGCGCTATCTTTAACACAGGGGCTACTCCTGAATGGTCTAGTTTACCATTTAAAATCAATTACTTGTGCAATGCTATTTTGGTCTATTGATTGCACTACACCAACAGTGAAACTGTATTGATTGACGTGGCGGAAGCAAGTTTGGACAAAGTGAAACCCGAGGTAGCATGAAGAACCTTCGCGTAATATTGATGAGTGTCCTGGTATCAGTAGCTGCATTCCAGCTCAGCCTACCAACACAAGCAGCCGCCATAGACAACGGAAGCTTCATGAGCCTTTGGAAGAGCTACTCCCATTGCCAAACAAGCACGGACCTCAATCAACTGAGAGAAGACGCGTTGACTCTGACGCAAGCAGCCAATCTCTCGCTTACTCAGGAAAGTTTTGTGCTTCGCCTACCAGGCAAGCTTGAACAGTTTGTGTCAACTCCTGCAGCTCGCTTTGCGGTGGACGTGAAAGCGATGGCTGCAGCCTGTTCCCTACGAGCCGGTTCCGCTGCCGTAGAAGCAGGAAAACTCGACATTGCTAAAGACCTTCTCCAAACAATCCTGAGCTACCAACCCCAATCTGAATATGCCTACTACGCGCTACAGGCGAAAGCGTTGCTTTCTGAACTCGAGACAAACGTCATTGAGGTTACCCTCAATCTGCCTTAGCGTTCTCACTTCTCCTTTCTACCTTCTGGCAACTCACTTGCTCCCTGCAAAACTCTTTGTGAGCCATTACGACACGTGCGGCTTCCTTTTTCCGACTAACGACACAAACAGCCGGTTGTAGGCCTTCGCTGAACGAGCCCAGGATACATCTGTGGTCATTCCTGTCTCAACCACTTGACCCCATATCGATCGATTCTGATATACCGCCACAGCTCGACGCAATACAGACAGAAGCGCGTCTGCCGTATCCTCTTCTACTTGAAACCCGGTGGCCTGTCCTGCCTGTCGCGCCCACGCGGTCAACGGCCGGACTGTATCTGCCAACCCACCGGTTTTTCTCACTACGGGAACGGTGCCATAGCGGAGGCTGTAAAGCTGGCTCAGGCCACAGGGTTCGTACCGCGACGGCATCACAAACATATCTGCCCCGCCTTCTATACGATGGGCGAGTCCTTCGTCGAAACCGATACGAAGCCCCATGCGTTGCGGGTAGCGTGCCTGAAGGGCCTTAAACTTGGCTTCGAGTTCCGGCTCGCCAGTTCCCAGCATCACCAGCTGCAGATCCATCGCCATCAGTTGTGGAATAATGGCCGCTACAAGATCTAAGCCCTTCTGCGAGGTTAGACGTGCGATTACGCCAAGAAGCGGAGCCGATGTGTCCGGCAACTGAAACTCCCGTTGAAGCGCCTGCTTGCACACCAATTTTCCTGCACGGTCAATGACTGAGTAGTTGGCCGGAAGATAGGAGTCGGTTTCCGGATTCCATCGATCGATATCGATCCCGTTCAGAATTCCCAGGGGTCTGTCCGCACGGTTGCGCAGCACGCCCTCAAGCCCAAAACCGAATTCGGGTTCGAGGATTTCTCTCGCGTAGGTAGGACTGACCGTCGTGACAGAATCAGCGAACACTATTCCTCCCTTGAGCAGATTCACCATGCCATAAAACTCAAGGCCCGCAGGAGTAAATACCGACGGGGACAGACCCGTTTTCTCGAATTGATCTCCAGGAAAGAGACCTTGATACCCCACGTTGTGCAACGTCAGTACGGTACGTACACCCAATACCTCCGGCCGATCTCGATCAACGGTATTGAGATAGACCGCACACGACGCTGTTTGCCAATCATGTAGATGGAGGATATGGGTATTCCATCGACACGCAGTTCGGAGATGGGCAATCACCTCTACCGTCGCGCGGCAGAAGAATGAAAACCGGTCAAGATTATCGGAATAGTCGATACCGTGATCTTGGTACAACCCTGGACGATCGAAGAAGGCCTCGTTCTGAATCGTCCACACTCGCACCCGACAATCCTTTCCCCCGGCAGAGATGACATCTTCTTCGATCAGCGTGTCGATAAGCCCCTGCGGTGTCGGCACATGCAGCCGACAGACGGGACGGAAGGATCGGCCTGACTCACTCAGGCAACGATACCCTGGGAGCAGGAGGATGACATCATGGCCAAGTTTCGCCAACTCAAGAGGCAGCGCGCCAGCAACATCAGCGAGCCCACCGGTCTTGGCATAGGGGACCGCTTCGGAGGAGACCATAAGGAGATTTAGAGGATGCTGGGTCACAGACCGCCTAGTCGATGCATCACATAGCCCTCATTATTCATGATGGTTCGTCGCGAAATCGCTGAGCCGCGTCGCGAGACCAGCGCGCGGAGCCCTGAGGCCCCGATGCGTACTCGTGTAGTACGTTGAGGGTCCGAGGGGCGAGCCCGCTGCCGCAGGCTCGTCGTAGCAGCGGATCGGTGATTGCAGTAGAAGCGCTCATGAATAATGCGGGCTAGGGAGCGGCCGGCACTTCAAACCTGGAACGAAACTTCTCTTCGTGCTTCCAACTGCGCCCTAACTCATGCAGCTTCGCCTCGGTCAGCGCTTCGCGATACACCAGGCGTTCTTCGAAAAATACGACGAGCCACCCGCGATCCGGGTACGCCAGAAACAGCCCATCGCCGGCTTCAATACGGACCTCCCACCCTCGCGGCGGTTCTCCGCTTGCCAACCTCGACCGTGGAATCAACTCGTCGTTTTTCATGCCGAAGAACTGCATAAACTCGGTATGCTGATAGGTCGGAATCCCCCACGCCCTGACAAAAGCGGGAGGGGTCAACTGGTGGAGCACCAACTCGTTGTTTCGCACATGGCGCTCTTGTTCTTCCAACGAAGGCATCCCACTGCAACTGAGAACCGACCCGATCGCGGCCACGACACACACACCGGCCCACCCAAAGCGCCTCAGAAAATCAAGGCTCCGGAATCGCTGTGCACCCCACCGGGTCAGCTCGAACGTTTCCTCGATTTTCCTCACAGTAGGCGCCGGCTCCTTGGCTCAACAGGTTTCACAGGCTGGCAAATATCGCACTGACAGAGCCGCCGAAGAAGGGCATAGGAGTATATGCCGGTGTCGTGACCATCGCTCCAGGTGAATTGCAGCGCATAACGTCCGACCGGCTGCACATCCTGCAACATGATCAAGAGAGGCACATCGTCCGGTTGCAAACGCCGTGCGCCAGACCACTCGTCCACGCAGGCTGCGCAGGGACATTGTTGGCGGAGATACCGCACGGGATAGACAGCCTTGTGCTCGTCGTTCCATTCGATACCCAGCACACCCTTCTCAATCCAGGCCATGTCTTTCGGTTCAGGCAGGGTCTCTGTCATGTTCACGGATTCCTTCTTACGACGTAACAAATCAGGTGTTACGGCTGAAGGCTGAAGTATTCAGAACTCCGGCCATCCAACTTCAGCCTTTGAACCCTCGCTTCTCGCTCGTCTCGCCTTTCCCGCCAGTCTCGCGTGTAATTTCTTATGACGGATACGACAGAAAGTTCACAGAAGGCAGTTGTCTGCCTGCCACAACGGTCACATACCCTTCAATCGCATTTTCCACCTCACGCCGAACTTGTCCGGCAGCCTTCAAACGATCGATCACTGCAGGCGAAAACCGCAACGCCTGTTGAAGAAATGCCAGGCTCCCTCGCGAGAGCGGCAAACAGCGAAACGCCTGGCGCACAGCACAGGCCGCACAGACCAGACCACCGGACAGAGGCGAGAACTGCGGCTCTCCCATCAATCGGCCCTTGCCGCATGCGGCACAGTGATCGGTCTGAGGGCGAAACCCGATAAGACCCAGCAAGCGAATCTGAAACAGCAGCGCCGTCAACGACGGATCTCGGCTCGTAATTAATGCGTGCAAGCCCAGTTCCAGCGTCTCGAAGAGCTGCGGATCCGGGTCCCCGTCCGGCGTCACCGCACCTACCACATTCACCATCCGTGCCGCAGCGGTCATCAGCGTCAAGTCTTCGCGAAACCGTATGAACGGCTCTACGAGATCAACTTGAGACACTCGATAGAGCGAATCGCCTGGTTTTTCGAACAAGTTTAGATGGCAGATCGTGAGTGGTTCGAGCGATGCGCCGAGACGACTCTTCATCCGACGAGCCCCCCGCGCCACCGCGCGAATCTTTCCCATCTTCTTCGTATAGAAGGTCACGATACGATCCGCATCGCCCCACTTTCGACTTTTCAGTGTGATGGCCTCGGTCTTGATCAGTGGCATGGTGAAGATCCGTGAAACGTGAATCGTAAAACGTGAAAGGTTTCGGAGGAAGAGCACTCGTCAGTCCTACGTTTCACGCCTCACGTTTAACGGTTCTTGCTAGCGAAGGTATTCCATGAACACCGTGGCCAGGGAGAGATAGATGGTAATGCCCGTGATGTCATTGGCCGTTGTCACAAAAGGGCCGGCCGCAACGGCAGGATCTATCTTCATTCGCTTCAGCAAGATGGGCATGAATGTCGCCATACTGGTAGAGACCATGAACGCAATAATCAGCGAGAGCCCTACGACCATGCCCAGAAACTCTTGATGCCAAATCCAGCCGACAATCGTGAGAATCACGCCGCAAGCGAGCCCCATCAAAAGTCCGACTTTGATCTCCCTGAAAAATACGCTACGCACATCCGTCAACTCGATCAGCCCTGTCGCCAATCCTCGAATAATGAGGGTCGAGGACTGGAGGCCCACATTTCCACCCATCGCGGCAATGACCGGAATAAAACTGACGATGGCCACCACTTCCTGAATCGTGTACCGGAATTCCCACAAAATCGCGCCCGACAACAGACTGCCGACGAGATTCGTAAAGAGCCACGGAAGCCGGTGTTTTGCCGACGCCACGCTGGAAGACTTCGACACCGAGTCCTCTTCGATCGCGCCGGCCATCTTGAGCATGTCTTCAGTCGCTTCTTCACGGATGACGTCCACGACGTCGTCAACCGTGATAATGCCGACCAATCTATTATTGTTGTCGATAACCGGAATCGCGAGCAAATTGTAACTCGCCACCTGGCGGGCGACTTCTTCCTGGTCCATGTCGACCGTCACGCTGATCACGTCACGCGTGGCGATGTTTTTCAGCGGCGTCGCGGGAGGGACTGTCAGCAGCTGACGCAGTGAGAGCACTCCGACCAAGTGCTCATCCTTGTCGGTCACATATATATAGAACACCATTTCCGCATCCGTCGCCAATTGGAGACGTCGGATGGCGTCTTGTGCCGTCGCATCTTCCGGGAGCGCAAAAAACTCCGTCGTCATGATGCCGCCGGCCGTATCTTTCGGATACTTCAGTAGGTCGGCGACTTCCGTGGAATCCTCCGCCCGCATCAGCGAGAGAATCTCTTTGGCTCGCTCTTCCGGCAGAACCCCCAGGAGGTAGGCCGCATCGTCAGGGCCGAGGTCTTTGATCAGCCAGGCAATATCCGAGTGCAGTAGATCTGCCAACACCTGATTAATGCTGTCGCTGTCGAGCTCGCTCAGCACTTGGCCGCGCTTCGACTCGCCTCGCACCAGTTCGAAGACTTCCCGTTTTTCTTTGGGGGACGACAGATGCATAATCACCTGCGCCACGTCGGCTTGATGCATCCGGCCTAACATCTTCGCAAGATTGGTGATTGCACCCCGGTGCAACAGCCGTTGCACCGACAACAGCACGATGTCGAACTTGGTCCGGCCTCGATCGGTCTGGTCACGCAACGTGTCGCGGAGGAGATCTTTATCCCCTGGACGAGGGCGTGGATCCACCGGATTCGATTCTGTCATAGGCTCAATCGGCTGCATCGTCATATCAGGTCTAAAAGTCTGAACGTCCAAAGTCATCAAGTCGCAGAGCCAGATATGATGACTTTTGACAGGATAAACTTGATGACTGTCTAGCACCTATCTTAATATCAATCTCGACGCTCTGTCTGTTACCCTCCTTCGTAAGGAGGGTAAGGGGAGGAAGATTTTGAGATAGGCTCTAGTAGCCTAGTTCAATGAGGGCATGCTCATCTTCTCGCCACGCCTCCCGCACTTTTACCCACAGCTGTAGAAACACTTTCATCCCGAAGATCTGTTCCATATCGCGCCGTGCATCGGTCCCCACCGCCTTCAGTCTCTCTCCGTGCTTTCCGATCACGATCGCCTTATGAGACTCTCGCTCGACCAACACCGTCGCGCTGATGCGAGCCAGCTTCCCCTCCTCGACAAATTCGTCGACCTCCACAGCAACCGAGTAGGGCACTTCTTCATACGTCTGAAGCAAAATCTTCTCGCGAATCATCTCGGCCGCCAACGTCCGCATGGATTGATCGGTGACGGTGTCTGCATCATAGGCTGCATCCCCTTCTGAAAGACGAGCCACGGTCACGGATAGCAATCGATCGACATTATCGCCGGTTTCAGCCGATACCGGCACCACGTCTGTCCAGCCGAATAATCTGGCGTACGTTTCCATCACCGGCAGCAACTTGAGCTTATTGACTAAATCCACCTTGTTCAATACGAGAATGACCGGGCGCGGACGCTTCCTGACCGCCCCCTTGACATGATCGAGGACCAAGAGATCGCCAGGGCCAGGCAAACTCGTGGTGTCCATCAACACGTACAAGATATCCGCCTCCTCCAGCGTGTCGACCGTGGTGCGGACCATCCGACGATTGAGCAGATGTTGCGGCTTGTGCAACCCCGGTGTATCGAGCAAGGCAATCTGCGCACCCGGCGCATGCACAACCCCCAATATTCTCGTCCTCGTCGTTTGCGGCTTGTCCGAGACAATCGCAACCTTTTGTTCCAGCAATCGATTGAGCAATGTCGACTTGCCCACGTTCGGCCGTCCGATGATCGCCACTGTGCCAAACTTCATGGTGCTACGGACGTGGCCGCTCCTGTGATGGCGAGGGAACCAATTGATACACCGTTTCACCTTTGCGAACGTAGCCGAGCTGCTCTCGCGCCAACTGTTCGATTTTCGCGGGATCATGTTCCAGACGATCGATGTCCCCCCGAAGCGTGCGGGTCATCCGTTGCAATTCATGAAGGTCCACGTCCAGCTGTTGGGCCTGGTCGCGCATGGAGAAGTAGCGCGGGAGACCCATGTCGCCAAAGACCAAGACGATCAGCAGCAGCAGACACACGGCGACTCCGATATAGTGCGCGCCCGTCAGCATGCGACGTTGCCAATCGAGCCACTGCCTTCCTCGATTCTGCTTAATGATCATCGTGACTCGCTCGTCGTCAGCGCCGCCCCGGCACCGCCTCACGACCCCGATAGACTGCGTTGGAACCCAGCTCTTCCTCGATCCGGAGCAACTGATTGTACTTGGCCACGCGATCCGTTCTTGACAGCGACCCGGTCTTGATGAGCCCGCTATTGGTCGCGACCGCCACATCCGCAATCGTCGTATCCTCCGTTTCCCCGGATCGATGCGAGATAATCGCCGTGTAGCCTGATCGTTTCGCCAACTCAATCGCCTCCAGCGTTTCCGTCAACGTGCCGATCTGGTTGAGCTTGATCAGAATGGAATTCGCAATCCCTTCCTTGATCCCTTTGGCAAAGATTTCCACATTGGTCACGAAGATATCGTCTCCGACCAATTGGACCCGCTTGCCCAACTTCTCCGTCATCAGCTTCCATCCCTTCCAGTCCAACTCGCTCAAGCCATCTTCGATGGAGAGAATCGGGTATCGATCCAGAAACTTCCCATAGTAGCTGATCATCTCCTCGGAGGAGCGCTCAGGATTCTTTTCAGCTTCAAGGAGGTACCGGCCCTTTTCATAGAGTTCGCTTGCCGCACAGTCCAATGCGAGGGCGATATCGCGGCCCGGTTTGTAACCGGCCTCCTCGATCGCCTCCATAATCAGACTGAGCGCCTCTTCATTCGATTGGAGGTCCGGCGCAAACCCGCCTTCGTCACCGACCGCCGTGTTCAGCCCTTTTTTCTTCAACAGCGACTTGAGTGTGTGAAACACTTCCGTCGCCATCCGGAACGCCTCGCTGAAACTGGTCGCCCCCACCGGCATGATCATGAACTCTTGCAAATCCAATCGATTGTCGGCATGGGCGCCGCCGTTGATGATGTTCATGAGCGGCACCGGCAGCACCCGCGCATTTGTGCCGCCTAGATATCGATAGAGCGGCTGGCCAGTTTCCACCGCTGCCGCCTTGGCGACGGCCAGCGACACACCGAGAATGGCATTGGCGCCGAGTTTGCCCTTCGTTTTCGTGCCGTCCAGGTCGATCATCGTCTGATCGATGCCGACTTGATCAAACGCTTCCTTCCCTAACAGCTCCGGCGCGATCAGCTTGCTGATGTTGGCAACGGCCTTCGAGACGCCTTTCCCCATCCAACGCTTCTTGTCGCCATCGCGCAGTTCGATCGCTTCCTTCTCGCCGGTGGAAGCTCCGGACGGCACCGCCGCCCGCCCACGCGCTCCACTCTCCAGCGTGACCTCCGCCTCGATCGTCGGATTCCCCCGCGAATCCAAAATCTGCCGCCCTTTAATCTCTCGAATCGCGCTCATACTCCCCCTCTCAGGCTGCTGAAAAAGACCAACATTCCACCCGCCCAACCCCAGCGGCTACTTCACCCACCCGCCCTGAGTCTGCCAAGACAGCCTCCTCGCCCATGGACGCGCCTTTTCCCGATCTTCGTTCTCGGCTCGACAAAATCCTCAACGGGGACCCGGCCGCCTCAGCAACTCGGCGGCGCGCACAGACTTGGTGCTCCTTATTCGTCGCACCGTGCGCCCCCAGAGGGTATGCCTCCGTTGTCGTTGGCTGCCTTTTTGAGCAGCCTGTCCGCCCTCAGAACGAAAATTCATCCGCCTTACTTTGCCGCAAAGTCGAATACAGGTGTCTGGAGCACTCGCGACGGCGATCGCTGTTCCCACACCGTCTTCTGTAACCGCTCAACCGTTTCTGGGCTGTACAGCCGTTCACCACATTGATCGCAGACCTTGGCAGGCACATGTTCGACAACAACTAATTTGTCATCCATTTGAATCGTATAGGTCACCCTCTGTTCCTTCATTGGCGATCCGCACACATCACATTTCATGTTATGGTCTCCTCACCTTGAACTCGATCCAGAGTGCCGGGTCCGGCTCGTAGACGGTAATAATCTTCACCGTGGGCCTGCTCGGATCACTGCACTGGACATGAACGGGACGGCCCGCCCTCGTCACTCCGAAGATCAGACAGCTCGGACCATACTTGTCTTCCGAATAAACTTCAATAACATCTCCGCCAGCAATAGCCTCTCGTAACTCCTGCACTGAAATGTGGCGAATGATCGCCTGATCGACAGCATGTTGGGAAAACTCAAAGTCTCCTCGCGCAACTCTCCTTCGAATCTCATCGATCAACTATTCCCTCGCGAATCCAAAATCTGCCGTCTTTTAATCTCTCGAATCGCGCTCATGCTTCGCCTTCTCCTCGTCTACTGCTCATATCTACTAAAGTTGGCAAAATTGAGAGGAGCCGTCGGGTAGGTTTCCACTGCGCGCATCGAACGAGCACCTTCCGAGTGTGGGCGTTCTGCGAGCACAGAAACCTGCCTGACGGTTCCTCTCTGTCATCACACCAGCCTCTTTTTTAGCAACTCATTCACCTTCCCCGGATTCGCCTTGCCTCCACTTGCCTTCATCACCTGCCCGACCAGGAATCCGAGCACTTGCTGCTTGCCCTCTTTGAACTGCGCCACCTGCGTCGGATTCTTCGCGAGCACGTCACCGATAATCTTGTCGAGCGCCCCTTCGTCGGATACCTGAATGAGCCCCTTTTCTTGAACAAGCTGTTCCGGAGTCTTCCCGCTGCTGTAGACTTCCGGAAAGATCTCGCGCGCGACTTTCAAACTGATCGTCCCTTGATCGACCAACTGAAGAAGGCTGACGAGCCGTTCAGGTGAAACCAGGGAGACACTCGCATCGGTCCCCGAGTTATTCAGTTCTCTGGTGAGCTCGCCCATGACCCAGTTGCTCACCGTCTTGGGCTGCTTGAACAGCTTCACGCAGGATTCGAAGTAGTCGGCCACCGCCTTCGAGACCGTCAACAGGCCGGCATCGTACTCGGACAGCGCAAACTCGCTGACAAATCGTTTCATTCGGGCTGCCGGCAGTTCGATTACGTGTTTGCGAAATCCCTCGATCCATTCCTTTTCCAGCTTGAGTGGCACCAGATCTGGATCAGGGAAGTAGCGATAGTCGTGCGCCTCTTCTTTGGAGCGCATCATCACCGTCTCGCCACGGTCGAGATTCCAGAGGCGGGTCTCCTGGTTGATCTTGCCGCCCTCGCGCAACACCTTCGTCTGGCGCTTGATCTCGTATTCGATGGCATCCTTGACGAACTTGAACGAATTGATGTTCTTGAGTTCGACCTTTGTTCCAAACTCCTTCTGACCCAACGGACGGAGAGAGAGATTCGGCTCGCAGCGGAAACTCCCTTCATCCATATTGCCGTCGCAGACCTCGAGATACATGAGCACATCGCGGAGGCCCTTCAAATAGGCCACGACTTCATCGGCCGACCGCAAGTCCGGCTCCGTCACGATTTCCAGGAGCGGTGTTCCCGCCCGATTCAAATCGACGCGGCTCCCGTTAGTACCGGCGACGTGGACACTCTTCCCCGCATCTTCTTCCAGATGGGCGCGACGGATGCGGACGCGCCTTTTGCCTTCACTTGCCGCAATCTCGATCCAGCCATGCTCACAGATCGGCGCCTCGTATTGTGAAATCTGATAGCCCTTGGGCAGATCCGGATAGAAGTAGTTCTTGCGTGCAAATAGATTATTCGCCGCAATGGTGCAATTCAGAGCCAGCCCCGAACGCACCGCCATCTCGACCGCCGCCTGATTGAGCACCGGCAATGTGCCGGGGAGCCCCAGACACAAGGGACAGGTCTGGCTATTGGCCGTGAGCCCAAACATCGTCCCGCAGCCGCAAAACAGCTTGGACTTCGTCCGCAACTGCGCATGCACTTCCACTCCAATGACGGCTTCGTAGATCATGACTTAGCCGCGATCCTCTCCACGCAACCGATTACGCTCGCGTCGCATCGCCTCACGACCGACGTCAAACGCCTCGCGCAGGACCGACTTCTTCGAGTCCGCAAATTCCTTCCCCTCTCCCACAACCTCTTCGAAAGTCTCACCGGCGCAGCCTGCCAAATCCCGCAGATTGCCTTCTGCACGACGGGCATAGCCACGTAGTTGCTCGCGCGACTCGCGTCCGGTCTGTGGAGCCAGCAATAATGCCGCCACTGCGCCTAGCGCCGCGCCGCTCAGGAATACGAGCACGACTGCTGCTGAGGATCCTCGATCATCCGCCATTGCGATGCCCTCCTTCTTCTCGAAAGCGCTCCTTCATGACTTTGGTTGCGGCTTTAAATCCAGCGACCACGCTCGCCACATTACTCAACATCGATCCGCTCGAGCCCTTCACGACATCGTGCACGTGCTGAACCGATTCCCCCACTTCCCCGACCGCGTGCAAGAGGACGGCAGCATGCTCGATTCCCATGCGGGCTTGCTCTGTCAGATCGTTCACGTTGTGACTCACCGCCCGAAGTTCGCCGATCAGCGGCGGCAAGTCGTTGTTCATTTTGGCCAGAAGCTGTTCGGACTCCGCGACGGTCTTGCGAACCTGAATCAGCACGGGCACGAGGAAGCCCACCAGCAGCGCAAACGCGACAGCTACAAGAATCGCAGCTATTTCGACGATCGTCATAAAGCCTCCAAAGCACGTGAAACGTGAGGCGTGAAACGTAAAACGTGGAGGAACCAGACCAGCTTCCGTGTCGCGTTCTTACCTTTCACGCATTACCTTTCACCTTTCACCATTTTTACCGTATCATCGGCTTCTTCGCCCGCCACTGCGTACTCTGTTCGTAAGCATAGGCCGCTCGCAAGAGTGTCTCCTCTTCGAAAGGGCGACCGATCATCTGCAACCCGATGGGAAGCCCTGCCTGACTGAAACCACAGGGTAACGAAATCGCAGGTACACCGGCAAGGTTCGCCGAAATGGTGAAAATGTCCGACAAATACATCTGGAGCGGGTCGTCGCCCTTCGCCCCAAACTTGAATGCCGGCGTGGGTGTCACGGGCGTTACGATGAGATCGACGTCCCGAAACGCCGCCTCGAAATCTTGGCGAATCAATGTTCGCACCGCCTGCGCCTTGCCATAATAGGCATCGTAATACCCAGCGCTGAGGACGTAAGTCCCCAGCATGATCCGGCGCTTCACTTCCGGCCCAAAGCCTTCCTGCCGCGTCTTCATATACAACTCGAGCAGATCTTTGGTCTCTTTGGCACGAAGTCCGAACCTCACCCCGTCATATCGGGCCAGATTCGAGCTGGCTTCGGCCGTGGCAATCACATAGTAGACGGCTACCGCCGCGTCTGTCCGCGGCAACTGAATTTCCTTGATCTCCCCGCCGAGCTTTTTCAATTCTTGGATCGCCGCCCGCACGACCTGCTCCACTTCAGGGTCCAGCCCCTCCGCAAAGAACTCGATCGGCACACCGACATTCAGCTTCTTGAGATCTCTCTTCTTGAGCGCCTTCAGATAGTCGGGCACCGGAACATCAGCCGAAGTCGAATCCAACGGATCGTGACCGGCAATGGCTCCGAGAAGAAACGCAGCATCCGTCACATCTTTTGTAATCGGCCCAATCTGATCGAGCGAGGAGGCAAAGGCGACCAACCCATACCGAGAGACCCGCCCATAGGTCGGCTTGAGACCCACCACCCCACAAAACGCCGCAGGCTGCCGGATCGACCCGCCGGTATCAGACCCCAACGCCGCGGCACATTCGTCGGCCGCCACAGCCGCGGCAGATCCTCCGCTGGATCCCCCCGGCACACACTGAAGATTCCAGGGATTGCGGCTGGGTCCAACGGCGGAATTCTCGGTTGATGAGCCCATCGCAAATTCATCGAGGTTGGTCTTCCCGAGTAGTAAATACCCCTGCGCGCGCAGCTTGGCAATCACGGTCGCATCGTATGGCGGAACGAAGTTCCCGAGCATACGGGACGCGCAGGTCGTGAGCACTCCCTCGGTACAGATATTGTCTTTGATCGCCAGTGGCATGCCCATCATCGGCGACGTCTTGCGCCACCCTTTCAAGGAGGCATCGAGCGCGCCGGCTTGCGTCACCGCCGCATCCTTGGTCTGCGTGATGTAGGCCTTCACCTTGGACTCCACCTGGCCGATCCGCAATCCATAGGCACGAACGATCTCCGTGGCCGTAACTTCGCCGGCCGTGAACTTTTCATGGAGCTCGTAAAGCGAGAGTTTATGAATCGACATCAGCGCTTCGTCTTCCCGGCAACAATCCGGTTCTTCTCGTTGACTAGGATAATCTTGGGAGCATGCCGTTTGATTTCCTCTTCTGCGTAATACTCGTAACAGAAGATGATAATCTGATCGCGAACCGCGCCTTTTCGCGCCGTCGGCCCATTGAGGATAATCTCACCCGCGCCGCGTTTGCCCGCCATGGCATAGGTCATGAAGCGCTCGCCGTTATTCAGATTGGAACAGACGATCGCCTCATAGGGCAAAATCCCCGCTGCTTCCATCAAATCCTCGTCGATCGTCAGACTGCCTTCGTAGTCGAGGCAGGACTCCGTCACCGTGGCCCGATGAATTTTCGACCGCAACATTTGCCTGAACATTCGAACCTCGTTTAAAGGGGTTGCCGATCTTCAATAATTTTCGGAACCACAAAAAACCCGTCGGCCGACTCCGGCGCATTGGCCACCGCGCGCTCGACGGACAGGGACGGCCGCGCAATGTCGGAACGAAACACATTGACTTGCCCCAGCACCGTCGCAGTCGGTTCCACGCCTGTGGTGTCGTACTGTTTCAATGTCTCCACATGAGTGAGAATCTGGCTCAACTGCTTCGCAAACGCCGCCTTCTCAATATCCGTCAACTCCAGCCGCGCCAGCTTCGCAACCTTCTCAACTTCTTGCCTCGTAATTTCCACTCTTTTCTTCCCTCTCGCCATGCCAAGACAGCTCGTACACCAGGTGGGTAAGTCCTACCTGGCGTCACCCGAAGTCATTGATATTACACGCACAGACTGCGTCCTCAAAAAACCACGTGTTGACCCGCACCGATTCATCGACCTCATGTATGGGAAAACGGGAAAAATAAAGTTTTTTTCTCGACACGTTTGGAGTCAGAATATCACGGAACCTATAGAAATTCCAGGGAAATTCGAGCGGAAATCCAGGCGGAATTCCACCACGACCAGACGAGCGCTCCCTCTCAGTGTGTCGAAGGCTCCTCGTGAGGGACACCATGTGCCAGCCAGTTAGCGGGTCTCTGCTGAATTATATTTGACACGAGACGGATGCACACCGTCAACCGTCGTGTACAAGGGAGCAGTCGGTGGGCAAAATAGACATTACAGATGTGTCAGGGCCTTCTGCGATTCTGGGGAATAACAGTGAAACCGTTTCTCAGTTGTGGAATACGAACGAATCAGCTAGATTTTTCTCCACCAGGTCACGTATCCCCCAGTCCTAGACTGGCCATAACCACATGCTGCTGTTTCCCTTCAAGAGGGCCAGCGCGCCATCCCTGGTGTATTCATGCTGATCGGGGCCAGACCATGAAGCGGATTGATCTGATCGCAGGGGCGCGGCCCAATTTCATGAAGATTGCGCCAATCATCGACGCGCTGAACGCGGCCGAAGCGCGGGGCGGTTCGTTGCGGTTTCGTCTGATCCATACAGGCCAACATTACGACCCCGCCATGTCCGGGAGCTTCTTCGAGGAGCTCGGCATCCCGGATCCGGACATCAATCTGGAAGTAGGCTCGGGCACCCAGGCTGAACAGACCGCCGCTATCATGGTCAACTATGAAAAGGCCCTGCTGAAGCAGAAGAGCGACCTCTGCCTGGTCGTGGGCGACGTGACCTCGACCATGGCCTGTTCCATCGCCGCTCGGAAGCTGGGCGTACCGGTGGCGCATGTGGAAGGCGGTATCCGCTCCGGCGACTGGACGATGCCGGAAGAAATCAACCGGGTCGTGACCGACTCCATCACGAACTGGTTTTTCACCACCAGCGAAACCGCCAACGACAATCTTCGCCGCGCCGGTGTCACGGAAGATCGCATCTTCTTCGTCGGCAACACCATGATCGACACTCTGCTCAAGCAGCTCCCACGCCTGCGTCCACCAGCCTGTTGGGAATCGCTGAAGCTCAAGCCAAACAACTACTTCGTGGTCACCCTGCATCGCCCGGCAAATGTTGATGGGGAGCATCAGTTACTACGTCTGCTGCATGCCATCGCCGAAGGCACGCGTGGCTTGCCGGTGGTGTTTCCGGTCCATCCTCGTACCGCCAAGAACCTGCTCGATCTCGACGGCAAGACGCCACAACTGAACTATGTCGATCCACTGGGTTACTTAGAATTCAACTATCTGGTGCAGCATGCCCGTGGCGTGATTACCGATTCAGGTGGCATCACCGAGGAGACGACTGTTCTTGGCATACCGTGCTTGACCCTGCGCGACAACACCGAACGTCCCGAGACCATCACGATTGGGACGAACGAGCTCATTGGGACCAATCCGACCGACCTGCCGCCGGCGCTGGCGCGATTACTGGCGGGGCAGTGGAAAAAAGGTGCGATTCCTCCGAAATGGGATGGCAAGGCAGCAGAGCGAATCATCGAGAATCTCGAACGATTGCTGCGAAACAAATAGCGCAACTCTTTGTGCCCACGGAAAATAAAGTTTTACCGGAATGGCGCTGTCCAACGAAAGACAGTTCCCGCAGACCAGCACCCCACGTTCTTGCATTTACGGGTATCGGTACTGCTGATCCTGCAAACAGACAACCGGTCCCTGCTACTCGACTGTCACGCTCTTGGCCAGGTTCCTCGGCTGATCCACATCCGCGCCGCGCATCACTGCAATATGATACGCCAAGAGCTGCAGTGGAATCGTAAACAAAATCGGTGACAGCAAGGGATGTGTGTCGGGAATCGTGAACACCGCATCGGCGATCTTCCCCAACTCCCGCTCGCCTTCCGCCACGAACGCGATGACCGGCGCGCGTCGAGCCTTCACTTCCATCAGATTGCTCACGGTCTTTTCGTACAACCGATCCCTCGGCGCCAACACGACCACCGGCATGTCCTTATCGATGAGCGCGATCGGGCCGTGTTTCATCTCTCCTGCGGCATAGCCTTCCGCATGAATGTAGGAAACCTCTTTCAGCTTCAATGCTCCTTCGAGCGCGATCGGATAGTTGATGCCGCGACCGAAGAACAGAAAGTTCCGCTTCTTGTAATACCGCTTGGCAATCGCGACAATTTCCGCCTCGCGACCGAGCACCCGCTCGACCAATGCGGGAAGCCGGACTAGGCGATCGAGCCAGGCCTTGCCGTCCGCGACAGACAGGATTCCGCGCACGCGG
>JBGTCI010000027.1:0-3991 GCA_041748925.1 Nitrospiraceae bacterium | reverse complement strand
AACTTCGCCATGCCCTTATCGGCCGACACCTTGGTCAACGCCGCCGTCAACGTCGTCTTGCCGTGGTCCACGTGCCCGATCGTCCCGATATTCACGTGCGGCTTCCGCCGCTCATATTTCGCCTTCGCCATACCTTGCTCCCTTCCGTCCTCACTCAAGAATCAATTCGACTACTCACCCCGATACTTGGCAATGATGGCCTCTGAAATTTGCCTGGGAACCGGATCATATCGGTCGAATTCCATGCTATAGGTGGCACGGCCCTGCGTTCGAGACCGAAGATCGGTCGCATATCCAAACATTTCACTGAGTGGAACCGATGCATCAATGACCTGCGCAGCAGCCCGCGACTTCATTCCCTGAATCTTGCCACGACGACCATTCAAATTGCCGATCACATCGCCCATAAAATCCTGAGGCACCACAACCTCCACCTTCATAATCGGCTCAAGCAACACAGGATCAGCTCTCTTACAGGCATCGAGAAACGCCATTGAGCCGGCGATTTTAAACGCCATTTCATTGGAGTCGACGTCATGAAACGACCCATCGATCACCGTGACCCGCACATCACGAAGCGGATACCCGGCAATGACTCCTGAATCAAGCCGTTCCTTCACACCCTTTTCGATCGCAGGGATAAACTCCCTTGGAATCGAGCCACCGACGGTTTTATTGACGAACTCCAATCCTTTGCCAGACTCAGCAGGCTCAACCGTCAACACGACATGTCCATACTGGCCGCGACCACCGGTTTGCTTAATGTATTTGGCTTCAGCTTCGGCCTTCTGACGAATCGTTTCTCTAAACGCCACCTCCGGCTTTCCGACATTGGCCTCCACCTTGAATTCACGCAGCATGCGATCGACGATGATTTCCAGATGCAGTTCCCCCATCCCGGCAATGATGGTCTGCGCAGTTTCTTCATCCGTCTTCACCCGGAACGACGGGTCTTCTTGCGCCAACTTCTGGAGCGCAAACCCCATCTTCTCTTGATCTTGCTTGGTTTTTGGCTCAATCGCCATGGCGATAACCGGCTCAGGAAATTTCATCACCTCGAGCAGAACCGGCTGTTTTTCGTCTGCTAGTGTGTCCCCGGTCGTCGCCCCTTTTAGTCCGACTGCCGCGACAATATCGCCGGCATAGGCCACATCAATGTCTTCTCGCTTGTTCGCATGCATCTTCAGGAGACGTCCGACGCGATCTCTCGTGCCCTTCGTCACATTCGAAACGGACGTTCCAGTTTTCAGGGTACCCGAATAGACGCGCAGAAAAGTGAGCTGACCGGCAAACGGATCTGTCATGATCTTGAAGGCTAAGGCCGCAAACGGCTCACTATCAGACGGTCGTCGCTTCAATTCCTGCTCGGTATTCGGATCAATCCCGGTCACGGATTCGACATCGAGCGGGGATGGGAGAAAATCCACAACCCCATCCAACAACTGCTGCACACCCTTGTTCTTGAAGGCCGATCCGCACAGAATCGGAGTGATCTTCAATGAAATCACGCCGGCCCGAATGGCACGACGGATTTCCTCTTCAGTCACAGGCTGACCATTGAGGTATTTATCCATCGTTTGCTCGTCGAACTCAGCAACCGCATCCAGCATTTTCTCGCGGTACTCCTTGGCCCGGTCGAGCAGGTCTGCAGGAATCTCATTGACGATGTATTTGGCGCCAAGCGTCTCGTCGTCATACACGTAGGCCTTCATGGTGACGAGATCTATCGACCCTCTAAATTCGGACTCTCGGCCGATTGGGATCTGAATCGGAACAGGGTTTGCGCCCAACCGATCAATCATTGTCTGGACGCTGGCATAGAAATCTGCACCGATTCGGTCCATCTTATTCATGAACGCGATCCTCGGCACACTATACTTATCCGCCTGCCGCCAAACCGTCTCAGATTGCGGCTCAACCCCTTGCACAGAGTCGAACACCGCCACAGCTCCATCGAGCACTCGAAGCGACCGTTCAACTTCAATTGTAAAATCTACGTGGCCTGGAGTATCGATGATGTTAATGCGATGGTCTCGCCAGAAACAGGTTGTCGCAGCAGCCGTGATCGTAATGCCACGCTCCCTCTCCTGCTCCATCCAATCCATCGTCGCCGCGCCTTCGTGAACCTCACCCATCTTGTGTGAGATCCCGGTGTAGAAGAGGATGCGCTCGGTAGTTGTCGTCTTACCGGCATCAATATGAGCCATGATGCCGATGTTCCGAGTCTGTTCTAATGGTGATTGACGCGCCACGTACTTCCCCTAAAAATATAGATGCTGCAACCTGAGCCGGTAGAACGCTGCGATTTACAGGCACCCGCGTATGCGGGATCGCAGCACGGCTCAGCTGCAGCACAGAACGACGCTACCAGCGATAGTGTGCGAACGCCTTATTGGCCTCCGCCATCCGATGCACGTCTTCCCGCTTCTTAACCGCCGCTCCCGTATTATTTGATGCGTCCAGCAACTCAGCCGCGAGCTTCTCTCGCATGCTCTTCCCGCCGCGGGTCCGCGAATACTCCGCCAACCATCGGAGAGCCAGCGACATTCGGCGCGCTGGACGAATTTCTACCGGTACCTGATACGAAGCGCCCCCCACCCGGCGTGACTTGACCTCAACGACCGGCTTCACATTATCAATCGCCGACCGAAATACTTTCAGCGGATCGTTGCCGGTCTTCTCCTGAATGACATCGAAGGCGCCATAACAAATGCGCTCGGCCGTACTCTTCTTTCCGCCCGACATCAAGATATTCAAAAACTTTCCGACGAGCTTATCCCGGTATCGCACATCAGGAAGAGGATCGCGGTGGTCTAAAAATCTAGTCCTTGGCATGTGTCATTTACTCTCTCGTTACCAACTGTGACAATCTTCCTACTTCGGACGTTTCGCTCCGTACTTCGAACGGCTCTGCTTTCGATCCGCCACACCGACGGCATCAAGGGCACCTCTGACGATGTGATAGCGCACACCCGGCAAGTCCTTCACACGACCACCACGCACGAGCACGATGGAATGTTCTTGAAGGTTGTGGCCAACACCAGGGATGTATGTCGTGACTTCCATCCCGTTCGTCAACCGGACACGCGCAACTTTACGAAGCGCCGAGTTCGGTTTCTTCGGCGTTGAGGTATAGACACGAAGACATACACCACGCTTCTGCGGGCAGGACTTGAGCGCGGGACTCTTGGTCTTTGCGTGCGCCAGCTGGCGACCTTTTCTGACTAACTGATTTATTGTCGGCATTAGTTACGTCACTCTCATCTTCGGCACAGTTTGACCGCGTTACTCAACCCGTCAAGGGCAAAGCCGGTCGAGTGTAGTGAGCATTGATCGCAGTGTCAAGCCTTCTCCGGCCGCGCATGCCTTATGAGCGAGCGGGCTCTCCTGACCCCGTCGCTACACCCTCGTGCGTAAGCGCCGCAGCATCTCCCTGACCAACAATCACGGGCTCGGGCTTGGGACTTATGACAAACGTGTCCCGATACTCTTCAAAGCCGGTTCCAGCTGGAATCAAGCGACCGACGATGACATTTTCTTTCAGACCCAACAGATTATCAACGCGCCCGTTGATCGCAGCTTCCGTCAAGACACGAGTGGTTTCCTGGAATGACGCTGCCGAAATAAAGCTATCGGTAGTCAATGCGGCCTTGGTGATACCCAGCAGCACCGGCTTCCCAAGACCCGGCTGCCCACCTTTCGCCGACACTCGCGCGTTCTCCTCGTCAAATACCATCTTGCTGACTTGACTGCCGGGCAAGAATTCTGTATCGCCGGGATCTTCGATTCTGACCTTGCGCAGCATCTGCCGCACAATGATCTCGATGTGCTTGTCGTTGATCGTCACACCTTGCAGCCGATAGACATCCTGGACTTCATCCACGAGATATTTTTGCAATTCGTTCGGACCCAGCACATCGAGGATGTCGTGCGGATTGGCCGATCCATCCATCAACGGCTCACCGGCCCTGACCCAATCACCCTCATGCAC
>JBGTCI010000026.1:0-164969 GCA_041748925.1 Nitrospiraceae bacterium | reverse complement strand
TAAGACATGAGGAGGGCAATCGCGGAGGATGCTCAAAAAGGCCGTCCAGCAAGGCCACAGGCGAATCGAAACCGGAGGCGTACCCTCTGGGGCGCACGGTGCGACGAATAAGGAGCACCACGTTTGTGCGCGCCGCCGAGTCGGTGAGGCGGCCGGGTCCTCGTTGAGGATTTCGATGAACCGAGAACGCCGCTGGCGGGTTTTTTCAGCATCCTGGGATTAGCGTTGCTCGATGGGCACGTAAGGTCTGTCATGCTCACCGGAATAGATTTGATCGGGACGGAACAGTTTATTCTCCCGAAGTTGTTCAAGCCAATGAGCTAGCCACCCGGACACCCGGGCCATCGCAAATAATGGTGTGAACAGATCAGTCTCGATGCCCATCTTGTCATAGACGATCCCGGAGTAGAAGTCCACGTTGGGATATATTCCTTTCCCTTTCAACAATTCTTCAGCGATCCGCTCGACCTCCAAAGCAACCTCGTACATTGGTGAAGCGCCGCTTTCCTTGAAGAGTCGCTCGCACAAACCTTGGAGGATTGTCGCGCGCGGATCTTTGACCTTGTAAACCCGGTGACCGAAACCCATCAGCTTCTGTCTTGCTCGGACCTGTTCTTCAAGGTACGGTCGGGCCTTCTTTGGTTCACCAATCTCCTTGAGCATCTGCACGACTTCTTCGTTGGCCCCGCCATGCAGGGGACCCTTCAGAGCTCCGATTGAGGACGCGACGACGGTATAGGGATCAGCCAGTGTCGAGGCCGTGACCATGCCGGTGAACGTTGAGGCATTCATTGTGTGCTCGGCATGGAGAATCAAGCAGTCATCAAAAATGTTGCCCCACGAAGGAGGAGGCACTGTCTCAGTCAGCATGTAGAGGAAGTTTTCCGAAAATCCAAGATCGTCGCGCGGTGGAATATACTCGTTTCCATATCGCAGACGCGCCCAGGCCGCGACGATCGTGGGGAGTTTGGCAACCAGCCGGACGGCAGACCAGTAATTGTTTTCGACATCCTGGACATTTCGGCCGGGATAAAACATGCCCAATGCAGCAACCGCGGCTTGCAAGGCGTCCATGGGATGTCCCTGCTCCGGAAGACACTTCAATAAATCGACAATCTTGAACTTGATGCGGCGGTGATGAACGATGTCTTCGTTCCATCGTGCGAACTGCGAGTGAGTGGGCAGGTGTCCAAAGAGCAGCAGATAAGCAGTTTCGAGATAGGACGATCGCAGGCAGAGTTCTTCGACACGGATGCCGCGATATTCAAGCACACCGCGCTGTCCGTCCACATCGCTGATCGCTGATTTGGCTGCAGGAACCCCGGCGAGCCCAGGCATGAAATCATGTGGCATGATCGTGCTCCCTCATATGAGTGGCAGTCCGCATGTAGCGTGAGGACAGTCTATCATGGTTGAACGGCAGGATCTTGAAATGGCTCCTATCGGTTGGCATACTGAACTTTGGCAATTCACGAGGGGAGAAACCCTCTGCTCCCGTTGGTGATGGGGTTCATCGGTTGTTTCGTTCTGATTCCGGTGTTCACGATGATCTGGGTGAACCAACGACGATATCTCAGCTGAAGTTGGTCGAGGCGATTGATATACGTATGCAGAGCGACAGGATAAACTCTTCCTCCGGTCTGCCGAGTGTACGTGTTAAGCAACCAGACAGGTAGATTCACGTGAGACGTTAGATCGGTAGAGGAGGTTAGCGATGGCGTCGCGTCTGTCCCTCCTCGCATTCTTATTTATTCTCATCGGAATGGGGCCAGGCCTGTTCGTCCATGCCGACGGCGAAACCCTTGGTTTCGCCGTCGTAATCGAGGTGCCAAAAGACAAGGCGAAGGTCTCGGCGAAGGTCTCGGTGAATGACGCAGTGTCAGAGATGAAGCTCCTCGCATCGGAGACGATCCTGAATAATCTGATTTGGAAAAAACTCGAAATCTGTCATGCGATGAGGATCGAGGGATACAAGGTTGCTGAAGGATTTCAGATAGTCACGGTGCACATGATCGATGCCGGCATGTTGCCGATGTCATTACAATCGTTTGCGGGCGATTGCTTGATTAAGAAGGCGATCGAAATCGCGCCGATGGTCGATTAACAGGATGCTGAAAAAGTCCGCCAGCGGCGTTCTCGCATCGTTCAGAGGCTCAACGTACCGAAGCGTACGCCTCGCCTCTTCACTCGCTGCGGCCTTGCTGGACAGCCTTTTTGAGCATCCTGTACGCGGTTCTTTTCTTGTCCCAGGCGTGCCGATCAAGGAAGCCCTAGTGCGGCAGAGTGGGTTTATCTGCGGTCAGGTAGGCGGGACCGGCTAGGCGTGTCGGCATTCCGGACAGAGGGTGGGTTCCTCCGCTGCTTCACACTCTGTGGTGGTCAAGGGGAAGAGCTGTTCGCACTGCCGGCAGGAGCGAATTTCGAAGTAGGCAGTTCCATTGTCGTCGATGTCGGTTGGCAAGAGCAATTCGAAAGGGTCATATCCGATGGCGCCACCGTCGGAGAATTTGACGATCGCGAGGCGGTCGTTAAAGACCTCGAAGGTTCCTTCCTGCCCTTTTCTGGTCAATATATGCCCGAGAACGAACACCGGCTGTCCCTTGCGCTTGGTGCGGAGGTCTCGTAAGGTATGTTGCCTGTCCGTGGTGCAGGAAAATTGACCGTCGGAGCTAGTTCCGAAGATAGGCGTCGGCATAATGAATCTTCACGTGAATGAGATGAGACCCGTGTATCACACGGGTAAAAATGGCGTCAAGGCAGGCAAGAGGCTAAAACAAGGAGTGTGAACGTGGCAGAGATGACGATCTACCAGAAACCAACTTGTAGCACATGCCGTCAAGCGGTGCAGTTGATACAAGAGAGCGGCAAGCCGTTCACAGCCGTCAACTACTATGAGAAGCCCTTTACGAAAATCCAACTCAAGAGCCTTTTGAAGAGGGCGGGGCTCTTACCGAAGGAAATAGTGAGGACGAAAGAGGAGATCTACAAGGAGCTCGGTTTGGCGAAAAAAAGCCTTTCTGATGATGAATGGCTCGATGTGTTAGTGGCCCATCCGGATCTCATTCAGCGTCCAATTGTCGAAAAGGGCGAGAAGGTGATCTTGGCCAGACCGGCGGAGTCTGTGAAAGGACTTCTCTAACAGTTAGCTTCCATACTCTCCACTCGGGACAATTCTTCCTGATCCGGTCTGAGACCGTCGTGCCGGGACGACCGCCTCTTGTCCGCGTTTTACGACGTTCCCTCCTACCCCCTTGGCCTCATAGAGGCCTCGATAGGCAGACTTGATCACTAAGGTCAGTGTCGCGCTGTCGTCAACTCTTTCTGCCACGCCGATACTGAGGGTAACCGGGAGCGCTTGGTCGCGTGATCCGGTTTTTTGAGCCTCGCGCTCCTTTTCCCAGACCCGATCGCGTCCTCGAAGGAGCACACTGATGGCTCCGATCGTTTTCCGGACGGTCTCGAGCGTACCCAAGGTTTCTGTGGTTGATTTTCCTGGGAACAGCACGGTGAGGTCCTCTCCGGTCGTACGGAAAACCTGCCCATCAGCACAAGCAGTCTGAACTCTGGGAGCAACAAGTTTTAGAATCTGCTCGCTGACAGATTTCCCGTGAATATTGGCATATTGGGTCAACTGGTCGATGCTGATAACTGCAACCGAGAATCGTTTCCCGAGTTGCGTGATCGCTTCGTCATAGGCCAGGCGACCGGGAATGCCGGTGAGTTCGTCGCGGTAGGTCCGCTGATAAAAGGATTGTAGCAATGTGACGAAGAGGATCAGTCCGGCAGCCATGAAAAAGTTTGTCGGCTTCCAGCCGTAGCGGGTTGTATGGTAGGCCACGAAAATGGCACCCAGAGCCCAAATTGTTCCTCCCTCCAGTGGGTCGCGATGAAGGACGAATCGTATAATGTGCAGTAGGAAGGCTATGGCAAAGACAAACAATGCCGGCTGCGGAATCGGCGTCCATTCCATGTACAGTGAGGGGATGTACTCCCGTGTGAATGAGGAGGCCAGGTCGTGCTGGTCAGGAAGGCAGAGCCAGAGCAGCAGAAATGGTTGGGCCAAGACGAGCACGACACGCATCACGCCGCGAAGCGTCGAGAGGGAATCTTCTTTGAAGATAGAAAATGCCAATAGGTTGAGAGGGACGAGAAAGGCGGTGATGGCGATAACCGTCTGACTTACGGCCGTTTGACCAGCATCGGTGGAGGGGAACAACACGAGGGCTCGATCTGCGAGTGCCAGCACCAAGAGGGAAAGAATCATGCGGCTACTGGCAAAGTACCAGCCAAAGATAAGCCCAAACGTGAGCACGATATACGGCAGCGCTGCAATCGGCTGTTGCAGCAACATTGGGAGTCCCTGGGGACGAAGAAATCCAATCGCTATGAGAAAAATCAACCCACCAGGGAAGACAATCGCAAGGCTGGATTTCCAAAGCAGGCTCAGCATGGCTCCGCTATCTGTGTTTAGAGGGTCTGGAGGCCACTAGAGAGTTGCCAGATCCATACCAGCCTATCCCTTCCTAGAAAGAGGCAGGAAAGCATCGACCTTGTAAAAGCATGGATTTTTCAGGTGAAATTCAACGTCGGTTGGCCACTTGCGAGGGAGGCACAAGGGTGGGCGCTGAATCAGGGCCGCTTTTGAACAATCAGATGAGGTTGTTGTAAGGCTGGGTGAAGTTGAGCTGGCGCATCAGCTTGAGGCAATCGAGGGATGTCCCGGGGTTATACGGAGGGCGCCGGAAGTTCGATCTACTGCGATGGTGACCGCTCCATCTAATACTTGTAGAAGCAGGTTGCCTGCCAGCTGTCGTCGCCAGCCACGAAGAATGGGAAGCTCAAGGGCTGTCCGATTCTGCTTGGCTTCCACGAGTGTTTGTAGATCGGCGCTGGTGGCGAGCAGGGTGGGGGCGATCCCCTCCTCTGCTGCGCGGGCCTTCAGCACAGCTTGCAGGAGTTCGACAATACCGGTCGACTCAGGATCCGGTTTTCGCTCGCTCGGGACTTCCGGCCATGCCGATGATGGAAGCGCCAGCGCCGAGGTGATGGCGGCGAGTAGTTGTCCTCCGTGACGATCGACATCGGAGGAATGGACGCCGCGGAGACCTCGGAGATCGTTGACCGATTTTGGCGGGTGGCGTGCGAGTTGGAGGAGTACCTCATCTCGCATGACGCGTCCGCGCGGCACGTTCCGGCGGCGGGCCTCGGCTTCTCGCCAGACAGCCAATTCACGAAGCACTGCAGCCCCTTTGGGCTTGAGTGTGTCCCACCCACGAATTCGTTGGTAGCGTTCCTGCGGCTCTCGACTTTTTTCTCCTATCGCCATTTCGAGGCGCGCAAACTCCTCACTGACCCATTCCGAACGGCCGAGTGTGCTCAGGCGGTTCTGTAAATGCGTATGGATCGACAGGAGGAATTCAACATCTTCCAAGGCGTAGGCGATTTGGTCATCCGAGAGTGGTCGCGCACTCCAGTTGGTAAAGGTATGGGCTTTCGCCAGCTTCGTGCCATGGAGTCGCTGGACCAAGTTCGCATAGGCGACTTGGGCGCCATACCCGACCATGGCGGCGGCGATCTGGGTATCGAAAAACGGCTTCGGGATCTGACCTGCGTGTATGGCAAAAAGATCGAGATCTTGCCGGCCGGCGTGAACGATTTTCTCAATCTTGGCATCACAGATGAGTTCCCAGAAGACGTCGAGCGATCCGCTAGCCTGTAAGGCAGGAAAGTCGATGACGGCAGCAGTGGTGGCGGTGGCGACTTGAATCAGTTCGAGTCGTGGAATAAAGGTGTCTTCTCCGACGAATTCCGTATCTAAAGCCAATCGCGGACTTTGTCGCAACAGGTGGCAGAGGGATTCAAGCGCAGGCTGGTCAGTGACATATGGCAGAGATGAATTGGAGGGTGTCACCAGTGGCTCATTCTGTTGGACGATAGGTGGCGTCTGGTGACCGCGGAGGTTCGACATTGCTGAGGCTCAAGTATTCCTTCAGAAACTGATAGGCCTCCAGCATGCGGCGCAATTCCGGCTCGGCGCTACGATCGCCGTTATTCGAATCGGGATGGAGTTGCTTGGCCTTGTGGCGAAAGGCGGTGGTGATGTCGGCGAGTGAACTGCCGAATTCCACGCCCATGGCGGCATAGGCGTCCATCGCGTTATTAATGCCGCTCGATCCTTGTGACAGGTCGCCGCTCCCCCCACCGGCAGCTTTCAACATATCGGCAAGGCTGATCTTCTTACGTCGGCGCCGGGGGCGCTCTCGTATCTCGCTGTCGAAATCATCCCATCGGTCTTCGACAAACTCGAGGCGGGACTCCAGACGCATCGCGCCGGAGAGATCACGGACTTCCCCAATCTCCTCTTCAATCTGGAGCAGCGACTTGATCACCTCCTCCAACCCCTCTTCAACACGAAAGAAGCTGTCGGTGCGCTCCTGCATCATCGTGTCGACAGCGAGTTCCAAACTCTCTTCGGCTTTTGGGCGTAACGATTCGATGCGTCGTCTCATCCCGTCCTGAAACTTAATGAATTTGCGTTGTGAAAAAGGCATATCAACCAAACTCTCCCACAGCAGGCTGCGAAAAAACTATGTGGGCACGCCGGAACGTCGATGGTCCGCACGCACAGCACATCAGAAGAATACTTTCGCAGGATGCTCAAAAAGGCCGTTCAGCAAGGCCGCAGCGAGCGAAGAGGCGAGGCGTACGCTTCGGTACGTTGAGCTTCTGAGCGATGCGAGAACGCTGCTGGCGGACTTTTTCAGCATCATGCTAGGGGGCGCATTGTAGCACAGCACGGTCGCATCCCAGAAGGGTAGCGGACACAGCTGGATTCATGTGGGATGAATGGTCAGGGTGAGGCGAAATCGTCGCTGAGTTTCGTCCGCCGTCGGGCCACACCCGTTTCACGTGCGGCTGCCGACACGGCTTTGGCCACGCGCGGGACGATTTCCTTATCGAACATACTCGGAATTATGTAGTCCTCGCTGAGCGCCGCAGGGGGAATAGTCTCAGCCAGGGCCTTGGCCGCGGCCAGTTTCATCGCTTCATTGACGTCGCTCGCCTGCACATCCAGCGCCCCTCGAAAGATTCCGGGAAAGGCGAGCGCATTGTTGATTTGATTCGGATAGTCCGAGCGCCCAGTTGCAAAGATCCGACAGTGGGACGCGGCTAATTCACGAGGGACTTCAGGGTCGGGATTGGCCATGGCAAAGACGATACGATCAGTCGCCATGAGATCAAGATCTTCTGCCGTCAGGATATTGCCGACTGATAATCCGATGAAGACATCGGCCCCCTTGAGGGCGTCTTGGAGTGTTCCTTGAGGATGATCTGGGGTCATGCAGGGGGCCAGATCTGTTCGGCAGGCCCGCAGTTTCTGGCCGTCCCCTCGCAGGATGATACCTTGAGGCTCGCATCCGATGAGGTGAGAGAGGCCGGCAGCGAGCAACATCCTGCAGCAGGCGGTTCCGGCGGCGCCGAGACCATTGACCACCACGCGGATGGACTCCATCCGTTTCCCTGTGACAGTCAGCGCATTCGTCAAGGCAGCGAGGATCACCACTGCCGTGCCGTGCTGATCGTCATGCATCACCGGTATATCCAGGATGGCCTTTAAACGGCGTTCGATTTCGAAACAGCGCGGTGAACTGATGTCTTCCAAATTGATGGCGCCGAATCCTGGAGCAATGGCTTGAACTGTGCGAACAATTTCGTCGGGGTCTTGCGTGTTGAGGCAGATCGGCCATGCATCGATTCCTGCAAATTCTTTGAACAACATGGCTTTGCCTTCCATCACGGGTAACGCGGCTTCCGGGCCAAGATTGCCGAGACCCAGCACCGCAGATCCGTCGGTGACCACGGCAACCGTGTTGCCCTTGCCGGTAAAGGCATAGGCTTTGGTCTTGTCCTTCGCGATGGCTTGCGAAACCCGTCCGACGCCCGGCGTATAGACCATCGATAGCACGTTTCTGGTGGTAATGGGCAACTTGCCTTGAACGCGAATTTTTCCGCCAAGATGCAGAAGGAAAATCCGGTCGGAAGCCGAGAGGACTTTCACGTCCGGCAGTGCCCTGATGCGAGCGAGCACCCGCTCTCCGTGCGCTTCGCTTTGGACGTCGATGGTCACGTCCGGCACCATACGGCTCGACGTCGCGGAGACGATATCCACCGCACCCAAGTTGGCGCATTCCTCAGCCAGGACAGCCGCCACTTTTGCGAACATGCCTGGTGTGTTGGCAAGTTCAAGGCGAACGGTCAAGCGGTAATTGGAGTAGGGTTCAATGTCAGTCATGGCGGCCCTGATTTTATTAAAGATTACCACAAGGTTGCTTATGCAGCTGAGCTGATTGTGCATTGCGATTCTAATTAGGAAGGAAGGGCGAAGGATGATCGGTTGACAGTAGGACACCATTTTCGCTAGCGTATTACCTGTTTGCTCTAATCGAGGCAACGCTATTAAGACTCACCTAACAATTGAGGGGGACAGGCTATATGAAGAGCATGTTGATGGCAATTATGGCAGTGGCAGTGGCAGTGACGTTCAGTGCTCCGGCCTTCGCTGTCGAGGAGAAGTTGGAGAAGAAAGACGAGAAGAAGGGCGGCTATGTCCTTGTGTACGGTGACGACAAGGATAAAAAGGACGAGAAGAAAGGCGGCCATGCCGATACGTTCGGCGATGAGAAGAAGGACGAGAAGAAGGACGGCAAGTAATCAACACGGAAGTCGTTTGTCCGATCGGCCAAGCCGTACTTGAACGATTCTGAAGAGGCCTGCGATTGTGAAATCGCAGGCCTCTTTCCACATTCGCTCATTGACCCCTCTCCGGCCTCGATGCTACCGTGGGCCATGCACACTTCGTCTGACGCAGCAAGGTCGAATCGCCTCATCCGTGAAACCAGTCCCTATCTCCTCCAGCATGCCTCGAATCCGGTCGACTGGTATCCCTGGGGACCCGAGGCCTTGCAGGCCTCGAAAGAACAGAATCGTCCCATTCTGCTCTCGATCGGCTATTCCGCTTGCCACTGGTGTCACGTGATGGAGCGGGAGTCGTTTGAAAACGAGGCTATCGCGTCACTGATGAACCGGCATTTTGTCTGTATCAAAGTGGATCGGGAAGAGCGCCCCGATTTGGACGAGATCTATATGCAGGCCACGATCACCCTCAATCATGGTCAAGGTGGATGGCCGATGACGGTCTTCTTAACTCCGGATCAAGAGCCGTTCTTTGCCGGGACATATTTTCCTCCTGACGATCGTTGGGGCCGCCCAGGGTTCCCCAGCCTGCTCAAGAAAATTGCGGATGCATGGGAACAGGATGCCGCCGGTCTCGTAACTCAAGCGCATCAATTGACCGAACGGTTGAAGAACGAACTCAAAACAGTGTCCCCTGTTTCAGTCAGCACATCCGTACTTGATGAGGCCGTGTCGCAGTTCCGCGAGGATTTCGACGAGCGCCATGGGGGGTTCGGCACCGCGCCGAAGTTTCCTCCGTCCGCCGGGCTCGCGTTACTCCTCCGATGTTATCGTCGAACAGGAGACAGCCGAACATTGCAGTTGGTGACGCGAACACTCGATGCGATGGCAGCCGGAGGGATCTACGATCATATCGGTGGTGGGTTTGCCCGCTACTCTACTGACGAGCGCTGGCTGGTTCCTCATTTCGAAAAGATGCTCTATGACAATGCCCTCCTGACTAGGACCTATCTGGAGGCCTATCAGGTGACCAAGCAGCCATCTTATCGCCAGGTCACGATTGAGGTGCTTGACTATATTCTTCGGGAGATGACTGATCCCGCCGGAGGATTTTATTCCGCGACGGATGCGGACTCGGAGGGGGTCGAAGGAAAGTTTTTCGTCTGGACGCCGGCGGAGGTTCAGGCGGTGCTGCAGAATGCCGAAGATACCCGCCGGTTTTGTGCCTGCTACGATATTACTGATCAGGGGAATTGGGAACATCGGAATATCCCGAACCGACTGCGCCCCGTCGAAGCGGTTGTTAAGGAATTGAATCTCACCATCGATGAACTATACGAGACGATCCATCGTGTGCGTCCCCTCCTCTATCGGGCCCGCCAAGAGCGAGTTCCACCTGGACTCGATGACAAGGTTATTACGGCGTGGAACGGCATGATGATCTCGGCGATGGCCGAGGCAGGTCGTGTGTTAGGGGTCAGCCGCTATATCGCCGGGGCCATGAAGGCGGCGGATTTCCTCCTGCAGGTTCATCGGACGTCCGAAGGAACGCTGCTCCGCACCTCGCGGCAGAGCCGAGCCCATCTGGCTGGAGTCCTGGAGGACTACGCCTATCTCGCAGAAGGATTGATCGACCTCTACGAGGCAAGTGCGCAGGAGCGATACCTCACTGCCGCGCTTCAAATGGGAGAGCGGATCGTGGAATCGTTTCAGGATGAGGACCAGGGGGGGTTCTACACCACTGCGAAGATGCATGAAGCGCTGATCATCCGGGCGCGTGAGGGAGCGGACGGCGCGACGCCAAGTGGAAATGCCGTGGCGGTTTCAGCCCTCGCCAGACTCTCGTTTCACCATGGTCGGCAGGATTTACGCGACGCGGCGATCGGAGGGATTCGAGCCTATGGACGTCAGATAGCCCGGTATCCGAGAGCTTTTGCCAAGACGCTTGCCGTGGTGGATCTTCTCGCGGAAGGGCCGATTGAATTGGCATTTGTCGGAATGCCCAACGATTCAAGTCTGGAGACGTTGCAACTCGCCGTGCGCGAGGTGTTCCTTCCTCATCGTGTGATTGCCTTCGGCGATGGTACCGGCGCGCCGTCCGGCCATCCCCTGCTGGCAGGCAAGGGGTTGGTGGGGGGGAAAGCGGCACTCTATATTTGTCGAGATTTTTCCTGTCAGCGCCCCATCACCGATGCGCAGGAGGTCACCGAGGCATTGCGATCAGCGTCGCGACGAACGGAGCAGCCAACCCAACAGACGCTCTTACAAGGAGCAGCGCTCCTCGGGTCGGCCAGTCCGGAGGGGACAGCCAGATATGTTGCGCGTATCGTGAGTCAATCCCGTCACGACGGCCGCATGGAACATGGGTATGCCCGGTTCGGTCACAGTGGGTTGACGACGTCCCGGCTCGGGTTTGGCTCGTATCGAGTCGATACGAGAGAGCCGGTGCATCGAGACGCACTCAAGAAGGCTCTGCGAGAAGGCGTGAATCTGATTGATACGTCGACAAATTACATGGACGGCGATAGTGAACGATTGGTCGGCTCTGTCTTACGGGAGCTGATTAAGAGCGGTGATCTGACTCGTGAAGAGGTGATCGTTGTCTCGAAGATTGGCTACGTGCAAGGACACAACTTGAAGCAGGCGGAGGCGCGAGAACAGGACGGGCACCCCTACCCTGATATGGTCAAGTATGGTGAGGGCATCTGGCATTGTATTCACCCGGAATACTTGGCTGATCAGCTCACACTGTCACTGGATCGACTTGGATTGGCCACTCTCGATGTCTGTTTACTGCACAATCCTGAATACTTTCTGTCCGAGGCCGCGCATCACAATGGTGCAAATCTCGCAGCGGCGCGGAATGCCTTTTATCGCCGGCTTGAACAGGCCTGTACATTTTTCGAGTCGCAAATAGCGGCAGGACGAATTCGTTACTATGGCGTGTCGTCGAATACGGTCACGGCAGATCCATCGGATGCCGATGCGACTTCGCTCTCTCGCATGTGTGATGCGGCAAACGCTGCCGCTGCGTCACAGGGAAAAGCCCGCCACCATTTCGCGGTGCTGCAATGCCCCATGAATCTGTATGAGACAGGTGCACTGGTGACGCCCAATACCGGGATGGATCAGCGGGAAACGGTTTTGGAAATGGCTCAACGAGAAGGGATTGCCGTGCTGGTCAATCGTCCGCTCAATGCCATGCCGACAAAAAAGAGCGGCGTTCTTCGAATGGCGGACTTTCCGATCGAAGGCGACCCGGTGGACTTCAATCGCCAATGTCGGACAGTCGGGGCGCTTGAAGACGAGTATCGTAAGACCATTGCCCCGGCCGTTCAGCATAGTGGTCAGGGGATGGCCCCGGCCGATTTCTTTACCTGGGCCATTGAGTTGACGCGTGTGCGGCCCCAGATCCAGGGGCTCGAACATTGGGAACAGATCGAGCATCAAATGATCGCGCCGCATGTCAATCAAGTGATGCAGGCGCTTTCACGCCAGCTGACCGGAACGGCCGCCGAGCAATGGGAGGCCTGGCGTGATCGCTATGTGCCGCAGTTGCTCACCCTGTTGAGCGGGCTCCGCAGAGAAGCCACCGAACGCAGTCGTGCGAGAACTGCCTCGGTGGCGGCGGCCCTTGATCCCTTGTTGCCGGAAGCAAGGCGCAGAGAATCGCTGTCACGCAAGGCCTTGTGGGTTTTGGCGAGCACGCCGGGCGTCACCTGTGTGTTGAATGGCATGCGTGCTCCGGCCTATGTCGATGATTCTCTTGCCGTCATGAGGTGGGGGCCGCTGAAGGGGATCAACCAGATATTCGAAGGCATTGCGGGGCGGGAGTCGTCACGATCGTGAACGCGCCGTTTGGCGAGATCTAGCGCAGTGGACAGGATCCGTCACTCCATTACTTGCGACTGCCGATCAGTTGGTTGATACTTTCGATCGCATTCCCAAACCAGGACCCATTGCTTACACCTCGCCGTTCGCCTGTAGTCGGATGTTTCGGCTTCGACAATAGCTCCTTGGCCCGACTCGCAGCATCCTTAAAATGTGGATTCGTTTGAGCAATCCGGCGGTAGAGGGTTGCCGCTTCCGTTGTCTGCCCGACCGATTCAAGAGTCCGTGCGAGAAAATACTGGACATCAATTACTTCCTTCCAGGAAGCCGACTGATCGCTCAACGCGGTCCGAAACGCTTGAATCGCGGCCCCATGGTCTCCGATAGACCTGTGGCAGAGCCCTATTTGTGCTTGGGCTTTGAGCCAGTAGGACGGGCTCTTGGCCGCCAGCTCGAGCATATCGATAGCCTCTCTCGATCGGCCTTCCTGTCTCATTGCTACTCCCTTTGTATAGTAGGATTCGGGGGTACCGACCGAACGTGTGGCCGTGAGTTCCGGTGATCGACTTGCCGACTTCGCCTGCGGAGAGCTGAGGTTTGGAGATGAACTTTCCGGCCACGGCGGCTGAGGGCTGTGTTGCAGCGGGACGGCATCAATCTCGCTGGCATCTTCTGGCGCGCTGGCCAAGGCTGTCAGTTCCTCTCGCGCCGCAAGAGGCAGAATCCCGCCTTTACTTCGATCGAGAGCGGCTTGAGCGACGAGCTTAGACGTAATGACCCGAGCTTGCTCTGCAAAACCATAGGTCAACGCAACATCGCAGACCTGATTGATGAGACGAGGAGTGCCTCTTGTCAATCGATGCACCAAAGCACAGGCTTTATTCGTAAACACTGAGGGATGTCCACCGGCAATCTTTAAGCGGTGACGAATGCATTGTCCTGTCTCCATTTCCGAAAGCGGTTCCAGATGAAAGTCGACGACGATCCGTTGGGCAAACTGAGTCATATCGATCCGCTGCAGCAATGTATGGAGGTCCGGCTGGCCGGACAGTATGATCTGCAGCTTCAACGTTTTCCCGTCGTTCAAATTGGACAAAAGCCGTAGTTCTTCGAGCAACTCAGCCCCAAGACTCTGGGCTTCGTCGATAATGAGAATGACCCGTCGGTGCTGTTTGGATTCCTGAATTAGAAATTCCGAAAAGAGATGATAGGCTTCAACCGGGTCGAGCTGCTTCTGGCTCAACCCAAGGGAAAGCAGAATCCAGGGCAGGAGATGTTCGATGTCGTAGCGGGCATTTGTGACGAGACCGATCGTATGATTCTTCCCGTGCTCTGAAATAAGCTTCTGTAGAAGGGAGGTCTTGCCCATACCGGGCTCGCCGGTGAGTACCAGAAACGGCGCCTCGTTGATAAGGCCGTATTCCAAGATGCTGTAGGCCGTACGATGCGTAGAGCCAGGATACAGAAAGTCGCTGTCCGGCAGGAGCGCGAAGGGCTTCGTTCGAAGATTGTAAAACGACTCGTACATGTAGCCTTCGCCTCCCGACACGAGGTATCGTGTCATCTAGTGAGAGAGTAGCCTCCGCATGTGAGCAGGAGTTGTGCTTGTTTGCCCCGCCTTGTTGAGCACCGTTCCCAATACGGGGCGGGAGTTTTTCACCAGAGATAACGCACGCTGCAGCTCCTCAGCCGTCGTTTTTCCCTCTTCCACGACAAGAAGGAGTGCGTCCGTGTAGGGTGAGAATGCAATCACATCTGCCGTGTGAAGCAACGGAGGAAGGTCGAAAATGATGATTCGCGCAGGATAGCGATGCTTGAATTCTTCAACTAATGCCAGCATCTTGGGCGATGTGAGGATCTCAGTCGAATTTGAGATCGCTCGTCCTCCCGGTAGTAACACGAAACGACCGATTCCGGGGTGCACCAACAAGTCCTCGACGGGCGCATCGTCCAACAAGTAGTCGGCAAGACCCGGATAGTCGTCTAATCCGAATACCCCGTGAATACTGGGGCTACGGAGGTCCGCATCGACAAGCAGCACAGTCTGCGAGGTTTCCATGGCGAGACTCGCAGCCAGATTCACGGCGGTCAAGGTTTTCCCCTCACCGTGGCCCGGGCTGGTGACGCCCAACACATTCCAGTCATTCTCTCGAAGGCGATGCATCACCTGGGTTCGCAAAATCTTATAGGCATCGACGAAGGGACCCTTGTCGTACGCAGCCATCACTCGCTTCTGACGAAGTACAGAGAGTGGAATGTCTAACGACCTCGTCCTGGTATATGCGATGGGGGGAGGCAAGGTTTGGCCTCCGGCAGTCTTTCGGGCATGTGGCCTGGTACTAGACTGACCATGTTCGTCTTTGTACAGCTGCAGTGCGGTCCGAAATCGGTCCATGGGTTCTCCTAAAACCAGTTGAAGAGAGACAAAACGCTTCCTCTTAGGCCTCCTACCCTCACACTTCCCGCTTCAGCCTCGAACCTCATAGCCTCAACTCATCGTCCGTCTACTCGATGCCAAATCGCCTCAATGCAGCGAACCACAGCACGTCTAAGGGCATCACGAACACATGCAATAGTGCGAGAATCGTCACGAATGCACCAACTCCGGCTCCTCTGAGGAGGTGGCGCCGTTTAATAGCTCGTGACAGATCCCGTTCGTTTGGCATGAAGGGAATCACCGCCAGTGGGAACAATTGAGTCAGTCGGGCAAGCTGCTCCGGTGTGCGGATCGAATGATCCAGCGATTCTGCCACAGCGCCGGTGCCGATTCCTCCACCCAGAGCCAGAATACACCCGAGCAGGACAATGGCAAGCCGGTTCGGTTTGTTCGGCTTTTCCGGTAGACTGGGTGGATCAATGAGAGAAAACCGCTCGCCTTTTCGCTGAACCTCCAAACCTTCCGATACCTTGGCTTCCAGAAGCCTCGACCGGATGTCTTGATACTTCTGGCCTGAGGTGTCGCGATCGCGTATCAAGAAAAGATAGTCAGGCTCCATCTCCGGAGTCCGTTCAAGTCGAGTGGCATAGTCCTGGAGCCGCCGCTTCACAGCCGTTCGTGTCGCCCGTAGGGCGTCTAAAGAAGAGGTTGCGGAATTCAGCTGAGCCTGCAGATTGATATAGGCAGGGTTTTCAGGTCTCAACATGGGCTTTTGGGGCGGAGCAGATCCAAGCTGTCTGACCTCCTGCTCCAAGGTTTGAACCGTGCGACGAGCCTGAACGACGTCAGGATGTTCACTGCTTAAACGTTTCAAGGTGGTCGCCAGCGTGGCGCGAGCGTTGATGAGTTGTTTGGTCACTTCTTCTATCCCTGGAAGCTGGCCGGTTTCTTTTTCCAAGGCTGTGATCTCCTGTTTCAATTTCAGAATGTCGGGGTGTTCAGGAGACCGATTGCCAGAGGCGCCGGCATATTCCGCATGCAATGCGCGTAAGCGCTCGGCAGAGTCCAGGATTCGCTCTCCGGTTACGGACATGATTGGGGTGTTTGGTTTGATCGTGGCGAGTTCACCCTCAAGATAGTTCTTGCGTTCCTCGAGAGTTCGAATCTGTTGCTCGATGTCCATCAGCTCTCGATCGGACTGACTCATGAGCTGCAAATTCAGAGGCATCAATTCCGGCAAGGCACCGCTCGCCCGGCGCTTGAACGCGGCAATCTTTTCGTCAACCTCCCCGATGTGTTTGGAAAGATTCTCGGCCTCTTGCTGGAGGAAGGACGTGGCCTCCTGCGCCTGCCGCTCCCGACTCTTTAGATTTTGACCCAGGAACAGACTGGTCAGCTCGTTGGCGACCTTTTGGGCCAAGTCGGGCGACGTGCTCTGGTACGCCACGGTGAACGCAATAGTGGCCTTTGTCGAGTGTTGGGTGCGTTTGTCCACGACATCGGCGCTGATTACTTCAACTTCGATGTCTTTAATGAACCTCCGCACAACTTCTTCTACGGGGTTGGTTCGTCGCAGGTCTGGGTAGAGGTTGTATTGTTCCACGACCTTCCACAAGGTCGTGCGGCTCATGACTTGTTGCTTGATCGTTTCGATTCGCTGATCGGCATAACTAGTAATCGTCGAGTGCACGAGTTCGGGTGGAATTTCCTGTTCCTCGATCAGAATGGTCGCCATGGATTTATAGGTCGCAGGCCAGAGAAATGCCGCGGCGAGGCTGAGGATCAGAAGAACCCCTCCTGTTAGGAGTGTCAACGTTCTGCGGCGGCGGAATACGGCCACGTAATCCTGAAGACCTTGAACCTGCTCAGACTGTCGTAATGGACTTTGAGTAGTCATGGGCAACTCGGTTAATTCGAGAGCGCCAGCTTTGGCGGAAAGTACGTTATGGTAAACATCGTGGCATTGGACATCGCTGGACTCGACCCGTCCACTTCGCGATGTCCATAGGTATAGGACATCTCCAGCTTCCACCACTCCAGAAATTTCCAGGCGATCTTAGGTGTGAGATAGAAGTATCGACTCTCCGGAAAGGTGCCGCCCGTAGCGCGCTGCGTGATACCTGAGACGAGATAGCCGGATCCGTTCAATGAAGCAGCCAGGGTTTCGGTAAGATCATGAGAGACGGTGAGGCCAGCCCGATCCCTTTGAATGAGTATACCGAATCCGCTCGGCACAATATCTCGATCTATGTTCACTTGGATAGACGAGTTCTCAAGCTTTTTGGCGAGACTGGCGCCAAACAGCCAGACAGTGCTCTGAGCTGTCATGTTGTCGGTGACCGTCTCGGTCGTTGAACTCACAAAGCGGGGTCCACCGTATGCCGTTCCCGTCAGAGTTTCAGTGAAGGCATGGGTCAGGCTCAGGCTGACTCCAGGAAAACTGGCGCGAAAGGGAGAGGGTGCGTTGGTCGTATGAAAATTAACATACGAGCCTGACAACTGTATTTGATCCTGTTCAGTCATTTGATAGAGCAACCCGCCTGACCCTCCGAATAGCTGATAGTCCACCAGGCCAAGCCGTAAGCCATTCTCATAGGTGGTGTCGTTCAATTGAAAATTGGATTGAAATGACAACTTTTCAGTGATCCTCCTGGTCCAGGACGGATTGGCCGTCCATTGGTTCCGTTGGGTAAAACGCAGAACTAGTCCGGTGGTGAGCAGTTCGCTCATCAACGTGTTATCACGGATGAATCCTCCGGTAAGGCCCAACAGATCCTTCTCGGTCTTATAGCGGAGGGTGAGTGGGAGAAAAATGTTGGTAAATTGTGTCCCCACTCCTCCGTAATAAGAGACGAAGTCAGCCGCGACCCGGCTACTCACCTCCAACCGCTCTGTTTTACCGGCAAACTCAGCCGCAGGAGAAACCCAATATCCATAGGTCGCGTCATGTGGGAGCGGAGTTAAAAGCAAATTACTGTTGTACACACCCTTTGCTCCTATCGATGGCACAAGTGACCACTCGGCAGCCCAAACCGCTGATAGTTGCATTCCACAGAATAACCAAACCAGCACGACACTCTGGTAGAGACACCACTTCAGCGAAGCCATACAGTGCCTCTCCACTCTTGCTACGCAAAAAGCCCACCAAGTATCCGGACTTCACCTTCTGGAGGATGCTGAGCTCGAGGGGGGTTTCACCCATAATTGTGTACTTTGGCTCAACAGAGACCTGAATATGAACCGTCCTTATGACTTAAATCATAGATTTAGTATGTAGTGAAAAGCCTATGACATTAATGAATATATTACTAAGGGACCATGACGGAATCGCCGCGCTGCAATAAAATGTTTTGTTCGAGTTCCTGCCCTTTGCGGACATCGCCGTAGCGAAAGAGAAATACCTTTTGCTGCCCCTTGAGACGCCTGATGACTTTGATATCGTTTTCTGAAGCAAAGGGTGTCAATCCACCGGCTAAACTCAACGCCTGAAGCACATCGGTGTAGTGTCCAATCAAGTATTCTCCAGGCTTGTTGACACGTCCGACAACATAGATCTTGTAGCTTAAGACTTTGGTGACCGCCGCCGACACGTTTGGATTCGGAATGTACTTCATGAGCCGCTTCACAAGATCTGAACGAATCTCATCAACCGTTCGATCTTCGGCTTGAATATCACCTACAAGGGGAAAGGAGAACATCCCGTCGGGACGAACCACAACCTCCCTGGTGAGCTGTTCGTCCTTCCACACAGAAATCAGCAGGACATCTTCAGCTCCAAGGCGATAACCCGGCTCAGCTGCAGGCGCTGTTGGCGCGGCTCCTATGGCATCGGAATCACAAGCCAGCGGGCCTCCCCCCAGCATTGCGAGAAGCAGGATCAGCAATCCCACGCTGCGAACAATACTAGAGTTATAACGAGCCATACTCTCTTCACCCCCTCATCTGAGACAAGATGTGTTCCGCCTCCTGACGCCCCTGAAACTGTTCGGCACTTTTCAATGCCTTCGAGAGGTAGGCGCGTGCCTCAGCCTTCTTTCCAGACTGATAGAAGGCCATTCCGAGATGATAGTTCAACGTGGGGACGTCCGGAGATTTGGCGACCGCGCCCTTCATGAGCCGAAGGGCGTCTTCCTGTTGCCCCATTTTGAAGCGAACCCATCCCAGCGTGTCCAGAAACAGAGGATGCGGCGCCTCCTTCTCAAAATCACGGCTAAGGGCAAACGCTTTCTGTAGGTTCTGTGAATCTCCTTTGTAATCGACTAGTAACACGGCCAGGTTATTCGCAGCCAGCACGTTACGAGGGTTCAAACGCAATGCTCCATCATATGCGGTGATCGCGGAATCGATTTGACCTCGACTCGAATACGCCGACGCAAGAAGCATGTGTAACTCCTCGCTATCCGGGTTGGCCTTCAGACCGGCTTGAATCACCTGAATGGCCTGGTCAGGCTGTTTCTGCGCGAGCCATAACTCTCCGCAATTGAGCCACGGCGCGATCCATTTTGGGTTTATGCGGGAAGCCGCCCGAAACTGGACATCGGCCTCCTGGGGATGGCCACTGAGGGCCAGTACCTCACCCAGTAGACCATGGCCAAACAGATGATCCGGCTGCGTGGCGAGCAACGCCTCGAGGCGAGTCTTCGCACGATCGGCATGGCCTTGCGCGACATCGAGTTTCACCAGAGACAGCAACGGGTCTGGATCGTGAGGGGCGAGAACTGTCGCGCGCTCATACGCTGCGCTGGCTTTGTCGAATTGTTGCTGCATCTCCCTCAGCCGTCCCTCTGCCATAAGGGCGACGGCGGTGTCTTTTGAAACGGCATGGAGGCGGTTCAACGTTCGTTCCGCTTCAACCCAGTTCTTCGTGACAAGATCGAGCATCATCAACATGTCGAGGGCGGCCACATCATCCGGTCGTTGCTTCAACAACTCGTCAAGCCGAGCACGAGCCTGTTGGTGACGACCACGTTGGCTTTCCATCGCCGCAAGTGATCGTCTGGCATCAACCTGTCCGGGGTAGAGCGCTACCGCATGTTCAAAACTTTCCTTCGCAAGATTGCTCTCCCCGGTCAGCAGATAGGCCTGGCCGAGCAAGAAATGCACTGTCGCGAATTCAGGCTGGTCGTGCAACACAGTTCGAAACGCCTGTACCGCATCCTTCCCATTTCTTCTTGTTAGAGCCATCCGACCTAAGAGAACCAGTCCATCGGACGAACGGGGATTCTCCTTCAAGACCTCTTGTAGTTGCGTTTCTGCTTCCGTCTGTTTACCTGACATGAGATCCAACTCCGCCAGTTTCACCTTGGCTTCGAGGCCCGCCGGTTTCTCCTTGTTACCCTTGACCAGTGAGACATATCGCTCACGCGCCATTGCTTCCTGCCCGCTCTTGAGGTATAACGCCGCAAGTCCAAATTGGATCTTCGTCGAATGCGGTAATTGAGTCGCAGCCTCCAAGAGTGCCTGCTCTGCAGCACGATGGTCCTTCCTGGTGTCAAGAAAATCTGCCAGGAGGAGGTGGCGTTCTTCGCTTCCAGGATCGAGGGTTATCGCCTCGCGTAAGACGGACTCCGCCTTCTCATGTGCACCCAGCGTATCGAAGAGCCGGGCCAGTCTCAGCCGGTGGTCGAACAATGTGGGTTCCGTCTCGATCATGCGGCGCGCCACCCTCTCCGCACCGGCCATATCTTTCGACTGAACAAGAATCGTATTCAGACTGTTCAGGAGATCCATGTCTTTCGGATGAGCGTCCAGTGCCCGCTGCAACGTGGCTTCTGCATCGCGGTAACGCTGCTCCTGGCCCTGGAGCATAGCCAGCAACACTGCCACGTCGGGCTCGGTCGGAAATTGCGACTGGAGAGCCTCGGCTTTGGTCATTGCGTCAGGGAGTTGTCCCTCAATAGCCAACACCCCAATCTTGAGGGCCTTCGCTTGAGGATGCTGTGGATTTTTCGCCAGTACCTTGTCGGCCGTTACGACTACTTGTTCAGTCAGACGAGCTTCGAAATAGTACTTGGCAAGGGTCACTAATGCGGGAATATGGTCAGGAACCAGCTGCACGACCTCCTGATACAGCAAGACGGCGTTGCGCCAGTTTTTTTCCTTTTCTTCGACATGTGCAAAGAGAAAATACGCACCAGCATCCTTTGGGTCAATTTTCAGGACATTCCGAAGAGCCACGCGAGCTTTTGGATAGTTGCCGGCTTCAAGGTACTCTTGTGCCCGAGCAAGATACTTGGCCTTCCGCTCCTCAGGTCCACCACAAGCGACGAGCGAGATCGCGACAACCAAGATGATGATGTTTCGGTAGTTCATTTTATTCCCCAACTGTCTGTTCAAGGGTGCGCGCCACTCGAAAATTAAGATTTGGGCCAAGCTGAGAAGTAATGAGCCAAGCTTCCTCAACTCCCTCCCCTACCCCCTAGCGTCTTACCTTTCCCCTACAGCCACCTTCGAATCCCCAACCCGAACAAGATCCATAGAGATACCAGCCCGAGTTGCTTCACTCGATCCGAGAACGCATGCAACAGCAGCTCGAACGAGAAGTACAACACAATCAACTTGGCCGCAAAAAGACCCAGCGCTGAGATGTCGGTGCTCACTTCCGGAAGAAATGGGAAGACCACGGCCAAAAACACCATCAGATAGTCTAGCGGGGTTGTCTGAAACCGGTTTTGACTGTCAAATCGCATACAGAGCAAGACCATCACCGCTATCGCGCCGAATAAAATGTGGTAGGTCATTGAGAGCGGAGGAACTGCTCGCATCCATGATGCATCACTGACATACAATAAGAACGTACTACCCATGTAGAGCCCCCCGCGCACAAAATACGGTGCCAGTCGCGGAACGAAGGAGAGACCGGCCAAGACAATGGCGAACAACGCAGTCGAAATGTAGCCGATATCTTGAGGGACCTGCGCAGGAAGAAAGACCGTAGCAATGAGAAAGAGAGGGACCACTGCGGCTAAGAATCGAATCGGCAGATCTTGTAACCAAGGACGACTGAGTAGGTCCGAAAGCCACCTGTCCGAACAGACGCGCGCACGCTGAGGGGTTAGATTGGGAATCAGGCCATGGCTTGAGGCGACGAATATGGCCAGAACGACACTGGCAAGGATGAGATAGAGCGGCACAATGAGCATGTCGGATTGCCAGCGCAGCAAATAGGCTAGGCAGAGCATCCCTGCTTGAATGGCATAGATGACCGTGACGGCCTCGTAGTGGGAAAATCCAACTGAAAGCAACTTATGATGGATATGTGTGCGGTCGCCAACAAAGGGAGATCGCCCTTCCGCGAGCCGTTGTCCAATGACCCCTAATGTATCCAGGAATGGTAACCCCAAGAGAAGGAGTGCCAAGGCTGGGCTGAATGGCCCTCTGGTTGAATCGGTCAAGAGGATAGCCAGCACACCCATGATAAACCCAAGCAACTGACTGCCACTATCTCCCATGAAAATCCGCGCCGGATAGGTGTTGTAGCGCAAGAAACCTAGCAGGCCTCCTAAAAATGGAATGGTCAGTAAAAGGACAGTCGAATCGTTGGCAAGGTAGGCCAGGTAAGCAATCCCACAAAGGGTCAAGAAGGAAAGCCCCCCCGCCAACCCGTCGAGGCCGTCCGTGAGATTCACCGCATTCGAGACGGCGACAAGGAAGAGCACTGTGAGAGGAATTCCAATCCACGGCGACAGTTCAGCTCCAAGCAAGAACGGGACGCTTTCGAATCGGATTCCTCCGATGACAATAACGGCAAGTGCCGCCATCACCTGTCCCAGCAATTTGATCCGGTAGCCAAGATTCACACGATCGTCCCACACGCCGAATCCAAGGATAATCAATCCACCAAGGAGAGCCGACAACGTGGTGCTGTCTTTGGGTCCCCACGAGACAATGCTGGCGAAAGCTCCAATGCCAAACGCAATGCCACCAATCCTTGGGACGGGATATTGGTGGACTTTGCGTTCCCCCGGTTGGTCCATAATTTGGAACCGAGCAGCCAAGAGACGTAAGGGCGGAATCAAGGCCATGCCTATAAGCAGCGATGTGATGAAACTGAAAAAGAGCTCGCTATTCATTACTGCATGCCCCTATTTCTCCGCTCACTCTGACCCTCGTCTTTTCTTCCTGCTTCAATCCGGCACGTAGCGGTTCAATTCCGGCGCAACCGTTGAAACGAATCTAAGCAGCCGTTGATCGACGATGTCTTCGGTTTCGCCTGGACCAACCGGCGAGGCGATTCGCACGAGCGCCCCATCGGTGCGTCCCCGTGACACGGCATCCCAGAACAAATACACTTTCACCAGGTATTCATTGCTGAGAATCCGATCGCGCTGCTTGAACCAGTACAGGATGATTTGTTTCTGACTGTCCTTCTGGATCAGCGCGCGATTGACATGCAGTGGCCGAACCATCCCCGAACTCGCCGGCAAGTCTATGTGCGTGAAAGAGGAGATTTCCCACCCACCGCCTGGAAGGCAGCTTTGGGGAGAGTGCGCTGATTGACCCTTTCTTTGGGACTGATAATAGGCAGCATATAAGTTGACCGGCTGCCCATCGCCAGATCGAAAATCCGCCAACACATAGTCGTCGAACTTGAGCGCATCGATGTACTGCTTTTCCAGTGAGAGTGAGGTCCCAAGCCATCCGTCGAGTTTCATGGGAAAATCAACAAATATAGCTCGTGACGGCGGATTCTCTTCTCGCTCTACCATCAGCATCGAGGCGAAGGCCACGGGAACGAGAAGCGCCACGCTGCAGAGATAGGCAGGGTTCTGACACCGCCTGTCACAGCTTGGAGATTGGAGGGTGACCTCGGAGATGGTACCCGCAGATTGGTCGGCCCAGGTGAATCGAGAGAGAAAGGGTGATCGATTCTGTACCGTTCCGATTGTGGCCAGCATCCACATCTCTAGAATCAGGAGACCCAAACTCGTCATGAACAGCACCCACCCCTCGAACAGATGGTAGAACCCTTCGGCAGCCCCCTGCCCGTACCATTCGACCAGGACTCCGATCATCCCGATGCGGAAACCGTTCACGACAATGGAAATCGGAATCGATGAGAGGACAAGCAGCACCCGCTTCCACATTCGATCCTTGAAGAGATAGGCGCAGAGCAGCGCAAGGGAGGTGAGAGGAAGCAGATACCGAATGCCACTGCAGGCTTCGACTACTTGAAGCTGAACTAACCCTAGATCGATCACATTGCCATCACGAAAGGCCGTCACACCGACAAGTTGCAAGACGCCTACTCCGAGAGCCGAGGACCACAATTGCAGTTGGCTCGATACACTTGCATACAAGAAAACCGGCAATGGGATACAAGTCAGGAGATAGGCAAGGGGAAATGCGATTATCCTGGTCCGGCGAACTCCGATTGACGCAATGACCAGCCCCACAATGACCATCCAAAGTGAAAGATGCTGAAGAACAAACAACGTGGCCAGATCACCAATCCAATAGAGAAAGAGTCCTCCTAAGAGGACGGCCAGCCCCCACCACGCGGTTTCAGCACCACCTTCAGCGAGGCGATGTCGCGCCTGCCAGATTAAGAACAGGCTAATCAGAGGAACAAAAATCCCATGGCTATAATCTTCGCTGCCGGTCCAGTAGCCGAACAGAAAGGCAAGGCTATCGGCATACAGAGCCCCCAGCGAGACTGTGGCCAATACCACGCTGAAGCCGATAAACAATGGCCTGCTACTCATGGGAAATACTCAGATGTAAATGAGAACTAGCGCGTGATGACCATGCTGTGAATGTGCTGGACACCAGATTGAAAGCCATAAGACAGCCTGTGAGCGATTGATTCAGAGAACTTCCGGGTCAATTCGTCACTCCTACCACGCGAAAGAAACAGCGCAACGACATTGATCACATTTGTCTGCCTGGTTCCTCAAAAGAACGGGCTTGATACCTCCTGCTGAGGTACCAAGCCCCGGTTCAGAAGGAGGCTACGTATCGTCTATACCTGAGGCCTCCGGAGGTTTCGTAATCCGCCAGCGCCAAGACCGACCAGCGAGATGAGACCGGCGCCGAACAAGATGACGGCGGCCGGCAATGGCACTGCGGTCAAGCTGTTCAGCGCTCCCCGAACAGTGACCACATTCCCATCGCTATTTTCAAACATGAGACGCCATCTGGTGGCCGTGAGAGAGGAGAGGCTTGGCGGATTTTGCAAGGCGGTATCGGTAAACAAGCCTCCGCCTTCTCGGTCCAGTTGAAGGTCAAACCTGAGCGGGGTATACCCATCACTCGGAAGACCCATGGCTGCGGTAACCAGTTTCCAACGATCTCCCATCAGCCCACCTCCCAGGCTCGTATTCTGAGAAATCGTCACCGCGTTCGCTCCGAGAGCAAATGACGACGTGTAGCCGCCAATTGCCACGGTCATTGCGGTCACGGCGCCTGGATAATTACCGCCAATGCCTCCAGTGGCATTGTCAAATTGAAACGACCCTGTCACAGGAGAGGTCAGGTTCATCGTAGGGGACAGCAATGCCCCGCTGATGGTGCTGACGCCTCCGGTAAACGAATACGTTACTAACGCCGCATGAGCTGCGTTCCCAGCAAGGAGAAGGGAGCACAGTGCGATCGACGACAGGAACAACGCTTTGGTCGACCTCTGCTTCATGATTTCCATACAAACACTCCTTCGTAGAGGTGGTACATGCACACACCCTCTGATGGAGCAAATCCCAGACCGTATAACCCTATTTTCCTATCTCGTTGTAAACTCACGAGGGGCGAAAGATTGTCACAGGATACTGCATGCATGAGCCTACATTGACCGGTATGAAGCAGGCACGGGATGGTGCGATAGGTGTAGGGAATTTCATGCCATCGCCTGCAACAGCACAGCCAGAACGCATTGGCGCCGGCTGCATCAAAAGGAGCCTTTTGTGCTCTCTATGCGTAACTACTATTCCGCTGCGACAACCCAGAAGATGGTTCCAAGCCCACTCTGCACAATGAAGCGATTCCATCCTAATCGGAAGAAATCGCCCCAGTTATTTAGTTGAGATCGACCAGACGAGGCGCGCGGAGCCCCTACTGGAGGAATAGCGACCCCCCCCTCAAGAAGATAATATCCGGCCTTCGATAATGAGGAAGGCTTTGCGAGAACATTCGATTGATGAATCGAATACTGTGGATCTGGAAGGTTGGAGGTCTTGGCTAGATCGAAATTCAGGAGCCGGCATCCTCAGGCCTTCTCCGTTCTGCCGCGACCTCTTTCACAAGCTCTTGCCAGCGCGCAAGACATGCCTGCGAAGAACCAGCCAGAGGAACTTCGGTGCAGACACACACGTTCGCTGCCACATACGGCGAGGCTCCAATATGAATCGATAAGCCCATTCAAAGCCCATCCGGCAAATCCATTGAGGCGCTCTTTCGTAGGTGCCTGCATAGAAATCAAATACCGCACCGATCGACCCGATCACCGGTACGGCGAGGTCATGGCGATTTTCCTCTACCCACATTTCTTGTTTGGGCGCGGTCATGCCGACCCAGAGCACGTCCGGTTTGACAGCATTGATGGCCTGAACCATCTGACGATTCTCCTCGTTGCTCCATGATCCAAATGGCGGGGAGAGTGTGCCGCACAGCGTGAGGGAAGGAAACTCGACGACAAAGCGCTTGGAGATAAGATCGAGAACTCGCTGTGAGGATCCAAAGAAGAAGACGCGTCCGCCACCGCGTTTCTGAAGCGCCATCAGCACTGCCTGGAAGTAGTCCGTTCCGGTTATCCGTGGCCCTATCTGAACTCCAATCAGTCGCGCGATTAACGACACGCCGACCCCGTCGGCTACGACGAAGTCGGCTTGTGTCAGGGCAGACTGGAAGCCAAGGTCGTATTGAGCGACGACCAGAGAATGAGGATTGGCGCAAGCGAAAACGATCTGAGGTCGCTGGCGTTCAATTGCAGCGAATGAGTCCTGCACGGCGATTGGCAAGTCCTTGCAGTCAATTGGGACATCTAGAAGGACGCCTGCATCGCGCGCGATCATTAGTCACCTCTGGATTTGGGCAGAGCTCTGTATCGTTTTTTCATAGATAGACACTAATGCCTGGAGGTTCTTTTCCGCAGAATAATTGCTTTCAAATGTCTTTCGAACTGTTTCCCGCATACGCTTTCGCCGTTCCGAGTTATCCCAAAGCATTTGAACTTTTTCCGCTAAATCCTGCGGATTACAAGGATCAAACTTAACCCCAGTCACTCCTTCTTCGACGATCTCATTCAAGCTGCCGATTCGGGAAGCAATCACAGGTGTTCCGCATGCATACGCTTCTATAACGGCCATCCCGAAAGTCTCATAACACTCGGATGGCACCACGATAAATTTCGCACGCCCCATATATTCAAAGACATCTGATTGGCTGCGAAAGCCTAGAAACTCTACAGGCAAACCATCGTGGTCAGCGATATCCTCCAGTTCAGACTTGAGGACGCCATCACCGATTATTTTTAAGGGAATCCTCCGGAGACGCTTCCACGCATTTAGTAGAGTGCGAACTCCCTTCTCCTTGCTTAAACGTCCAACGAACAGGACATAGCCGCCGTCTCCCATTCCTGGTGTGGAAACGCTGGTTAGCGAATTAGGCTTAACACTGATCCTATCTCTCGGCAGACCACCAGCAATCAACCGGCTCGCAGCAAACTCGGTCAACGCGATATATCGATTCACCACAGTCTGATAGGTTCCATGCCAGCGGTTCCGCATGAGCATCCACACGACTGCTCCAGTTGCGGGTAGCGAGCCACGGTAACAACGATGTCGCATCGCCGAGATGAGACTGGTCCCAACACAGTCCTCGCAAGGGCGACCGTCGCGCATCAACAGTCCACCGGGGCAGATGAGACGGAAGTTATGGAGAGTTTGGACAACGGGCACGCTGCTGTCTCGACAAGCTGCATAGGCACTCGGGGAGATCTGCGGGAAGGTATTGTGGAAGTGTGCAATATCAGGGCTAGTCTGTTTGATCAGATGACTCACCGCGTCGTATGAATCATTTGACCATGCAGTGTCTAGGGCAAGCCGAGCCCGCTGTGCGAATGTCAGTGTATTGATCTTGTCGTTAAACATCTCGTAAGTCACGACATCGATACCGTTATCTGAGAGAAGCGCTTTCTCGTTTTGAAAAACTGAATCTTCCCCGCTAGGCGCGCTGGAACGGTAGAAATTATGGGCAAGCAACACTCTCATCTCATCAACTCCGTGATCCTAGGCAGAATCCGGCCTCGGAAGTCATCTCAGCTCTCATAGCCTCACCGATTCAAACGCCAGGCGGTTCTGCTGGTTGATTTCAGAAACCAGGAATAAACTTAGGTTGACGCAACTAAATCAAATCCATCATTGAAGCAAGGTGGCCGAATCACGGAACATCGCGGGAGTGCCAGTCGTGATAGGTACAGCGGTAGGTGGCTTCATCGGTTCCCCTGTGTACGGCCGCATGTAGTGCAAATTCCATACTTGGATAACTCGAATGAGACCGGGTAAGTAAGGGCACCGTAGATGCTGCAAAAATTGCTTCGGTGACTCCCCGAAATGTAATCAAGAGCACGCTGACGGGACGAACCGAGCCACCCGGTCGCGAACATATTTGTGATGGCGAGCCGAGAATGGCCGGACAAGGGCTGAAGGGTGTTGGCCGCCCCGACGTTTCAGACTATTTGTTAGTCAGGGATAGATCTATGGAATCTTCATAAAATGCGACTCCATTCCTCAGGCCATCTTGACGGAAAGCATCTGAAATATAGAGACTATCCTCGGTGTCTCTAGCTGTAACAGGAAGCATCTGACGTTGGTCGAATCTACACATCCAAGGTCCGCTAAAGCCCTTGGATAATAATAGAGAATGAATGTCCCGCTGGCCGTGGGAGCGTTCGTCCGACAATCCGTTCATTTCGATCATGAGAACTTGAACGGATGAAATGAGATCCCCAAATCCCAGTAACACATCGTATTCAAATCCCTCGACATCGATCTTGACAATCTGCGGTGTGATCCCACCGATCTGACACAGTTGATCCATGCGATGACAGGGAACAGCTATTGTCCCTGACGGTTGCTGTGTTCCTGGCACGATGTGATTGATCGAACTCCCCGTCCAATCGGTAAAAAACACTTCGCTTTCTGAAGACCCAAGTGCCACATTATGGAGCACAACATTGTCCCTTTGATTCAGCTCGATATTCTTCCGTAACAATTGGAATGTTACTGGATGCGGCTCGAATGCGTAAACCCGTGCCGCATTATTTTCAGATCCGATTAAAGTGTAGGAACCGATGTTCGCTCCAATATCGACAAACGTTCCCCCGTCTCGCAGAAGATCCCGAATCAAACTCATGTTGTTGTAGTCGTACAGCCCTTGGCTATTGATCAGGGCTGAAACGGCACACCGGCGATGGGAAGCGATAATGCCGGACCCTGAAATCCGTTGTTCAAAAGGAAACAAATTGAAAGCTTTCCGCCCCTGCCATTGAAGATGCCTGATAATCCCATGCCCTCTATTGATGTGATGGTTGTTGAGAATCCGGTTTATGGAGTTTGCAAACTGTTTCAAACTCATGTTTCACCCCTTCTCAAAGAGGCTTTGCCGCGTGCGACTAGTGATTCAAAAACGAGGCGATCCTGTCGGCTGATCCCAAGCAGCCAAACTCCACTTAGGTAGAGTGCACCCAAAGTTAGTCCGAGTACAGGGCTGGGAAGCAATAACGCCGACTTGTGGAGTATGAGGGTAATGCCTGTCGCGGCGCCGGCAGCGGCTATAGGTTTTGCCAGCTCCCACGTATACGGCTGCACTTGGTGGAGCCGCCATACCTGAAAAACCCGAATGAGGTTGGTAAGAATGAACGTTATTGATGCGGCGATGGCTGCTCCGGTCATCCCCCAAAATGGAATGATAGTGGCAGTCGCGGCTAGCAGTGCCACTCCCATAATAACCGTATTCGTCATCACGAGCCGGGAATGACCAGACATGAGTAGAACGGTATTGGCTGACCCGGTAGCAGTATTGAATACCTGTCCAGCCGCCAAGATCATCAGAGCCGCACTTCCACGGGAAAACTCTGACCCAAAGATCGCGAGAATGTCACTGGCAAACAATATGAAACAGCAGAAGATTGGCAACGCCACCATCATAGAAAGACGAGAAACAGCTTGGTAACTGTCACTGATCCTTCCCCTGTCCTGCTGGCTCCATGCTCGACTCATGATTGGCCCCAAACACGTACCGAACGCATTGAGCACGAGTGCCATGATCGCAGCGGTTTGAAAAGCCGCAAGGTAGATGCCCACTTCCTGGGCCGTTGTCCAGTAGCCGAGTATTAGGATATCGGACCGAGATGCGACGACCCCAAACAGGTTGGAGATAACAAGCGGAAAGCAATAGGCTAGCAGCGTTCTAGCTTCGCGTATGTTCCACACGCGAAAGCTGTCCGATCTGCTAAATGCGAGTCGATATACGGCATAGATGGAGAGGATGGCGCTGACGGCGAAGGCCAGCACAATAGAAATGAGCACGCCGAGGAGATGGAACCCGGCCCAGAGCATAATGGCTGCGAGAACGAATTTGCCTATCGGCTCCCAAAGATACTTGATGAGGATCGTGTAGCCGACATTCTGGAACGCTTGCAATGTGGAGAGCAGCACAATGGTAAGCGTACCGAGTGGGATGGCAGTCGAAAAACAGATGAGACTCAGAACCAAATCCGGTTTGTTGTAGAGCGTGACGGCAATCGGATGTGCGAACCAGGCAAGCCCGATAGCTGCAACGAGGCCTGAACCGAACGCGAGAGACGCAGCGACGATGAGAGTTTCTCTCGCCTTGGCGCGCTGTCCTTCCGCTAGGTGGTGAGATACGAACTTCATTGCGCCCATATCCATTCCAAACACGACCGTGAGACTCACCATGTTAAAAATGGTCAATGCGAGAGCATAGAGTCCGAATTCTTCTGCGCCGAGCGTTCGAGCAAGGAATATTCCAAAGGCATAGCTGAGCCCATTGCCGAACGCAGATGCGAACAGAAGGGCTCCGCCTCCATGGGCAATTGCCTTAAGATCGCGGGACTCCCGATGACAGAGTTCCCCGGCCAACGTGTCGGCAGCGGCGGTCTCACGGGTCGTCATCGGTGCAACCTGATGTCCGGATGGGTCAAGGTGTACAACGTTTTTGAAGTCATTTCACGACCAACATGGATAAAGCATCGGGGGTGGCCTTATCCCGTTCCGCACGGAATGGTCCGGCTCTGAGCGCAGCGATTTGCTCGTCGGACAGGTATTTGTAGAAGTAGACCGCAACGCCCGTGTCGGGCCAACGTGCGGATATCGTCGCGATTGTGTCTGCGAGCCATTGGCCTGATCGAGCGAACGGTTTTTGATTTGGGGGAAGGTCCGCGCCATGAGCCATGTTGGAAATGAGCAAGGTCAGTGCTTTTGGATTTGTCATGTGGCTTCGCGATGTGTCTGTGGCTATCGCGTTGATCGTGGGGTGATAATCCATTCGAAGAATGACGTCAATAAGCCCTCTGTTAACCCAGTCGAGGGTGTTCTGACCTTGCTCGTACCGGGTCAGGTCTGGATGGCCGTCTGCACTGATCAAGATGGCCGGTTTGAGTTTCCTGACCGAATCCGTAATCGATTTGATCAAGGACGTAACCGATTTTTCTTGATACTCAATGAGAGTGGGGACACGTTTTGGGCTTAGCTTGAACGTGAGAGAGTCAAGAGTCAGATCTCTATCATAAGTCGCTCTATATTCTTGCTTGCATGCCGTGCTTCGGCAGAGCCCCATTGCCCGACCAAAATCGAGGTTCACCCCGTCGATATCGTAATGGGTTACAACCTCGGCAACGAGGTTGATCATAAATTCATGAAAAGATGGGTTATGGACATCAAAAGCCGCATGTGGCCCCTCGGTGACTCCTTCCAACCCATACTCCGGCATAAAGGCTTCATTCCAACGTAACACCAATGTGAACCAAGGATGGACTTCAAGGCCAAGCTCATGGGCCTTAACGATCGCGTAGCGAAGCGGATCATGACCTTGGGTGACTTTTCGGTCTAATGTAAAATCCCACTGTGCATAACGCGATGACCAGGTTGTCCCTCGCCCGTACCACACAGCAGGCATATAGACATTGAATCCGGCTTCCTTAATTCTCTGAAGCCGACGATCGATTTCATCCTTATTAGTCCACAGTCCAATTTCACCATCGAGAATAGCTCGCTTGTTTGCAAATGTGGCATTTCCGGCTTCAACCGCGCTATCCAACATGAGGCTGATCCCCAGAGCCCCAATAAATATAAGGATAGAAATAGCGCGCATATATTCCACTCCCACTAGTCTTGAAGTAGAGGAAACCGTCGAATCCTAGCCGGTTTTGGCTGATTCTCAGGTATCAAGGAGAAATCAGGAACTAATGTTGCCGAGGGACTCTCAAGAAGGTGACTAGTACGATCTGACTCTCTCAACCCTTGTTGAGCAAGCCCTACACAACCAAGAGCCAATATGGACAGGTACCAATAGAATACTTCATAAAAAACAGCTGCTCCGAAAATGATCGTATCGGTTAAATTGGAGATGGTGAAAAACACGAGGCAATACATTTCTGCGCCATAACGGCGTTCGTAGTCATACCGGAATAATCTCCAAAGGGCTAAGCCCAGAATGGCTATGTACAGGGTTGCGCCAAGAATTCCTGAGTCCAAAAGGGCTTGAATATACCCGCTGTGGAGGCTGAATAGTTTTTGCTGGGATCGGTCTGCCACGCCAAACGCCGTGCTAAGTGTATCGCCCATCTCGGAGGCGAGAGCATCCGAACCAGTGGTGAAACCGTATCCAAGCAAGGGGCTGTCCTGGTATTTTTTTAAAGCAAGCTCCCACAACGCGGTTCGTCCAGATAAGGTACCGATAGAACCGGACCGTATAACATGTGACTGAGTCTCCGAGGCTATGTTAACGTCAAGGACAACCAAACCTAGACTTCCAATGACACCAACGAAGGCAAGAACGATCATCCACGCACGTTTCTGCGTGATATAGATCATCCCCGTAATGAGAAGGCCGGCTGCGGCCGCTCCCCAGGAGGTCCGCGAACCAGTGAGATAGAGGCAGGGAATCGCTGCTAGGCCTCCAATGATACGAAGGAGCCAACTGAATCGTCCGAAGGCAACGAGTCCGATGAGGAGGCCTGAAACAGCCCCCATCATGGCCGGTTCGCTGAACAAACCCCTAAATCGATTCCCTTCCGTTGTAACCTCAAAGGCAAGTTGTGGGCGGGCTACCAAAAGGATGAGGCTTCCCACACAAACCAGGGCAAAGGCACACCCTACGGTGAAAAGATTCCAACGAGAGATGTCGTGGTCCAGCGCAGATGATTCAAGATAGGCGATGAAGAAAAGAGTTACAGAGACCAAGCACATCACCTGAAGGATCACAAAGAATGGACGTTGGGAGACAAACCCGGTAAGGAGCAGTACAGCAAGATATAAGAACACTAGCACGTAGCGTCTGGGAGATTGCTGAAACTGATGAGTGATGAGCCATCCAGCCCCGACGGCCAAAGCGATCCCTTCGCTGACGCCTCGCAGCACGTACCTGTCTCCGAGGGGAAGAATGTCCTTTGCAAGGAGGGCGATCAAGAGAGTGATAAAACCGTACCGCATGTATTTCTTTCGTAGTGTGATGTGCTAGAAGGCTTTGACTGCAAAGGATCGAATGCCGGAAACGAATCGTCGAGCAGAATGAGATAAATGCAACTCATCACCTTGCGCCATGGCTGCTTGTTTCATGGCCTCAAGTTTGTGGGGAGAAAATAAAAGAGATGCAATGGCTTCCGCATATTGAGAAACATCGTGTCTGCTCATGACCCCATTCTTGCTCGACAAATAATCGAGCTCAGGCCCATGGCCGGGAGAATCTGTCGTATGAAGGGGAAGTCCGAATGCAAATCCGTGAACGATGGCGAGTCCGACCAGACTAGGAAGTACCATCAAATCCGCCAGAGAAAAGTACACCGCGGTGTCCGTTGGCTCTACAAGCTCTCCCAAGAAATGCACATCGCGGAGGTTGAGGTGCGTCGCTAACTGTTCCAGCTTCCTTCGCTCTTCTCCATCTCCGATGATCAACAGCGCCACTTCCGGATAAATATTTTTCAGCAGCGCAAAGGCGTTCAAGAGAAAGTCCACTTTCTTCTCAGCATACAGTCGACCTGAAAACAGCAGAACTCGCTTTCCTTCTACGGCAAGCGTGCGTCTCACTTCGATCAATTGCTGTTCAGTGATATCCGCCCTGACCTTTCGCAACCCTTCCACATCAATTGTATTGTAGTAAGGGGTCACCCAATCTTTGGGGAGCCCTTGTTTCCGCCAATAGTCCGCGCCCCCTTCTGTGTAGGTGAGCAAACCGTCTGCCCGTCTTGTCATGAAACGTTTGATCGCCTCTTTTATCTGAATCGCAGTTGAGGGACGGACCGAAGCTTGGAAGTTATAACCGTGTCCCCACCAGATCCAAGACGTACAAATCCGCCGACGTTTTGCCCACAAATAAGGCACGGTCAGGCACTGTAATTCTTGAGGCGCCACCACAATATCTGATCCTGCAATCGCGTTCTCCAACTCATACATCCAGAAGGAACTCGATTTCATCGCGCCGAAGTGGCGAACGGGAAGAACTTGATAGGGAAAGGCTATCGATGAGGTGGCTCGTGCCGGGGGCATTCCGGCATACACCTGGATGTCCAGGTCCTGTACCTCCCCCTGGGCATACAATTCTTCGAAGAATCTTATGCGGTAGTGAGGGATCTCTCTTTGAATGATTGAGACTTTTCGCATGGTGGGTTGAGATGAGGGAATGCAATAACCATGCGTGGGAACGCTCTTGCTCGAGTGCTCTATATTCTATCGAGGGATGAGTGGTCTGCCCGAACGGAGGGGGTATAGACTGTTGGAAACTTCGTAGGTAATGGGGATGCTTCCGGTAGTAATGGTACGCGACTCGGATTCGCACAGTTGGCTACCTAACCTGTTCCGCGTGCATTCCGAGTCGAGAGATCATGGGTCATTTATTCACCAATAATCGTTCGGGATTCTGAACAATCCGGCCTGCTGCCTTGCCGTCCTTTCTCAGATGCATCGCGCCGTTCTTCCACAGTTCTTCCGCCATCAATTGTGGTAGAGACGGAGGCAAGCTTGCCGTTAGAGGGTTCGCTGGTGGTGAAAAACCATTTTGTGATGGAGTCAGTCACCACCAGATTGATGTCAGGATCTGAGACAGCGAGCTCCTCGAAGAATCTCCCACACATGGCGCGGTCATAATGTTGGCCCAAATGGATCAGACGAAAACGCAATGAACCGCCCCGTATCTCGGCTGCATTGTGCGCGTCGATGAATGGCTCAATCATCATGTAATTAGGCCTTGCTCCAGCGATCAGATCACTCTGGGTCATGGCCTAGCCTCGATCAGGATGAATCCCCCTTGGCTGGCGCGCGGGTTGCGAGTGGGAACAGCGGCGATGAGGTTGGGCGGTCTTGAATAGGGGGATGCTCGACTTGGCGGAGGAAAACTTGACTGATTCGTTCTTGTTCCACAACCGAGAAAGATTCTTGTTGGAACGTTACTTCCCGCTTCGCCGGAGGCCCTGCCACATGTGCAGAGCCTGTTGTGCCCACGGACTGTTGTTTTGTACGTGGCGGGTGACGGTGTGCATTCGCCGCGTGCTCAACGATTCGATTCGCATGGCGACATCTCTATATTGTGGCGCTTCACGGCGGAGCCATCGATAGGACTCCAACGCCTCGGGAATACGCTCGAGCGACTCTAATGTTCTCCCTAAGAGGTAGAGAATCTGCACTTGTTCTTTTAACAATGTTGCCGATACTTGCAGGGCTCGGCGAAAGGCCACGACGGCTTCTTCCTGTTTTCCGCTCTTCTTGAGGCTGAGGCCCATTTGGGCGAAGCCCTTCAGCGCATATGCGGGATCCTGTGCGGCTTTCTCAAAATGTTCTGCGGCCTGTCTGAAGAGGCCGACATTCTTAAGCGCCGTGCCTCGTTCGTATGCTTCCTGTCCATCCGGTGTCTCTGTCGAAGAGATGGCTTCGATTATTTGAAGCTGTGCCATCGGTATTGTCGTGCTTGTTGGATCTTCCAACGAAGGTCGCTGTGAGTCTGGACGGTGCTGTTGTGCTAGAGATGCTGTCTTTGTCTCATTCACAGTCCAGTTTCCTATGGGGATATAAAAGAAAATGACATTGAATTCGCAAGTCTTGGACCATACAAGGTGCTTTTCGAACTCGTTATGTTTCAATATCTTTGCACCTGTCGCTGGGGATGTTAGTAATGGAAACCATCGCATGTATTGGCAAATTCGTTCAAATTTGCTCCTGCTGCCCGTCGACGCGAGACAGGCGTGCAAGGGTACGTGTCTCGTGTCTTGCGTGACCAGCCTGGCTTGTAGAATCCAGAATGACGTGGAGGGTCCGTGTGCTAGAAGGTGATTTGCCGAAGATTGTGGCGGTTGGAAAAAAACCACTGCATCGTCTTCTTGAGTCCTTCCCGTAGTGTATGTTTCGCTTGAAATCCAAAGAGCTGTTTGGCCCGGCTCACATCCAGACACCGTCGCGGCTGTCCGTTAGGTTTGGTTGTGTCCCAATGAATCTGTCCTGTGAAATCGGCCTCCATGGCAATGATGGTGGCAAGGTCGCGAATCATGACTTCCTCCCCTGTCCCCAGGTTGACGGGCTGACTCCCTTCATAGTGCTCCGCTGCGAGAAGGATGCCTTCTGCGGCATCCTCAACATACAAAAACTCCCGAGTCGGCGATCCGTCTCCCCACAGCGTGAATGCTGATTGGCCCGTTTCTTTCGCCGTGACACATTTGCGTACTAAGGCTGGAATGACGTGAGACGTTTCCAAATCAAAATTATCGCGAGGGCCGTAGAGGTTCACCGGGAATAATACGATTGAATTGAACCCATACTGTTCACGATAGGCCTGCGACTGTACCAACATCATCTTCTTCGCGAGACCGTAGGGAGCATTGGTCTCTTCGGGGTATCCGTTCCAGATGTCGTCTTCTTTAAATGGAATGGAGGCAAACTTGGGGTACGCGCAGATCGTGCCTAACGCCACAAATTTCTTCAACGCCCGTTGACGCCCGACATCTATGAGCTGGGTGCCCATCATCAAGTTGTCGTAGAAAAACTTTCCTGGATTGGCTTGGTTCGCACCGATCCCTCCGACCCGCGCGGCAAGATGAATGACCATATCGGGAGTTCGATCGCTGTAGAGTTGTCTGACCGCGTCTATCTGAACAAGATCGTATTCGTTGCTGCGGGGGACGAATATGTCTCGGCAGCCCTTCGCACGGAGTTGTTCCACGACAAAGGATCCAAGAAAGCCGGCTCCTCCCGTGACGACGATGCGCTTCTCTTTCCAAAACGAGGTCATAATCGCTTACCCTTAACCTCTCTTCCTGGTACCGTCCAATTTTTCTGTCTCACCAGCCAGGTCCGCGTCAACCATCATGGCGATCAACTCCTGGAAGCGCACCTTCGGTTGCCAGCCAAGCTCTTTTTTCGCCTTGCTCGCATCGCCGATGAGGAGATCGACCTCGGTCGGACGATAGTACTTCTGATCAATCTTGACATGTTTCTTCCAGTCGAGTTGCAGCCGGTCGAACGCGAGTTCGAGCATTTCTTTGACGGTATGCGTTTCGCCGGTGGCAATCACGTAATCGTTGGGAGTCTTCGCCTGCAACATCATCCACATCGCTTCGATGTAGTCGCCGGCAAAACCCCAGTCGCGCTTCGCGTCGAGATTCCCTAGGAACAGATCCTGCTGGATGCCCAGCTTGATGCGGGCTGCGGCTTTCGTGATCTTACGCGTGACGAACGTCTCGCCGCGCCGGGGCGATTCATGGTTGAATAAAATGCCGTTACAGGCGAAGAGATCGTAGGCTTCTCGATAGTTGACGGTGATCCAGTAAGAATAGACCTTGGCCGCTCCATAGGGACTGCGAGGATAGAACGGGGTGGTTTCGCGCTGGGGTACGTCCTGCACTTTGCCGAACATCTCGCTTGACGATGCTTGGTAAAACTTCGGCTTCAACCCCGACTCCCGAATGGCCTCCAGGAGGCGGATTGTTCCGAGTCCGGTAATCTCGCCGGTGTACTCGGGAATATCGAAACTTACACGCACGTGACTTTGCGCTCCAAGATTGTAGATTTCATCGGGCTGGATCGTTCGGATGAGGTGGTTCAGTGAACTCGCATCGTTGAGGTCGCCATACACCAGATGGAGTCGTCGATGTGGAACATGTGGGTCTTCATAAATGGGATCGATCCGTCCCGTATTGAATGAACTCGATCGTCGAATGATGCCGTAGACCTCATAGCCCTTCCCGAGAAGAAACTCTGCCAGGTACGATCCATCCTGCCCTGTAATGCCGGTGATGAGCGCTTTTTTCACGAGACCATTCCTTTGTTGTGGCGGAAAGTGGACGAATTATGTCTTGATTATGCAGCGATGTCTATGGATTGTATGGTTTTGATCGTTTCACGGACTTGTTAGTTGTTCTTGCACGAGACTTTCGCTCCGCATTAGAATGTCGTTCTGGATGGGATGGTCGATTAGACGTCGGTCTCGAGGACTATGAATATACGTCGGGGTATCATATTCGCGTATGTCATCTGTGGCACCTTTCTTGTGGCCCACATCATTAACGCGGTGATTGCAGAGGCCTTGTCTGTTCCGGGGGAGCTGGTTCGGCCGGTGCCTGGCTCAAACCGAGAGGTTGATGTGAGTGCGAGCCTGCCTGTTTTGGTTGAGCGCATTCGAACGAGCGGACTTTTTCCCCTGCCACCAGATCCCTTGGGCATGAGTACTGCTGGGGCCAGCGCACCGCTTTCCCGTGCTCCGTTAAACTTGGCGTCGAAGTTCAAACTACTGGGGGTGGTGATCGGCGATCACGAAGGGGTCTCGGCCATCGTTGAGGAACTGTCCAGCAAACGCCAGCTCTTTTTCCGATTGCACGACCAAATCCCCGATGGGGGTGAGATCAGCGAAATCCGGCGGGATGGGATTGTCGTTCGTCAGGGTGATCAACAGGAATTACTCGAACTCGCCACCTCACAAATCGAGAAGCCTCCGTCTGCTCCAGTGACAGCGGGACCGGTGGTCGCTCCGGTGTCGGGGAGTCCAGTGCGTACCGTGCTGGATCGAAGAGATGTTGAACAAGCGATGGGCGATATCCCCAAGTTATTGTCCCAGGCGAGAGCGGTGCCCTATCTGGTGAATGGAGCCATGAATGGGTTCCGGCTAGACTTTATCGCACCCTCCAGCTTTTATGAGAAAATCGGTTTGAAGTATGGGGATGTCCTCCAGCAGGTCAATGGCGTAGACATTCGTGATCCCGGTACAATGCTCACGCTCTTCCAGCAGCTCCGCAACGAAAAGACAGTGAAACTTGATGTTCTGCGGAACAATCAACGGACTGCAATGACGTTCGACATCCGCTGAGTCTGCTGAATCCTCTTCTGTTGCGGCCCTTTCTGCGTTCAACGACTGGCTATCCTTCTAAGATTCTGGTGTAGGCGGAATTGGGAAGACATGTCTTGGAGAGTAGCTGGATTAGAGGGGCCTTCGCGGCCTTGTCAGAGGGATTAGGTAGAGAGTATCCTTTTAGTTCCAAAGGCTTGCGGAAATATCCTGAGGCTGATGGAATGTTTAAAGGATGAACCATCCATTATTTGGTGCGCTGTAATGAGCGACGAATATTCCGGTCGGCCATTGTTAGGAGCCATCCTCGAAGAAAGATTTGGCTTGACCGAAGCCAAATTGCTTGAGGCGGTGAATGTTCAAGGGACCAAGGGGGGACGGCTTGGGGAAATCTTGATCCGACTCAGGTCGATTACCGAAGACCAACTCCTGGAGGCGCTTGCCATTCAATTTGATCTTTCTTGGCTTCCAAATCTTGATGTGAGTCAGGTCGACCATGAATGGGTCAAGAAGGTTCCGATCCATTTCGCCCGCCGCTATCACGTGCTCCCTCTGAAGACAGAGAATGGATCTGTGCTCGTCGCGACGATCGATCCTACGGAGACGGCTGCATTGGACGACCTTCGACTGTTGCTCGGTCTTCCGATCAAGCCGGTGTTGACGAGCAGCTTGTCGCTCCTGGCCTGCCTGAATCGTGTGTATGACGAAGCTGCAAGCCCTGCGGGCGCCGAGCAAGTCATGGAGGATATCGCAGCCAGCGAGAGTCTGGACCAAATTGCTCATGAGTTGGATGAACCCCAAGATCTCCTCGATGCCACAGACGAAGCCCCCATTATTCGGTTGGTCAATTCCGTGCTCTTTCAAGCGGTCAGGCAGCGTGCGAGTGATATTCATTTCGAATCGTTCGAACGCGGGTTGGTCGTTCGGTATCGCATCGACGGGGTGCTCTATCCCGTATTAACCCCCCCCAAACATCTGCAGGCAAGCATTATCGCGCGACTGAAAATTATGGCGGGTTTGAACATCGCGGAGAAGCGATTGCCGCAGGATGGCAGATTTCGGATTCGGACAGCGGGTAAAGATGTCGATCTGCGTGTCTCAGTGCTGCCGACCTCACATGGCGAAAGGGTGGTCCTGCGACTATTGGAGAAAGAGAACCGTCTGCTGAATCTGTCGGAGATGGGGTTTTCGCAGGATCGGTTGGGGATCATCCAACAATTGATCCAGTTGTCACACGGCATCATTCTCGTGACCGGCCCGACCGGGAGCGGGAAGACGACGACGCTGTATGCGGCGTTGACTCAGATCAATGCGCCGGACAAAAACATCATTACCGTCGAGGATCCGGTGGAATATCAGCTCGTCGGCGTGGGCCAAATGCAAGTGAATCCAAAGATCAACTTGACGTTTGCCGCGGGCTTGCGGTCGATTCTCAGACAAGATCCCGATGTCATTATGATCGGTGAGATTCGCGATCGTGAGACCGCCGAAATTGCCATTCATGCCTCCCTCACCGGGCATTTGGTTTTCTCCACGCTCCATACCAATGATGCCGCAAGCGCAGCCACCAGATTGATCGACATGGGCATCGAACCGTTTCTCGTCGCCTCCTCGGTGGTGGCCGTGTTAGCACAACGCTTGCTGCGCCAGGTCTGTTCGGAGTGTAAGCAGCCGTATCAGCCGACTGATGAAGAATTAATCCGGCTCGGTATCGTCCCGCCGAGAGTACGGCCCACATTCTATCGTGGGGCCGGATGTCCATCCTGTGCCCAAACAGGCTATCGAAGCCGAACAGGTATTTTTGAACTCCTCGTGCTGGACGATGAGATCCGCCGCCTCATCGGCAGCAAGGCGGACTCGGCGTCGATTCGTCAAGCGGCGATGGCAAAGGGGATGGTGACATTGAAAGACGAAGGGGCGGAGAAAGTATTCAATGGGGTGACGACGACCGAGGAATTGATGCGGATTACCCAACAGGAAGTGGAGATCTAGCCCGCATTACCCATGAACGCTTCTGCTACAATCACCGATCCGCTGCTACGACGAGCCTTCGGCCAGCGGGCTCGCCCCTCGGACCCTCAACGTACTACACGAGTACGCATCGGGTCCTCACGGCTCCACGCGCTGGTCTCGCGACGCGGCTCCGCGATTTCGCTACGAACCGTCATGGATAATGAGGGCTAGCACGATGCCGGTCTATCAGTATAAGGGCTATCGGAATGACGGCGGTGCGGCGACCGGCATCATCGATGCCGAAAGTCCGAAGGTTGCGCGCGTGAAATTGCGGAAGGTCGGCGTGTTTCCCACCGATATGGTGGAACAGGGATCGGCCCCGGCCGGTTCAATCACGGGCACTTCCGAAAAATCCGCTGGTAGAATCGGGCGCTCCCCTGCCCTGAGTACGACCGATGTGGCGATGATGACCAGGCAGTTGGCAACATTGCTGGTCGCGGGACTGCCGCTGGTCGACGCGCTCGGAGTCATGGTGGATCAAACCGAGAAGAAATCCGTCAAGAGTCTCATGGCCGATATCCGCGAAGCCATCCGTGGGGGCTCGTCCTATAGCGCGGTGCTGGAACGCTACCCTCGCGAATTTTCCCAGATTTATGTGCACATGGTACGGGCCGGTGAAGCCAGCGGGGCGTTGGATCAGATCTTATTCCGCCTTGCGGAGTTTCTGGAAAAACAGTTGGCGCTCAAGCATAAAGTGACGAATGCCGTGCTCTATCCCGCCCTGATGTTGATCGTCGGCGTCTCGGTGCTGTTTTTTCTGATGACCTTTGTCGTGCCAAAAATCACCGCCGTCTTTACGAGTTTGAAGCAGGCCCTCCCGTGGCCCACTATCGTGCTGATGAGCCTCAGCAATTTCCTTGCAGACTATTGGGCAGTGATCCTTGGTGGAGTGGGTGTGATTGTGTGGGCGGTGCGTCGAGCGATGAAAACAGAAGCGGGGCAGCTCACGGCAGACCGATGGGTGCTGAAGATTCCACTTATGGGCGAGGTGGCTCGTATGGTCGCCATCTCGCGACTCACGAGCACGCTCGCCACCATGTTGGCGAGCGGTGTGCAGTTGTTGGATGCCATGGATGTCGCGAAGCGGGTGATGAATAATCGTGTGCTGGAGCATGCGGTCGAAGGGGCCAGACAAAACATACGAGAAGGGGAAACGATTGCCGAACCGTTGAAACGCAGCGGAGAATTTCCCGCGCTGGTCACCCACATGATTGCTGTCGGTGAGCGAAGCGGTGAGATGGAGGAGATGCTGCGTCGAATCGGACACATTTACGATGGGGAAGTCGATCGGGTCATTACGCGGTTCACGTCACTCCTGGAACCCATCATGATCTTGGTCATGGGTATCTTGGTATTCTGTATCGTGGTGGCGATCTTGTTGCCGATCTTTGAGATGGGACAAATGGTTCGTTAGCAGGAGGCTAAAAGTCTGGCAACGTCATTGAAAGGTTAATTATAAGGTTGATATTTTCAGCAAACATACTGACGTTGCTCAAGTCAGCGAGAGGCAGTGATCAGTCTAACGGGAGGTGTTCGATGAATGGAAGAGACCAGGTCGAGGGTGAGTGGACAATATGGAGCAGGAACCGTCGGCGCCAAGACTCCCTCGCCTGGCGCTTCGCGCCTCGCAACCTGGGTGGAACCGGCGGCTTTACGTTCATCGAGATCATGGTCGTTGTGGCCATTCTCGCAATCCTTGCGGCCTTGGTTGTCCCGCGCATCATGGGGCGGACCGACGATGCCAAACGTACGGCGGCAAAGGTTCAAATTCGAAATATCGAAGGCGCCTTGCAGCTCTATAAACTCGACAACGGTGTCTATCCCTCGAACGAGCAAGGATTGAAGGCCTTGGTGGAGAAGCCTTCCGTCGGGGTCATCCCCAAGAAGTGGAAAATCGGCGGGTATCTTCAAAAACTTCCGGAAGATCCCTGGGGAAACCCATATAAGTATCTGAGTCCTAGCCAAAGTCCGATTCAGAGTTCCGGCCAGAGTTCCAGTCTGAGAGGTGAGTACGATATCATCTCCCTCGGAACCGATGGCGAAGTGGGTGGCGAAGGGGTCAATGCAGATATTACCAATTGGAATCTGGATAAGGACTAAACGATGAGGCAAGGGGTCCAGGGGGGAAGGGGTAAAGGGCGAGGGATACGGCAGGCACATCTCCGCACTCCCCTCGCCTTACGCCTGACGCCTCACCCCTTACGTTCTTCACAGGGATTCACTATTCTGGAAATCATCATCGTCCTGTTCTTGCTCGTCGGTTTGCTGGGAATCATCCTGCCTAAGATTTCGCTGGAAGACAGTCTGGGTTCTGTCGGCCGGCGCATGGTCGGGACTGTGCGATCCCTCCAGAGCCTAGCCATGACGACCCAGAAGACGGTCCGCCTGTACGTTGATATGGATCGTGGGATCTACTGGCCGGTGATCCTGGATGGGAACCAAGAGAAGGTGCCTGCGGACCCCACGTGGGCCACGCCAATGAAACTCTCTGACACCATTCGGTTTTCAGATATTTTGGTTGCTGAGGGGAAGAAAGCATCAGGTCGAGTCGATCTGGTTTTTTACCCCACGGGGAGGATCGATCCGGCCACGATGCATTTGGTGGATACGCGCAACGGCATTCTGGCCATTGCCATTGAACCAGTGACAGGAGCGATCCGTATGAGCGATGAGCGGATTGAGCCTCCCAGGGCACTCAAAATTCCTGATCGAATACGGCCGTTGCTAAAGGCTGCAGAGGTAGTCAAATAATCGCGCCAACGCTGAGAAAACTGTGTCATCGCAGAATGTGCTTTTATGGGGAGTGAACGGGGTTTCACGCTACTAGAAGTTTTGATCTCGCTAGGCATTCTCGCACTGGCGCTGCCGGTCTTATTGGGGCTTCGCAATTGGGATCTCGACCTCCATGCAAGAGCCAAAGACATCACGACAGCGACAATTCTCGCACAGGAAAAGTTGATCGAGACGGAATTGGGGGCGCTCTTGCCTATCGGTGAAACAGGCGGAGAATTTCTGTTGACGCCCCTGGGATCGCTGGCGACCGCCGAGATCACGAATCGTCCGTCGAATTATCGATGGAAGCGGATTGTGTCGCCTACGCCATTGCCGGTTGTGCGGGAAATCAAAGTTCAAGTTCTCTGGCCACGAGGGGCAACGGATGAAATGGTCGAGGTCAGTACCTATGTCTTTTCGACAAGCCCCACAGGGTTCTGAGGACGGTTTTACCCTGGTAGAGGTTCTGCTCGCGGTGGCTCTGGTCTCCATGATGGCCGCGTTGGTCTTTGGGTCCCTCTATGTCACGACGAGCGCGATAGACGCGGCGCGAACGAAGTCGGCCAATGAGCAGATTGTTCGCAGTACTTTACGTGTCATGACCGATGAACTGTCGCTCGGCGAAAGTCGCGCGACTTTTCCTTGGACGGGGATCAACGGCACATACGACGGTCAGCCTGCCGATTCGGTAGCGTTTCTCACGATGGGCCAGTTTCGAGGGGCGGAGTCGGCTAAAGATACCGAGCTGGTTCGTATTGTCTATACCAGAGAAGGCGATCGCCTCCTTCGATTCGTACAAAGAAATCTCTATGGTCTGACTGACGAATCCATCGAACAAGTGGAGCTGGCTAGCAAGGTCAAAGGGTTCAACGTGCGCTATTACGACGGCAAGAGCAATCTCTGGCTGGATGAGTGGGATGGCCGTGGGCGCGGAACTCCGAAAGCGATCTTACTTGAACTGACGTTGCTCCAAGAGAAAGCGGAACTCCAGACGGTTCGCCAATGGGTGGCGTTGGGGGCTTCATGACTATTGCCTGGCCTGAGATACTGACGCGTAAGGGCCCTCTGGGATGGGGGCTGGCGTCGCTGGCCTGTTTTATCGTATTTTTGTTCCTGACCTTTCCCTATGGCCCACTTCAGAACCGACTGTTGATCGAACTTAATCGGGCGAGTGGATGGGAGGTTCGCGCTGCGGATTGGTCAGTGGGCTTTCCAGCAGCGATCGAGTGGCGCGATCTCGTCTTCGCCGGACCTACGAGTGGCGCGATTCCCGTTGAAGCCGTACGGGCAACATTCGGCATCTTTCAGGCAATTGTAGGGCAATTGGTGATAGATTATGCCGTCCAGTTGCCGGGAGTGGCACAGGCTGGAGCTGGCCGCGCCACGGGATCTCTGACCGCGGCCACATGGTCCTTAGAGGGTCCGATTGCTGTCAAAGGCCGGCTTAAGGATATGGATCTTGCGTCAGTCCTGAAACCCTACGTGAGCCGAGGGACAGTCCAAGGAGATTTCATGCATCGCTGGGACAACGCACAAGGCGTCCAAGCAGCCCTCAAAGGCGAAGGGACTGTGAAGGTCGAAATCAAGGATCTCGTCGTCGAACGGATCGCCGCCGGCGCCTCCGCAAATCTCTCGCTCGCGTTCGGCCGGATCGAGGCCGCGCTCACCTGCCGCGATGGCGCATGCGATGTCACAGAATTAAAGGGAGACGGTGCGGATGGATCCTTCACGGCTCAGGGGCGTGTGGCATTGCGGCAGCCGCTACAACAGAGCCTGCTGGATCTTACCGTCACCGTGATTCCCGGCGCCGGGTTTGCTCAAAAAGCAGCAAGCCTGTCGTTGCCGCCGTTCCAGCCTGGGACCCCCTTGATGTTCAAGCTGGTGGGGCCGATTATGAGTGCGAGGGTGGCGCTCTAATAGACAGCGTGATGCGCACGAAAGGCGGGACATGCAAGACGGGCAAGAGAGGCGTAGATCGATGTCCCGGACAAATTCGATTGTTTCTCCTTGCGTGCGTATCTCGCTAGTCCTGCAAAGATCTCAGCCGAGAATGATGAGAAACAGGAACAAACAGGGTTATTGATGATTGCTGAATGTGTTGGGCTTGATATTGGGCAGACGGCCTTCAAGGCCGTCCGGTTTCGCCGGCGTCTGACAGGGCGTGAGTCTGTGGAATATTTCCATCAGCCTGTTCCCTATGGGCGTCAGGAACACACGGAGCCGGCGCATCGCACGGCCATGCTCAGGAATTTTCTCTGGCAGCATGGGTTATACGAGAGTGGGCAAATTGTCACCGCACTCCCCTGCCAAGATGTGTTTGTCAGAACCCTCTCCTTCCCCTTTCGCGATGCCTCCAAGCTGGCCCAGGTCGTCCCGTTCGAAATGGAAAATCTAATTCCGATGCCCTTGGAGGACGTGACCGTCGGCAGTCTATTGCTGCCGGCGCGAGAATCCCAGGAAGGGGTTGCAAAAGCCAGTGGGTCCGATGTCCTCGTCACCGCAGCGCCCAAAGCAAAAATTGCTGAACATTTGCGGTTTATGGCCTCTGCTGATTTGAATCCATCCGTGATCACGATCGACGGCATGGCCTTGTTTTCAGTCAGTCAATTTCTGAAAGAGGAAGGGGCCCAGGTCCCAGGTGACATGGCGATCATCGATGTCGGGGCTTCGAAGACGACCTTGTGCCTTGTGCATGAAGGCCGTCCGGTCCTGTTGCGAACCCTGCTGTGGGGTGGGAATCATCTTACCCTTGCGCTTGCCGTTCGCTATGCATGCAGCTTCGCCGAAGCGGAGCGACGGAAGCGGGCTATGACGGTACAGGAAGTTGATGCCTGGCTCGAACCGGTCCTCAAAGAGCTACGCGTCTCCCTCCGTACCTATGAAGGTGCGGTACACCAACGACTGACTCATTGCTGGGTATCGGGTGGCGGTTCTAAATTGAAAGAACTGAGCGGGCATATGGCGCATCAATTAGGCCTACTCCCGGTCGGCCCGCGGCAAGGATTTGGATCAAGCTGTCCCCGTGCATTTTCGATTGCATTCGGGTTGGCAATCCATCCGAACATTGTCCGTCCTCGTTGGAAGTCGAGGCTGGCGGGATCGAACCTCGCTCTCGACTTTAAAGCCGGCAGCGATGCCGCGTCAGCCCCAGGGAATGTCTCAAAACAGGATCGACGGCTGGCCTTATGGGGTGGAATCATTTTGGCTGTGTTGGCCCTAGGGGATCTCTCCACACGCGTCTTCCTCAAAGATTCGACGGTCAAGGAGCTCAAGCGTGGCCTCCAGGCGCAATACGAGCAAACATTCGGCCCCGGCGCCGGTCCGGGTGAGGAGTTGGACCAGGCGCGTTACCGGGTATTGCAGCTGGAAAAAGGCCTCTCGGTTGTCGACGGCAGAAGCTACAACGTTCTTGCCGGCCTTGCGGATCTGGGAAAACATGTGCCGCCGGGCGTGCCGTTGAAAGTACGGGAACTGACGATCGACGGGACCAGTATCCATCTGGAGGGAGAAACCACGACGTTCGACGCGGTCGATAAAATCAAGCAGGCCTTCGAGGCAGACGAGACCTTTCAAGACGTGTCCATCAGCGATACCCGAGTCGGAGCCGTGCAGAACCAAGTCGTGTTTCGTCTCACCTACACGGTGCAACGGCCATGATGCAGATGCTGAAAGAACGGTGGCAGCACTTCTCATCACGCGAGCGCATCATCGTATCTGCTGGCGGCGCCATGGTCGCAGCCGCACTGGTATTTTTCCTGATCGTCGATCCGCTTCTGGCATCGATCGACAAGCTCGATCGGCAAGCGCAACGAAAAGCGAAAGAAAGCCAGGAACTTGCGCTTGTGGCGCAGAACTATGTACTCAAGCAGGCGCGTATCGCCAAACTCGAAGAGCGCATGCCAAGCCCGCCCGCCCAGTTTTCACTGCTGGCGTTCATGGAAGAGGCGACCACGGCGGCGCAGATTCGCGATCGCATTGCCGGCATGCAGCCTCAGGCCCCCATTGTCGTCCAGGGCTATCAGGAAACTGCGGTCGACCTTCGGCTCGACGGCGTGTCGCTTCCCCAGCTCCTCGCGCTACTGGCGGCTATCGAACGGGCGCCCTATGATGTTCAGGTGCATCATCTGCAGCTGAAACCGAAATACGATAACCCGGTCAATCTCGATGCCACGCTGAAAATCGTGACCTATGCGAAGGTCTGATGAACGCGGTATTGCGCTCCTCCTTACCCTCCTGGTTCTCACTCTCCTGGTCGCGCTGATTCTTGAGTTCGATGCCGAGGCGAGGCGGGAATACCGCGATGCGGCAGCCTTCCGCGATAACTTCAAGGCCACCGTGCTCGCGCGCGCGGCAGTGCAGGCAGCCCGCGGCATCTTGCAGCAAGACTTCTTGAAGGACAAGCTATCCGGGGAATTGTTTGACGCCCCCACCGACGTGTGGGCCCAGCCCATCACGAATTATGCCATCGGGGACGGCCTACTGACCGCGCAGATCGAGGATGAACGGGGCAAACTGAACCTGAACGACCTCGCAGCTGGCGGAGACGTCAATGCCAGGAAACCCAGGGTTCAGAGGGTCAAACGGCTCTTCGAACTTCTGCAGATCAATCCGGACTTGGTGGATGCCATTGTCGACTGGGTGGATCAGGACGAGGTCCAGGAACCGTCCGGCGCCGAGAGCCTCTACTATCAAACGTTGCGTCCGTCCTACCGTGCGGCGAATGCTCCTCTGCAGACCCTCCTAGATTTGCGCCTGATTAAAGGGATGACTCCTGACATCATTGCAAAGATTTCGAAGGTGGTGACTGTCTATCCGCTGGAAGGCGAAAGTAAGGTGAATCTGAACACCGCCAATCTCTTTGTACTTCAGGCGCTCGATCCTCGTATCACTCAAGGCATGGCCGCGGCGATTGTTCAAGCCCGTCCCTTTAAAACCATTCAGGATTTGGATCGTGTGAGTAGTTTTGAGGACATTGGGAAAGAACTTCGTCAGCTAAACCTGTACGACGTCAAGAGCGATCTGTTCTTGGCCAACATGATCGTGAAGATGAACGAAGTGACCAGGAATGCGACCGCGGTGCTCCAGCGCAATCAGAACACTGGAACAGGGAAGGTATTGTACTACCGCGTCCTCTAACAGCATGCTCAAAAAGTCCGCTTGTCTAAAAAGACCGTGATTCCTGAAACGTACGAATATTGCCGTATATCGGCCGGGCCATATGCGATACGCCCGGCGCAATCGGCTCAGCGTTCCTAGCACTCCCTTTCACGTGTCACCGTTCACGCCTGCTGAGTCCGCAGCCGGCTACGCACCTGCTCGAAGTTTTTCGAATCCGCATTCGAAATTAACAATCCCGTAACACCACTGTCATCTCATCTTAATCAATTGGACCTATCGTTCCGATTAGCCGGCTAATCGATAGTTTCCAACCTGAAGAAAAGGAGGTATGTGAATGAGACGACAGTGGCTCATGACCATCGTCTGTATGATCGGCCTTGGATTGATCATCCAGGCCGGCAATGCCCAAGCTAAAATTGAAGACATTCTCTACGAGAAAGGCCAGATCACGAAAGAAGAATGGCTCAAGACGAAAGCCGACGCCGAAAGAGAAGAAGCCATTATTCAACAACGTGGGACGACCGAAAAATGGTATCAAAAGCTCAGCATCCGCGGCTATACCCAATTCCGCTATAACTATGTCACCGACGATAAAAAACTGGTCAGCGAGTACGATAGCTCGATAGGCAATAATAAAGGCTTCCAATTCCGCCGTGTCCGCCTCGTCATCTCCGGCGATGTCACCGATTGGCTGTCTATCTATATTCAGCCGGACTTTGCGGCTTCCGCTGGAACCGGCAATAATAACTTTACGCAACTCCGAGACGCCTATACCGATATCTTCCTGCCGTTCCTGTCGAAGGATAAAGAGTTTCGTATTCGAGCAGGACAATCGAAGGTCCCGTTTGGATTTGAAAATCTACAGTCCAGCCAACAGCGTCTCGCGCTCGACCGGGTCGACGGCCTTAATAGTGCGGTAAACGGAGAGCGCGACATCGGGTTTTTCTTCTATTACACTCCGGCTGAGACAAGAAAAGTCTTCCGCAGTCTGATCGACAAGGGTCTCAAAGGATCTGGAGACTACGGTGTCTTGGGCGTCGGTGTGTATAACGGTCAGACCCTCAATGTCACGGAAGCCAATGACAATAAGCATGTCGTACTACATGCCACCTACCCCTTCGAGTTGCCCTACGGGCAAATCATACAAGTCGGAGCGGATGCATACCGTGGGGTAGTGAATGTCACCACCGCTCCCGGGACTGGTCTAGCAACTACGGCAGGGAATGTAAACATCCTCGACGAGCGAATCGGTGCGCATTTCGTGCTCTATCCTCAACCCTTCGGTTTCCAGGCAGAATGGAACTGGGGCCGAGGCCCGGAACTGAACGCTGCCCGTAACGCCGTTCAGGAGGGCTATCTCCAGGGTGGATATGTCCAAGCCATGTATAAGTGGGATGACGCCATTCCGTACATACGCTGGCAAGAATACAACGGCGGAAAGAAGCACCGGACCAATTCACCGTTCAATGTCGTCAGGGAATTGGAAGTCGGGCTGGAATATCAATTCAGCAGGGCGCTTGAGCTGACGGTAGCCTATGCCTGGATGAAACGCACGGATACCATAAACGCACCCTATGATATCCGCGATGGGCAGGTTGTGCGTTGTCAATTGCAGTGGAACTATTAACGACGGCTTCTGGGGGCTGCAGGCAGTCCGCCTCTCCCAGTTTGGTCGATTGTAATGAGTAGAAGTATTGCGGGAGTTAACACCGTTGTAACAGTCATGTAATGCCCTGGTAACACCCCGCGGCCATTCTTGATCATGTGATTGATGCTGAAAGGAGTTTCAATGAAAAGATTCGCGACCAGTTCCAGTCTGTGTGTTGCCCTCTTTGGGGCTCTTGTTTCCGGTATCCCATCGGCCCATGCCGATGAAGCGATCGTACTCGACCCAGCCTTGAAAGCCTATGTCAAGGTCAGCGGAGTGTCCGGCAATGTCAACAGTATCGGGTCGGATACGCTCAACAATCTTATGACCCTCTGGGCGGAAGGATTTCGCAAACAATATCCCAATGTCAAAATTCAGATCGAAGGCAAGGGCTCAAGCACGGCTCCTCCAGCCCTGATCGAAGGCACGGCACAGCTGGGACCGATGTCTCGCGCCATGAAAAATACCGAGACGGATGCCTTCGAAAGAAAATTCAGATATAAACCCACCGCATTCCCGGTCGCCATCGATGCGCTTGCCGTCTACGTCAACAAGGACAACGCGGTCAAAGGACTCACGATGGCGCAGGTGGATGCCATCTTTTCCAAGAGCCGGCGCTGGGGACACCAGGAGAACATTCAGTCGTGGAAGCAGGCCGGTTTGGAAGACGACCTTGGCAACAGTCCCATCAGTATCTACGGGCGAAACTCGGCCTCCGGCACCTATGGGTTTTTCAAGGAGCATGCGCTGAAGAACGGAGACTTCAAAGACGAAGTCAAGGAGCAGCCTGGATCAGCCTCCGTAGTCCAAAGCGTGAGTGAAGATCAAGCCGGCATCGGCTACAGCGGCATCGGGTACCTCACTTCGAACGTGCGCGCCGTTCCCCTGGCTGAGAAAGACGGCATGGCGTTTAAAGAGGCCAGCCAACAGAACGCGGACGATGGGTCGTATCCGCTCTGGCGCCACCTCTATCTCTATGTCAACAAGGCACCCAATAAACCGCTGGATCCGATCGTCGGAGAATTCATCAAATTTATCTATAGCAAAGAAGGGCAGAAGGTGGTGGTCAAGGACGGGTTTTTTCCGCTGAAGGCCGACGCCATGGAGAAGGAACTCAAGAAGCTTGACTAGCGACGGCGACCCCGCTCTATCCCCTTCTTCCGCAGCAGGGGCGTTTGGCCATACGCCCCTGCAATCGATGTCGCACCACTCAACCAGTGTCACGCGGCGCCGCATCTTCGACCGGCTAGCGCAAGTCGTTATCACCATGGGTGGGATAGCCGTCATCTTGAGCATTATCGGCATCTTTATTTTTTTAGTGAAAGAAGTCGCTCCCGTGTTTTTCCCTCCACAAGGGACACAGACGAGTCACGCCGCAGGCGCTCCTCCCCTGCCAGCTTTCCCGCAGTCCAGTCTTGTTGGAATGGACGAGCATCAAGAGATTATCTATCAAATTATTGGAGGATCCGATCGCCAGATTCGGTTCTTCTCTGCTCAATCCGGTTCACCCATAACCTATGACCTTCCTTCAGGCTTAGCCAAGGTCCACATCATCTCCATTGCTCGGGCGGTAGGGGGCGGCAATCGATTTGCCTTGGGCACGGATGATGGCCGCATCATTCCTGTGGCGATCGAGTTCACAGCCGGTTTCGAAGAGGAGGCTCGTCGGATCGTTCCGACGATCACCCTTGGATCTCCGGTGCAATTGACTCCTACCAAAGAACAAATTATTCGTTTGGCCTATCAGCCGACAGAGCGAGGTTCGCTCACCGCAGCTCTGACGGATCAAGGGCGCCTCTGGTACACCGCCTCGTCAGTCGACAATACGCCAGTTGCACTGACCGGTCATGGTGCTGAGTCCGTGACGGCCCTGATCTTCGACAGCCGGGGCGAAACACTTTCGATTGGGACAGCTGCCGGCAACCTTTACCACTATGATGTGCGGGAGGGTGTCCAGCCGAGTCTGATCGAAACCATTTCCGTGGCTCCAGCCGGTACGTCAGTCACCGCCCTGGCCTACTTGATTGGAGATCGTTCGCTGGTGATCGGCAGCAGCGCCGGCGACGTCTCAGTCTGGATGCCGGTGCGCCAGGCCCAGGAAAGCTCTCTCACCCGCTTGCGCCTGATTCATCAATTCGATGCGCATCCTTCTCCCGTCACCGCAATATCTCCATCGCTTCGGGACAAAGGATTCATCACCGGCGACACCCAGGGCAATCTGTTTGTCCACTACTCCACCTCTGCGCAGACGCTGCTGAAGCTTCCCGGGAATCAGCAGGCGATTCGCACCCTGACATTTTCTCCCAAAGCCGACGGAGCCGTGGCTCTCACCAACCAAGGAGAGCTGCTCACCTATGCGATACACAACCCCCATCCGGAGACCACCATCGCAGCGCTATTCAAATCCATCTGGTACGAAGGCTATGAGCGACCAGAACATGTGTGGCAATCTTCCAGCGGCTCCGATGATTTTGAAGCAAAATTCGGTCTGGTTCCCCTGATGTTTGGCACATTGAAAGGGACCCTCTATGCCATGTTGGTCGCCGTGCCGCTCGCTCTCTTAGGCGCCATCTACACATCGATGTTCATGCATCCAGACCTTCGCGCCAAGATTAAGCCGACCATCGAGATCATGGCCGCGCTCCCGACCGTCATCCTGGGCTTCCTGGCCGGCTTGTGGCTGGCGCCCATGCTCGAGCGAATGTTCCCTGCGATGGTCGCGATGATTGTGGTTGTGCCCGTGAGCGTGGCAGTCACGGCGATTCTTTGGCAGTATATCCCAGCCGCTCTCATCCGCCGCCTTCGGCCTGGGATGGAATCGTTTGTCCTGATTCCGATCATCATCGGGGCTATCTGGATCTGTCTGGGCTTGAACCAGCCGATCGAGTCGTTCCTGTTCGGATCTGACTATAAAACCTGGTTCGCTACCCATTGGGGACTCAGATATGACCAACGGAATGCACTTGTGGTGGGGTTTGCCATGGGCTTTGCCATCGTTCCGATCATCTTTAGTATTTCCGAGGAAGCCTTGTCCAACGTCCCACGGCATTTGATTGCTGGGTCTCTTGCACTGGGAGCCACCCGCTGGCAGACCTTGGTCAAGCTCGTGCTTGTCTCGGCAAGTCCAGGTATCTTCTCTGCGTTGATGATCGGGTTTGGCCGGGCCATCGGAGAAACCATGATCGTCCTCATGGCCACGGGAAACACCCCCATTATGGATTGGAGCCTGTTCAACGGCTTTCGCACGTTATCGGCCAATATTGCCGTGGAAATTCCAGAGGCCCCTCATGGAGGGACACTCTATCGGATCTTATTCTTGGCGGCCGTGCTCTTATTTGTGTTTACGTTTCTGATCAACACCGTGGCGGAAGTCATCCGGCAACGTCTTCGAACGAAGTACAGTCAGTATTAATGCGCGCCAAACTCAACAAGTTCCTCGCCTCCGGCAACGTCTTCATTTGGGGATGTGCCGCCGGTGTCTCGGTGTCCCTGTTGATGGTCTTCGGACTGTTGCTGCTGATCATGATTAACGGCTTGGGATACTTTTGGACCTCGGATGTCGTCGAAGTCACCTTGAAAGACGGCCAACGCATGATGGGACAGCTGGCCGGGCGAGAAGTGATCCCCCGCACCATCACACCGGAACGCCCGGACGGAAAAGGCCGTCTTCGGGTCAAGATTGGGAATCGTGATTTATATGGGCTCGATTTTAAGTGGGTCAATGACGATCAGATTGTGTCACAAACCTATCCGGCGGATGTGGTGCTCCTGGAACGACGTGAATGGGGCAACATGTACGCCAGGATCAAGGCGGTATACAAAGGAGAGACAGTGCTCGCGGAAGGGAATGAAGCCGGCTGGCTTGCCTTAGTCCCAGTGATCAGCACCACCGATGAGCTTCATCGACAAATCACTCGGATTGAGAAAGTCGAAATCGGCGCGATCAACGCGGAGATCGAGCAAGTCAGGTTGAAGGCTCGCGCGCTCGACATGGGAAGCCCATCTTCGTTGCGGGAGAGTGGGCACATCGATACCCTCAAAGCCCAGTTTTCTGCCGCGGAGTCCCGCTACCAAGAAAAAACCGTAGAGTTGGAAACACTACGTACACAATTCGATGAATACTCCGTGCTCATGGTGGATGCGAACGGAAGAGAGAAACAGATTCCGGTGGGCCAGATTATTCGCGCCCTTCGCCCGAACGAGATGAGCCTGTTTCAGAAGAGCTGGATCTATCTCACGAATGTGTGGGCCGTCCTCAGCACCGAGCCACGAGAGGCCAATACGGAAGGCGGTATTTTCCCGGCGATTTTTGGAACGGTCATGATGGTGATCATCATGAGCCTCGCCGTCGTCCCCTTCGGCGTGCTTGCCGCTCTCTATCTGCGGGAATATGCCAAGCAAGGCACTCTGGTTCGTCTGGTGAGAATCGCCGTCAACAATCTCGCAGGTGTCCCCTCAATTGTCTTCGGTGTGTTCGGACTGGGGTTTTTCATTTATGCCATCGGTGGAACCCTCGACATGATCTTCTTTCCTGAGCGGCTTCCGACCCCGACCTTCGGCACCGGCGGCATTCTCTGGGCGTCATTGACGTTGGCATTGCTTACGGTACCGGTAGTCATTGTCTCAACAGAAGAAGGACTGGCCGCCGTGCCTAGGGAGTTTCGCGAAGGATCTTTGGCGCTTGGCGCAACCAAGTTGGAAACGATGCTCAAAGTCGTGATACCCTCTGCGTTGCCGGGCATTCTGACCGGATTGATTTTGGCGATGGCTCGTGCAGCGGGTGAGGTCGCGCCGCTTATGCTGACAGGAGTCGTGAAGCTTGCGCCTTCTCTCCCCGTAGACGGCTCCTGGCCTTTTTTCCACTTCGATCGAAAGTTCATGCACCTGGGGTTTCATATTTACGACGTGGGCTTCCAGTCCCCCAATGTCGAAGCAGCCAAACCGATGGTCTACATCACGACCCTGGTCTTGATCACTGTCGTGGTCTTGTTAAATTTGACGGCGATTGTCCTTCGTAACCATTTGCGCAAGAAGTATGCGGGATCAGTGCTATAAGGAAACTCCATGCAGCTTTCTCCACTGGCGACTCAACAGCCGTCTCCATCATTAAGGTACACCGTGCAGGACAGCCATCGGCAGTCGCCTGACCAGGATTCCGGCAAGCAAGCCGTCAAACTCACCTTGAATCAGGTCGACTTCTTTTACGGAGACCGACAGTCTCTCTTCAAAATCGATATCAAAATCATCAAAAATCAGGTCACGTCGTTCATCGGGCCGTCCGGTTGTGGGAAATCCACCTTGCTGCGCTGCCTCAACCGCCTTAACGACTTGATTGAAGGCGCTCGGTTAGAAGGCACTCTCCTGCTTGACGGCGTGAATATCTATGGGTCCGATGTGGATATCACTGACTTGAGAAAACGCGTCGGGATGGTCTTCCAGAAATCGAATCCTTTTCCGAAATCGATCTATGAAAACGTGGCCTATGGGCCGCGTCTGCATGGCATCCGAAACCGTGGCCAGTTAGATCAGATCGTAGAAGAAGGGCTCAAAGGCGCAGGGCTGTGGGACGAAGTGAAAGACCGCCTTCAAGCCAGCGCGTTCGGTCTTTCCGGAGGGCAGCAACAACGGTTGTGTATCGCTCGAGCGCTCGCGGTCAAGCCGGATGTTTTGCTAATGGACGAACCCTGCTCGGCGCTGGATCCCGTTGCCACTGCGAAAATTGAAGAACTGCTCTTTTCCTTGAAGCAGGACTTAACGGTCGTGATTGTCACTCACAATATGCAGCAGGCGGCTCGGGTGTCCGATTGGACGGCATTCATGTACCTTGGAGAAATAGTGGAATTCGGCCTCACGAAGCAACTCTTTACCACGCCGTCGAAGAAGCAAACCGAAGATTACATTACCGGACGATTTGGGTGAACGTGATGACACAGCGCCACTTTGATGAAGAACTCGCCGATTTGAAGACCAAACTCCTGCGAATGGCCGGGCAGGCAGAAGACCAGATCGATATGGCCCTGACCGCACTGGTCACGCGCGATTCCGCTCTGGCCCGCGAGGTCATCGAGCGGGACCACCAGGTCAACGCGTTGGATGTGGAGATCGACGAAGAGAGTATTCGGCTGCTGGCCCTCCATCAGCCTGCTGCGCGCGACTTGCGGTTGGTGACGACAGCGATGAAAATCGCCACCGAACTCGAGCGAATCAGCGACCTGGCGGAGAATGTCTGCGAACGGGCAATCGAGCTGAACGAAGAGCCGCAGCTCAAACCCTACATCGATATCCCGATGATGGGAAATTTGGCGAGGATGATGGTGAAGCAAAGCATCGATGCGTTCGTCAAGGATGATGCTCAACTCGCCAGAAAGGTGCTCACGGACGACGACATTGTCGATAATCTGATGGAACAGCTGTTCCGCGAGCTGCTGTCATTCATGCTCGAGGATACGCGCACGATTTCACGCGCCATTCGATTGAGCTTCATTGCCAAATACCTTGAGCGGATGGCCGATCATGCTACCAACATCGCCGAATTGGTGGTCTATCTTGTGGAGGGCAAGATCATTCGCCATACCACTCCCTCTGCACCATCCAAAAGCGACCTGGCAAAAAGTTGAATCCTGCTGAATCTTTCCTCGTCAAGAAGAGTCAGAACGACGCCCAGCCCTGTGATACACCAGACTGCTACAGTGTGAGGCAGGCTGAGGTCAAGATTGAGCGAAGATTCGACTTGCCGAATCCCGCCTTAAACCGTCTATTCGGGCTGGTGGACTAGTACGGGAAGGATGTGGTTATGCCACGAACTCGTTCGAAAAGAGCATGTACTCAAATCGGTGTCGACGAAGGACGATTTTATGGCATCGAGCGAGTTGGTCGACATGGTGGAAGATTTGATTCCACGTGTATTGGGGCATGAGGCAAATGAGTGTGTCCAGACTGATGACTGTCTGCTCATTAAGATGGCCGAGAATCGCTGTCGTGAGGGCATCGGCATGATGATCCTTCCATTGTTCAAGATGAACGTCCGGAGCTGATTCGAGAAGAGCGCTTATCGGCATCGGTACCTCCTGGTGAGATTATAGGTATGCGAGCCCCAGCTGATGCGCCTGCTGTACAGGCGTTGTCGGTGCCGGGCTGTATTTGACTGCTACGATGCGTAAGAGACCTAGCGTGAGTAAGATGCCTCCCAGTATCGCGAATTGATGCCACTCCCCGCCCGTGAACCATCGTGAGATGACCTCTGTCAGCATCACGACAAGAACTGTGTCGATGATAAAGGTCACCCTGACGCGTCCCTCAGAACAGTATGCGAGGGTGGTCTTCAATACTTCGACGACGGCCAGCAGGGTCAGGGTGTCGACCAATACTTGACGAAGTGCTACTTCCACGTCGGCGGAAAGAAGAAGTCGCAGATCGAGAAACGTTTTTACGACACCGCCTGCCAGACCAAGAAGGATCGTCAGGGTCAGCAGGCTCAAGATAAATCTCGTGCCTACTTCCCAGACACGTGTGATGTCACAAGTCGTGAACGTGGTTATGAATCGCTTGGGCCAACCGTTCGAGAGAGTCTGCTCCATTGTAGTTTGTGTCATGGTTCTAAGGTTTCTGTATAATCACGTGGCTCTAGCTTAACCGGGACATATTCCAGACCTGTGAATTTCTCGTAAACAGTGTGTAAATTGTGCATAGAGCTGAGCGCTTGAGTTGTTCCGTGTGGCAGAGTGCGTGCGACAAGCGCGAGGAATGGGTTCGCGTGACGTGAGAGGCCTGTCCCTCCCTGTCGGATTTTCCTGCCAATCTCACCCGTCTCGTTTGAGTTAGGTCTGAGCGATTGCGACAGCAGCGTTCATGAATAGTACGGACTGGATGGCTCCATGGGAGCAGCACGATCACGTTCTCGCATAGGCTGCGAGTAAAAAGTCAGTCTAAATAAACTTGGATACTTGTGCATCATAGATAAACAATCACATTACCCCCCGTTCGTATCATTGTTGTCCAGATAGAGGGTCTGCTAGCGTGCAGCCTCAATGTTACGAAGGGGAGGCATCTGTGACCGCTATTGATAGTCTTATGCTGGAGGCGAAACACGCGATCATGGATGAACATCACCGTCGCTTTCAAACCCTTCAACAGGAGGGGCGATGGGAGGAGGCACTCCAAGAAATTCAGGTCACACTGAGCTGTGCAGCAGACCTCCTCAATGAGTCACTCCGAGTCCTCGAGGAAGCCATCGATGGTTACCCGGCGGTTCCCCTCCCCCTCCAGCAACCACGTAGTGATTAGGTCGCGCTCTGCCACGGTTCTTTCACACGATGAGAGGAGGGCCTACTCTCAGATCGCGCTAACCGGAGTGTGACAGACCCGGGAGAAACGCGTTCTCCTGACAGTTCCATACGCAGTTGTTCGGTTTTCCCTCGGAAACGTCGCAATGAATTATTGAGATAAGGCGTTCGTTACAACATCTCCACCGCCAACGCGATGCCCTCTCCGTCCCCGATACACAGGCTGGCAATGCCGCGCCGGCCCCCACGGCGTTGCAACGCATGGATCAAGGTCGTCAGAATCCTGACGCCGCTGGCGCCGATCGGATGTCCGAGCGCGACGGCGCCTCCATGTACATTGACGCGCTCACTCTCCAATCCCAATTCGACCATGACTGCCATGGGTACCGCCGCAAACGCTTCGTTGTTCTCAAATAGATCAATGTCGTCGATTTCCAATGAGAGCTTTGACAGAATGTCCCTGATCGCGAGCACTTGGGCAAGGCCAAACCATTTTGGCGCGGATGCTTTTCGAGAGTAGGCAAGAATTCTCGCGACAGGCGAGACGTCAAGAGAACGGGCCCGGTCCTCGGAAAGCAGCACCAACGAACTGGCCCCGTCGTTGGTTCCCGAGGCGTTCCCTGCGGTGACGGTGCCCAGTGGAAGAAACGCCGGAGGCAACTTCCGCAATTTCTGCTCGTGAAACCGTCTGGGTCGCTCATCTTCACGAACGACCGAGGTTTTTGCCCCATCCGATGTCACAACTTCGACTAGCCGAAGTCGCTGCTGTATACCAGACATGGCGTTCATGTTGATAGAGAATCGTGAGGAAATACCGCGCAATACCGCACGCGGCAAGCATCACACAACCTGTGAGACCATGTCAGAGGATGACCCGTTTGAGACTATCCATCGTTAGCCCCCTTGCACCGGAAACGCATCCATGAACCGAGTTGGAAAAAACGGCCGCCTGTCGAACACAGGCGGCCGCCTGATGCAGAGAGGTTAAAACTTCGTCGTGCCGATCCCGTTGGCGCCGTCCACGGCTGGGATGGCAATGATGACGGGTATCACCAGTGTCCCATTGGCGTTGATCGTGAATTGGGACACCCGATCGGAAACATTGTCGGCGGTGTATAGGAATTGTCCATTGGGGTGGACTATAACAAAATTGGGATCAGTTCCGGTCGCCGGCGAAGGTGACTGAATCTCAGTGAGGACACCAGTATTGGAATCCACACCGAATACCGTGACTGTGTTGCCGTTGATATTAGCTGTATACAGGGACTGTCCATTCGGATGCATGGCGATAGCATGCGGCCCGCTCCCGGTCCCGCTATTGTTGGTTGAGAACATACTCGTCGGCACAATTCTGGTCAATGCACCATTGTTGCCAATGGCGAATACTTCCACTGCATTGGTGTACGACGCGTAGAGGAATCGGTTCTGCGGATCGACCGTGACCGCTGATGCGCCGTCCATCCCTGCTACTGCCCCTACGGATGTCAATGCGCCCGTGGTCGTATTTCGACTAAACGCGTGCACTTCATCTGAGCCTTCGCTCGCCACATACAGGAATAGATTATTGGGAGAGATCGTGATGTTGTGTGCGTGAATTCCGACGGGGAAGCTTTGCCCCGATATAAATGTTAAAGCACCCGTCGAGGCATCGATGCTATACGCCCGCAGTGTGCTCGGCGCGTTGTGTCCGAAGACTACGTAGAGAAACTGCCGGGTCTGATCCATGACTGAGGAATGCGGCTGATTTTCCGTGGGATCTCCCCCGATGGCGGGAGTAACGGGAGATCCAGGTTGTGGGTTTATGCCGGTCAGGGTGCCGTCTTGATTGATTCGAAAGCCGGATACAAAGGTCGAGTCATGGTTCGAGACATAGACAAAACTTCCCTGCGGATCGACGTTGACATGGTGAGGCACGAGCCCGGTGGCGATCGGGGTGCCGACAGAGGTTAAATTGCCGGCTCCATCTAAGTTATAGGCTCGGATTTGGCTGTCGACCGTAGAAATCACATAGGCAAACTGTGCCGTGCCTCCCCCTCCACCCGGACCCGGCGGCGGAGCGGACGAGGAACCGCCTCCATTATCGCCGCCACCACACCGAATCATCGGTATAATTGCAGCAACCACCACCATCATCAACAAACCCCGACGGATTTGGCCCCCGATTGATAAACGGCTCATGATGCAAGTCTCCTTTCATGTGACGAACCCCTGGGCTCCGCAATAGTGCGCGAGAGCCCTCTCAGCGAAGATCGCAGTAGCAAGATATGCACCGACCTTGCTGTGGAGTATTTCACCGGCTTTTCAGGGGTAATCGCTAGGACCGATGAAAGTAGAAAGGACAAAATGTCTCGAACAAAAGATCGGTAAGACTGTTTGTCCGATGAGAGAAGTCATCGAGGAATGAATAACCTCTCGGTCTTGTACTAGGGGATTCCCTAGCAAAAGATATTTTGGTTTGTACGCGATTCAGGCTTGAACGGTCTGAAGGAAAGTCTGTATACTCTGAGAATAAGATATTCCGATAATCTATTAGGAAAGCAAATGACTATTACGTGTCGCGTATTGCTGGCAGATGATCACATGCTCGTTGCTGAGGGCATTCAGAAGCTGCTCGAACCGATGTGTGAACTTGTCGGCATCGTGGCTGACGGCCGTTCGCTCGTGGCGGCTGCGGCCAAGTTACAACCCGACATCGCTGTAGTCGATATCTCCCTTCCCTTGTTGAACGGCTTAGATGCATCACGCCAAGTAAAGAAGGCCAATCCCAACATCAAAATTATTATTCTGACCATGCATTCGGAAGCAAGCTTTGTCACCCAAGCATTCCGCATGGGTGTCTCCGGGTATGTGTTAAAACAGTCTGCGGGCTCTGAACTGCTCCAGGCAATCGACGAAGTGCGGAAAGGGCGCGCCTTCGTGTCGCCCTTGGTCACCCAAGGCTTGGTCGATCAGGCGGTCAATCCGACGAGTCCTGCGTCACCAGGGGACGGCGATGAATTCGCGCAATCGTTGAGTTCACGCCAGCGAGAGGTTCTGCAGTTGGTGGCCGAGGGAAAAGCCACGAAGGAAATCGCCTCGATTCTAGCTGTTTCGATCAAGACGGTAGAGTTTCACAAAACGAGAATCATGAAGGAGCTGCACCTGAGGAGTGCCGCGGAATTGACTAAGTATGCAATCTCTGCAGGATTGACCTCCATCCACTGATCGTTTCCTCTCCCCGCTCCACCCGTAACTGCACACACGTCAACATCGACTATCGAAAAGTCGATCTGCTTGCGCGAGCTAGAGCGTGGTGATGCCTTGAGCCAAGGCGAACTTAATCAAGTCGGAGTTGGTATGGACGCCCAATTTGCGGGTGATATTCGCCTTATGAAACTCGACGGTCTTCATCGAAATCTTGAGAGTCTGCGCAATATCCTTGGTCGACCGTCCATTGGCTAGCAGGACGAGAATCTCGCGCTGTCGAGCGGTGAGATCGCTGGAATATCCTTCCGGGCGAGACCACTTGTGTTCTACCGACTCCCGCACATCCGAGTCGATCTTCCGCGACACGAAGGTTTTGTTCATCATGACGCTTTCGATTGCCGCATACAGTTCATCGGACGCCGACTGTTTCAGCACATAGCCGCTCGCTCCAGCCTTGAACGCTTCGCTGATGGAAATGGCTTCTGCCAGCATCGTGACCATTATAATCTTGACCGACGGGAGGAGAGTCTTGAGCCGGCGAGCAGCTTCGAATCCGCTCATCCCCGGCAATGAGGCGTCAAGCAGGACGACATCAGGATTCAAGTCTTTCGCACGATCTAAGAGTTCGTTGGCATCGTGGACAGAACCCACAATCGTAAAATTGGGCTCAATCAGCAGCCTCAAACTTTCCAAGACCAGCGGATGGTCGTCGACGAGAAGCACTCTTGCTCTAGACATAGTCATAAGTGGTATCCCTGGCATCCGAGCTCTACAAGCTCATCATCATACAATTATCCTGAAGAATTCAACTTGATTGGACAAGACGGCGGTCATGCATAGCTAAGGTCTTGCCTGACAGACACTATATGAAGTGCGCAATACCCGCCATAACTGGGGATAACCCTAGTGGCCAAAACAGTTACCCCCCGCAATATCAGGCGCCTTAACCCTCTTCACATCGAGACAACCTTCAAAGGACAGTAGAGTCAGAACAGACAGCAGTCCATTCTCAGTACCACAATATCGCTGACTAGGGATCATGCTTTTGCAACCAGGGACAACACCTAGTCATCCAATCAAGGCGCGACTAGTAGACTGGTTTCATGGATATGGATTATCAAGGGGAAGATTCTCTCTACATGTGCGCCTCCTGTTGGAGAATTCTGCTGCCGGAAGACAAACAGATGTTCGAGGTCCATCAATGGGTGGATCCCATCACGATCATGGCGCGGTTGGGCGATGGGACCCGGCAGCACATTCGCTTCGTCGACACGTATTGCATCACTTGCCTCATCGAGTCAACGCTATGCGTCGAGTCGGCACGGAGGCGCGCGGCACATGAATCCCTCAATGCCTGAAAGGACCGCATGCCCGTAGTTACCCGAACAGCCCTCTTCCGGCACCTTGTAGTAGGCGCCATCGCGATCCTCATAACAATTGCATGTGCGGAAGGAACGGTCCGCGCGCAAGACACATTGTGGCATACATGGCGCAACGGCGGAGTTCTCGCGATGCAAGAGGGTCGGCTAGGAGATGCCGAACGATTATTCATTGCCGCGATGGAACAAGCGGAAAAGTTTGGAGCCGATGACTTGCGGGTGGCCGAAGCCGCCAATGACCTCGCCGCGGTCTACGCGACAACCGGTAAAACAGTGGAAGCGGAGCTATTGTTTCAGCGGGCTCTGTTGATCGGCGAATATCGATTGGGAGCGGATCATCCCGGCGTGGGGGCGATCATCCAGAATCTGGGAATTCTGTATGCGACGCAGCAGAGGTACCAGGATGCCGAACCGCTTTTAAAGCGCGCTCTGGAGATCAACCTGAAACGATTCGGCGCAGATCACACACGTACGGCACTGACGCTCAAGACCCTATCTAGCTTCTACGCCGCACAGGGCCAACTGGCGGAAGCGGAACAGTTTATCCAAAAATCCCTGGCTATTCTGGAGGCCGGACAGATCAAACAAGGCGACCCTCAAATGACAGCGACCCTGGAAATGTTCGCCGCCATACTAAGGCACACCAACAGAGAGCGTGAAGCCAGGGAGGTCGAACAACGCCTTCAGGCTGGCGAGATCGTATTTCAATAACTCTCAGTCGAAAGGAGCCGATCATGCTGAGCTGGGCAATTACGTTCCTAGTCGTCGCCATTATTGCGGGAGTGCTGGGCCTATCCGGAGTGGCGGGAACGGCGACTCAGATCGCCTATATCCTGTTCGTCGTGTTTCTGATCTTTGCCGCCGTCGGATTCATCATGGGCCGTCGCCCCCCTGTGACGTAAGCAGGAGATGTCATGGCTTGAGGGATGGAGACGTGTCATGCCGACACGGAAACAGGCCGACCTTGAACTCTCAAGCCGTGTCTAATTTGGCGGGTCGGAGGGCGTTCGGTTTCATGTGCCGATACAGGGGGGATTAACACCAACGACCGGCATGCCATGTCGGCGTGGGATTGATGGCTTGATTGGTACCGGGAGAATGGAACAAGCCTATGCTCGCCACCCTATTTATAACGGTTGTCATGATGTTCGGATCGGCGGTGCTCTGCGGGGCCAATGTGCCGCAGCAGGGCCAAGTGGAGGGCGATGTCGTGCAGGTCTTCCCTACAACCATCGTCATCCGGGATGATCACGGCACCATCACTATTTTGCAGTTGAATTCTCGTACACAACTTGGAGGCCCATTGAAGCCTGGGGACAAAGTGGTCGCCTTCATCACTCCCTACGGCGTTACATCCGTGCAACTCAAGCCAAACATGGCACTCACGCCATAACATTTCTCGATTGCCCTTGATCTTCTTCCGTCAGGCCTCAGATCCCGTCGGCCAGAAAGAACGCACGGCTGATCGTGTCCCACACCACTCAGAGGATCGCACCGTGTCATCAGTGACGCGCCAATGCTCCCTTGGACCCGTCCCCTACCTCGTCGCTGGAGAGGGAAGACGCACCGCATACAGGCCGTTGCCTTTGGGGAGCAATCGAAGCTCACCCGTTCGGCTCAGGCGGTCCACTTCCAAAAATATTTGATTCCAGGTGCAAGACGGGCAGACACGCACCAATTCTTCCAGATCACATTCGTGTTCGTGCCGGACGGCTTCAAGAATATGGTATCGAACATCTGCGTGAGGATCATGATAAATTTGTGACGACTTCTTGAGGACATTCCGAGTGCTGTTCATCATCACAACCTCCTTTGGTGTGTATGTCGGGCTGTCCTGAGAATCGGTTTTCCCTGAACCCTCGGCGAACGTACAAAATCGGGAGAAGCTTGGCCACTAGGAATATCCCCAGGCAGAAATATGAGTTGGGTCATCTTGTGCCGGCCTCAACCGCTGGCGGTTGTCGAGGACGCGGCAGTTCCCTGGCTAGGGTATATCCCAGTGTACGCACTGTTGGCATTGGGTCAGACTTGCTTCAACGATGGGGGCATTATCGGGAGGGCTGACTATGAAAGACGTCAAAATACCCTCTATGCCTAACTTAATTGTGCGGCTTCTGAGCGGCGGCACGCTTCGTCGTGCCGACTCGCATCACGAGGTGGTGAAAAAACGGGGAGAGTCCCTGTTAACGCTCGACCTCATTCGCAGGGCCGCCCCCCACGTTTACAAAGCGTGATTCGACTGGACGTGTCGTTGGCCTGATTCTTCCACCGTTGCCCGCGGATCGAAGTTTCATCGCAGGCAAAAGGATTTGAATATCCGTGATGGCACCGCAGTTGATGCAGCGGTACCCGTCGCATTTCAAAGCTCCGTAAAAATGATCCACTACTTTGAAACCTCCACAGCGTGTACAGATCATGAGTGTGTCTCCTTTCAGGGTGAGGGCTCAGTACATCCTCTGACGGCAGGAGCGCGTTTTGAACCGCATGTTTTTCTTCTCCCTTGCTGCAGAACCCTTAAGCACAAAGACTGCCAGAAGCCGTCATGCTCATAACCATGTGGAAAAATATGCAACTTCGAATAGTCGGCCAAGTGTAGCGTGAGAAGGCGCGGGACGACTTGTCCCCTATGAGGACAGGTCATATTGAAGTTATCTTGGAGACAGGGTCAGGGCAGCCTGACGGACCGATGCCGAGAGAAACCGCTGGAGCCGAAGCGAATGACGGTCGAACGTGAGCCAGCCAAGGGACCCAGCTTTATCATTCATTTTCCGGTGCGCGAGAAATAACCCCAGCCGTTAAAGTAAGACCGCATGATGGAAGAGCATTCACATGTTTTAGTCGTAGACGACGATACGGATACCTTGACCGTACTCAAGGATATCCTCTCGAAGGAAGGCTATGAGGTGGGCACGGCGCCGGATGGCAGGACAGCGCTGGATCACATCGTCAGCCGCACGCCCGATCTGATCATGTCCGATATCCATATGCCAGGCTTGGACGGAATGGGGTTGCTTGCCGAGTTGCGGGACCGCTATCACGATATCCCCGTCATTCTCATGACGGCCTACGGCTCACTGAAAACCGCTGTGGACAGTTTGCGCTCCGGCGCATTCGATTATTTGAGCAAGCCCTTCATTGTAGACGACATTCGTCTGGTGGTCCGCCGGGCTCTGGAACATAACCAGTTGTCCCGTCAAAATCAGGCATTGAGAGAACAGCTGCGTAATCGATACCACTACGACAATCTCGTTGGCAGTAGTCCCGGCATCGTGTCCGTCTACAAATCCATCGCTCGCGTGGCCCATACCGACAGTACGGTGCTTCTCCAAGGGGAAAGCGGCACGGGCAAAGAATTGATCGCCCGCGCACTGCATACCAACAGCGCGCGCAGCGCCGGTCCCTTCGTGGCTGTGGACGGCGGTTCCCTGGCCGAAACGCTTCTTGAATCAGAACTGTTCGGCCACGAGCGAGGCGCCTTCACGGGCGCGATTGCAATGAAGAAAGGGCTGTTAGAGCAAGCGCATCTGGGCACCTGCCTGTTGGATGAAGTTGCCGATCTATCGCCTGCGTTGCAGAGCAAACTGTTGCGCGTGATTCAAGCGCGGGAGATCCGTCGGGTCGGCAGCACCTCCCCCATGACCGTCGACGTACGCATCATCGCGGCCTCCAAAAAGGATCTGGAATCGCTAGTCAAGTCAGGGACCTTCCGGGAAGACCTGTTTTATCGGCTGAATGTGATCACCATCAACATTCCGCCATTACGCGATCGCGCGGAAGATATTCCGCTGTTGACACAATACTTCATTCAAATGTACGGTGTAAAAAAATCTCCTCCCGTGAACGGCATGACGTCCGAGGCCATGGCGCTGGTGACGCGTTATAGATGGCCCGGGAATATCCGGGAACTGGAACATGCGATAGAACGCGCCATCGCCCTGACCTCTCACACGGTCATTTTTCCAGAGGACTTACCGCAGTCCGTGCAGGCTGCCACCGTGCAGGCTGCCACCGTGCAGACTGCCAACCAGGCCCGTGGTTGGGTCACGCTCGCCGAGTTGGAAAAGGACCATATTCTTCGTGTGCTGGAATCTCACAATCAGGATATCGGACGGGCCTCCGAGATTCTCGGGATACACCGAAAAACGTTGCGGAGGAAGTTGCGGTATTTCGGCTTCCCCTGCTAGCAGGACAAGCTGTCCCGCCTCGGAAGGCCCGTCTGGTCCTTCACTCTGTAAATGCGAGCAATATCAATACTCATCTTTCCTTGCGGAAGGGGAAATGAAGGTGTGTTTTTTGCTAGCCTGTAACCTTGGCTTCCACTCAATTACAAGGAGGTGCCCTCAATGGATGGTTATGGAAAACGGGTGCTTGTAGCGGAAGACAATGCGTCTGTACGGACTGTCGTGTGCTTTATCCTGAGTGAAGCGGGCTACAACGTGTATGAAGCATGCGACGGGTTAGAAGCCCTCGATGCGCTCAAGAAGCGCCGCTACGATGCAGTGCTGACCGATTACCATATGCCTAAAATGGATGGATTGGAATTGCTCGACCTGGCGCAGGCGATGTGGCCTCATACACCGGTGATTCTTGCCTCCAGCGATGCATTCTTGATTGAGCAGGCGAAAAACAGTTTCCTCGCTCCGGCGTATGCGGTGCTGCCGAAGCCCTTCGATTCATCAGACCTTCTTCATACCGTTCGGTGTGCGACGCACGGGCTGGCGAAACAGCTCGGAAGTCCGGCACGGACGATTCCCTCAAGCACTCAGCAAGCCGCTGCATGACGGCGGAGCCTAGTCTGGAGGTTTTTTAGAAAGCACGCATGGAGGGGTGGTGGGTAGATCAGAGTCCACAACCGTGGCCGTGGCATTCTTCCCATATGCACATTGACAAGGACACGAAACAGCTTTGATGTTTATTTTGCATGGCATAACATCCGCCTGAACCCGCCCCGTCATTTCCCGACCTTGCCAGTTTCTGCATCGACCCATACCTTGCGCGTATGGTTAACGGCATCGATGATTTCCACCTGATACATCACACGGCTGTGTGAAAACTCCAGTTCAGCCTTCACGGCTCGGCCAGGCGCAGTCGATTCCGCGATTTCCACGGCCTGAGAAAGTGTCACAGCCGCGTGTCGGATCAAATAGCTCTTCCCCTGTTCGCCACCGCCGCATCCTGCAACTAGCAGCCCCCCCAGCCCCAGTCCGATTCCGGCCCATCGTCTCTTGCTCATCTCCGCCCCTCCAATTCCCATCACCATCATGCAATCCCACCACCAGCCCGACATCACATCCTGATAGCCGCAGGGTATCGCGTGCCTCAACGGCCTGACAACCAGCTGCCCGCTGGCCTCCGTCAATTATGCAAGGGGGGATGGTTAAAAGTCTGCAGCGTATGAACTTTGCGCCAACATGACCTTCTCGAAGCCGCCCGGTATATCACCCGCTGATCCAAATCTACATGTCACGCCGCGATCGGCCAGGTCAACAATAATTCGTCCTGTACTTCATCAGCCCCGGCCCCCAGCGCAAGGTCGACCGCGAGAGTGCGATCCCTTTGAGTTGTGATACGTCCACGGAGAATCGCAATGCCATTCAACACTACGACCTCAACATCCCGTAGGGATGGCCGTCGGCCATACCACTCAAGCAGTGTGTCACGTACCATCTCGTCGTGGCCCACTTCCCTGACGATGAAATCATCTTGAACCAGTTGCATGGTAACGATCTCCTTTCTACATTTCCAGACGGTGTATGCTCACTTGAAAAGACGCGTTGGTCCCTCATAGCCTGCAGTACATCACAATTACGCCCATCCTTATATTGCTGGTCTCCCTAGGATCCCGCTTGCCAAACCCTGGCTTCATTCTTGTCTCTTGTTGAAGAACATTATGGTTCCATCCGGTGCCCTACTGTTATTTATTGCAATTCGCGAACCGGGGCCGCCTCGCGAGGCGACCGGCTCCGCACATCGCCTCTCGGCATGAATGAATCTTTCATCAAGTTGTGATGTGTAGCGAGCGAACCTCAGGGAAAAGACAAGTGGGTGTAGACAACTTGTCTTAGATGAGGACAGAAGATCCATGGATTGGTCCAACGCGATCGGCAATCTCACACGGCGTATCATTGAACCTGACCAGCTCATTCGGTACTCACCTTGCAGCTTGGTCCATTGGTTCGAGAAGCAAAGGAGGAGTGATACAGAATTGATAGGCCGAAAGTGGATGCCGATCGCGGAAGGCTAGATTCTCTCAATCAAGCCCGCCGGTGCCGACCGCGAGAAGGACGAGAGAGAAGGACACTATCACTCTCCGCTGTTTTCCCAGGAAGACCTGTCCGAAAAAAGAACATTCTGTCCGGACTAGTCAATGTTGCGTGAGAAATCATTTAGGCCACAGATTGTTCCACACCGCACAGAGGAACAGCTTCAGCCAATCCCCTTGCTTTTCCCACCTTCGCCATGGACCGGTCCATGTCTTGCACAGCGCAGGATCACGCGTCACTCCAATCAAGCGGGGGTCACATGTTGACTCGCCGTTATTGATAAGGACATGCCACATCTAAACGGCAGGACGGTTGTCAGCGGATAGATCCAGCCTCTCGAAGAGGAATCGTAATGTCCAAGAAAACATCGCAGAGTACTTCCAGACCGCCCGATGTGGTAAAGATGCTGAAAGCCGACCACAAGCTGATTAAAAAAATGTTCGATCAATTCAACGTCGCATCAGCGGATGAGAAGACTGATCTCGCCAAGCGGCTGTGTACCGAACTGACCATTCATGCCACCTTGGAAGAAGAACTCTTTTATCCAGCGGTCCGGAGCAAGTTCAACCCCTCCGATGTGCTCGGTTCGACGATCGAAAGAAACGGCGTCGACATGTCGGAAATCGGCGAAGAAGAAAAGCAGGGTTTGGACGGAGAGAGAATCGACGGGATGAAAAAGCAGGTCGACGAGGAAGAGGATAACGAAGACGTCATCGCTCAGGCGTATGAAGAACATCAGACGGTGGAAGCACTCATCGAACAATTGAAGACGCTCGACTCACGAGGTTCCGACTATCGAAAATTGTTTATGCAACTCGAAGACGCCGTTCTGGAACATATCGCCGGCGAAGAGGCCGTCATTCTCCCTCTAGCTGCGTCTGAACTGGATGTGCAAGCTCTGGGAGTCGCCATGCAGCGGCGGCGGGACGACCTGACGCCCTCGCTGGCTGCCTGAACGAAGGATGAACATCGTGATCAACGTGAAAAATTCCATTGGCGAAGGCGTTGTCTTCTATGCGTGAAGGCCCGCATGACGGGAGGAACCGAACGTGCCCCCGTTCGGCCTTCGTCATAGAGCAAACATGAGAGTCGCCCACTCTCGCTTTCTATGACCATGACGCAAGCGGGTCCCGCGCGGGAAGGCAACTGAGGCAGAGGAGTCTCCCTCCTCTGCCTCCCCTTTTACAACACAGGTAGAATGAGAATGGACGAATGATGCAGGTCTATCACAGGAGGGAGTTATGCGAGGCACGAAATCCGGTCGACACACCACTGAAGCCGAGGACGAGGAGATGGAATTCGAAAAAGAATCCCAGGATCTTTTCGATCTGCTCAAGCCCAATCACCGCCGTCCTCAAACATTGAAGATCATGCGAAAGACCTTCGTCCGTCAGATGGATCAGGAGGAAGAGATCGCTACAGGGAAAAACAAGGTGATGAAGAAGCGCAAACGTGGTGGCACACAATCATCGAGTTTTCGCAAAGCCGCTTGAGGCACCTGCCTCGAGTATATGGGTGAGGTGGAGATCGAGAGCCACGACGAGTTTTTGCATTCACTGAGCGGCCACTCAGTCGTGCCGACTAACATCCGCCGAAACAGACAGCAGCCGATATGGCTCCTCCGCCGCCGATGACCTCCCCCGGGCTAGACCACCGTACAGTCATTCACCGGTCCTGGTTTGACATCATGCAGCGTAGGCAGACGATTCCGATGTCTCTCAGGACGCCTTTTTCAGTGCCTCCTTGCCGGCTTGCTTGAACTCACGAGCACTCTGACCCGCTTCCTGCACGGCATCCTCTCCCTTGTCGTAGAATGCTTTCCCCTGGTCCACAGCACTATCCCAGGCGGCTTTCCCCTGCTCCAACGCCTCATCTTTCGTCTTCGACGCATAATCACGCAAGAAGCCGCGCAGCTCGCTCCCCGTTCGCGGTGCAAGGAGTAAGGCGATTCCCGCTCCCAGCAGCGCGCCCACTAAGAACGCCGGCCATGCTGTCGAGTCATCGTAATATTCGTATTCCCCGTTACGCATCGTATGACCTCCTTTGCTAATGGACTTACCTGTTTGTCATAGCCGCCCGCCCTACCCTTCTGCAATCGACGGACCACTATGTGGGTGAGAGAGCGGCGGAGGAATTCTAAGTTGGTCAAGGGGATAGAAAACGGGACAGTATGCCGGCAGTTTTTTCAGACAAGCTATCCGAGCCGTTGGGGACAAGGTGTCCATGGGCACAGCGAGACATCGCGCATCGGAGACGCTAGAACTCGCTTGCTCATCTTAAGACTGAAGGCAGGCGTGAAGACACGCTAGGGTATCCTCACCCTTAGGCTGGGGACCCGCCCAGTATGGGTGCAACCAACGGCAATATATGGTCGGTGACAGGGCGCAAAGATTTTCACTGTGTTTTTGATCATTGTGACATGATCGATATTCTGGGATGGTCGATGGCGACAATAGGATCAGCGTCCTGCATGTGTTTCGATTTACACAGAACCAGCATCTCCTCCGCCTGGGCATCAGCATGATTATGGGGTGCATCGTTCACTCACGCGAGGCTCGGCCGAACCACACACCGCAAGCGCACATACGTCCGCGCATGTGCAGCTATCGGACACACATTCGCTCTATCCTCTATCGCGACATGACCTAGGAGAATCGTTATGTTCACGTCCACTGCATCATCCCGATTTTCTTCCTGGACACATCTTGGTGTATCGATGTTGACCGTGACGCTTCTCGCGACACAATTACAGTGTAGCGGAGGCGGTAACGAAAGTTCAGTCGGAAACGCGCCGCCCAGTGTGAATAATTCAGAAGCGGCCAAGGCCATAGCGCGCGAAAATGCACTGCCCGGTTCCTCTGCCTGGCGCATGGGGAATGCCGCGATGAACGGTCAATTGGCTGCATATGCCGATCAGGAAAGTTATGCGGCGGGATCCGACGTTCGGATTTCCGTTTCGGCCAATCCGGCGGGCCAGTTCAGTTGGAAGGTGTTCCGCATGGGTGGCTATCGTGGCATGGGAGGTCGTTTGTACGGAGAAGGCGGACCCATACTCTCTCCGCGCCAAACAGACCCCACCTTTGAGCCGACTACCGGACTGGTCGTCGCCGGTTGGACGCCGACCTTCACGCTCACCACGCGGCATGCTGACGGAACAAGTTGGCTGACAGGGATCTATGTTGCGCTTCTCACGAAGGCGGACGGATGGCAAACCTACGCGATCTTCATCGTGCGCGACGACAGTCGCGATGCCGAGGTCGGGTTACACGTGCCCACTGCGACCTGGCATGCCTACAACGAATTCGGGGGAGAAAGCCTGTATGTCTCTTCACATGGATTATCGGGAGGCCATGCGCGAAAAGTCTCACTTGACCGCCCGATTACGTTGGGCTTCGGCTCCGGTAAATTCCTCTATGAAGAAGCAGAGGCGGTACGATGGCTCGAAGATCGGGGATACGATGTGGAATATTTCTCAAGCACCGACATCGGTGGGTCCGCGGGCCGGATCGGCAATCATAGACTGTATATCACGATCGGCCACGATGAGTATGCGACCATGGCGACGCTAGATCGTCTGGAGGAAGCTCTGACAAACGGGACAAGCCTCGCCTTTCTGACGGGCAATACGCTGGTATGGCAGGTTCGATATGAGCAGAACAATCGGGTAATGGTCGGGTATAAGGAACTGGCCGCTGAAGATCCGATGAGACTGGTCAATCCGCGGTTGACTACGGCCCTCTTCCGTGACCCAATCGTAAACCGCCCGGAGAATCAGATCACCGGCGTGATGTCTGACGGTAGTCATAATGAGCAACCGGCCGATTGGATTGTGACGAATGCCGACCACTGGGTGTATGCGAATACCGGGCTCTCCAACGGCAGTCAAATTCCTGACCTTGTTTTCTATGAGTGGGACAGCCTCGTCAATAATGGTGTAACCCCGTCGGGGTTGATCGTGCTGGCCTCGTCAGTGGTGCCGAACAACATAAGGCCGGGCAGCCGGCACGAAGCGACGATCTACGAACGAGGCGGGGCGTTCGTGTTTGCAGCCGGCACCATTTATTTCAATCAGCACATGAACGATCAACCAGCTGTTGGACAGATAGTTTCGAATCTGCTTGCGAGAGCCGGTGCTACCACGCACCAGCCGTAGCTCCACACAAGCCGATGGCGATCGGCGCCGACTCGGTTCTCATGATCTGCTATGAAATCGCTTATGCGGCAAGAGGAGCAGGTGGGAGAAGTCGCCATTCGCGGGCTTGGGTGTTGTAGCAGGAGGGGCAGTACGTGTGGGTGAGTCGGATCCCGGCCTGGTCTATGCGGTGTCGGTTGAGGTAGGTTTCTAGTTGCGTCCATTCCAATTCAATCGAACCTCCGGCTCGCTCGTCGGAAACTTGCCCGCAGACGCAACATATAGGAAGAGTCGGTGTCATTGTCATAGCCAATCCCTCCTTCTCGTATATGAACTCACTGTATAGAGGAGTCCGAGAAGACAGTACTGGGTAGAACCCTAGTTTTGTGCCTGGGCATCCGCTTCCCATGGTTGCCTCGTACGATCGGTACACCACTGGGGGATTGGCGCGGGATACTTGGGGGTTAGCCTAGTAACTGAGACACGATGATACTATTAGGGTGAAATAAGCACGAGTATGAGTGCATGTATCTACACACAAAAGGAGAATGCCGTGACGCATGAGCAGCCGATATCGCGAGTGTCTTCAGAACCAATGGTGACCCGTCGGCGACCGGATCGCGAAGTCCGAAACGTGTGCTCTCCGATGGCGTTCCGCGTCATGCTGGCCGATGACCACATGTTGTTGCGCCAAGGTATAAAAGCCTTGTTGGAGGGCGATGGGTTGACGGTGGTTGGGGAAGCGGGGGACGGGCGCGAGGCCATCCGAATCGCGCAACAGACTCAACCGGACTTCGCCGTCCTGGATATCATGATGCCGTTGCTCAACGGATTGGATGTCGTCCGGGAGATCCGGCGTATCTCGCCGAAGACCAAATCCCTCGTGTTGACGATGCACACCGAAGATGCCTTCGTGATGGAGTCGTTGCGCGCCGGCGTCAAAGGCTACCTGCTGAAAACACAGGCGGCTGAAGACGTGGTGCGGGCGATCCACGAGGTGGCCAAGGGGTCTTTTTACTTGAGCCCAGGCATTTCACAAACTGTCATCCATGCCTATCTCGGGAAGATCGATCTGCCTTCTGATCCCCTCACCACCCGGGAGCGGGAAGTACTGCAACTCGTGGCGGAAGGTATGACGACGAAGAAGGTGGCCGGCATGCTGGGGATCAGCGTCAAGACCGCCGAATGTCACCGCCATCGGATTATGGACAAATTAGACATACATGACACGGCCGGCTTGGTCCGATATTCCATCCGGCGCCGCTTAATTGAACCGTAAGTCTGCTGGAGATCGTGTCGGCAATGGCCAAAATACTGATCGTCGAAGATATGGAGAGCGTCGTCACGCTCTTGCGGTCGTTGTTGGAGCGCGAAGGCTTTGAAGTCACAACCGCACAAGACGGACTCGACGCATTGGAAGCGGTCAGGCGGGAGAAGCCGGATCTCGTGCTGTTGGATTTGATTCTGCCCGGACTGGACGGGTTGGAAGTCTGCCGGCGCATTCGCCATGACCCCCTTACCGCACATTTGCCGATCATCATCCTTAGCGGCAAAGAAGAAGAAACAGATAAAGTGATCGCGCTGGAAATCGGCGCCGACGACTACATCACGAAGCCTTTTCAGGCCAACGAATTGATCGCGCGGGTGAAAGGGCGCTTGCGCCGTTCCGCCCCAACCGATCCGGCCCGTGTGCTCAAGGTGGGCAGTCTGGAGATGCAGCTCGACCGCTATACCGTGACGATCGAAGGCAAATCGATCCATCTAACGTCGAAGGAATTTAATCTTCTCAGGGCGCTCATTATGACCAATGGGCGGGTGCTTAGTCGCGATGCGCTCTACGAATCGGTTTGGGGACATGACAAAGATGCGGACCTGCAGTCCAGGACGATCGATGTGCACATCCGGAGCCTACGGAACAAGCTAGGCCCCGAAGGGTACCGGATTTTCACCGTACGCAACGTCGGATACCGTCTCGATCCCGGTTCCATCCAGCCGAATTAAGCGATATGCCTTCTCTCCCGCTCCCTCCCGCAGTGACCTCGTTCGTGTCTCTCCTCTTCGCCGATGAATTGTGCCGGAGGCGCATGGTCTTGAACGGCGCGCTCGTCCTGAGCGGCGCTTGCCGACACCCTGCATGACGTGGTCTGTTCATCGTAATCCGTGCGATTCACATAGCCGGCGGAGCCTTCGAAGGAAATCACTCGCCCCGGAATACCGACGACGACGGCATGGTCAGGCACGTCGGTCGTCACGACACAATTGGCACCGATTGCGACGTGGTTTCCGATGCACACCGCCCCGACGATTTTTACGCCGGGGCCTATATAGACGTTGTTTCCGATCACGGCGGTACCCTTGCGTACGCCGCGATTGGCTTGTCCAATGCTCACACCGTGGCTGATGTTGCAATTCTCTCCAATTATCACACGGTCGCTCACGACGATGTTTCTGACATGCCCGATATACAAACCTCGCCCGATGAGCGCGGCGTGTGGAATCGACACTCCGAATTTATATTTATAATGCGTGAAGACACTCCGGCAGATGAGATACAACGGCCAATAGATGATCTTGGGACGGCATCGATGTAGATAGCGGCAGAGGCGTAGGTAGAAGGTGTATTTGACCCCGTCGCTAAAATGCTCGTCGCCATCGGAGACCACGAGATGGACGAGCAAATTCCACCAGCCACGCGTTCCCGTATGCCGATACAGATCCGCTCTCCAAAATGACCGAAGTTCTTGAAAGGTCATGACCTCACCCGTTGAAGTGTAGCGACTGACTGGATTTACCTACCTTTTACAAAACCTTCACAAAACCTTTCCTTGATTTCATCGTTGCGTGCACCGAACCTTGGCAATAGCACAGAACCGCCGTGCTAGGATTCCCCCTATATTCAACTGGCCGCGGCCCTAGATGGGGCATCGGTAGCGTGTCCATTATAGGAGAATCACGATGTCACGACGCAATGCATTCGTTGCATGCCTGCTTACCTTTGCAATCCTGACCGGTACGGCTTCTGCCGATTCTCCTGGAGGATGGGTCGAAGAAGACGGCTCCGGCCTCCGGACGAAATTGACGGCTCAGCAAATTCAATCGTTTGTACCGCCCACTCGAGGATCTTTCACTTTCCCGTTTCCCTATGAAACAAAAGCGGTAAGACTCACCGACGTGAGTGATTGCCCGGGTGGAGGCGACTGTTTGATGCCGGTCGGGTATTCCTACTGGCGCAACAGCAACAACCATGTCGGCAGCAACGACATGTACCTCTTTTTCAGCTTCGACCGGCGGAAAGGCGGCGCCGGCCCCACATTGTTCCGTTATGACAAGTCCAGGGATACCGTCGTCAAAGTGGGGCCACTGTTCGAACCGACCAGCAAATTCAGCTGGAGCCACGGAGCAGGTTGGTACTTCAGCGCCACACAGCCCACCAAGTTGTATATAAACGATGGACCCAAGCTGCTGCGCTATGACGTGCTGACACGGGAGTTTGACACGGTGGTGGATGTCAGTTCCAGGTGGGGCAACGATAAGTACATCTGGCAATCCCATTCCAGTAACGATGATCGAGTGCATTCCACCACGCTACGGATCCAGAGTACCGGCGAGATGCTCGGATGCCTGGTGTACCATGAGCGGACTCAACGCCTCGTATTCTTCACCAAAATCGGAATCTTCGACGAGTGTAATCTTGACAAGAGCGGACATTGGCTCATCAGCCACGAGGATCTCGACGGACAATACGGCAATGACACGCGCGTGTTCAATATGGAGGATGACTCTGAAGTGGCCCGGATCTATCGCGAGCGAGGAGGACCGGGCCATCTCGATCTCGGCTTCGGCTACATCGTCGGCTCCTTAGCATACAATCCGCTACCCAATTCTTCGGCAGTCTGGTATTTAGGACCGACCATCACGAAAGGTCCCGTCGTCCACCATAATCCCAATTGGGATGTCAGCGCGATGAACCATATGTCTCACGGAAACGCCAAACAAGGTGTACCACCGAGCTCACAGTATGCGTGCGGAAGCAATGCCGATCGCGTCGGTGTCCAGAATGAAATTACGTGCGTACGCCTTAGCGGATCGACCGACCAGTTGATCGTGGCGCCGGTCATGACCAATCTTGATGCGCCAGGCGGCCAGAGCGACTATGACAAAGCCCCAAAGGGCAATCTGGATATTACGGGCCAATATTTCATCTGGACCACCAATCTATCCGGTAATCGATTGGAAGCGTTTCTCGTAAAGGTTCCCTCGCAGCTCTTGTTCAAATAGTGGCCAAAAAATATTGTCACGCTTTCATGCGTAGCTTGCGGTACGAGCTGGAATGAACGTCCTCGCTCGTGCCGTGCCTGCTTGACGTACCGCATAGCAACTCCTTCATGTTTCCACGAGCCACCGCCACTTTTTACCATTCCTTCATATAGATTTTTCATTTATTGAACATTCAGCTTACCTGGTTTCACGTACTTGCCGAAAACCACTGATATCGTCTCTCCATCGCGAGGGGACATACGCCCCCGGCATTGGTTCATACGTCTAACAAGACGCGAATCTCTGGAGAACAACCAGGAGGATGAGTATGGCAGTGATGAAACCGACTTCGGCAAATTCGGCAATGATTCGTGCCTGTGTATGGACGGTCCTGATGCTGACCGTGGGCATTACCCCGGCCATTGCGCAAACGTTTCCAGGCGGCTGGGTGGAGAGAAGCGGCAGCGCTGTCCGAGCACGGTATTCCACCTCGCAACTTCAATCGTTCATTCCACCGGCGCGCGGGCCATTCACGTTCCCTGCTCCCTACAACACGAGAGGTGTCAGGATCACGGATGCTTCGGACTGCGGCGGGGCCGATTGTGTCTCGTATGTCGGCTACTCCTACTGGCGCAATACTAATGCGCACCAAGGCAGCAACGAGATGCTGATATTTCTGGGACTTAATGGCGGCAACGGCGGCCCCACGCTCTTCAGGTACAACAAAACGACTGACGCTGTTACAAAAGTTGGCCCGGTGTTTCCAGCCGGCAGCAAATTCAACAGCCACAGCGGCAATACGTGGTATTTTAGCGCCAGCCTTCCGACCAAACTCTATCTCCCTGATGGGCCGAGAATGCTGCGCTATGATGTCATTGCCAAGACGTTCGAAACCATCTACGACATTACGGCGCAGTTCGGATCCAATCGCAACATCTATCAGATGCATTCCAGTAATGATGACAGAGTCCATAGCGCCACCCTGCAAGTCACCAATACGGGAGAATATTTGGGATGTCTGGTGTACTCTCAAATTACCGGTCAATTTCGCTTCTACCCAAAAATCGGAGGCTTTGACGAATGCAATCTCGATAAAAGTGGGCGCTGGGCTATTAGTCTGGAGGACCTCGGGATCGCCTCCGATGTGGCCAATCGAATCTTTGATAACCAGACCGGGCGAGAGACTCGCATCAACGGACCGAGCGGCACACTCGGCCATCTCGACACCGGCTATGGGTATGTCGTAGGAGCCGACAACTACAATTCCTTGCCACAAGCTACCACCCTGTGGACATTCGAACCCTCGATCGCCCAAGGGCCCGTTGTCCATTACAACATCAACTGGAATGTGTCGGCGGTGAATCATATTTCGCATGCCAATGCGAAACCGAACGTTCCCCTGAACCAGCAATATGCGTGTGGCAGCGATGCGACCTCGAACTATGCCGTCCAAAACGAAATTACCTGTTTTCGGATCGACGGCTCTCAGACCTCACTCGTTGTCGCACCTGTCATGACCAATCCCACTACATCGGGTGGAGGCAGCGAGTCCTACAATAAACAGCCGAAGGGCAATCTCGATATCACAGGCAAGTACTTTATTTGGACCACCAATCTGGGCGGAAATCGCCTGGATGCCTTTCTCGTCAAGGTGCCCTCACAGGTGCTGGTGACCCCGGGAGACGTGACGCCTCCCGCCACCCCGATAGGTCTAAGGATTAACTAACCGGAACACAGTGTCCCAGGTTGCATCACGCGGCTGGGCGATTCTCCCGCACCTTTTCCATACGCATGTTTTCACCCAGAGGCTGACCGGAGGACAACGCCGCTTCCACTGTCCGGGGAGTGGTCTGCCACGTCTGCCCTGTCATGCCCATGAAAAAGCGTACAAAGCCGACCAGCAACGCGGCATTCAGGACCATGAAGTAGGAGATGGCCGTCGCCACACGGCCCAGCAGCGGAATGCTGCGAAGCCAAGGTGCACAAAGGCCCAACGCATAGCCAAGCAGCTGGACGCCCAATAGTACCTGGCCCCATGAGCTATTCAGCAAGAACAGATTCGATAGGAAGGCTGTGAGCAAAAGGCCCGGTCCCATCCAACGGAATACTTTGTGCGACCAGTAGCTGAGCGCAAGCATCCCGTGCGTCGGGGAAAGCAGGCGCCAGCTGTGTATGAGAGCATGGGCGTCGCCCGCACCAATTCTCACTCGACGGCGGAATTCATCCCGAACGGTTTCCGGCGTATACTCCCAGGCTTTCGCCGAAGGCCTGAACACCACGGCTCCCCCGCCATCAAGACGCATGAGCAGCGGAATAAGAAAGTCATCAACAATCGTCCCTGGCGGGAGCGGATGGTAAAAAGCACGACGAATGGCATAAATAGCCCCATTCGCTCCCAGCAACGTGCCAAAGCGCGATTCAAGCTTTTTTAACAGACTTTCATAACGCCAATACAGACTGTCCGGATTCACCGTACCCGAGGCTGTCCTAAACTCCAGCAGACCGACCACCGCGCAGGCAGATTCACAGGCCTGAAACCCTCGAATCAATTCCTTAATCGCATCGCGATCATAAAAGGTGTTCGCGTCGGTAAAGACGACAAACTCGCCGGTTGCCCGGGGAACTAAATCGTTCAACACCCCGGCCTTCCCTTTGCGGGATGTACACGCCACCAGCTTGACCCCGGCGAATCGATACCTGGAAATGACGTCACACGTTCCATCCGTGGACCCATCGGAGCCAATGAGGATTTGGAGCTGGTCTCGCGGGTAATCCACCTCCAACAGATTCTGAATCCGCAGCCCGATGACAGTTTCTTCGTTATAAGCCGAAATCACCACGGTGACAGAGGGCCAAGACACTCGATCATTGTGTCCGTCACCTGAGTCACGCCGCAACGACGCGAGCAGCGTCAAGAGGAAGGGATAGCCGATGTATGTATAGAACAACAGGCTCAGCGAGCTTGCGAGCACGACATGCGCGAACGTAATGTTTTCCACGATGGGTTATCCTCTCAAGCCATTAAGCCGACACGCCGCATCTATCCGCGCGTGCATGCCAGGGAGCAGGGTTGTCGGAGGAACAGCGGCTGTCCGGTCTCTGTGCTGGAGAAAAGGACGGATTGAGCGGGGTGGTAGCTAGGGTCTTCGCACTGCCAACATCATGAGGTTATAGGAGAACGAACCAGCCCGTTGCCTGAAGTCCCAATTCAACACACGAAACATCAATTTCAGTACGGCTCGATTATTCCAAAGCCGTCCGACGACGGAAATCATGGCGGCCGTAACCGGATAGAGCCAAAATCCGCCCCGATACACCGTACGGATGATGAAATCCCGTTCCAGCATTCTGCTGAGTTCAACGAGACGGTAATGACGATGCCATTCCAAGTTATCGGTGAATTGTCCGCTGCTGAAGCGCACCAATTGTTCAGAGAGCCTCGACACGACAGGCAAACGTCGTTGGATGGCCCTCCGCACATTGTAGGGATCGAGCCACGCGAATAAACCCGCATGTGGAGTGGATAGAATCAACACGCCGCCGGGCTTGAGCACCCTGCGGAGCTCAGCGACCGCGGCAGCATCTGACTGCGTGTGCTCGATGACTTCGAGCATCACGATGGCATCAAACGCTCCATCGGAAAAAGGAAGATGCTCAGCATCCCCGCACGCCAGATGCATCGAGGGATTTCGTTTGGCCGCCTGCCGCAATGCCGCCTGATTCATATCCAGGCCGAACATGCTCTGCGCCTTATCGGCAAATAATCGGGTGAGATACCCGGTTGAACAGCCGATCTCAAGTACACGTTGTGCCGACGGCAACCACGTTGCAGCAACGATGGCCTGTCCCGTACCGATCTCTTCCAGCACCTGTTCGCCGATAATCATGCGTGACCTCCTGCCGGTAAAATCCATATGCTGATGCGACAACTCGTATGAGAACAGCATGGCGGGACAGAGTGCAGTCGGCATTCTATAGGGTCACTGTCCGACTACTTTTCACGGACATCCGCCTCCACGCGGCACATAGGTTCGCGGTTAGAATGCAGGCCGAGTGCAAGGCACAGTTCCTGGCTCTTCACTCCGGCATCCGTCTGCAGCACAGTGGCAGGCGTACGTTGAGTGGTCTTGGCGAGCCGGGAGGCTGCACTTCGCGGAGACGGCCACGTGCCGGCGTCCATAGAACTCGGAAAGAAATTGCCTTTCGGATACTGGCGTTCGTCCCCGCCTATGATGATGTTGCCGACCACGACCGCGTTGGGAAAATAGACTTCAATCCCCTTCGTTCCGACCCCAACGGCGTTTCCAAAGATGCCGAACTCATTATGAGGAGCCACGTTACCTTTAAAAACAAATCGCTTGTGCGGGGGTCCGAGGGCGAACACAAGAGTTCCTGTCTGCCTGCCGGTATTGCCCTCGATGGTGACATCAGACGTGCCCTCTACCAATTGAAAGAGAATCCCACTTCCCCCCCAACGGGGACCACCGATGTCTTCCCACACATTGTTCTTGATCAGTATCCGCTTGGTTTCCACGCTATCATTCCAGGCTCGATTGTTATCATGTCCCATCAGATTGATACCGCTGCCGCTATGGCGAACGATGTTATTGGTAAACTGCACGTCCTCCACTGCCGACCACGGAGCACGGCCGTCCTGGTTTCGCACGGTCAACAACACCGCGAACCCGCTTTGCGCTGCTTCCCAGTTGTATTCAAGGATATTGCCGTCGAACCATACTCGGCGGGCATCTTTGAGCTCGAAAATATTCTTAATCGCCCATGAACTTCCGTCATAGTTTGGTTCGCCACGCTTCCACGATAAGGGCTTGGCCATATAATTATGACGGATCTCGATGTCCGACGGCACAAGGTTCTGAATGAACGGATCGCCGCCGCCGAACATCAGATTCTCACCCGCGCCTTCCAGATAATTATTCACGATCTTGAATGGTCCACTCCCCCCCCACCCCAGGATCGCCTGAGAGTCTTCTGTCTCATCCTTGAAGTCCGAGATATAGGAATCAATGACCGCCACGTGCCGACCATTCATGGAAATCCCGCGCCGCGAACCTTTTTTTGGATCTCCGTGAATGTAACAGCGGTCCACGATGATGTGATGGGGCAACTCTTCGAGTGAACGTTCTCTATTATTCCCGAACCACATCAGAGAAAACAGATAGCTGTCTTCGTGCGGCCTCACCTCAATCCCGATGAAGCGATAGTGATGCGCCCCTTTCTCCGCAAACACCACTCCATCTGCTCGCCGAGAAGTTAAGAGGGCCATAAGAGGCGCCTGTGCCTGGCTCACTCGGGTTCCAGGAGCCGGAAAGTTTTTGTCCACGCCACTGGACTGGATCGTGATCCATCCGGTTCCGGACTTCTTATCCGGCAAGAAAAACGGACCGGAAAACGAGGCACCAGCTTCGAGAACGATGACGTCACCTAACTGCGCCTCGTTGAGCGCCTTCTGAAAGTCTCCTCCCGCATTCACTGCCAGAGTCCTGCCCGTGGAAGGCATGATTGTCGTGTCGACGAACTCGCGCGGCGGTTCCGGCGCGACTGCCCCGTTCGAGGCACCCGACGACATGTCGCCGAAACCGAACGACGGCACCCATGACACCGCAAGGGCCATAGCCAATATAATGGGGGCTCTTTTCATCACCATCTCCTTGCCGGCTTAACCGCCGGCGATCACCAGGCAATGCCCTGATAGGACTCTTGCGAACATCGGCCTTCGAGCACTCGCGCCAAATCAATGATGATAGGACCTTGCGCCATCTGCTCCAAGACCGCGTGAAATTCGTCCGTACGTTTGGTGACCACGATCACCTCCGAGCTCTCAATCACCTCATCCAGTCGGCGGCGCATCAATGAAGAGATATGCGGAATCTCCCGTTCGATGTATTCCTTATTCGACCCAAACAGACGCGCCAACTCCACTTCCCGATCGAAAATAGTGAGACTCAATCCCTTCCCGATCAGGGTTTCGATCAACGTCACCATAGGACTTTCGCGTAGATCGTCGGTCCCCGCTTTAAAGCTGAGTCCCAAGACCCCGATGCGTTTCTTGCCCGTGCGTAACACCATCTCGACCGCTCGTTCGACGTGCTGCCGATTGCTGGCCAGAATGGCGTTCAGAACCGGCACCTCGACATCCGCCGTTTTGGCTTTGTACATGATCGCCCGCAAATCTTTCGGCAAGCACGACCCTCCAAACGCAAACCCCGGCTTCAAGTAATAGGGCGACAAATTCAGCTTCGTATCCTGACAAAATACCTTCATCACCCGATGGCTATCGATTCCAAAGGCCTTGCAGAGCACCCCGATTTCATTGGCGAAGGATACCTTCAATCCGTGGAAACAATTGCAGGCATATTTCACCATTTCCGCCTCTTTGATCCCGACCGTCATCACCGGCGCGCTCAGGTGCGAATACAGGCGCTGCACAATATCCGCCGTCTCCGCGTCATCAGCTCCGATCAGGGTGAATGGAGGATTGTGGAAGTCGACGATCGAGGTTCCCTCACGGAGAAATTCCGGATTGATGGCCACGGCAAAGTCTCGGCCGGCTTTCTTGCCGGAATACACTTCGAGCGTCGGCACGACCGTGTCCTCGATCGTGCCGGGCAGCAGCGTGCTTCTCATGGCGACGATGTGGAAACGCGATTTGGTCGCCAGCGCCGTCCCGATCTGTTTACAGACACCCTTGATGTACGTCAAATCCAAGCTGCCATTGGGGCGGCCGGGTGTCCCAACACAGACGAGCGAGACATCCGTATCCAGCACCGCCTCGAGTGGGTCAAGAGTCGCTCTCAGCCGTTTCTCTTTTACGCCGCGTCCGATCAGCTCTTCGACGCCCGGTTCCACGACGGGAGAACGGCCCTCGTTTATAATGTCGACTTTCACGGGATTCGTATCGACGCCGATCACCTCGTGGCCTTGATCGGCAAAGCAGGCCAACGATACAGACCCCACGTACCCCAGTCCGAAGACGCTTAGTTTCATATACCCCTCATAGCTTTCATTGATATGGTGAGTGAATGTCTGCCTCTGTCAGGCAGTGGCCCGAAGACCTGGACTGCGAGCCCGTTCGCACAGATTCACAAAACAATCCGCTACACGATCCCATGCATATTCGTTCCTGACCTTCGCCGCAGCATTGGCTCCAAGCCGTTCGGCCAATGACTGGTCGGTCAGCACCCGCAAGACGGCGGTCGCGAACGCCTGGGGAGTATCCGCAATCAGCACGTCTAGGCCGTCGGTGATGGGTAACCCTTCGGCCCCTATAGACGTGGAGACGATGGCTTTCTCCATAGCCATCGCTTCGAAGATCTTTAGACGCGTACCTCCACCAATCCGCAAAGGAACCACATACGCACTCGCTCGCTCCATATAGGGACGGACGTCCTCCACACGTCCCGTGATCGTAATAGAAGGATCTTGCCTGTGTAAGGCTTCCATTCTCGGAAAAGGTTTGCGTCCGACGATGGTGAGCGTGACGTTAGGCAGCTTCAACCGGATGAGTGGAAGAATCTCTTTGGCGAAGAACCACATACCATCATCGTTCGGCAGCCAATCCATGGACCCGGTGAATACCAGGTGGGCGGGCTCCGCTTTGATGCGCCCACTCGACCTGAAATATGTGGTATCGACCCCCGTTGGGACGTAACCAATCTGCGCGAGTCCGTACTCGCGAGCCATGACATCCCGATCGTTCTCGGATACCGCCACCACATAATCAAATCGGCGGCAGGCATCCCGCTCATATTCCTGCATTCTCCGCCATTGTTGGCGAAAGTAGGCGCGCGTGATCGGCTGAGTTTGCACTTCGAACTGTCGCCGTAAAATCATGGCTTCCACATTGTGTTGGAACAACACCACAGGACAGGCAAGCGAAGACGGGATATTCACGCTGGGATGGAGAAAATCACAGACGACCAATTCGATCTTGTTCGTGCGAATCAACCGACCGATCGTGTCCGTAAACATGGCGGAGCGATACTTATCGATGGTATACGGCCTGCCCGACAAGACATTCATCGCGAGCTCGCAGTAGAAGCTCCAGGAGAATTTCTTCGTCGTCGTATGCGGTACATGAATGAGTTCATGGCAGTACTCTTCGGCTCGTCGATGGGCCTCCGGGTCGGCGGTTCCATCGTCAAGCGTCAAGTAGGTCACCTCATGCTTTCGTTTGAGTTCACGCAGCATGTAATAGGTTCGGATCTTGCTCCCAATGTCTACCGGATGAAGGAAGTCGGTTTTAAGCCACAGGATGCGCATAGAAAATTTTGACAGGACGGTTGGATAGAGAACGGCTCAGGTCCACTCGGGAACACCGAAGAGGTATTCGTTTAGCGGTTCGCACCGATGCATGGCGATTCCTGCTTCGACAGCGCTTCCAGATCGAGGTCTTCGCCGGGTCTGGAGGGAACCAAGACAGTGATGAGGGTCAGACTGGCCTTTGCTTCAATTTCCGCGGTCAGAATCTCAGCCGGTTCGCGCTGTCCGTAACAGGGCGACACCCATCCCATCTCACGCGTGATCGGCAGGGGTGAAAGGGTGCCGTCGGCTGCGAGTTGCCACGTGGCGATGGTCAGTTGTTTCCCGCTCACATGAGACACTCGGACACCTGTACCGTCATGCGTGGCACGACAATCCGGTGATAAATGAAAACGCAATGCTGCATGAGTCACTCCGCCTGTCCATATCGTATCCCGCAGCATCACATAGGAGGTTGCGGGCGATCCATCTCTTCTCTTCAGCAAATGACATCCCCGGGAATGGCGCACGGGCGGAACCAGCCGTTCATACCCATTGTGTTCTCCCTCGGCTAGCACCTCACCGTCGGTCATGTGAAGTCGCCGGAAGGTCGTTTCCGGGACATGGCTCCAGGAAAACGGGCCTGCGGGTACCGCCTGAGAAAGTCCATTAATCACAACCGTGTTGTGAGCCGCCGTGCTTCGAAAGTAATCTCGAAGCGCCGGATCTTTTGTATAGGTGTAGGTGCCTGGGTCGACGATCCATGCGACCCTATCGGCAGAGAACTCGATCGACAAGGCATCCGCATGGGCATGAACGTAGTTGACTGCGCCATGAACGCCACCGTCGAAGAACACGTAGGTGGCATCCGGATGCCATCCATCGCGCAGGACGGCATTGCCGCTCGATTCGAAATAGTGAACGCGACTGTCAGGGGATTCTGCTTCCAGGAGATCGTATGCCTCGAGACCTTCGGGCCCGAGGAGCCACAGCAACTCAACCGTGGCGGGTCCAGCCATCCACTTCCAATCTCTGCGCCCTAAGAGGGTCGCTCCAAGTTGCAGGGTATCGCGGAAATCTGCTGATGCTCTTTCTCCAAGAGAGAGGAGGCGCCCGCCATCATCGTCACCGTACAAGGTGCTCAATCCGTCCGGGCGTGTAATCCAGAGCAGGTGATCCAGCAATCCTGAAAGCTTCTGCTCTACGATCGGCGGAAGCATGGTCCCGGTCGCCTGTGAATGAAGCAGGAGATGAAGGTAAAAGTCGGTGGTGTACCGGTGGTAGTACGAAGATTGTTCGAAGTAGACGCCGTCCGCGCGCACTTGTTTCCCAAGCTGGTCCAAGAGGATCTCACACCCGAGCGACCGCCATCGTTTGGCGGGCTGAAGAAACGGCAGGGCGGCCCCAAGATAAAACAATCCCAGGGCCTCTCCCGTCAAATGGGTATTCGGCGCAAAGTAATATGAGAGATACGATTCGATGTAACGTCCGTGTTGAACGATGCTTTTCAACACCCGCCAGATAAAACCCGGAGTCAGTCTCGAGGACGCGGCGAAAAAGTGGAGCGACCATAACCATGCAATAGACCGAAACGCAGCTTCCAAACTGCTGACCCAGTTGATGCCGAGCCTCGGAGGATTGGCGTCGAGCCAGCCGGAGAGCTGAGTGACGAAGGCCTCCGCATACCGTTCATCGTTCGTCAGCCAGTAGGCTTGCCCCAGCGTGACGAAGTGCCCGTGCCGATTCAGTTCCCACGTGATTTTCTTGTCGCCGGCCAGTTCTGGGGCAAGATAGGGAATCCGGCTCCAATGATCGAGGCCGATGCGTTTCCCCGACGTCGGCTCGAGCAGCCAATCGATCGGGAGTCCAAACGACACATCGTGGAGTCCTAAGAGATCGAACCGCCCCTCAATGGCTCGGCCTGCACGATCAAGCATCGCGGCGCGCTCATCCTGGAATCGACTGTTCATTAGCTGGACAATGGCTTCGCGGGATCGAAGGCCGGGCATGAACCCAGGGCCGCCATCCAGGCACGCGAAGGACTCGAGCACTGCCCCCGCTACGGTCTCTATGGATTCGGTCTGCAGCGACGGTATCAGCTGTCGCCGAAGACTGCGATCGTCCAGTTCCCCCTGGCTGACTCCCAAGTACCGTTCACAGGATTTCTGCAGAGCTTGCCGGCTTCGTACACCGAGTTCCGTCGGGCTCATGCCGGCAATTTTTCGTAACGTTCCTAGGGCAGCGATCATCACGTTCTCCATGGCGGCAGTCGGCTGAAACCGGCCTTTCAACGTCTCGGAGGGGTCTCCGACCCGACTCTATTAAGGAGTAATTGGACGGGTAATTTGACGATGAACGCATCCAGACGGTTCGTTCCCAGGTTGCAGGTCCACATAACATATCGTCCGGTGACGTCGAGGTTACCTTTCGGCAGCTTGCCGTACGGTTGACCGCCGCCGGAAGCATCACGCTTCCGCATCATCGAAATGCCTGATCAAGATTGACGATCGACTCCGACAGACTTTCTTCCAGAGAGGATCTCAGTATCGGCTGCAGTTCGAAGTCGCTCGCATAGTCATCCCACCCCTGCTTTCCGGGATTGGGCGCGCGCACGACCATGTCGTGGTAGAGCACCTCCCCAGTCTCTACCCGAACGACCTTGCTCGAGACGAACACCGGCGGCATGGTCCCATGCATTCGTGCCAATAGCCGATCCCTCCAGCCCGGAACATCGATATGAAAGATCACGATGCTGTCGGCGCCGAGCAGCCGCCCCATGTGGACCGCGTCGTCATCGGAGAATCGCGCTGAAAGCTGCAAGCGCTGCTCACTCGTTATCGTTGCCAGATGACGCCGATCCAGCACGCGCAGCCACGGACGTTGCCGTTTCACTTGAAGGACTGCCTGCTCAAGCTTCGCGTAACCGTATGCGATATCGCGCTCGTATGTGATGGGATAGAAGACGGCCACACGGTGAACGTGCTGGGAAATCGCCGGCACCGGAGGGACCGCGGCCCGAACGGGACATCATTCACAGGCGGCGTTGTCGTCTGACACCCGGCAAACGACGGTAGAAAGAGGAGCATGATCCAGATGAACATTCCTCGCGTCATGCTGTGACCTGCTGTAAGGCGAGCCTGTCGCCAAGGATCTCCCGCTCTTCGCCGTCGATAAACAGCCGCTGCCACAATTCCATATTCATCAGTAACCACAGCCGGTCGGTATGCAGACGGCGCCCGCTTCGATGCTCTTCAGCAAGACGCATAATGCAGTCCGGATTGAAGAGGCCTCGGGCCATCGCTCGTGGTCCGAGCACGAGATCGTTCACCATCGGCCAATAGGGCCCTTGCAGCCACCGGCCAAACGGAACCGGAAAACCCATCTTGGGTCTCGTCAAAATCTCGTTCGGAATGAGATGGCGAACCGCGTTCCTCAAGACCGCTTTGGTCTCCCATCCGTGCAAGCGGAACTGACCGGGCATCGCCCCGACGAAGTCGACCAGTTCATGGTCGAGAAAGGGCACGCGGCTTTCAATCGACGCCGCCATGCTCATCTGATCCTGCTTCATCAACAATTCCACCAGATGCGTCTGCATATCCACATAGCTCATGCGTTCGAGCAGCCCTTCCTGATGCTCATTCCAATAGCGAAGCCCGTCGGCATGCGGATCGCGGGAGGTCAGGAGGCTTTGATCCCGAATCAACTCGCGCTGTAACGCCGTGGGAAACACCGAAAAGTTTTCGAAAAATACGCCTCGCGGGCCTGGCGGATACGCCAAGAAGGATCGCTCCGCATAGCGGCGCACAGCACTCGGAAGGCCGGCGAGCAGGCGCGTCACCCCGTGACGGATCGTCTCCGGCGTCGAGCTCCAATATAGACGGCCCAACCGTTCGTTCAGCGCCGTCATGCGATAACGATAGTCGTAACCGAGAAAGAGTTCATCGGCGCCTTCGCCGGTCAGAACGACCTTGACGTGCTGCTGCGCCAGCTTGGACACGAAATACAGCGGCACGCTGGAATTGAAGGCGATCGGTTCATCCTCATGCCACACCAGACGGGGCAGTGCCTGAAAGAATTCCTGCGGCGAGACGAGGACCTCGTGATACTCGGCTCCCACCGATCGGGCCGCGAGCCGCGCATAGGGCAATTCGTTGGCTTCGGCTTCAGAAAATCCAACGGAGAAGGCATGCATGGGACTGTGAGCGGCCGGAGCCATCAGCGCAGCAAGCGCCGTCGAGTCCAATCCCCCTGATAGAAATAACCCCACGGGGACATCGCTCATGAGATGGCTGCCCACGGCAGATTCGAGTTTTGCGAGCACCTCACGTCCTCGCTCCTGCATGTCGACGGTGGAGCGATCGTTTCGCACAGGCGGAGTCCAATACCGCCGCTCGCGAAAGCCTTCGGCTACAGACCAGGATAGCGTGCGACCCGGAAGAAGCTTGCGCACACGCCGAAAGAACGTTTCCTCTCCCGCGACAAACCGGGACGCCAGAAACTCCGGTAGAATGGCATCATTGAATTCCGCACGAAACGCCTCTGCAGCCAGAATACCCTTGATCTCCGAGGCGAACAGCAGCTCTTGGTCCGTGCAGGCGTAGTACAGTGGCTTGATGCCCAGCCGATCGCGCGCGAGCAGCAACCGGCCCTGTACGCGATCCCAGAGCGCAAACGCAAACATCCCGTGCAGCCGTTCGACGCACCGATCTCCCTCCTCCTCGTACAGGTGTAAGATCGTTTCGGTATCGCTGCGGGTGCGGTAGTGATGTCCTCGTGCTTCCAGTTCCGGCCGCAACTGGGGGTGGTTGTAAATTTCTCCATTAAACACGATCCAGACCGACTCGTCCTCATTGGCCATGGGTTGATGCCCCCCGGCCACGTCGACGATCGCCAACCGGCGATGAGCCAGCCCGACCGGCCCCTCTGACCATAGACCGGCCCCATCAGGACCACGGTGACGTTGCACATCACGCATGCGGATCAGCCGGCGTTCTTCAACACAGTCGCTCATAGAGAACTTTACAATGCCCGCAATCCCACACATGGTGCTACATCTCCTCCACAGCGATAGTGTGATCTCCGATGACGAACATTTCGTTCCGATCTCGAAACAACTTATTAAGCTGCATGACTCGCCTTTTTCACCGCGTGTTTCATCCTGGCCGGAGACAGGACTGACTGACCGGCATAGACGGCCGTCCAGGCCTCACGTACATAGGACCAGGTGTAACGTTCGAGGTGTTCCTTTGCGCGATAGCCGATCTGTTGGCCCAACCCCTTGCCCTCCATCAAGACGGTCGCAGCCTGTGCCATTGAACTCGGAACCTGCGGCGGAACGATCATTCCCGTAATCCCGTCCTGCACCAGCAGAGGAAGATCGGCGCAGTTCGTCGTGATCACTGGAAGTCCCGAGGCCATAGCTTCAAGCACCGCGGTCGGTTGATAATCCGTCAGAGATGAATTTAAAAAGATGTCCGCCTCGTCGTACAGACAGGGCATGTCCGATGGCTCGACCTTGCCCAGGAACCGGATATCCAGGCTCCCCAACGACTTGCCGAGCCGACGCAGGTCGTGTGCCTCGCTGCCGGTCCCCGCGATGGTCAACGTCGCGTCGGCATAGCGGGTACGCACCAGCGCAAAGGCCAGCAGGGTGTTTTCCAGGTCATGCTCAGAATTGAGACTTCTTGTGGAAAGAAAATGCGGCCGGAGAGGTGCCCGTTTCCGATATTGAAATCGGCACACATCCACGATAGGGGGAATCACCCGTGCCCGATGCCCGTGCTGCGCAAAGATCCGTTGAAACGACACAGAGGGCACTACGAGATCATCGACTCGCTTCACCCATGGCTCCAGCACCTTCGCATGATCGGTGGCATCTCCCTTGTAGTAACTTAGCACCACCCGCTTGCCCCATCGCTTGGCGAGCAGCATAAGAGCCGCCGCCGAAGGGAAGGAGCGATCGAACACGATAAAAATATGAACGACGTCCGCCGCGCGGAGCCGGCGCAGGCTAGAGAGTGGAAACGGAGGATCGATGGGCAAAAGGACCACGTCGAATCCGTCACGCCGTAATTTGACAGCGAGTGTCGCGGCCTGAGTCCCTTGTCCGCTTGGAATCTCCTGGCCTGGAGCGATCAAAGCAATGCGAGGGCGCCTGGCTATACTGGAACCGAGTGAGTGAGTCATGTCGAACCCCTCCTCGTACATGTATGTGAAAGACTGGTGAGACAACCCGCGGCGACTATTCGCCGTGGACTTTCAGTCCTATGAGCGCACTGCACTTGAGCAGCAGGCGAAAGGCAACATTGCTCCGAAGCCTGGGGAGGAGCCTGAACTTGATGGAGTGCAAGAACCGACCGCTCATACGGTTTGGAAACACAAATAACCAGGAATGCGGCCGCACATCATCCGTCCAGTACATTTTCCAGCGCTCGACCGCGCCGAGCAGATCGACCTCGTTGTATTTGAGGCTCCACGCCTCCTCCAGCATGCGCCAGAACAGCACATGAGACGGCGCACCGGCCGCGAAGCGCGGATCATAGCCTGATTTCAACACGTAAAGTTTATTGTGACAGAAGAGGGAGATTTGCACGGATACCCGCACGTTCTTGACGAGCAAGAAATAGAGACGCAACGATCCTTGCTGAGCCGCCGACAACATCATCTTGCGGTAGAAGGCCTCGCACTCCGGATCGCAGACGATCGCCGTTCCGGCTTTCTGTTTCCATGCGGCCCCTTCCAGGCGGAGCGCATCATCCACAGCCTGTGACAAGCCCTCTCCTCCTTGAATGATTTCGTGCGTGACCTGACCAAGCCGGCCTAACCCCTTCAATCGCCCTCGTAAATTCGACACATACTTGGACGACAGACCCTTCCTATATTCATCCCATGTGCGGGTGATGGGAATGTATGGACCCTGGGTAGATCCCCATGTTCCGACCAGGAATCTATCGTCGATAGCCATCCGAGAGATCGTCCTGAGTGCTTGAGCGTCGGGGGGCAATTGGCGCAGTTCCAAGACGTCCCAATCCTTCGAACGGGAAGCCAGGAATTTCCAGATCACACGGCAGGATTCTTCAGGACGGCCCGTCACGATAAAATCGAACCGTTCGGTATAGACATTTGCGATTCCGCGGAGACGCCGCACCGGGATTCCATACATCCGGTCACGATCCACCATCAGCGGAGCGAGCGCCACCGTCTTCGACCCTTCCGTAACACGGACGATGAAGAGACTTCCCTCAGATTTGAAACAGTCCCACCACGTGCGGACCCATTCGTGCAGAATGAAGGGGTGATCGATGCCTGACTCCTCGACGAGCCGATTCCAGATCGGCTCTAACTCGATGAAGGACTTGTAATCCTGAATCAGCTCGACCTGCAGGTCCGTGGCCGGCGTCGGCGCCTCTATCGCTCTCGCCACGACTGACTCCTGCGTATGCATCGACTCCTGCTGCCCAACCGGAATCATTGCCGCCGTTTGCATGGCCCGTCCCCTCCCTCTCGGTTCCGGGTGCCAACCCGGAAACCCATAATGTAGAACCACGACACCCGATTTGAATGGTGAGACACTGTCGCGAGCCCTCTCCCTGATTCGATGAATAGATGTCCTACACTGTCTGATACTGCGTACGGATGTTGGACGAAGACGGCAAGACGATGTTCAGTGTTTCAACCTGCCGTACCATATACTCGATGTGAGAATTGGTGATGTCCTGATGGATCGGCAGTTCCAGCACGTGCCGTCGAAGAAACCGCGAGTCCTCCCCTTCATGTCCCTTCACCGAGGGGTCGCCCTCGTTCCACAACTCCGTCGCCATCACACCTCGTTGTCGTAGCGCTCGCGACGCGCCATTCTTGTCCGCGACCAGAAGCGGGAAAAATAACGGACAGGCGCCAGGGGGTAAATCAGTACGCTCAGCGGCCTGGGCGGGAAGCTGTTCCCGAAGCGCGATAAAATTCTCGCGTCGGCGACGCCGAATGGACTCATAATCAAGACCTGTTAGGACTCGTCGCGAAGAGGACGACATGCCGATGTTGACATGAGAAGGATTGAATCCTGTGTCGCCGACGGGAATCCGCTCGACACGCAACGCATTCAAGAATCGACCGATGCCCTGTTTGACATTGAACAACCGGCGTCCCATCCGCGGGTAGCGGCTGCGGAACCGCTCAAGCCCTAGTTCGGCAATACGTCCCGCCACGAACATCCGGCCGCTCCGCTGCAGCGGCAACCGAGTGAGGTCGCCGAAGACATTACGGTTTTGGACCAGGACTCCTCCGTCCGGAAGCGGGAGCGTCTTGTACAGGCAAAATATCGCGTAGTCGCCATAGCTCCCAACCGATCGTGCGTTCACACCGGACAACAGAGCCAGGGCACAATCCTCGACGAGTAACAGATCGTGTTCGTCGCATAACGCGCTGAGCGTATCCATCGGATGAGGCCACCCGGCGTAGTGGATCACGAACAATACCTGCGCGCCGCTTTCGCGGCAAAGGCGACGCAGGGTCACCAGGTCGATATCGAACCGGCGTGTGACGGGATACCAAACGATCTGCGCGCCCGTGTGGAGAATGGCCCGCACCTCGTTACCCATATGGTAATCGGGCATCAAGACGACACGGCGGCCGCTTTCCACCAATTTTCTGAAGATCTGGTAGATCGCATTGCGGGCCGTGTGAAAATACGTCGTATTCGGTGCATTCAAAGGAAATGGCACGCTCTCTTTTCCTGAATCTGCCCACGTTTCTCGCAGACCGAGGCCTGGCCAAGCCGGAAGATACATCACGCCGTCTCCATTCGAAGGGTGACGAAACGTCTCGGCGGGGCTCGCCGCGCTCGGTTGAGTCACTGAGGACATCTGCCGAAGTCCACGACTAATCATGGTGCCTCATTACATTCATGCTTATTGCGGTGCGTTATGACGACAAGGAGACTGGCAATCAAAGTCTGTAGGGTACTTCCACAACAGAGACGGGAGGATCATGCAGAGCGACGAATGACCTCAGCACGCTCGATGTGACTCCGGCGCGTCATCATATCGTCATACAACGCCGACCATTGGCTGCGTACCCTACTCCAGGAATACCGGTCCAGCCGCTTGTAGGCGCGGGAGGCCATCGACCGCGCGCGTTCCGGCTGTTCCAGCAAACGCTCGGCGGCGACGGCCATAGCAGCGGGATTTTTCTCCGGCACAATCAGGCCGCTGACGCCGTCTTCGATCATGTTGGCGATATCGCCGACGCCGGTGCTGACGATTGGCAAGCCTGATGCGGAGGCCTCGAGAATCGAAAGCGGTTGATTGTCGATGAGCGAAGAATTCAGGAAAATATCTGCGCTCTCGTGGATCGACGGCATATCCGCAGGCTTGACCGCCCCCAGGAAACGTATTCCGCTCAGGCCCAACGATCGGCACAATCCCTTCAACTCCGCGTCTTGGCTTCCCGCCCCGGCGATCGAAAGCGTCGCTTCAGGATACTTGGCCTTGAGACGCGCAAAAGCTCGGATCGTCTGCTCAACTCCGTAGAACCACTCAAAGTTTCGTATCGAGAGGAATCTCGGTCGCAGCGGGTCCCGTACACGATATCGAAACCGGTTGGTATCGATCGTATTGTGGATCACACGAACTCGATATCCGTAGACGGCAAATACTCCGCGCAAATATTCTGAAGGCACCACAATTTCGTCCACGAGTTTCAGCCAGGGGTGGATCAAGCTCCCCCAATGAGCCAGATGATCCTCCGCTTCGCCGCTGTGGTAATTGAGCACGACCGGCTTGCGCAGTCGTTTGGCCATTAACAATGCGGGGAGTGGCGCCAGAAGAAAAGACCAGTAGGAGGCAGAATAGATATGCACGATGTGGGAGTGGCGCAACCGCAATAGACTGGGAAGATACAATCCCTCGTTCGCAACCGTCCTGAGATAAGGTATCCGTCTCAACCAGTCCATCCAGGAAGGGAACGCTGGATCGATCGGCATATACTCGACCTCATATCCGGTATCGCGCAACTGCTTCGTCAGCAATGTCGCCTGCACCGCTTGTCCACCAATAATATTGAGTGACGGCGCGACCATCGCGATGGTGGGCACGTGTGTCCCGGTCATGACGCTCTTCTCTGAGGTAGTGCGGCACTAAACGCTACGCCCCTGGCTCCTGACAGCCGTCGGCCTACGGGGGGAATAGACGAAATGACGGCTCTGGGAGGGGGTGTCGGGAGTTCAAGCCCGCTCCGACGATCGAGAAATGTACGGCACCATAACTCGAAGGACATCAGCATCCATAACTGTTGGTCGAGGGGTTGGCCTTGATCGTGCTGATCGAGCAGCTGTTCCACCCGCGTGGCATTAAAAAAGCCGCGTCGTCGGGAGGTATCCGCGAGTAAGAGTTCACGAACCATGGGGCGAAGCGCCCCTCTGAACCACCGTCCCAGCGGAACACCGAAACCTTTCTTGGGACGGTCGAGTATCGCATCGGGCACCAGTCCCCGTAGCGCGCGCACAAAGATGTATTTAGTCCGACTTCCATGAAGTTTCCAATCAGCTGGAATGGTCGCAGCAAATTCGACGAGTGGATGATCGAGCAGCGGCACCCTCGACTCCAATGAATGCGCCATGCTCATGCGATCGACTTTGGTCAGGATATCGAGCGGAAGATAGTGCCGGAGATCCAGATCTTGAATCGTCGAGAGCCAGTGATCCGTCGAGTGTGCCATCCGTTCGAGTCGAGGCCCGGCGGGGGACAACGAGTCGAGATGCTGTCGGACAGCGGGGGTCAGTAACGGTGCCTGATCCTCCTCTTTGAATAAGGTCGAAGCATCCAGGTATCGCTCGGGACCGGGCAATGAGAAATGGCGCAGGGAGTTTTTTCCCCGGACCCCGTTGGGCCACCGGCGGCTTGCCTGAGCCAGCAGGGAGCGCATGAACGGCGGAAGGAATCGTGTCATTCGTTCCCGGGATTCCACGACATATTTGTCATATCCCCCAAACAGTTCATCGCCGCCGTCACCCGAGAGTACGACTTTCACATGCTGGGCGGCCAGCTTGGACACCATGTATGTGGGAATCGAGGACGCATCGCCGAACGGCTCGTCCAAATCCCACGCGAGATGATCCATCAGATCAAGAACGTCGGGCTCAAGCACTAATTCATGATGGTCGGTGCCGAACTGCTGCGCGATGAGTCGTGCATAGGGCAACTCGTTATAATCCTGCTCGTGCCAGCCGATGGAAAATGTCTTGATCTGAGTCGTGGCTGTACGTGCCATCATGGCCACTACAGAGCTCGAATCGATCCCACCGCTCAAGAAGGCCCCGACCGGCACGTCGCTGACCTGGTGATAACGAACCGCTTCCTGAAGTCTGGTCTGTAATTCTTCGATGGTGTCTTCCTCGCTCCGGCGAGTATTCGGCGTAAACCGTATGTCCCAATACCGTTCGATCAAGGGCTCTTTTCCCTGTTCGAGCAACACGCGATGCCCCGGCTCGAGCTTGTGGATTCCCTCGACGATGCTCTCTTCCGGAGGCGTTGTGCCGTACGTGAGCAAATGAGAAAGCGATGACCAGTTCAACACCCGTTCGACGTCGCTGATTTGGAGTATGGCTTTTAGTTCGGAAGCGAAGAGAAAACGGCCGCCCACTGTACCGAAGTACAGCGGCTTGATTCCCAACCGGTCACGGGCCAGCAACAATCGCCGCCGGCGTTCATCCCACAACGCAAATCCAAACATGCCGCGAAGTGCATCCACGCATGCCTCTCCCCGATCTTCATACAGATGGACAATGACTTCGGTATCGGTCGAGGTTCTGAATGTGTGGCCGGCCTGTTCGAGTTGACTGCGAAGCTCACGATAATTGTAAATCTCTCCGTTCAAGACAACCCAGATCGACGCATCCTCATTACACACAGGCTGATGCCCGGTCTGGATATCGATAATGCTCAGGCGGCGCATCGCCAGTCCGGCTCCGTCGCCGAGATAGATTCCTTCGTCATCAGGTCCGCGGCGGACCATCGCCGCGCACATGGCCTGCAGTTCTTCCGCGTCTATCGGCTGCTGATGATGGCTGACGATTCCCGCAATCCCGCACATCGCCTTCTAGGCTCCTGTAAATTATGAACGGGTACTCCGAAGTGTGAGCTTCGCCCGCCCTGCCCAGCTCCACAGCCAGGCTCGCTCTTCTTCTTGCAGAAGACCCATGACGAGAACCATGGTGAGATAGGCCCCTGCGTACACGACACCGACCGCAACAAGCCGTACCAGCGGGATCGAGTGAAGTGAAAAGTCTACGGCAAACGCGGGAAGTGCAGCGGCAGCGCAGGCTATGGCGACGGTAGCCAAGGCGCGCCACGGAAGGATCACTCTCACGCTGACCCGCCAGATCTTCATCATCGACCACAAGCCCATGGATTTTCCGACCGCGAGGGCGAAGACCGTCACAAGCACGGCCCCCACCAAGCCGAACAGTTTGACCATCCCATAGATGAGCAGGGCGATAATTCCCAAACGCGTAAGATTGATCACGAGCAGCATCCGTGTTTTGGCATAGACCCGCAACAATCCGTCTATCGGGACAGCCGACAAGAGAATCGCCAAGATCCCGACCATGAAAATGGGCACGCTGGCCAGATAGGTCTCAGTGAAGAGCAGCACGATGACATCGCGAGCGACAAGCAGGAGCAACCCGACGAGCGGGAAAAACACCAAGGCGAGTTTCCTGACGCAGTCATACCACAGCTCAAGAACTTTCGTGTCCCGGCCCTGTTGCACTTCCTTGGCCATACTGACCATCATGACGTTACAGACGGTCGTAGACACCACATCGACTAAGGGGATCTGCAGACATCCGACCGAATAGATGGCGAAGGTCGCCGTATCGAATAGGCCGGCCACAGCGTATTGGTGCAAGTTCTCTTGGGCGACGTTCGCCAACACATACAGCCCAAAGGGCAGGGCATACACCAACTGGCGCGCGAACACCTGCATATCCGGGCGAAGTGCGGGACCGAACTCGTGCCGGTAATACCAGAGGGCCATGCTGAGCCGGAGGATGCCGAACGCGACCGCTCCATAGATCAGGGAGGGAAGCACTGGAATGAAAAAAACCGGGAGGAGAAAGAATGCGGTTCGTACGATGTCGCTGCCGGCATAGGCGGCCGAAGCCCAGGCGTATCGGGTGCGGGCTGTCATCACGGTTTCGAGCGAGATGGCGGCTTGCATCAGCACTAAGAACAGAGCAAGGGGCGGAATCAGCGGTGCGAGCATCGGGTTGCCCATCCATGCCGCAATCCGTTCTGCGAGCGAGATCAGGGTCACGGCTGTCACCACCCCGATCACCGTCAGAAACAACAGTGCATTCATCATGTACTCCCCCGCGTCGCGTCCTGCCCGCGGAAGGAAGTACAAGAGCGATTCCGACATCCCAATCTGGGAGATCGACAAGATCGTGATATACAGCAGAAACCATTGCTTATAGGTGCCGAACGTCTCGATATCGAAGACCCTGACAAGCACGATCGGGATCGCAAATGCGACCGCGAAACCAATCATACGTCCGATAATAATCCCCAGCGCTGGCTTAAACATTCAGGACATCTAACTGAACATGGATCGGCGCAGAACCCCTTCGGAGTCCGCACTCGAAGCATTCGGCGCCGGTTGAGCGGAAGACGGCTGAACTGCACGACCTTCGGAGTCATGCCGCTGCGGGCAAGCCGCGAGCCAGTTCAAGACTCCTGACGCATGACAGCTCATGAGATTTGAGGAGAAGCGTCCGAAGATATCGAGGCAGGCATTCTCCCACAAGAGTGTTCGCGGAATGGTCAAGGAAGGATGCAGGGGATCTCGATGAGAACATGTGGTATAGGCCCACCGATATCCGGCCCGAGCTACGGCGGATACGACTTCCGGATTGAAACGCCCGTCAGGATATGCGAAATGGGCGACCGGTTTTCCCAGCTTCAGTTCCAGAGTGCGGGCGGACCCGGTGAGCTGGTTCACGACCAGGTTCGGTTTCTCGATCGACAACAAGGCATGTGTTTGAGTATGTGAACCGATGATCATGCCGCTCCGATCTAAAGCCGACACCATCTCCCAGTCCATGGCATGCAGGTCGGGAAACTCCTTGTCTTCAATATGACCGACCGTCTCCAAAGCGGCGACAACATGGCGAAGCGTGTGCTGCGGCAAAGTCGTGAACAATTGCCGCATCAGGCCCCCTATGTCGTCCATCGGACCCAGGCGTACTCTCTGTCGAAGACCAATGCGCGTGTCGTCGAACAATTCAAGGAATCGCGATTCTGAGTAGCGCAACGCCGGGACCACCTGGGAGAGGAGTAGATAGAGCTTGTCATGGATCTGCAGTTGAACTCGCCCAATCGACTCAGTGACGACGAACATCCCGGCTGGAATTCCTTTTCGTGTGAGCAGAGGAAGCGCATGGTGATACACCCCGGCATAGCCGTCATCGAACGTCACGGCGGCTGATGGGCGAGGGAACGGCGCACCGCTCTCGATATGCGCGCCCAACTCGTCCAACGTGATGAAACGGTATCGTTTGGCGATCCAATCCAGCTGTCGTTCCAGCATTCCGACACTGATGAGATTGGCCGGTATCGCACGTCCTGCATGTGCGCGTGGGTCGGGCACCACCGAGTGGAACCCCAACACGAAAGGCCGGGCCCGACCCGCCGACGAAGCGATGAATGCATTGGCTCCGCTCCACCGGAGCGCCGCCGCCATTCCACTTTTCGACATGGACCGAATCATTCTCGTCACGCGGCGGCCCGCCTTCGTTCAGCACTGACCCGTGCCAGCATCGCGGGTGAAAGCACGCGCCGTGCGACGCGTTTGGCGACCGTTTCACCCTGCAGGGCCGCGCGGCAGAGCGCCCCTCCGGCCGATGGAGGGAAGAGACGAATTCTTGCCAGGTCCCGCACCTCGCTCGTCCAGAGATACTTGTAGGATTCTGTGCCGTGGAGCAGATCGTATTCTTCGGCTCCTTCCATGATCGCATGTTGAATCGCGAGTCCCATTGTCACCAAACCGACACTATGCTGCCGATAGGCCGGATCGAACCCCGATTGATAGAAATAAAATCGACGTCCGTACCGAAATCCATATAACGCCCCAAGCGGACGTCCATCGAGGCGCAAGACAAACAGGCGGAGCCAACCGTGCTCGAGAGCCAGACGGCTGAACCCATCGTGAAAGGCCAATTCCTGGGGAGTCTGCAAAGCCTCGGAGCCTCCTCGCTCGTCCCACCGCCGATTGTGCAGAGAAAGCAGCATGTCGAACGCTTCACGCCGCTGGTCTTCCTTTTCCACCAGTTCGAACACCACCGTACCTTGTTTGTGGAGATTTTTGAGCCGCCGATGAAAATTGTATCGATGGGATGAGCTAAGTGAGGCCATATACGATTCCCACGTATGGCCTCGCAACGAAATATACGGGCAGGTTTCGATCAGGGTTTGTTGGACAGTCCATCCGGCTTGTTTGAGTTCTGCAACAAGTCCCTGGGCGGTGTGCGCCGCCTGGTTGAGATGACTCATGGTCACGACGGGGCGTTGTCGCTGAAGATATTCGGCCAATCCGCGCGAGACTTCTGCTTCGTGGCCACGGCGAATCAGCACGTCCAAATAATCCGACCCGACGACCCCGGTCGCGAGAAAGTCCATCGCGCTATGTGGCATGACGCCGCCGAACGTCTTCGCATGCAGAAAGAAGGGTGCGATGCCGAGCAGGCGGCTATGGCGACGGATTGTCACCAGAGCCAGAGTTCGCGCTTGGCCGAAATGTTCCCACCAGGTTCCCAGCCATTCCCCCGTCAAAAAGAGACACTCCGCGTCGCTGTCTTTCAGAAGCTCCTGCCATTCGTCGAGTAGATGTGCGAGGCGTGACGGTTCTTCAATAACCGTCACCAGAAGATTGTCCGTCGTACGAAACGATAGCTTTTCCGCCTCTTCCGGCGGTTGCAGACAGCTATAATCATGAATGTCGATGTCTGTGCGCACCACACGAGCCGGCATCCCCGCCACGACCGAACGGGGCTGCACATCCTCCAACACCACCGCGTTGGCTGCGACGACTGCTTCTTCACCGATAGAAATCGGCCCGAGTATTTTTGCTCCTGCGCCGATGACGCAGCGATCCTCGATGACCGGCACACCCCATCGCCGGGACCGCCCGCCGATGGTCACCTGGTGACCGATCGAGACGAATTTGCCGATCTTGCATCGTTCATGCAGGACCACGCCCAGGCCGCCATAAGCCAACTCGACGCCCTCACCGATCTCCGCAGACATCGGAATTGCCGCATTGCAGAGGAAATAGATACATTGATACATGAGCTTTGGAACGACCGGAATCCGACGCTTGTAACACCAATGCCCGAATCGATAGAGCGTGAGCGCATTCATGATGATGTGGGGTCCCTAAAGAAAAACATTGCCGGCGGACATACTCGCCGTTGTGATAATCTGAGAAAACGGATGTGTGTTGATCATGGGAAGCAGGCCGGCGTGTTGTGTGGGCCTGTCGCAGACCCTAGTCTCATGACCGGGCTCAAGCATCATTACTGGTAATGCCAAACCGAGCGGCCGCGGACCGGAACGTGGCGTACAGCGGCGTGCGCTGAATCCGAGGCTGCAATCTGAATTTCAGGTTGTAGAGGAGCCAGGGCATCGGCCTCCTGGGAAACACAAACAGCCAACAATGCGGTCGCACGTTTGTGGACCAACTCAACTTCCACCGTTCGGAATTCCCCAGAAAATCCGCTTCGGTAAATTTGAGATTCCAGGCTTCCCGCAGCATCTTGTCGCAGAGGAGGTGGGAAGGCGAATATGCGGCATAGTCCGGATCGTAGCCGGACTTCAGCATATACAGCCGGTTATGAAAGAAGAGGCCGATTCTCACGGCGATGCGCTTGCCGGCGACCATGAGAAAATACAGTTGGAGCCACCCGCTTTGAGCAGCCAAGGTCAAGACATTCCGGTAAAACTCCTTGCTGTCATCCCGGCTTTCAATGGCCGACCCTTTAGCGCCCTTCCAGGCAGACGATTCCAGACGTAACGCGTCTCCGAAATCCTTCTCGATATTATGATCAGATGTGACGATGTCCAACTCCACTGGGCCGAGCTGTTCAAGACTGGCCATCCGCTTGCGCATGTCCGCTCGATGCACTTTCTTCAAACTCTTATGATACGCATCCCATGAATCCCGAATCGCAACGTACGGAGACTCGGTCGATGGCCAACATCCGACAGAGCAATGGTCGCGCTCCGCCAAACCAGTCAGGATAGTCAGCGTCTGACTCTCTGCCGGTAGTTGGCGCAATTCCAGGACATCCCAACGATCCGCATGCGCCGCCAGATACTTCCATAAAGCCTCGGACGACTCCTGAGGCCGTTCTCCGAGCAACAACTCAAATCGCTCGCTATAGACATTGCCCATACCCCGCAGACGACGAATCGAACAGCCGAACATTTTTCCCTGTTCCAGCATCAGAGGCGCGATGGCCACGATGCGGGGTCCATCCTTCACCGCAAGGATGTACGGCGTGCCCGATGGCTGAAAATTGTCCCACCATGCGCTGATCCATTCATGCGTCACAAACGGGTGGTTCACACCCGATCGTGCCAACACGTCGTTCCAGATCGGCTCCATCGCAGCGAAACGATTCCGATCCATAATGAGTTCGACGTCCACAGTATCCCACCTTTAATAGCGCCATGTGATATCGCACTGGCCGCAGCCATGACCAGTCGTCTCAGCGCGTATGCAGCGGATTATCGCGCTCTCGTCTCCGAACCTGCCCCAACAGATCCTGATAGACTCGTTGTGTTTTTTCGAGCATCTGGTCGTTCCCGAAATAGTCCAGCACTCGCTCGCGTCCGGCCCGGCCCATGGCCGCAGCCAAATCCGGTGTTTCGATCAGACGACAGAGTGCCCTCGCCAACTCCGTCGGATCTTTCGGAGGCACCAGCAAGCCGGTCACGCCATCCACCACGACCTCCGGATTCCCGGCAGTGTGAGTGGTGACGACCGGCACCCCTGCCGCCATCGATTCGAGCAGAGAATTTGAAAGGCCTTCTCCACCAATGGACGGCAAGACCGACACCGTTAGCGCGGGCAACAGTTCAGGAACGTCCAGACGAAATCCGGTGAACGTCAGCCTATGCTGAAGGCCGAGACGCGCGGTCAATTGATTGAGCTCTTCTCGATAGTCGAGCTCCACACGGGTGTCGCCCATCACGAGAAAGTGCGCGTTGGGAATCCGATCGAGTACCATCCTGGCGGCCTGAACAAAATATTCGATGCCCTTAATCCTCGAAATTCGAGCGACCACTCCGATCAAAGGCCCATCAGCAGATACATTCAGTGAGAGTCGAATGGCCTTCTTCTCCGCGCTGGATTTTAAGGCGTGACAGAGGATGCCGTTATGGATGACTGTGATGCGTTCAGTGGCGTACCCTTCCGCGATCAATGCTGACTTGATGGCTTCCGCATTGACGATGACCCCGTCCGCAAACCGGCACACGAATTTATTGACTCGGCGTTGTCGAACGGTCCAGCACGCCCCGGTATCTCGACAGGACGCCAGGACGACCGGCACACCGGCTAGGCGGGCCGCAGGCACTGCGAAGACATTCGCATAAAAGTTGTATGCGTGCATGATATCGATGCGATGTTGCCTCAGATAGAGGGAGAGACGCACCATTTCCTTCATGGCGCGTATGCCGTACAGCTTTCGAATGCGATAGATCTGAGCCGGCATACCCTTTAAGTCCGCGGACAGTTGATCATCGAATCGCCCAAAACAACCCAGATGCTGTGTGAATCGACTGGGATCCAGGCCTCTGCGGATATTGAGGATCTGCCGCTCCGTCCCGCCGATCGCCAGATAGGCCATGAACGTGAACAACCGAACGGGGTCCGTCGCGACATTAACCGATGGTAAGGTGACATCCGAACTCTTGCCCATCGCCACCACATCTTCCACGTGCGAAGGCACATACAGGCTCATGCAGAAATCTCCTTCGACCGACGGCTCTCTGTCTGGCTTATTTTCCATACGGCCACACTGAGTCCGGCCATGTAATAAAAATACATGTGGTAGCTCACGGGATGAAACATCGCTGCGGTCGCATAGGCGATGAGGCTCACTTGGAGGGCTTCCGCAAGCACTCGGACGTCGGGCCTGCCGTGAACTTCGCACGTCTTCTGGGCGGCGACAGTTCCCCGGATACAGGAAACCAAAAGGAAACAGAACACGATCAGGCCGGGCAGTCCCAAATCCAGCGCGTGTTCAAGATATACGTTATGCACAGGCAACCATCCTCCCCGCGCTTCATTCATCGCCAGCGTATTCATCCCGATTCCAGCGCCGATCACAGGATGCGCAATGATGGTTTTTGCCGCGACTGCCATGTCATACCATCGTTCTTGTGCCGAGCCGGTTCGATCCGTCTGTATGTTGGTAATGGTGCTCATCCGGTCCAAATAGGATGACGGGACCAATGGCAGAGCCAGAAGGCCTGCCAGCATCAATCCATACACCCACGTCCGTTCAGGGCGGCGCTTAAGTTTCCACGCATACAGCAGCACAATGGCCCCCAACGTTAACGCGCCTCCCCTGGAGTGAGTCAGCATGACCGTGATGATTTCAATGACGATCGCAACAATGAGAAGGCTTCGTAGAAGGACAGGTGTCGTGACAAGCAGCAACCCGATTGTAAGCGGGATGATCAGGTTTATCATCAGCGCCAAGTCGTTCGGATTTTTTGTTAACCCTCCTTCATTCCCTATAATTCGATCTTGGTTGATCCCCTGGTCGGTTGACACGCCGGAAAGATAGTTATACATGGCGAACACACCGAGCCCAATGGCAAACAGCGTCAATAATCCTGCTATCTGTCGGAGACGACGGCTCGTCGTCACGACATGGCTGAGTAACCAGAATACTGCGACGGCCTTCAAGTACGTATCGACTAACACCGCGATGCTGCCACCGGGCCATATTGAAAAGGGGATTGTCACAGCAGCCCAAGCCACCATCCCGACAGTCAATTTGAGTTCGAGGGTCCATTCAACGATCGGCACCCTTCTCCCCATACGGTCGAGGAAAAAGAACACAATCCCAATGCCAATGACTAAGAGAGCAGGCCGAAAAATCGCCAAAGAGGGGAAATATTGCTGCGGAGAGAACAGGAGGATAGCCGTGAACACCATCAACGACCAGAAGGGTACCGCCGATCCCCGTTCGATGTCCGGTCCAGCCGTTCGATCTTCAACCGGCCGACCGTCAAATGCGTCGGGACGCCACCAGAGGCTCTGCTCAGGCAACTCTCGAATCGGCGGTTCCGTATGTCCCGTCTCGTCGAGGGCGTCAACCGCCCCTACTCCCCCCTCTGCGCCGTATGGTCGGTACCAATCATGCGGCATCGGTGCGCTCATCGAATATCGGCTCGGACACCGCCGATTCTCCTTCCGGCTTCACTTCGCGGCCAAGGGCGACGACTTTGGTCGTTCGAAGCAGGATCTCGAGATCTAATCCAACGGAGCGATGCTTGATGTAGTACAAATCGTACCGCATCTTTTCCGTTTCTTCTGCGAGATTATTGGCATAGCCGTACCGGACTTGCGCCCATCCGGTGATGCCGGGACGAACTAAAGATCGGAAGGCGTAAAAAGGAATGTTCGTCATGAATAGCTGATAATTGGAGGCCGGATGGGGGCGCGGGCCAACAAGATTCATATGTCCGCTCAAGACATTCAACAGTTGCGGCAGTTCATCGAGCCTGAATTTTCTTAACCACCGTCCGACGCGGGTGATACGATCGCCGTTATCCTTGACCCATTCCGACCGTTCCAACTGTGGTCCTTCTATCGGAGCCATCGTGCGAAATTTCATGAGCTGAAATCGTCGTCCGTCTTTGCCGACCCGGTCCTGTACAAACAAGATCGGGCCTGAGGAATCCAGTTTCACCAGCACAGCGATGAGGCCCAGCAGCGGAGCACAGAACACGACGCCGAGCGAGGCCACGAAGAAACTCAGGCCTCTCCCTATCCAACCGTGGACAAGTGCGGTCGAGAATTCTGGGGCAAAAATGAGATGACTGGGTTTGAGCGTTTCAATCGCCAACTTGCCGGTCAGTCTCTCATAGTGTGTAATGCCGTCCTCGATGACAATCCCCTGGCGTTTAGCATCGAGCAGCATCTCCACCGGAACACACCCACGGCGTTCACTCATGGCCACCACGATGCGAGTCGGCCGTATGACGTCGTCGGTCCACCGTCGTTCCGGTAATTGCGGTATGGCGGACTCCTCCTTGTGCACTCTGTTCAACCTGCCTTGGACATCGGAGAGAATCCGGTAATTCGGTCGTGTCCGCAATTCTGCTTCAATCGCCTGTGCGAGTAACGTCTTACCGAGCACGACCACATGTTCGGTAAACGGGCGGCTGAGCATCAGGTGATACCACACACAACGGCTGATCAGAACCGTCGTCATCATCACGGCCAACGCTGTTGCGACGCCTTGCCATACACTCGTCCCATTCGGATACATGACGAACAACACCACACCGGTCGGCACCATCGCGATGGCACACGCCGGGAACACTCGTACAAGACAGGCCCTCAAGCTGCGCACTTTGCTGAGATTGTACAGCTCGGTGTAATACAGCGCGGCCACGCAACAGACAGTCAGCACCAAAGCGGCTCCCGGCTCAATCATACGATCGAACAGCACGCTGCCCGATGTCCCCTCGGAATGGAGCAGGAAGGCGAAGGCGACGAAGAACACCGCCGACTCGATGAGCAGTACAGCAACAACCATGACCGTCATTGATCCCTGATGGTGTTTACGAGGAGTAAGATGGCAAGCAATAGGGTCCGTACTTGTAGGACGTCAACAGCCGATCGTCGTGATTGAACACCAGACCCACCAACTTTGAAGGCCCGAGGATGTTCAAGGCTTCCCCCAGCTCGTGGCGGGAGGTCTTGTTGGCGGCAACGACCATGACAAAGCCGTCCACGCTGCGCGCGAGCATCATACAGTCCGGCGCCAGCACCAACGGAGCGGTGTCGAAAATGATCCATTCGAAGTCGCGGCGAGCTTCGTCGAGTAGTTCTGTGAATCGGGGAGACTTGAAAATTTCATGCGGCATCACTTCGGCGCGTCCGACCGGCACGAGAGATAGATTCCAGGCAGGCAGCCGGTGTACGATATCTTTCAGACTCAGCGCGGAATTAACGACCGCGTCACGAAACCCCATTAAACGCTCGTCCTTCAAGTGCAGTTGCGCCGGAATCGACGGCTTCCTGAAGTCGAGGTCGATCAGGAGCACGCGGGCTTCGGAAGACTGTGCAAACGCGCCGGCAAGATTGATGGCGGTCACCGTCTTCCCATCTCCCACCGTCGGGCTGCAAATCGCCACCACCTGGAGCAGGGCGTTGTGGCGCCGCTGTTCCAACATCAGACTCAGCGTCCGGTATTGCTCGGCTTCCTTGGTGACCGGTGAGACGAGACTAACAAGGTGTTCGTCCGGCTTGGACTTTCCAAGGATCTTCTCCGGAGGCAACTCTTTCTCGCTGACGTCAGTGCGGGCGTAAGACTCACCAGACGCTCTCGACTCCAATGCGGCTCGTAAGACGGGATTGATATGGATTTGTTCGGCCATCGACGTCCTCCTTCGCGAGATGCGAAGCGTAGCGTTTGTTATCGAGTTTGCTGTGGCTGAGTCTTGCCTTCACTCACCATCAAGACCAACGATTCGTTTTCCCAGCCGAGGTAATAGGATGCGCCTACGATCAGCACCAGGCTCACAGCCGTGGCAGCGGCTTTCAGCGTCGCCCGCGCATACTGCTGTCGGCGCTCCCACTTGGTCACGATCGCCGGAATACGCACCAAGATCGGCACCCGGGTGAAGGCGCGCAAGCTCTCCACATTGTGAAAGGACGTGTCTCGATGTTCCGCCCAGAGGACGCCGCCCAACGCGAGGCCGAGCGATAGAACCAATCCGCCCAGAATCAGTTTCAATCGATTGGGCGCGGCTGGAGCTTTTGACGGCATCGCCGGATCGACGATTTTCATCTGCCCTGCGCGTTTAGTCTGCTCCATGGTTTCCGCCAGTTGGGCGTCTTCATACCGTTGCAGGACGGAGGCATACATGTCACGTGTCATCTTATAGTCCCGTTCCAACTGGTGAAACTCCTGCGTGTGTTGCGGCGCCCGTTCAACACGCCGCTGATAGGATCCCAGTTCCGCCCGCAGACGCACCTCTTCTTGTGCCAAATTCTTTGCATCACGGTCCAAATCGCGAAGGGCGCGCCTGATGTCGTCCGGGGTGGCCAGCAACGCCGCAGCCTGGACGGAATCGAGCTTGGCATCCAGCGCCGACTCGGCCATCGCTTTCTCGATCGCCGCAATCTCGTCCTGAACGCGGCGGACATCCGGATGCTTCGCGCTCGCGCGGGTCCGCAGTTCGGTCAGTTCGGTGCGTAGTTTTTCAAGGTGATACGGCAGCGAGTCCGGGTTCGGCGTTGTAGTGCCCGAATTGATGTCGAATAATTGTTTTCCCAACCGTTCCCGCCGCTCCACGATCCGCATCTGGTGCTCGGAGTTCAGCCCCAGTTCCTGATTCAGCCGTCCAAGCGTCGATAAATTCACTTCTACCTGCTCGGGCAATTCCCCCATGTGACGCTGCTTGAAGGAGGCGATACTGCGCTCCTGTTCGTCGTACCGTTGCCTGATATCGGTGAGTTGCTTCTTCAAAAGGGAAGTCGCCTCCGACGCCTGGTGGCTGCGCATTTGCAAATTTTCTTCGACGTAATGAGCCGCGAGCGTGTTTGCGACCGTCGCCACCGTCTCGGGGTCCCGTCCGCGATAACTCACTTTGAATCCGAACGTGTTGTCGCGCCCGTAGATCTGGTGTTGCAGCTCCTTCACTTCGAGCGTGACATCCCGCCGCATACGGTCCGCGATGGCTTCATCGGTTGCGCGTTTCCGTAGATCCGGATAGAGGTCGAAGCGTGTCACCAGCGCAAGAAGACTGGCCCGATTCAAGAGCTTTTCGCGAATTATGTGCAGGCGCGCGTCGGCTTCTCCCGTCACGGACGATTTGACGAACCCCTCTGGAATCTGCTGTTGTTCGACGAGCACCGTGGCGGTGGATATGAAAAAGTCAGGTAAGGACACGGCCATGCTCAGAACCGCCGCCATTGGAGCGGCGAATAACAGGAGGCCTATCCATTTGCGCCGACCCCACACTTCGGTGACCAGACTCACCATTGATCGTGCTTCGGTTTCTTGCATCGTTCTCTCCTTCACCTGTGAAAGGCAAAACATGAAACGTGAAACGCAGGACCGCCGACCGCCTTCCTGCGAAACCGTTCACCTAGAGCGATTCACGTTTCACGAATCTACGGCACGACAATGATGTCCCCCGGCTGGAGAAAGAAATTCTCCAAGGCGCCGTTATTCGACACGACTTTGTTATAGTTGAACGGAATCTGCCGCATCGTTTTGCCTTCAGGACGAAGGACGACGATCCGGCCCCGCCCGGCAAACTCGCCGAAACCTTCGGCCATCGCGAGAATATCCAGAACGGTCGCACGTCCTTTGAGTTCGTGCCGGCCGGTCTTTTTGACTTCGCCGATGACGGACACTTTGAAGCTATGCACTTCGCGCACGATGACCGACACCTCCGGCGACGGCACGAATTCTGACAATTTTTTCATCAACACGGTCCGCAATTGCGTCGGCGTCAACCCGCCGGCCTGCACGTCGTTCACGAGCGGTAAGGAAATCTTTCCGTCCGGTCTGACCGGCACGGTCCGGCTGATGGCCACGTTATTCCATACGGAAATATCGAGCACATCCTCCGGCCCGATCCTGTAATCGACGATGTCCTGCGCTTGAGTCAGTCCATGATCCATCTCGGAGGACGGGCTTGAGGAATTCGAGGAACTCGGTGAAGTGGACACCACCGGAGGCGGGTCCGCCGCGAAACTCGGCGAAACGCTGAGACAGCCTATAGCCAGATAGACGACCATGCGTGGTGTCATCGTATTCCTCCCCTGTGGACGGTTATTCCCACCGTGCCGGATAGGTGAACTCAAGTCGAAGCCAAAACACATTGCGGGATATGATTACGTTATCGGTTATGGTGTCGCCGCCTGTCGGCTGAAAGTTTCCATCCTGATACGTGAAGTAGGCTGATCCCTTCGCCGTCACGTATTTATTGAATTGGTATGCCCCTTCAAGGTATGCGGTGTAGATGGTCGAATCGAACGCGCTGTTCTTGATCCACGACACCGCCGGCGACACGGTCACGGTGAAAGATTTCACCAGTTCATGGGAGGCTCTCATGTTCACACTCTCCAGTCGCGTGGCGCCGACCGAGCCGATGATTGTCGTGACAGCGCTGATATAATTCAGGCTGACTTCTCCACGAGGGATGTGTTGCCGGAAGGTGACAAACGCTTCCGGCCGGTCGCCCAAATGTCCATTCTCAAGGCGGGGGCCGGCCCGCATTTCCAAGCGCGTATCGGTTGAAAAGTCATGCCCCCAGGACAATAGTATGGCGTGTGACTGGAACGAGCTGGGAGTGCCGATGACAGATCCGGCCGATTCATCGAAGGTAAAATACCGCCCGACATAGGCGGGACCCAGCGTATCGTGGGAGCCGACTTTGCGGTCGGCACTCAAGTTGAAAATGTTGGAATTCAATTCCACTTCGCTGAAGATATCCTTGGAGTACGCATATTGGCCGTTCAGCTTCGTCAGTGAATCGATCCGATATTCTGCGGAGGGGCTGACGAAATACCGATCGGTACGAAAGCGTGCTGTTTGCGCCGAGGTCAGGATGTTCAACTCGTACGGTGTATTCGTCTGCGCGTAACCCAGGATGTTATCAACGGTCCAACTCGTCGACGGCCGCCAGCGGGTTTCTATCGTTCCGAATTGACGCTGCTGGGCCGAGTTCAACTCGTCAAGCTTGTTGTACACTTCCGAATCGAAGCGGTAACTGCCGACGATCGTGAACGGCGCGGATTGATAGCTCGCCTGCAGGCCGGGGGTCACCCGAAGAAACGCGTCTCCCTGTTCTCTTCCTTTACGGGCAAAGAGCACGTTGTCGTCGTACACCACGCCAGCCGCAATCCAGGGCATGATATACACATCTTCCGGAACCCTGTCGGCCGAGGTCACGCTCGGCGCGATCGGAGAGCGTGGAATGCCTTGATAGAGTTGAGCCGACACGGTCACCGGCAGGAACACAAACACGAAGACGACCCCTCTGACGATGCCCCAATCGTCACGCATCACTGATTCACCTTTTCTTTGCCTGAAGACACGGAGACGTGCCCGGCCCCCGTTACACAGCCACGGCCGACGTACACTCCACTTCAACGGCAACACTGCGTTGAAACAAATGCACCGACAGCACGAGCAACCCCTTGCCGGCATGCCGATCGATGAGAATCCCCTCTACATCCGCCAACGGTCCGTCGGTAATTCGCACGCGCTGGCCCACCTGCAGATACGCATGCGGCACCGCTTGAAGGTCGGAGTGCACCAGGGAGCGGACTGCGTCGATTTCAGTGTCCGGCACTGCCGCCAGGCGACCGTCTCCCCTGCTCAATACGCAGACCAACCCTCGCGCGCCACGAATCTCGGCATACCGACGATCCGTCAGTTGGTCGCGCACAAAAAGATAACCGGGGAACATCGGCGTCAGAATGCGATGCCGCACGCCCGCGCGCCAAGACCAGGTGGTGATCTTCGGGAAAAACGTCTCAAATTCTTTGGCAGCCAGTTGGTCCCGCACGAGTTGCTCACAATGACTGTGCGTCCATAAGGCGTACCAACGCGTCTGCTCAGGACCGGACTCCAAATCACGATCAGTCGAAGGCCGCGTGTCAGTACCAACTTGATTCAGCAAGGCTTCGCCCCCTTCGGTTTTGGACGCTCTTCCAAAGTTCCGAATCCATTTCGTTCTCCGGCTTCGCGGTTCCATTGCTCCAATCGGATCGATCCTCCGACTCACTGAAGCAACCGAACCGGCTCCCTCCCCGCCTGACGCTGACTCGCTTCCCTACCCAATGGAGTGGAAACGTTGTCCCTCGTCATCTTGGGGTGAGAGTAGCCCAACTCAAGGGGGCACACTATCCAGGAGATCATTGAAACTGGAGGGAAAAAACCTTGAGCGCTGATCGAGAATAGTATGGAGCATGCTACCAGGGTCAACCGGTCAATCTTCAGGGAACCTTGTGGCAGCAACCAGGGATTACCCCAGTTAGAAGCCGCCGTCTCTTTCGCCATAGTGTAGCGGGTCACCCCTAATAAAATGAAAGGATCACGCTGATGAAAATTGCACAAATTTCTCCGTTATGGGAGAGCGTGCCGCCGCAATTATACGGAGGCACGGAACGCATTGTGTCCTATATCACAGAAGAATTGGTCCGCTTGGGCCATGACGTCACGTTGTTTGCCAGCGGTGACTCGAGGACCGCGGCTCGTCTCCACGCGGCCTCCTCGGTTGCCCTTCGATTGAAACAGGGGCCGGTCAACTGCGATGCACCGCTCATCCTCATGATGGAAAAGGCCTTCGGAAGGGATGCGGAAGAATTCGACATTATTCATTCACACCTGGACTTTCTGAGTTTTCCGATCAGCCGGCGCTGCGCGACTCCCACGCTGACCACCCTGCATGGCCGGCTCGATCTTCCCGAACTCGGCATCCTCTTCGAGGAATATGCCGACATGCCGGTGGTGTCGATTTCGGATGCCCAACGAACCCCACTGCCCTGTGCCAATTGGCAGGGCACTGTGTATCATGGGCTGCCAGAAAATTTATATTCCTTTCATCCACGACCAGGGTCGTATCTCGCATACCTGGGGCGATTCTCTCCCGAAAAACGGCCCGACCATGCCATCGAAATCGCCAAACGCGTCGGATTGCCGCTGCGCATGGCTGGGAAAGTCGATCCGGCCGATCGGGTCTACTTCGAAGAAAAGATCGAGCGGTTGCTCGATCATCCGTTGATCGAGTATATCGGCGAAGTTACCGATGCGGAAAAAAATGATTTTCTGGGCGACGCCTCCGCCGTGCTATGCCCGTACGACTGGCCGGAACCCTTCGGCCTCGTCCTGATCGAGTCGCTGGCGTGCGGCACTCCCGTCGTGGCGTATCGACGCGGGTCGATCCCGGAAATCATCGATGACGGCGTGACCGGATTCGTGTGCGACGACCTGAATGAGATGGTCAGCGCGATAGATCGATTGCCGCTGATCACCCGGCAGCATTGTCGAGAGTCATTCGAAGCACGCTTCACCGTCCAGCGGATGGTGGAGGATTACATCGCGCTTTACGAGCGGATCACCGCTGTGTCGACCGGCGCCTCTGCCTTAACCGGGGTCGGCCCGGTCAACCACGTCAACAACAATACGGGAGTTAATACGGGAGTCATGGGATTCCCGCTTCGTCAAGACGCCGCGTAAGCATACTCAACATGATAACTATGTGAGAGAGGGATCTAAACACGCCGGAAGCCTTCGCAGGCTTCCGGCGCAGCTGGAAGAACAACAGAGCCCCCCCCGACGTTAGCTCCCCCCGTGACAAAACCACAGGCTCTCCCGAATGACCCGCACCGTCTGTAACATGCGTCTGAGCGAAGCAGGCACCACTGCGCTCACCTTCTTTCCCTCACTGGCGTGGACGGCGCCGTGGAGAGTGGCAATTCCAGCGATGCGATGTCGAGTGAGCTTCTGGGTCAGGCGGCGCTAACACTCGACGATCGAGCAGACGCATGGTAAACCGAAAAATGCTCGTTGGTTTTAACCCTGCGCAGAAATCCTGAGGTGACAAGAAGATTGTTCAAGACCGGTGTTCGATACAGAATGTAGATATCGCGAGGATGCTCTTCCCAGGATCGCCTGATATTGTCCAACACTTGGCGCATGACCGGCTCCCTAAAGGGGTTATACAGGTACAGGACAAGATCGGTCGGCGGGATGGGAAACAGCGCGGCGTCGCACCACAGGCTACGGAGGTTGCGGCACACCAACGTGCGACGCCTATACCGGTCGATATTATGCTTCGCTATCTCGTGCAGTTTGGGTGACAACTCCACACCCAGAATGCGACGAAACGGCCAGGCCGATGCCAGTAGCATGGCCCGCCCCTTCCCCGATCCGATATCGACGAACGTGAACCGTCGATGGTCGATGGCCAACGTGGCGACCATTCGGCGAAATAGCCCTGGCGTCACTGCGACATAACGATTCGAATGGTCGGCATTTGCGCTGTCGAATTCCAAGTCCGACTGATCGATCGTGCCGCGTGTGTCCACATTGTTCCAGAAATCGAACAGATGGTTTGCCAACCATGTTTGGGCAGACCGGGAAAAACGTACGCTGTAAGTCCAGGCCGTCGCGCCCAACCATCCGGCCGTTCCGATGACACCTCGTTCCTTGAGTGATCGTCGGACCTTCGCTGCGGGGTCGCTCCGTATGTTTCTTACCATCACCTCAAAATCCCGTCCCGACCCCTACGCTTCCAAAGCTGCCGCTTCGCCGGCCGCCTCCGCCGAAGCCCACACCGGTGAAAATGCCCACTCTGGAAGAAGAATTCCGTCGCCGTTGATAGACATCCGGCTCCCATACATGGAGATGCTTCACCTCGATGGTAGGATATCGGTATTCTGATTCATCCAGCCGTTGCACTGAGTCGCCGGTCACGTGTCCGACCAGCGTCACTCGCGTGCCTGGAGGCAAGACGGCGGGATCGATCCCTTCCCGATTCATCGCCAGGAATCTACCCTGGGACTCGCTTCGCTGCTCCGCCGGCGGATCGTCTTCCGAAACCGGCAATTGCAAGATTTCGATTTGCGTGCCGGCGGGCGTCCGCTTTGCCGAAAGGATCTCTCCGCCGAGTAGCACCATCCGTCCCGAGTAGACAGTCGGCGCAGCCAGGATCTGCTGAAATGAAACGGACGTATCAATTTGCGATTCAAGCTCCGGTGGGATGACCGCCGGCCCTGACGAGCAGCCGCTCAGTGCCAAGAGGGCAGGAAGAACGGCAATGCCGAATGTTAAAAATTTCATATGCACGACTCTCATTCCCTCAACTCAACCGTCAACATTAGAGGCGGAGACAGGCCGAAGACTATCTGTCGTACGCCTACCCTCGAATGACTGTGCAAGTCCAAGGCCATCGAGCCAAATCGATCGGATAACAGAATCACCCTATTATCAGATGCGCAATACCGGCCATTGAGCGCAATCTGTCTGGAGCGAACAAGTTGTCCGGGATGCGAAAGCCACGAGCATGGAAGCGAAACTGCCCTCCACGGGTCTTTCCTAGTCCGCATGATTCATGACGCGTCGTCGATCGCTGAACGCGCTGGTGATTATTCGATCGTGACGGAGAGCGTGCCGACCACATTGACGACCTGCACGTCCAGCGAGCCGTCCTTTTTTCGCAGGAAACGCAGATCCACCGCTCCCTTCCCGACCTTCAGATGGCGAATGACCACGTCATTGATGAACTCGGGAAGATGCGGACGGACCACCCGCAAGCGGTTGTCGAACGCTTCCGGAACAAGACCGAGCGATGTCTCGACCAGAAACGGAATCGAACCGGCGGCCCAGGCCTGCGGATGGCAGGCGACGGGGTATCGCACCGGAGCTCCAAAATCTCTTCGCGCGAATCCGGTAAACAATTCCGGCAGTCTGTAATCTTCGAATTCCATCGCAGCCTCTAACAGCCCGACGAAGATTCTCGACGCCTCCTCGTCGAAGCCATAGCGCCGAAAGCCCGCGGCGATCAATGAATTATCGTGCGGCCAGACCGTACCGAGGTGGTAGCCCATCGGATTATACCGCCGCTCTTTGGCGGAGAGAGTGCGAATGCCCCAACCGCTGAAGAGATCCGGTTTCATCAACCGATCCACTGTACGCGCGGCCTTATCCGGGTCCACAATACCGGTCCACAGCGCTTGGCCTGGACCGGACGAGACCACATCGCAGGGCCGATGCTCTGCTTCCAGGGCGAGGGCAAAACAGCCTTCGTCTTCCAGCCAAAAATCTCGATTGAACCGTACGCGCAAGACCTCGGCTTCCGCGCGCAGACGGACGGCCCGCTTTTCCTCGCCGATCCGAGTATAGAGATCCGCAATGGACTTCTTGGCCATGTAGACGTATCCCTGCACCTCCACAAGGGCGATCGGTGGTTTCCCGAACCGGCCGTCCGCCGTCACGATGGCGTCGCCGGAATCTTTCCATCCTTGATTGATCAGTCCCTTGTTGGTGTTGCTCAAATAACTGACATACCCGTCACCGGCGGCATCGCCATAGCGGTCGATCCATTCGAGCGCGCGTTCGATATGCGGACGCAGTTCTTGAAAGAGCGTGATGTCACCGGTCCACTCGGCATACCGGCTCATGAGAATGATGAACAACGGTGTCGCGTCGATGGTGCCGTAATACGGCGTATGAGGAATTTTATTCATTCTGGCGAGTTCGCCGACACGGAGTTCGTGGAGGATCTTCCCCGGTTGTTCGTCGCGCCAATCGTTCACTTCGTTCCCTTGGTATCGCGCGAGGAGCCGCAGGGTGTCGGCCGCCGTCTCGGACCCATAGGCCAAGGTTTGGAGCGAGGTGATCAGGCAATCCCGCCCGAACAGCGTGACGAACCACGGGACGCCCGCTGCGTAGAATTCGTCGCCCGCAATGGTAGTCTTGAGCATGTGCAGATCCATCAGCGACCGGCGCATGACCCGGTTCAACACGATGCTGTCGCTGCGGAACGCGGTTTCGCGGCCGATCCATTCGTCGACCGCAGCCTTGATTCCCTGTGTGACCGACGGAATATCCCGAAACACGTTCGTCTGTGCGGGCGGCGTATTCGGCAGCGTGCTGGATTCGCTGATCGCCAGGCAGATACGGATTTGCTTGATCTCGTTCGGCTGCAGCTTCACAGAGTAGCGGACTGCATTGCCCTGCGCTTCGTCTGGATGCGGCTCGAAATAGACCGTGAGGCTTCGAAACACCTCGTCGGCGCCCTCGTAGGCGAACCTGAGACACTTGTCTTTCCACTTAGGCCGGAACAACTTGCCTTTGACTTCCCGAATGAGCCCTCGAATCTCAAAGACGTCTTCAAATCCGGTCCGATAGCGCAGGGTGATGGGAAACTCGACCGGCTCGGACGAGAAATTCTGAATGTCGAGCCGCTCGTGCAACAGACATTGCTCTGCGTCGATCACCCGTTCCCATTTGAGCCCGACGGTTTCTCGATGGATTCTGCGACCGTCCGGAGTAGGAAAGTCCGGCGTGGTGAGTAGAAACACCGCCCGCCCTCCTTCTGACGCCCGTGAGGCCAGCGATTCCGGATGGGCATCCCCCACCGTAATCTCGTACCCGTTCAAATAGCGGCAATCGTGGTAATACAACCCGAAACCGTGCCCTACCGTCATGGGCACCTCCCCACCTGGAGGAGTCAGAAAAAAGACGTTCCCGTCCTTGATGACTACGGCGTTGGCGATACTTTGAGCCACAGACGGAACTCCCTTGGTGAGCACTTGTTCTTTCCGCCACTTCTTCTCTTTGGGGGAAGTAGGCGGAGTGGACGTCCCCTCATAAGACGGTACCATATTTCAGCTCCTGTCGTTGATATCCTGTCACGCGAAAGACGCTCCACGTGTCCCAGCCATCATGTTGTTCTGTTTGGACCACGCGAGGTCCGTAGCAGTCCGGGATCAGGATGCCGGCTGCGTCCTATGAGGCGCCGATCCGGCCGGTGGCAAAGAACGCGGCGCTCCCGCAGGAATGTGCCAACCTGATTCGGAGAGAGGATGACGCACGCCGGGACCGCCGTAACGGGGGCGATCGCTCGACCAGAGCAAGTTCCAGAGTCCCTCCGACACCGGCGCCAACAACGGCTCCGGGGCCGGCACACACGTCAGATCCGGCCCGAGATTCACAATCAACAACCGATCGTCGTCCGACTCGGTGACCCAGCGAAGCGCCAGCGCTTGCGGGCTGAGCACGGCTCCGTCGATCGACCGACGTTCTTGCCGGGCGAGCACCGGATCTTCTCGCCGCAGGCGCAGCAGATCGCGATGAAACCGGTAGATTCGCTTTGGGCGCCCAAAGTCATCCGCCACGGCGGTGCGGAAATCAGACCGGCCTGAGGGATGGAGGACCTGTGCACCGTTGATGTCAAAGTCATTGGGTATCGACACTGTCGAATGAATCGATCGCCGCTCGCCCACATATACACGAGTCAGAGCGGACTCAAACCTGGGGAAGACCCTGGAGCGCGCAGCGATTGGAGAATACACTGTGGATAGGAACGATGAATCTACTGGCAGGGGCAAGGGAGAATGGTGTCTCGCTCAGCGCGCTCCCTTCACCGCCGTGTGAATGGCCTCGTACAGCTCATCGACCGCGGCTTCCTTGGTGAGCAGCATGACTGCGCCGGCTTCCTTCATGGCCTTCTCATTGGCGTCACCGGCATTCACCGACAAGCCGATGACGATGATGTGAGGATAGCGGGAGGTAATCTGCGCGGTCGCTTCGATGCCGTTCATCTTCGGCATGTTGATATCCATCACGATGAGGGTAGGTTGCAGCTCCTCTGCGGCAACCACTGCCGCTTCGCCGTCCACGGCCTCCCCTACCACTGTCACGTCAGGATGCGCGTCCAACACACTCCGTAACCCCTCCCGCATCATGGTGTGGTCATCAACCAAAAGCACACGGATGAGAGGTTCTGAAGCATTGGGCAAGGAGCTAGCGGCAATGGGTGTGCCTCTGGCTACGTTCTCATTTCCACCAGCCTCTTGCTCCATGCCTGCGACCTGCGCTTCCGTCAGAGGGAGCGTGAGGGTGGCCGTTGTGCCTTGACCTGGCACCGAGTGCAGCTCGAATCGCCCGCCGAGCGACTTCATCCGTTCGCGAACGCTGAACAGTCCGAATTTCTGGAACATAGAGGTGTCGGCAGCCGCCAAGGATTCGGGTCGGAATCCTACGCCCTGATCCTGCACTTCGATGCGCAGTTCATCCGAGCCATACTCCAGGCGTACAGTGGCTGTGCCGGACTTCGCATGTTTTGCCGCATTGACAAGCAACTCGCGTACCGACTGGAACAGAAGCACCGCCTGATCGTCCGGCAGCTTCGGCACCTCCGTTTCATTGTGCACCATCACTGTCAACCCGTGCCGCTGCATCCTCTCGGCCAGCCATCTGGAGGCCGCCGGCAACCCGAATTCATATAAGACCGGCGGACTGAGGTCGGCCACCAATGTGCGCGTGTAGGTGAGGGCGTCGGACAACACCTCGTCCGTTTCTGCAATCAGCTCGTCGCGCTTCTCCTGCGATTCGTTCGCGCGCCTGCTTTGTCCCAACTTCAACTTGCCGAGCACCAACAACTGCGCCAGATGGTCGTGCAGCTCGGCCGCGAGACGCTTCCGCTCTCGCTGCTCGGTGAGATTCAGATCCGTCGTCAAGGCTCTCAGTCGCTCGTGCGAATCTACGAGCTCAGCGGTCTTCGTCTTGACCGCCCCCTCCAGCTCCGCACCCGACTGCAGAAGACGCGCCTGGACTTCCTTGCGCTCGGTGATGTCCTCGATGGCCAGCAGGCTCCGATTCGTCTTTTGCTGTGAGTCGTTGATACGCCGGGCATGGAGCAGCATGGTGCGACGGCCCAGGTGCTCGAAGTCGCGCTCGACCTGGAAATTTTCGATGCTGGTGCTCTGCGGCTGGATCTCCTCCAGCAACTCGCGCAGGCGCGGGATGTCCCACTGTCGGTTGCCCAGGTCGTAGAGGCGCTTGCCGACCGTCTCGGCGGGCGTCACGCGGAAGTTGTGGTAGAAGGCTTGATTGGCGCTTTCGACACGCAGCTGATCATCGAGCACCAGCAACGGCTCGCGCACGGCTTCGACCGTGTTCTCGGCGTAAATGCGCGCGGCTGCAGCGGCCTGCTCGCTGCGCTTGATAGCATCGATGTCCACCAGCACCAACACCGCGCCGTCTACTTTGTTGTCGAGCGTCATGTAGGGGCGCACGCGTAGCGAGTACCAGCGGCTGGCTTTGTCGCGCACCTCGCACTCCTGCTCGCGCAGCTCACCGATGACTTCGGCGATGAGGCTCTCCAAGTCAAGCGGGGATTCCGCAGAATCGGCCAACACGAGGCCATGCCGGATGCCTCTGATCGGCCGACCCACGTCGGCTGCCAGCAAATCGAACTGGCTTTCCGCCTGGGGACTGAACCGGCGGATGGTCAGATCGCGCCCTAGCAGCACGACGGCGAGCTTGGCAGAGGTTTGGAGGTTGACGAGGTCGTTGTTGAGGCGGCTAAGCTCGGCGTTCCGATACGTCATTTCCTCATTGACGGTGGTCAGCTCTTCGTTGGCCGACTCCAACTCTTCCTTGGACGTCTCCAGTTCCTCGTTGATGCTCTGCAACTCTTCGTTGGCCGACTGGACTTCCTCATTGGTGGCCTGAAGTTCCTCATTGGTCGCTTGGTTCTGCTCCTGCACAGACTGGAGATACTCCCGGGTCTCGGAGAGATCGGATTCGAGTTCGGCCATGCGGCGCGACTCCTGCCTGGCGTTCAGAGCCGCCTCGGCCGGCTGCCGGCGCGGCGGCTCGAGGGCAGCCACGCGCCCTGGTACATCTACGCCCTCGAACAGGACCAGGAAGCAGCGCTCTCGTAGGTTTTTCAGCGGGATCACCTTGATGTAGATCGTCTGGGTTTCGCCGTCACGCTTGACCCTCACGTGCTCCGTGCGCACGATTTTATTCCCCTGCTTGGCCTTGTTGATGGCGGCGCGCAGCGGCAGCATCAACCCTTCGCGCGCCATCTTCAACACGTCGAAGCTCGCCTTGCCCGCCGGCGGTTCAAGGTAGGCGCCCGTCGGCCCGCGGAACTGCAGAACTTGAAGTGCGTCGTTGATGAGTACCCCCGGAGGAGCGAACTGGTTGGCGGCGATACGGTCGGCCTCCCGTTGCGCGTTCAGCCCGCCGCGAAAACCATTAGGCGGCTCCGCTCCCTCCGTCGGCCCCAACTGCGACTTCGGAAGATGTGGCAGCCATTTCGGTGGGATTCGCTCGTGCTTGGAATCCTTCTCCGACATATGGAACGGCAGAGCCGACTCGGGCTTTTTGGAGAATATCTTGTGCTTTCGGTCCACCGGCTCGAAAAGGTCGGTGAACCCGCCGACCGATTCCGAGGCGCCAAGGACCAGGAACCCGTGTGGTTTGAGCGCGTAATGCCATGTAGGGAAGGTCTTCTGCTGCAAGCTAGGCTCGAGATAAATGAGTAGATTTCGGCAACTGATGAGGTCCATGCGCGAGAAGGGCGGGTCGGCGATGAGATTCTGCCGGGCGAAGACCACCAGCTCGCGTAGGGACTTGTTGATGCGGTAGCCGCCATACTCCTCCTGGAAGAACCGCCGCAGGCGTTCGGGGGATATGTCCTGCACGAGGGCCTTGGCGTACAGGCCGTGGCGGGCCTTTTCAAGAAGTTTTTCGTTGATGTCGGTGGCGAACACCTGGAGGTTGGGTGTGCGCAGCATCTTTCCCATGACTTCCATGAACGAGATAGCAAGGGAATAGGCCTCCTGGCCGGTGGAGCAGCCGAGTACCCAGCAGCGGACCGTATTGTTGCCGCGTTGGCTCAAAAGCTTGGGTAGGACATCGCGCTGGAGCACCTCGAACATTTCGGGGTTGCGGAAGAAACTCGTCACGCTGATGAGGACGTCGGAGAAAAGGGCGTCGAGTTCCTGGGCGTTGCCTCGAAGGAAACGCGCGTAGGCTTGTAGTGTCTCCTGTTTGCTGATGATGGTGCGCCTGGTGATGCGCCGCTGGATGGTGTTGGACTTGTAGAGCGAGAAGTCGACGCTGCTGTGGTTGCGGAGAAGCAACAAGATTTTCTTATAGCAGTTCCTCTCGCCCTTTGCCCCGAGCCCGCTCGAGGACAGCGTCTGGTCGTCATCCTGGTGCGCGATCGCTTCCTCGTGTTCCTTTGGCTCGCGCGTGGTGGAGTGCGAGAATTCAAACGGTTGGCCGGCGATGTAGGGATGCTGGGCAATCCGGGACAATTCTCTGGCAATGTTCATCGGCGACAACACCAGATCGACGCAGCCTGCCGCTATCGCGCTGCGCGGCATCGAATCATACTTGGCCGTGGTGTCCTGCGCGAAGGTGATCCCGCCTTCTGCCTTGATGGATTCCAGCCCCAGCGTACCGTCGCTTGCCGTGCCGGAGAGCACGACGCCGATGGCCCGCTCATGCTGGTCCTGCGCCAGGGCTTCAAAAAAGGAATCGATCGGCCGAGACGGCGTGCGTTTCCGCTCGCGTGAGTCAAGCCTCAGGATGCCCTGCTCGATGCTCAGGTTCTTGTCGCGCGGAATGATATAGACGTGATTCGCCTCGACCGGCTCATTGCTCACAATCTCGGACACCGGCAGCGCAGTGGCACGCGAGAGGATTTGTGTCAGTGCGCTCTCACGGTCCGGATCGAGATGCTGGACCAGCACGAACCCCATACCGGTATCCAACGGCAGATGCTTGAGCAACTGCGTGAACGCCTCCAGCCCTCCTGCAGAGGCGCCAATGCCGACGACGGTCACGTTGGTTGCAGTTCCGCCTTTCGGAGACCGGCTCGCGGACTGTACGTGGTCGCCAGGATTGTCAGTCTGCCCGGCAGACGAAACCCGTCGAGACGCGGAGGGCTTTCCGTCAGGATGTTTTTGTTTGGACTGTTTTCCCTTAGGACGAGGCGTTTTCAATGTTCCGGCTTTCAATGTTGTTGGGTGGGGCGGAGCACGCGAAAAATTCCGGTATGATACTTCGTTCCACGAGTCAGCGCAAGAGACCGGCCCGCATCACTGGGACAACATGATTACATATGATGCGGCGTATCCGATGCGATTCTATATCCGCCGCGAGGGGGACGGCACCGACCTCTCGAAGCGATCTTCTCTTGTTTTGGCCGCTTCCTCAACGAGTGACGATTGACCAGTAATGGTCCCTTCGACCCCGCCAACCCTTACCCCTCCCATATCGCACGGCAGCATGATCGTCATCGTCGAGCCTTGGCCTACTACACTCTCCACGGCTAGCCGGCCGCCCATCGCCTGCATTCGCTCACGGATGCTGAACAGCCCGAAGTGCTCGCCTCCCGACTTGGGGTCCACTGTCGTGACGTCGAATCCTCGGCCGGCATCCTGCACGTCGATACACAGCTGCTTGCCATCATCGAGGCGCAAGGTGACCGTCGCGCGATCCGTACCGGCATGCTTCGCCACGTTGATCAAGAGTTCCCGGACCGACTGAAACACCAGGACGGCCTGATCGTCCGCCAGCGGCACATGATCGAGCGCCAAGCGGACCTCCACAGCCAGGCCGTGCTGCGGCATCTGTTCGGCCAGCCATCGGAGCGCCGCCGGCAAACCCAATGTATCCAGCACGGACGGATTCAAATTGGCCATGAGCGAACGGGTATAGGACGACGCTTTGGTGAACAACTCATCGAGGTCGCGCACCAGCGGCAACACGGCAGGCACGGCATCGAGCTTCGAACGGAGTTGGGCCATTTTCATCTGCCCCAACGCCAGCATCTGAGCCAGATGATCGTGCAACTCCGCTGCCAGATACTTGCGCTCTCGTTGCTCCGCCAAGGACAGTTCAGAAACCAGCGCCCGCAACGCATGGTGCGACGCGACGAGATCGCGTGTCCGTTCCTCGATCAGTTGCTGGGCGGCGACATGCTCTTTCCGAAGATGCTCCTGCTCCACTGCGTGACGGACCGCTTCTCCGATGCGCCCCAATCGGTCTTTCATCAGATAATCGGCCGCACCGTTGCGCATCAGCTGCACAGCTTCTTCTTCGCCGATGGCCTGCGACACGACGATGAAGGGAATGGTCAACCCGCTCAGCTTCAGATGGTGCAACGCCTCCGTCGAGCTGAATTGTGGCATGACATGGTCGGAAATAATCACGTCCGGCGGCCCTTCCGCCAGCCGTTTCGCGAATGCCGCCGCCGTATCGACGCGCTCCCATTCCGGATCATAGCCGCATTTCTGCAGTTCCCACATGAGCAACTCGGCATCCAATGGATCGTCTTCGACGAGCAAGATCCGCAAATCAGTCATAGGCTGACTCCGTTTCGCTCTGACCGACAGATGCGAGAACAGCATGATCCGACGTATGGATACACAAAAATTGTTTCGACTGTCATCGTCTAGTGACCCTTTCCCCCAGGTATTCTGTTTGGCATTTCTTGTCTGTCTCGCCGGTCATTTTTACTCATCCCTGCCTTCATGGTCTCCAGGATCGTCCGATACAGTTCATCCACCACCGCTTCCTTGGTCAGCAGGATTGCCGCGCCCGCGTTCCTCATCGCGACCTCGTTGGCGCCGCCGGCATTCACCGACAGGCCGATCACGATGATGGACGGATCGCGCGACGTGATCTCAGCGGTCGCTTCGATTCCGTTCATCTTCGGCATGTTGATGTCCATGATAATGATGGCGGGGTGCAGCCGTTCGGCAAAGGCCACTGCCTCTTGGCCGTTACAAGCCTCCCCCACTATTTCCACGTCGGGATAGGATTCCAGCACGCTCCGCAATCCCTGCCGCACCATAGCGTGATCGTCCACGAGAAGAACGCGAATGCCGGAGGAGTGGTCGATCTGTTGACGATTAACCAGTGCACTACGCCTAACCCTTGCTTTATTTTCTGTTACTGCTGTGTCTGTTCTCCCGCTCCCCCGTACCTCTTTCCCACCGAGCGGTAACGCGAGGATGGCCGTCGTGCCTTCGTCTCGCGAGGACTGCAACTCAAATCGACCACCAAGCGCCCGCATCCGTTCACGGATGCTATACAGGCCGAACTTCGAGGATAAGGCGATAGTGACGTCAGCAGCAGCAGCAGCAGCAGCAGCAAGATCAAAGCCCGGGCCGTCGTCTCTGACGCTGATCTGTAGCTGTCCATCGAGCTGCACAAGTGTAATGGACGCGCGACCGGACGTCGCATATTTCGCAGCGTTCATCAGCAATTCGCGGACGGATTGAAACACGAGCATGGATTGATCCTCCGGGAGCTTCAGATCCTCACTCTCGATGTGCACGGTCACGGCTAACCGATGCTGCTGCATCCGCTCAGCCAACCACCTGAGCGCTGCCGGCAATCCCAGGTCGTGCAGCACCGGCGGACTGAGTTCCACCACCAAGGTGCGCGTGTAAGTCAGGGCCTCGGTCAACATCTCGTCGGTCTGATCGATAAACTCAGCACACCCCGGCGCCGCCGCGGCCAGACGCTTGCCTTGTCTCAATTTCATTTTGCTGAGCGCCAATAATTGCGCCAGATAATCATGCAACTCCATCGCCATCCGCTTGCGCTCGCGCTGCTCGGTCAGATTGAGCTCCGTTGCCAACGCACGGAGACTAGCTTGCGACTGCGTCAATTCGTCGGTACGTTCGGCCACCCGCACTTCCAATTCGACGTTGAAGCGACGCAGCTCCTCTTCCGCCTGCTTGCGTTCGGTAATGTTCGCCACGATGCCGAGCATGCGTATGGCCTTGCCTTCCTCCGAGCGGTAAATACTCCCGTGCATGGCAATCCAATACACGTTGCCGTCCGGCCACACCACCCGGCACTCGAAACGCCAGTCCGACAAATGAGTCACCGCCGCCTGAAACTCTCGCGCGATTCGCACCCGATCCTCGTGATGCACGTGCTGCATGAATCGCTTGAAGCCCCATTCCTTCACTGGTTCGTTGTAACCGAAACATTGGTCGTGGCGCAGCGAACGGCGCCAGACGTCGGAAGTTAAATCTAAATCCCAATCACCGACCTCCGATGATTCCAGGGCGAAGTCCAAGGCAGCCTTGGTCTTGCGCAGGCTGGCGTCAGCCATTTTCCGTTCAATACCCAAGGACAGTGTCCCGGCAATCGCATGCCCAACACTGATATCTTCATCGTTCATCGTATAGGGCCGGTTGAAATACACCATGAACTTACCCAGGAGACGCCCCCCGTAGGTCAACGGAATAAAACCGAGCGCCTGGATACCTTCTTCCTGAATCACCATTTGTAACTGTCGATCGAGTCCGGCCTCGGTTATATTACCGATCACAATTGGTTGGGGTTCAAACGTGTCCTGCTGCCAGGGAGAATGTCCTTCGACCTTGAGGCGATAGCCGTCGGATATTCCTCGCCAGGCCTTAAACCGCATCACGCCGTCCTCGTCGAAGAGCAAGATCGACGCACGGTCGGCATTACACGAGATGATGATCGCTTCGAGCGCCTTGCTGTACAAATCGGAAAGTGCCTCGGCCCGGTTCACAGCATTGGCCAACTCAAAGAGGAGAGACTGTTGATGGGCTTTCCGTATCTGCTCCTCTTCCTGACGAATGCGCTCGGTGATGTCGATGACCGAACCGGTATACCCCAGGATCTCACCGGTCTCTCCGACAAATGGCACAGTGATGTCCATAACCCAACGATATTCACCGTCCTTCCGTCTGAGCCGATAATCCAAGCGAAACCGTTCGGGTGTGTCTTTTGCCGCTTGAAATATCTTCGCTGAACGGTCCCGATCTTCGGGATGCACTAAGTGTAACCATCCGAGCCCAAGCCCGGCCTCAGGAGTCTGACCGGTAAACTCGTACCAAGATTTGCTCAGGAAGCTACAGCTGCCGTCAACGTCCGTAACCCGGACCATGCCCGCCGCATGGTCTGCCATGTGGCGAAATCGCTGCTCGCTTTTGCGCACGGCAGCTGCGGACTCTCGTCGTATGCGCGCCAGCGTCACATGCACGCCGACCCGAGCCAGTAATTCCCGTGCAGTGAACGGTTTGATGAGATAGTCGTCGGCGCCCTGCTCCAGTCCCTCAATGCGGGTTTCTTCACCTGCGCGAGCGGAAAGCAACATGACGGGAATGGTCCTTGTGTCGGGGTCGTCTCGCAAGGCTCGCAGCAAGTCGAATCCGTCGAGGCCCGGCATCATCACATCGCTCAAGATCAGGTCCGGCCTCCGCGCCCGCGCCGCCGCCAACGCCGCTGCGCCGTCCCGCGCGGTCTCAACCTCGTAGTGCTCGGTGAGAAGTCGCCGGATATATCCCCGCATGTCGGCATTGTCGTCGGCCACCAGTACCCGCGGCTTCGCTGAATGTTGAGTGTTGAATTGTGAATGTTGAATCGAGCCGGGAGTTGCTACCGAATCAACATGCAACGTAGAACATGTGTCACTCTCATCGGAAGAAGAGGGGAGCCACTGCAGCGCTTCTTCGACGAAGGAGGTCGCAGTCAACGCCGTTGTGGACATAAGTACGGCCGGCTTACCGATCCGCACCGGCGGCAGATAGCATGAACCTGTCGGAATGGTCACACGGAATCTGCTGCCCTTACCGGGAGCGCTGTCCGCCTGCACGGTCCCGCCATGCATCATCGCCAGTTCCTGGACGAGCGCGAGCCCGATGCCGGTTCCTTCGTGTGTGCGGCCTTGTGCACCTTCAACGCGGTGGAAACGATCGAATATCTTCGGCAATTCATCCGGCGCGATACCGATGCCCGTGTCGCGAACGCAGAGCTCGACTTGCCCGCCCTCGGGCCGCAGGCTGATGGCGATCTCCCCTGTAAAGGTAAACTTGAACGCGTTGCTAAGGAGATTCAGGACGATCTTTTCCCACATATCGCGATCGACATAGACCGGCTTCGGCAGCGGTGGACAGTCCACGAGGAGCCGCAGTCCGGCCTGTTCGATTGCCGAACGGAACACCCCTGCCAATTCAGACGTGAAGCTCGCGAGGTCGGTCTGTAGATACTTCGCCTGCATCCGTCCGGCTTCTATGCGCGAAAAGTCGAGCAGTGTGTTGACGAGCTTGAGCAGACGGAGGCTGTTGCGATGCGCGATCTCTAAGCGTGGCGACTGCGGACGTTCTCGCAATTCTTCTTCGATCGGTCCTAGCATCAGCGTGAGCGGCGTGCGGAATTCATGGCTCACATTGCTGAAGAAGGCCGTCTTCGCGCGATCCAGTTCGGTTAACACCTCGGCGCGCTCTCGCTCCTGTTCATAGGCATGAGCATGCGCAATCGTTGTGGCGATGTGGCCGGCCAGGAGTTGCAGAAAGCCGTCGTATTCCTCGTCCAATACCCGGCACGGATTGATACCGACTACCAGGACCCCCGCTACTCTCTCCTGTCCCGGCGTTGCGAGCGGGAGCACCAGCGCCTTATCCGTCTCCACAGACCACGGCCCGTTCGGAAGCCGGCCGAGGCGACGGTGGAGGCCTTCGAGCACAACCCGCTTGCCTGTGCAGATTACCTCTGCCAGGCGCCAGCCATCTTGTCCCATTGCAACGGACTCATCGAGATTCCGCGGAAACCAGGCCGGGGATACGTCCCCGGGCGTAGCCCCGCTGAGAGTGATACGTGCCCCGTCGGACGATACGAGGTACAGCAGGGCGAAGGGTACGTCGGTTTGGTTTTCCGTCAGCGCTCCCATGGTGAGATGGCAGGCATCGCCCACCGTTTTTGCGAGCGCCGCCTGCGCGCCGAGATCGCGCAGGGTGCGCAGCCGCCGTTCTCCGAGCACGCGGCCGGTTGTTTCGCTCACAATGCACAAAATGCCTCCTACGGCGCCGCGTTCATCCCGCACCGGGTCGTACGACACATCGAAATACGCCTCTTCCAGATAACCATGGCGTTCGAGCAAGAAGCGAAGATCCTTGGCATAAAAGGCCTCTCCTGAGCGCATAACATTCGTGAATAGCGGGTCGAGCGTGTCGTTCCAGACCTCGGACCAACATTCGCGAGCCGGAAGCCCTACCGCGTGTGGATGCTTTCGGCCGAACACCGGCGCATAGGCGTCATTATAGAACGTGATGAAATCAGGTCCCCAGAACAGGACAATTTGAGCGCGGGAAGGCAGCAAGATTTCGATCGCGTTGCGGAGGCTTTGCGGCCACCTTTCCGGCGGGCCGAGCGGTGTCTGCGGCCAATCGAACTTGCGCATGAGGCCGGCCAGGTTGCTGTTACCGGGGAAAATACGCTCCAGGTCACGCATGGTTGGGGGCTCCCTCCATATACTCGCAGGCAGTCACGGGTAACCGGCAGCAGTGTAGAGAAATCCCTGTCGTTCCCCTACTAGGGATACCCCTGGTTTTTGAATACAATGAATGCGTGAGATGCCTAGTTCAGAACGAATTGGAAGGTGACCTGATATTTAGCGATGGAGTTAATCGGAGGGTGAAGCGGAATGTGTGCGTCCATTTCCAAGGTCTGAAATCGTGGCTGAGAATCCCTATATTGATTAGGCTCTCGTCGGTTCTCTCGCGAAGCTCTGGAGGGATTTCAGATCCACCGATTGAGAAGGGAGGGAGGGGCTGAGCCATTCACACTTCAGGCTGCTTGCTGCGCAGGCTCCGTCGTCTCGCCGTCACCGGCGCCTTGTTGCTCCGCCCACGCATGTTCGATTTCGGCATTGATTTCACCGCCCACGAGCAACACCATGCCGCTCCAATACAGCCAGAGCATCATCACGATCACGCCGGAAATCGAGCCGTATACTTTGTTGTAGGCGTCGAAGTTGTTCAGGTAGAGCTTGAAGCCCAGCGATACGATGAGCCACATCGCGACCGCAAAGACAGACCCCGGAGATACCCATCGCCAGGCCTGTTGAATGTCCGGGCACGTGTAGTAGATGGCCCCGACTACGAACAGCATGGTCGCGATGACCACCGGCCATTGCAGCACGACCCAGGCCCACGTAAACGCGGCTCCCAGTCCGACGAAATCGGCCACCCACCGGCCGATGTGCCCGCCATAGAGCACGAGTGTCATCGACGCAATGACGAAGCCGGCCAGACCGATGGTCAAGAGAATCGCCGTTAGTCTGACCCGCCAGAACGGCCGGGAATCTACTTTCACACCGTAGACGATATTCAGCGTCTCTATAATGGCGACCACTCCGCTGGAGGAGGCCCATAACGCGCCGAGTGCGCCGATCGACAGGACGTTCGTACCGCCGCCTTCGCCGATTTGTTCCAGAAATCGCTCCACCATCGATAAGGCGTCGGCGGGAACCACGTTGCGCAAATACCCCATCAACTCCGGCATGAAGTTCTGAACCGATAGCAGACCCATGATGGCGGTCAATACGATGAGCGTAGGGAACAGCGCGAGGAGGACGAAAAACGACAACTGTGCAGCCCGGCCAAACAGGTCGTCCTTCTGAATGTCATGCCAGAGCCGGCGCGCCAATTCCATCAGACTCAGCCCGCCCAGCTTCCAGGGATTGGACGCGGGAGGCGGGCCGGCAATCGAGGCGGCGTGTGCTGTACGGTTCATACGTACTGTGTTCTTGTTCTTGCGTTCGAAATGGGCGATGGCATCAGCGGCTTATCGTTATCCTCCTCCTGGACCTGACCCTACAACGATCCGCCCATCTTGAATCTTCAAGAACGCGAATGTCTCCATGCGATACGTCGGATCACCGAGTAGTCCGGATCGGTCTCGCGTGCTGGCCGCGTTCTTCGCGTCTGGGCCGGACGAGCGCGTCAATCAAAGACCACACGACGATCCGTGTCAGATCTTTCGTGAAAGACCGTCCGGTGAGAAGCACCGCTCCCCGAAGGCGTTCGTATTCCTTGGCAAGGTCCCCAGTGACGGTCTCCAAAAGCGCCGACACCGGCTTCAACAGTTCCCATGGCGCGTCTTCTTGCCGGGAAGGCCTCTTGTTGCCGGAAGGCTTTGGTGCATTCGTCGTGTAAAACGGAAACACACCATTCCGGCGTTGTGAACTCTTCTCACCTGCCGGAGGCATGACCTCTGCGCTTTCGGCTTCCGGAGGATAATAGGCTATGACGCTTGACGCCTTCCGGCGCTTCTCCATCCATCCGGCAATGAGCACAATCCCGATGGCCCCGCCGATGAAGATCCAAGGCCGCCGACGCGCGTGCAAGGCTGGATTGAGCAACTGCGTTGTGGATCCCACAACGTCGGCGGCGGTGTCTCTCGCATAGCCGATCAAATTGAGTGCCGTGGTCTTGGTCTCCTGAATGGTTTCATCCACCCGCTGCTCCAAGGATTCCAACTTGTCGGCCATGGCCACCCGCGTTTTGAGAATCTGATTTACATCTTCTTCGACACGACTTTCTTTTTTATCCATTGCGCGTCCTCCTTCAACGACAATACGGTTCGATGCGGTGTCGTGTGTACGTCTTCTGCCAGGATTCGGGCTCGGGCCAGCAGCGCGCCGCCGCCGGCGACCAGCAGTACTCCGATCGATCCATACGACGCCCAGAGGGGAAGCCCCGTCAAATCATGCAGTCCATACACCAGCATGAAGAGGAGAAGCACTCCGCCGATCGCCAGAAGTCCGATGCCGATGCCGAATTCAGAAGCCACCCGCCCGGCCTTACTGACTTCCAATTTTACTTCGTCTCGCAGCAGCTGTACCTCCTGCCGCATCAACGATCTAGCGTCTTGAACAATCCCGAAGACGAGACCTACGAGCCCTGGTTTTTTTTCAGGAGCGGGCGTGTGGAGAGTCATCGCGTACCTCCTTCGGTGAGCTGACTGCGCAGGCGTCTTCCGTTCACTGGTCCTGATCGAGACGATCCATCAGTGGGATCAACGAAAGACTCTCGCTCAGCAAGACGATGCCTGCAGCCAGTCTCTATGACGATTCTTGTGCTCAATATGAAAGACGTGGAGATCATCGCCGTGCAGGCTATTTCGACGGGCCACTCCCCTGTTCTCCCATGCTCCGAGTCGAACAGTATCACACTGCCCGCTTGCACCAACTGGGGCCATCCCTAGTCAGCCGATTCCAAGAATCGCGTAACGGGCTAAACTGACTATCTGCTAACAAATCCGCTCAAGCATGGCCACGGGACAGTGATTGAAGACGCGATTCAGCGGCAGTACGCGCCGACCATTTACCGACTCAACCGTCAACACTTCTCCAGTCAGGATATGGCGATAGGTGCCCAGAGTCGGCCATGGCGGCACGGCGATCCAACTGTCCTCCCAGATACTTTGCCCTAACGGCGGGTTCTTCATATTTGACATCAATGTCGCCAGAAGACGCGGCACGGCGGTCACCACGGCCTGGCCTTCATGCAGCCTGGCAAACGCACAGACGTGCTGTTTTTTTGAGCCGCCGGTTTCCAGGGGCAGGTATTCCCCTTGGTGAAAAAGCGCGGGATGGCGCCGCCGGTAATCTAATCCCACCATGGTCGCGTACAGTTTGATGCGCCCGTCTCGCGCGTGATCGGCCAGTGCATGGACCCACTCAGGCCGGTCGGCCTCCAAGTCATCGATCGCTCGACGCAGCTCCTGAGCAAGTTTGGCTCGGGCTGCGTAATCGACCGGCCGCCGGTTGTCTGGGTCTACGAGCGTAAAGTCCCACAACTCCGTGCCTTGGTAGAAATCTGGAATCCCTGGCGCGGCAATCTTCAGCATGAGTTGCGCGAGGGCGGTGAAGAGACCGCAGTGGGCGATGCGTTCCTGGAAGGGCAGAAAGTCGTCGAGGAACGCGTTGGGGGTCGTGCGATGCAGCACCGTCTCGACGAAATCGCGCATTGCCTGATCGTACAGAGGATTCGGATTGACCCAGCTCGTATGTATTTTCGCTTCATGGATCGCTTTTGCCATATACTGCTGAATGCGGCCGCAGAACAGGCGATAGGCCTCGTCGCCCATAGCCTGCAGCGGCCATGCCCCGATTAACGTTTGATACAGCACATATTCGTCGTTCCGGCTCGGCAGCCGCTCGCCCTCGACCTCCTTGCGATGCTTCTTATTCATGCGGCTCCACCGCCCCACACTGGCTTTCCACTCCTGCGGGATCTCCGAGAGCGCATTGATGCGCGCCCGCACGTCTTCGCTCCGCTTGGTGTCGTGCGTCGATGAAGCCGAAAGCGAGTGCGGCCAGCGCGCCTGCCGTTCGCGCATCCGCTTATGAAACTCTTCGAGCGTGATGCCGAATTGGTCCGGCTCGCCTCCGACTTCATTCAGTGATACGAGCCGGTTGTAGCGATAGTACACGGTGTCTTCGATACCTTTTGCCGTCACAGGACTGGTGATCTGCTGGAACTTCATCAGGAAGCGATGTTGATCTTCCCGATCCTGTGCGGTGCGCGCGTCACTTTGCTTTAATAAAATGGATCGGATGAAATCGAACACCTGTCTGCTGACCCCCTGATTTCGGCGTTTGGCGCGGGCCACCGCCATATGGATGTAGGCCCGGTCGCGATCGGTCACCTGTTCTGTCCCGTCCGTTGCATAGGTGCGGTACACCGGGAAACAGGCGATGATTTCCCTGATCGCGTGCCGGAGACTGTTCAACGTGAAATCCCTTGAACGCCGGTCCCGCTCGGAGAGCACATTGAGCTGGTGTCCGAGCACATTGATTTCGCTGGCCATGGACATGCGCATAATTAATTGTTTGCCCGCATAGGCACAATCGCTGTAGGAGTCCTCCCGGTCGTTGACCTTCGCATACAGTTCCGTGAAGGCCCGTTCGTTGGCGCCCTCGACGAACAACCCGTTGACGAGCTTGATAAAGTCGTAGCCGGTCGTCCCATGCACCGGCCAGCTGTCCGGCAAGGACTCATCCTTTCCCAATATCTTTTCCACCACGATGAAAAGTGGCCGATCTCCGAGATTTCCACCGTCCTCACGGGCGGCTGCCTCCTTGAGTTGTTGGAGGTACTGTCCGGGATCGTAAAGACCATCGACATGATCGATGCGAACACCCGTGACGCCACCTTCCCGCATACACCGAAAGAGCATCTGGTGCATCTCCTGAAACACCATCGGATTTTCCATCCTGATAGCGGCCAACTCGTTGATGTCGAAGAAGCGTCGATAATTGATTTCTTCGGTCGCTACGTTCCATGAGGCCAGGCGGTAGGCCTGTTCGTTCAGTAACTCATCCAATCCGTCGAAGCTTTGCGGCTGTCCTTTGATGCCGTTCAACTGCGCCACATTGGCTTGCACATGTTCCGCGACGAGCGAACTCATGGTGACAAGTTCGATCAACCGTTTTTTGATGATGTCGACTTCGCGATACCGTTCTGCAACGCGTTCATGATCGCACTCCTCGGACCCGGGCAGATGACGCAGCGCCGTCAGGATGCTCTGCAATTCCATCACGGAGGGCTCGGAATCCCCTGCCTGTGAGGCCAACAACTCAAGCCGGGCTCCCAATATTCGACTCCAAGACTTCGGCGTGAGCGGCAAGAGATGCTCGCCATAGCTCAGCAGGAATGCACCCCCTTCGAACAGCACGGTCATATCCTGATTTTCTAACACGATGCCGTATTGGTCTCCCAGAATGGGTAAGAGCACCTTGTTGTCGAGTTCGCGTTTAAGCGGATGCCAATCGATGTCGAACGCAGCGGAATACCGGGCGCTGGGGCCGTTTTCCAGCACATCCCTCCACCAACGGTTCAGCGATTTCCCGATACTCATGTGATTCGAAACGACGTCCATGAGGAGGCCCATTCGGTGTGCCTGTACCGCCGCGACGAAGGCGTTGAACTCCTCTTCCGTCCCCAAATCTGGATTCAGCACGAGGGGGTCGATCGCATCGTATCCGTGTTCGCTCCCCGGCATCGCTTTGCCGATCGGCGAAATGTAGCAATCCGTGACGCCCAGCGCATGAAGGTACGGCACGATCGCCGTCGCGTCAGCAAAGGGGAACGCATGATTGAATTGCAGCCGATAGGTGGCGAGAGGAAATGGTGCGTCTACCATGTGCTTCATCCAGTCGTTACGATGCGTGCTGCAACACATCCGGCCTGACGGACGGTCGCGAGAGCACGACGAGCCCCGAATTGGATACACGGAACCGCTTTCGATCGTCGCCGGCATCGAGCCCCACCCGGCTTCCGGGATGAATTACTGTCGCTCGGTCGGCAATCACCCGGCACAACCGCGACTGCGATCCGACGTGCACCCCGTCCAGCAGGATACATTCGTCAATCTGCGCGCCGGCGTCGATGCGCACGCCTCGTCCCACGATGGATCGATGAATGTCTGCATCGATGCAACTGCTTCCTTGGCCGATCATCGAATCCTCCACCCGTGTCCGCACGAGTGATGCCATAGGACCATCGTAGGGACCGGACAGAATCGGCCAGCCCGGATTGCGCAGATCGAACCGCGGGGTTTCCCCCAGCAGATCCATGTTGGCCTGCCAGTAGGATTCCAACGTCCCGACATCCCGCCAATAGCCTCGCTCGTCATAGGAGCGAAGACCGGGAATGTCGTTCGAGAGTACATCATAGGCATGAACCCAATGGCTGCCGGCAAGAAGTTCCGGCACGATGTTCCGGCCGAAATCGTGCGCTCCGGGCCGGGAAGCGTCCCGTTTGAGCAACGGCACCAACACCTCGGTCTTGAACAGATAGTTGCCGATGGAAGACAGCGCGTAATCAGGCTGCCCGGGCATGGGTTTCGGGTGGGACGGCTTTTCTTCGAATCCGACGATACGGCCCTCGGCATCCGCTTCCACGATGCCGAATCCGGCCGCGCTCCGCACCGGCACAGGCAGTGCCGCAACGGTGACATCGGCGTCGCACGCCACGTGGTGCCGGACCATCTGCCCGATATCCATTCGATAAATGTGATCGGCCCCGAAAACGGCGATCACATCCGGCGCGAAATCTTCGATGAGATTCAAATTCTGATAGACCGCATCCGCAGTCCCTTCGTACCATCCCTCGCGCGCTCACATTTGCGGCGGCACGACACTGATAAAACTGCGCGTGATCCTCCCGCCTAGGTGCCAGGACTCGCGTACATGCTCAATCAGTGATTGAGACTTATATTGCACGAGCACGTATAACGAATGGATTCCGGAATTCACAAAGTTGCTGAGGACGAAATCGATAATACGGTACTGTCCGCCGAACGGCACTGCCGGCTTACTTCGCGCCGCAGTCAAGGGAAGCAACCGCTCTCCTTTACCGCCGGCCATGATCATTCCGAGCACTTTTGGCGATTTCATGGCACACACCACGGCTGAATCCTTGTCCCCGACCATAACAAGTGCCCTAGGGCGGTCGAACTGGGTGGTCCCCTCGGAATAGGCCATTCTCCCCCTGGTTCCTCGTTGTCCCCTGGGGAAGGTCCTAGTAGGATTTCTTCGGATATTTCGCAATGATGTCACCTTAGCTTCTCAATGATGGCATCACCCTTACGCGAGAAACCACGCATGTGGAATGTCCTGTCGGTTACGTGCATCGTCTTCGGTGTCTTCTTTTCCGCTTCAGCGATTGCAGCTCCGGACAACGGACCGGTCGGCGAGAGCCATCAAAAGGAATCGCCGCCAAAGGAACATAAAAAGAAATCCGACGAGAAAAAGCCGGACACGGAGCCGAAGTCCACCGAGGCCGGCTCCAACCCCGCACCCGACGAGAAGGCTGGGAAATCGGAAGAGCCGCCGTCTGCAGTACCGAAGACGGAAGAAACCGGTGGGAAAAAAGCGGTCACGTCGCTGAACCTCGCCATCAAGCTGGCCTTCATGGCGAATCCGTCGTTGTTCCCATTCGAGATGGAGGTGGAACTAGACGGCCAGAAGGCGGTCCTCACCGGAGCGGTATCGTCTGAAGATGAGAAAATCCAAGCGACAGAAGTCGCCAGGAAGGTAGAAGGCGTCGAATCGGTGGTGAATAAGTTGACCGTGGCGCCAATGCTCCGATCCACCTTGGCGAAAAAGCAGGACGACGCGATCGTGCACTATGTCATAGAGCGTCTAAGCAAGAGTGAGACGCTGAAGGCCGTCGGGTTCGATGTGAAATCGGAGAGCGGCGTGGTTTCGCTGAGCGGCAAGACCCGCTTTCAAGTTATCGCCCTCGAAGCGGCAGAAGCCGCGCGGCATATCCCTGGAGTGCGCGCGGTCAATACCGACGCCGTGCAGCTCACAGGGAAGGAATAAACAGACAGATAGTTCGGGATATAGACTGAGGGTCAGGAAGAGGGGATCGACTCACGTGTGGGAGAGGATCGGGCACAGTGGCTGTGGACGCGAATCCCTATGACGGCGAAACGACACCGGTTGCTCACGCGGGACTTTTCTCTCGTTTGGTGGGGCCAGGTCGTGGCGCAGGTCGGGGACGGCGTGTCCAAACTTGCGTTACTCTGGTTCGTGTATTCGGTGACCGGCTCGCCGCTTAAGACCAGTATCATCGGGGTGTTGCAAACAATTCCTGCCATCGCTCTGGCTCCCGTGATCGGCGTCGCGGTGGACCGTCTCTCAAAGAAAACGCTCCTCATCGGGTCCGACCTCGTCCGGGCCGTCGTCATCGGTCTCATTCCCTGTTGGATTTCTGGCGAAACCTTTACCGTCGAGTACCTGTACATCCTGGTCATGCTCCATGCAATCGCCACCGCCGTCTTCGGTCCGGCACTCACCGCAGCCATTCCCTCCCTGGTGAGCCCCAAGCAATATACGTCGGCCAACGCATTGCTCCAGAGCACGACTAGCCTCGGTATCATTATGGGGCCGGCGCTCAGCGGTATCGGGATCGCGTTTCTCAGCTCCAAAGAGGTGTTGTGTTTGAACGCCGCCACCTATGTCATTTCTGCTGCCTGTTTTCTGCCGATTCGAATGGCACGTCCCGCAGAGAATTTGGCGCGCAGCTCCGTAGTCCTGTCGGCAGCACGCGACATCGTCGAGGGTCTCCGCTATGTCGTGACGGGGCAGCCCTTATTCATGTTCCTGACCGCCATCGCCGCGATGTATACGTTCGGTACCGCCGCCTTTACGACACTGTTTCCCGTATTCGGAAGAACCATGCTGGACCTGGGGCCGATCGAAGTCGGCTATCTATGGTCGATGTTGGGGCTCGGCCTCTTGGCCGTTTCGCTGGCACTCACCTCGATCAGCTCCTGGACGGTGCGGCGACGCATCTGTATCGTTGCCATCTCGAGCGCAGTCAGCGGCGCGGCACTCTTCGGATTGGTATGGGTGCGGCACCCGGTGGCGACCGCTGCATTGTTGAGCCTGCTCGGTGCCGGCATCGGGGCACTCACTCCGATCGCCTGGGGAGTCATGCAAGAATTGACACCACCGAATCTGCTGGGCCGCGCACTGGCGTTTTATTCATTGGGTGCGATGGGCGCCGCGATGGGCGGGATTACATTTTTTGGATGGGTGACCGAACGGTTCGGCGGATCAACGACGATCACGGCCATCAGTGCGGTCATGTTCCTGACAGGTGCAATGGCTGCACTCTTGGCCCGGTACCATCAGGAATGCCCGATACCCTCGCAGATGAAACAATCTCCCTCACATGCAGCGATCGTGGGAAATTACCCATGAAAGTGTGGGAAGTGAAACCCAGGTGGTTTTTCTATTGCATGGTGAACGAATCCGGTGTGTCGAAGGACACGTTGTCCGCAACGGCACAACTCTCTACGATCACGCCCTGTTCCACCACAGAGAGGAGGTCCGATTGTCCAAGGTTCTGGAGGATCCTCCGGAAGTAATCGAGGCAAGGTCTGTGCAACGTTCACTGCGGACGCAACAGGAGATGAGAACCGTGTCGAGTGCGCTCCCTGTACAACAAGCCGATATTGGAAAGAGCCCGAGTGAATCCCCGGGCTGGCGGCTGCTCAGAACCCGTGATTTCAGCCTGTTATTTTGGGGACAACTGACCTCTCAGATCGGCGACAGCCTCAATCGCGTCGCGTTGTTGTGGTTCGTCTATCAGATGACGGGTTCGGCCATGAAGATGATGGTGGTCGGCATCCTTCAAACGATCCCGCCGTTGGTGTTGAGTCCCTTCATCGGGGTGTTCCTGGACCGCGTGGACAAAAAATCCGTCATGGTATGGGTGGATTTGGCGCGCACGGTACTCGTGTTGCTGATCCCAGTCCTCTATGCCTTTGACGTGCTGACCCTCGACCGGCTCTACGCCTCCATCTTCGTGTTGGCTCTTGTATCGACACTGTTCGGGCCGGCGCTGGCGGCGGCCGTTCCGCAGATCGTACGGCGGGATCAACTGACCGCCGCCAATGCCTTGTTACAAACCACGGCGAATACAGGCCTGTTGATCGGGCCCTTGCTCAGCGGGGTCGGCATCGCTCTCGTCGGTCCCCAGAATGTGCTGTATGTGAACGCTGCGACGTTCTTGATTTCGGCGCTGTGCCTCATCCCCATCCGGGTTCGGCCCCGAGCCACTCTTTCCAATGCGGCGATGGCCAGAGGCCACTGGAGTCAGGACCTGATGACGGGAATCCGCTTCGTCTGGGTCGAGCACCCGACGATTCTGAACCTCATGCTGGCAGCGGCCCTCTACAGTTTAGCCGCCAGTGCCTTTGCCTTTATGCTGCCGGTCTTCGCCGTGCAAAACCTGAATGCCGGAGCCCTCGAAATCGGCATGCTCTGGTCCGCATTAGGAGCCGGCATGCTGGTCGGCTCGACGTGGCTGGCGTCACTCGCGCAAGGAGACTTGGCCGGACGATTCACTCTGATCTTTCGGTCAATGCTTGTGGGGGGATTCGCCATGTGGGGGCTCAGCATGCTCAGCACGCCGCTCATCGCGGGCGCATTAATCCTCATCGTCGGAGGGAGCACCGCGCTTTTCATGCCGATTATGTGGGGCGTTCTTCAAGAAGTCATCCCCGATCACCTCCTGGGACGCGTATTTGCCACGTTCAGCATCAGCTCTATGGCCTCGGCCATGGTGGGCATGGCTGTGTTCGGCTGGGCCGCTGATACTATGGGGCCACATGTCAGCTTACTTGGAATCGGGCTGGTCTTGCTCATCGGCGCCTGTGTGGCCGGCTTATGCAGTCGACGCTGCCACCTGCTGACTGAAGCCTGCCGTATTCCTCTGGAGCAGAAAACCGATATCGAGGCTGCGTAAGACGTAAGAGATGGGCACGCGGGAAAAATCTGCCCATCCGGCCTCCCAGAACTTGCCCATGCGTACAACGTGGCCGCGTCTTCTTCAGACCAATCCGGTGTGGGAGGTATCAATCCACGGGGGCGAGAGCCTGGAGAAGGCGTTTTAGGGTATCCCCCAATGAATCCATCGAGGAGGAGCCTTTGATTATGAACTCGCTCACTCCCAGCGCCCGGACTTCCCTCTCCGTCTCCGGGTTACTACTCCCCGTTACAACAATCACCGACTGTGTAAGATCCACACTGCGGATCTGTTTCAAGACTTCGATCCCATCCATCCCCGGCATGATGAGATCAAGCACAATGACATCTGGATGTTCTCGGCGATAAAGCTCCAGGCCTTTCCATCCATTGTCAGCGAGGACCACATCATATCCCAGATGCTTGAGCAGCATGTCGGTGAGCGTTCGGACGTCCGGCTGATCGTCAATGACCAGAACTTTCGGCATGGATATTCCCTCTTGGGATGGAATGACGTGGGGGTACTTGCCCAGCAGGGTACACACGATGCCCCAGATAGAAGGATGCCAGAAATGTGCGCTGCATGATTCTGGGAAAGCCCCTAGTAAAGATCACGGTTTACGGGAAGAGCGCGAGGAACTCAGCGTAGGGACGTATGGCATGGCGTGGCGCTTTCAACCCTTCATCCGACCAAACAAATCCTCCCTGGTACCTTCGCGTTTACCTTCAGGATAACGTCCGATGTGAAAGTATCACTTCAACTGTTAAGGCGCGCAGTTTTTCGGAAGCGATGGAAGAGACTGGGGGGTCGGGGTGGACACGACCACGGTCATGCAGATTGTTGGGCTCATGTGCCCGCAGATGTGGAAACGGTACAACCCTATTCAAGAGACTGGCTTGATACTAGCGGCAACCATACTTGAAGATCATCACCAAGAGAACACCGCTGGAACACTTGACGGCAAAGAGGAGAGCAGGTAAAAGTACAACACCGCGTAAGTATTCAACAAGCTGGCGTAGCTCAATGGCAGAGCAGCGGTTTTGTAAACCAGTCTGACAACGAGAACCCCTTGTGATCCTCAATGGTTACAAGGGGTTTCTTATTGCCTCATAGGGTGACGGGGGGTGGCGGGAGGTGGTATACAGACCGTCGCGGGCACAATCACGGGCACAATTAGGATAAAGCCGGCCTACGTTCGGTTCTTTCTTAGATCCTCCCCTTCGTATCTGACTATTCCTGTGGAGTCAGGGCCTCGGTCAGCCAGCCCTTTTCCTGAACGGAAAGTGTTCGGCAGACGCTCACTGCATATAGGGCAGCATCGCGCTCGCGAGCAGTGAGCCAGCCCTTGAAGCTCGTCAAATCATTCATCATCGCCTGCTCAAGGTGTTCTAGGCGCATTCGTCGCTCTGCCTGTGTACAGTCAAGGAAGGAGTCGTGTGCTAAGAAGTCATGGTCGCTTTTGCAAATTCCCACCTGGCAGTCCCTGAGGTGCGGGCGAGCCTGAAGCCAGGAACTGATATCTGAATTGATTAGAAATACGATGGTCGGAGGCTGTGCGCGGGCAACCACGATAAATTTGTGCTTAGGCGGATTCGTGAACTCACAGTAGCAGTGGAAGATGGCTCCAGGGATGAGTCGTTCTCTGATGTAACGGAGCTTCTCTTCGGGGGGGAGCGAATCACCCAAACGCATGTGTGCGGGAAACTATCGACGCAAGTGCTCAAGGAGCCTGGCGCCGTCAGGTAATGTGGCGATGATCTGTTCCAGTTCGATGATATCGTCTTCGTCAGCAGACTCCCAAGCAGCATCGTGGCTGAGACGCGTCAGCTCTTTAAAGCCAAGCCTGCCATATCGCTCAACAGCCTCGTGCAGGCACTCTAGATCTGACTCACTAAAGAACAATTCGTTCGCCTCACGACGCGGGACCACCTCGTGGCTTCCGTCCACCCTGAAGGCCTCTTGTGCCTCCTCGTCCACTGTACACGTCCCATCTCCGCGAACAGCCTTCATGATGTCATAGGCTCCGCTTGGGACCGGCCCGTGTTTCATAGCCACATAGCTATCGCCGCTTATCAGACGGCCATACCGTTCCAGATGAATGCGGTCGGCAAAATAGAGTAACTTGGAAATGGAATGGAAGGTCGGAACGCGGACACGCTTCGCGATCCAAAGAATAGCGTTCAATGCCTTCTCAGGATCGAATGGGTTGGCCCTCATGGGTAAAGGCTAGCTGCCTGGGGTGGGTATGTCAAGGGGTACCTGCGTATACGTTCAAGGTCCCTGAGCAGGCTGATCTCTCTACTTAGACTTCCTGGCGGGCTTCTGCTTGCTGGGCTTTCGGGCAGCGCGAATTCCTTGCATATATACTTCGTCTCGGTGCGCTTCTTCCGCGATGATCGTCTCCAGTTTCTCTCTCGTTAATGGGATGGGCACGAAAGTGGGATCGAGCCCTGCCGTCCGACGCTTGGGCCTTGGAACCGTCTTAGGACGCAGCTGAGAATTCGGGGAAAGATCTCCGGAGAGAATCTGTTCTACTGCACGCCGCGGTAAGCGCGTTTCTTTTTGAATCACGGCACTCGATTTGCCAGCCTCCGCGAGCTTCTTAGCCTTCAATATGGCCAGCTCCTTCCGGTGTTTACGATTTCCCGCATGCGTTTCTCGGTTGTGATAATCAGTATGACATTTCGCGCTACAGTCTCGTGTTTTGAGATCGTCGACTACCATGTAATTTTCGCATTCTCGACACACCTTCAACAGGTCAAGCATCCCCGCTTCTAGCGCCCGCCCAAGAATCCCATATAGATAGGCCTTGAGTTCACGCGCCCTAGGGAGTGATCGAATAGCCCATCGACCCGTTGTGGCACCCCCCCAGCGAAGCTTCATTATGGCCTGTGACGGGTCCTTCGGTTTTGCGTGATCAGACAAGTGGTCGCATTGCCAAACCATTGATATGGGCAGGTCGTTTAAGCGTTCGACGAGGCGATCGAATGGCCGCTCCTGCGGCGTATCAGACCGGAAGAACTCTCTCTCATCATCGGTCCATGATATGGGGTCGTTGACCCGGTCTGGCTCAATGTTGATCCAGCGCAAGAAAGCCAGATCATAATGAATCTGTCTGCGGAGCAATTTGGCGTCGTCGAAGCTCATTGGACGCGCCGGTAGACTCAGCTGCTTGCAGATTTTCTCGAGCAACCCGGTCCATCTAACGGCTGTCGTTCGCGGTCCGATTGTATTCATAAATGTCGCGACGCTCCACAGCCCCCGAACGGGCCACCTCACCTTATCTCCGCTCATCGGCGCTATACGCATCGAGCCCCCCTACGCAGATAAGTGTACACGCACGGCGTTCTACTTCGTGTTGCATATGGTAGCATGCCTCCCATGTGGAATCAAACTCTGGAAGAAGGAGCACACCCATGAGCCTACTCGTCCATCAAGTTGCGAAATTGTCTGGCGTATCCGTGGACACGGTCCGCCGATGGGAGAGGAAGGGACTTCTCACTTCCGAACGTGATGTCAACGGTTGGCGGCGGTATTCGCCGGATGTAGTCCCTCTTTTGCGGCAGGCGTACCGGAAGGCGGCAGCGGTCTGAATAAAAAAGCCGCGCGACCAGGATGGCGTCCTGATCGGCGGCTAAAAACACGGAGCGAACGGCAATGACAAGTCTACTCACATTTAAGATTCGAAGCAAGGGCCGCGCTTCTCTTCCTTTTGATCCACACGGTTTTGAAAGCTTCGGCGATATCTTGCGCAGACTGCGGAATGAATCTGAAGCGCAGATGACCACGGAGTTCTCGCGCCCACTTTCTACAAAAATTGATTTTTATGTGGCCGCCGAACTGCGCAATGATGAGGAGCAAGATTGATGGCGGTTCTTGCCCCTGAGCATTATGCGGACTTGGACAAGTCTGGGCTGACGGAGGCCACGGTGTCCTTGATTCAAGTTGCAGGGGCATCGCCGACTGAGGCCAAGCGTCATGGCGCCGACTCCGCTTATGCCCTGCCCTACTTTCAGCTCGATGGATCGGTGAATGGATTTCACCGATTGAAGCTGTTGCCCCCGGTGAAGACCAGTAGCGGCACGATGCGCTACTGGCAACCGCCGAACACGTCCCCGCATCTCTATCTTCCGCCTCTCCTCAGCTGGCTGAACGTCGCGCGACATGCCACGACGGAACTCACGATCACCGAAGGCGAAAAGAAAGCGGCAGCGGCCTGTCAGCATGGATTAATCACAGCGGCGGTCGGCGGGGTTTGGAACTGGACCTCGACGCTCGACACTGGCGAGCGGCTGACCCTGCCGATGCTCGATGAATTTCACTGGACGAATCGATCCGTGCTGGTTTGCCCGGACTCCGACGCCTGGCGGGACGGCAAAGGCGTTCAGATCCTGATGGGCTTCTTTGCGCTCGCCAAAGAGCTGCAATCACGCGGGGCCACCGTCCAATTCGTGCGGCTGTCCGATAGTCACGGAGCAAAAACGGGCTTGGATGATTGGCTGCTCATTCCCGGAAATGACGTAGAGCATAGCTGGCCCAAACTCGAACGGATCGCCTTGGATGATCCTCGTTTCGAGACGCTCGCGGCCTGGTGGCAGAAGTGGAAAGAAAAACAGGCGACTCATGCGGCGATCAAAGACCAGGATGCTGAGGAATTGGAGATCTCGGAAACCGCTGGCCTGTTCCTGGTTCACTCCAAAGCCCATAGCGTGCGAATGACCTTTGATCGGCTGAGTGAGGCGCGCGGCGGCGTCTATGCAGAATTGAGCATCATGCTCGGAACGACTGAAATTCGCAGCGGGATCGATCTCGGGCTGAAGAGTGACAGCGGACAGTCAAAGCTTGCCGCCGGGTTGCACCCATTGGCCCCAGCGGTTCCCTGGAAATGGTTACTCCAAAAAGCGTGCGCCTTGGTGCTGAAGCGGCACAGGGAAGGTGAGCCGCCCGCACACCTCAACAAGCATTCCACGGTGGAGCCGCTGACCTATGCGATCAATCCTCTCGTGCCTCGGAGGAAATCCATCATCCTGTTCGCCGATGGCGGCAAAGGGAAATCCACCTATGCCCTCATGCTGGCGATGTTGGTCTCGACCGGCCAGAGCGTCGCGGGATTTTCCGCGTTGCCCGGGAAGGCCCTGTTCCTTGATTGGGAAGATGACGTGGATGTCCACACGCGACGGCTCCATGCGGTCCGAGCGGGACATCCGGAACTCGATCATGCCGACGTGGCGTATCAGCGGTGCTGCGAACCGCTCACCAAACTGACGCACGATCTCGCCCGCACCATTCAGGCCGAGGGCATCACGTTTGTCGTGATTGATTCCTTATTGGCTGCGATGGGGGGCGATGCCTCTGCTGAAGCCGTGGGACGGTTCTTTGCCGCCGTCCGGGTCTTTCAGGTGGAATCGCTGTTGATCGGCCACACTCCAAAAACCCTCGCAGAAGGCCAAGAGCATGCCACCGTGTATGGCTCGGTGTTCAACCAAAACTTTGCCCGGGGGGTCTGGGAACTGAAGACGGAACAGGAGATTGGAGCGGATAGCGCGATTCTCGGATTGTTCCATCGAAAGTCCAACCTGACCCGCAAGCACCAGCCGATCGGCTTGAAGGTCACGCACACCCAGGACGGCAGCTATATCCGCTATGACCCCTACGATCTCAGCCAAGCCGCCGAACTGAAGAAGGCCTTACCCTGGCCGAACCAGATTCGCACCCTCTTAGAGTCGGATGGGGTCCCTCGATCCTCGCAGGAGATCGCTGATGCGCTGTGGGCTCCGTTGGCGACGATCAAGGTCTACCTCTCAAACTACAAAGGCGTGAAGTGGCACATGGTCGGTGAGAATCGAGACGCAAAATGGACCGCGCTGAACCGTTAATACTGACCGTTAATGCCGTGTCACCGTTAATGACCGTTAAGACCGTTAATAAGATGCGTAAGTGTATGAATGGTCAAAGAGAATTGATTAACGGTAACCGTTAATGCCGACCGTTAATTAATGTCCCCCCTCTTATAGAGGGGGACTATTAACGGTTGCGATGGAAAAAGAGAGGAGAGGAGAGAGCGAATGGGCTCAACAGATTCGGTTGGCCAAGACCCTACCCTTTCAGGTCACCAGATGTCTACGCGCGTGAGGGCGGCAATTAATCGGTTCGCCGAGAGCGAACCCTAACCAACGGAGGAAAAAATGGCAGACCACTTTTACGGGCTCAATATCGGTCACGGGTTCGATCCATACGTGGTAGCAACCGGCACGTCGACCACGGGTAAGACCGTGGAATTGCGATTGCACGATGGGGACGGACTTATTCGTATGGATGTGCTGAAAGCGCTCAAGAGTTTAGAAGCGTTCTTCGAGAAGAGCGGAGCGGTAACACCATAGGACAGTGGGAGAAGACGTGAACGGTAACCAGCACAGCCCTCTCCTCGACGTTCCCGGAAGCCGACGAGGGAAACCAGGTCGGCCACGAAATGGGGATGCCGGCATCTTTGGGAAGTCTGAGAATGGGCACAGTCCGGGCACAGCGACCATGAAACCACACGCTCAGAGCGGCACCAGTGAGGGCGCACAGGTTCAGATAACCACCGCTCCGGTGAGTCCACGGCTCCTCGATCTGCATGTATCGGCGAATTATCTGGGCCTGAGCGAGTGGACGGTTAGGAGCTTGGAGCAACAAGGCATTTTGAAGCGTGTACGCGTCCCCCTTCCGGACCATGGAGAAGTGAGAAAGCTTCTGTTTGATCGGTGTGATTTGGACGCGCTGATCGAGGGATGGAAAGACGCGCGATGAGAAGAACACTGTAACCATAAAGGAGTCGTCAATGCTGGGTCTGAAAAATCCGTTCACGAATTCCTCTCCTGCCCCCGAGCCGGTGGAGTCCTCACAACCCGCCGTGAATGAGCTGAACAACGCGGTGAAGCAATGCCAACTTGAACAGGATCGAACGAGCAAACGACTGGAAGAACTGACCGACCAGCTCGACGCCGCCCGCGCAGACTTGGGGCCCGCTACGCAGGCACACGGAGCGGCCTTGTACGAGGAAAAGGATTCGACTGAGGAGGCGCGCGCCGTGCAGGAGGTGGGGAATCGAATCGCTGCACTGGAAGCGGCAATAGCCGTTGCGACGGAGAAACATGCGGACGCGCAAACGAATGTACACCAGGCGGAGCAACAGCTGTTGAGCGCAGTCAAAGGAGACGCCATCGATAAGGCGATGGAGCTAGCGCTGCAAACTCAACTGCTTTTCTCCCGCGTGAAACAGCAGCGGATCGAAGTGGACCGCCAGCTCAAGGCCCTGGTGAAGGTCGGTGCGATTACCCCGCACAGCGCAACTGAGATGATCGATCAATATACTCTGTACGCTCGCCTCGCGCATCGTCCCGCCGCCGACGACCAGGTGGATAGTGGGTCGGGTCGTAAATACCGAGGCTGGTACCATTGCGTCGCGTATCTCTGTGGGCGGGCGGAGCCGTGACCGAGGCGCTCACTGAGCGACAGCGACGATACGTGCACGGTATCGCACGCGGGCTGGATTCTCAGGCAGCCGCTCGGGAAGCCGGCTATAGCGACACGTTTGCTCGGGTCGCCTCACATAGACTGGGGAAAAAGCCCGCCGTGGCCGAGGCCATTGCGGCGATAAGGAGAGAGGGTATGAAAGCAGCGGTCTACGATCTGGAGACAGCCATGGCAGAGGCCAATGCGGTGTGCGACTTCGCCATCCTTCATAAAAGCCCGATGGCCTACTGCAAAGGCACGGAGCTCAGGGCCAAGCTCAGCGGCTTGTTGATTGATCGTGTCGAGATTGCCACCGTGGACCTAACAGGCGCGTTAGCCCGAGCGGAGGCTCGCGTCCTCAACGGTGTCAACGCTGAACCCTTGTCTGCGCGCCGGTCAATCGATTGGCTTGCGAAAATTCCTGGAAATGAGGCCAAGCAAATCGAAGCAGATGGCGAGTCAGATGGCCAGGTGAAACGTGATAGATGAAACGAAACGACATGGGGGGAGTACCGGTGCCGGTGGGCCCAAACGGTGGTCGGCGCGCGTGTATAAGCCTCACCCTTGCTGTCGCTGGTTGAGGCTCTGAATATAATTTTTAATTTTTTTGCGAAAGGACCACACCATGATCGACGCCAACGCGCCCGCGACACCAGGCACTGCGACCCCTGCCCCAACCGCGCCCGCCATCCCGGTCGAGCCGTACCGCCCCGCCAATCTGAGCCCGAGCCACACAGCGGAATGGATCGAAATCGAAAAAGCGAATTTGGCGGCCGGCAAGACCACGCCGGAGGAAGCAACCCGGCGATTTGATGCCCTGGGCGCGAGCCCGGAGCAGCGCGGACCCGATACGCGCAGCGACGAAGTGAAGCAGTTCGATGCCGCATTCCCACCGGCGAAACCAGAAGATTTCATCATCCGATACCATGAGCCTGGCCAGTTCGCGCCTCCGATGACGCCGGAAATCGCCGCTTTCGACCAATCGGCGCGTGCCTGGCTGAGCGGGGGGGAGTTCTCGCGTGACAGCGGCAACGCGCTCGTGGCCCAAATCGAGCAGACGGTGCGCGCCACGAAGGGCATGACGCCGGAGCAACTCGAATCCTACGGGCTGGTTGAATTTGCCAAGTTGGAGAAAGCCTACGGCGAGACGCTCGACGAGAAGCTGCACGCCGCGGCCCTGATGATTGACGCGCTGGACAAGAAGCAGCCGGGGCTGAAGGCGCTGCTGCGGACCCAGGGGATAGGCGATTCCGCACTGGTAGCGAATATCCTGATGGGACAAGCAGAGCGGTACTGGATGCGCCGCACCGGGCGCTAACCGTTCAGTCACACACGATAGAGGATGTATGTTGATTCGATCATTCTTTGCGCTGGCGTGGCGGGAGATCATTCTAGGGTGCGAGCGGATCACTGGAGAGGCGCGAGGCGATTGGCGGCGAATTCAGTGCACGCGCCATGCAACTTTCTCTTCGGTCTCCTTCCGTCCCCTCTCCTTGAACCACGCCATGATGCGACGCTTCATTTCGGTAATGGCCACATCTTTGCTAGGAAAGAACTCGCTGGGAGGGAACGCGCGGTGCTCGGTATTCTCGATGTTTGCAGAGCAGGCCACCACATACCAGCGGGTTACCGTGAGCTTGACCTCAATATTGGCGCTGAGCAGGTTCTTATCTGGGTCCATTCGCGAGGGGCTCGTGAAAGGTTATCGTGGTCGCTGGTCAGTCGATCGGAGACGGGCTGGAGAGGAGCTGGGCCTTATAGTTGTGAACAATTTCTTCCCCGCACTCAATGCAGTAATACGTGAAAGTCACATAGTCGTCGGCGCTGTGCCCCAATGCCTGAATCGGATGCGCACAGATGGGTGGCGGATCTCCTTGCTGTTTGCGTTTCTTTTTGAGGTCACTCGCTTGAGCCTGCGTCATGCGGCTCTCCTCAAAGGGTGCCGTGGCCATTTGTGTAGACAGGTCTGGGTGAGACATGCCCACATCGGCGTCGGTGGTTCTAACAAGACGCCGTTGAGGTTATTCAGGATCTGAAACGCCACGACATTGCTACCCAGACACTGGGGGCAAACTTCGCTGAGCATCCTTTACGATAGCGCTGATTCAGCGAGGACGCGACTAGGAGAAGCCCTCAGCGACGATTGCAGCGGGGATCACCCAGTGGCTGTAAGATTCGGAGCAGCTATGCCGCCAAGTGAGTTACCGATGATTCAGGTAGTCCATACGGGAGGGTGAGGGTGTGCCGAGCACGCGCGGGCTGGAGAGGAGCGGGGCCTTATACTTCTGTTTGTAGACGGTCCGGAAGAATCTTCTTCTCTAGGTCTCGTGCACAGCGGGCCACGGCTTCGTTCTCCCGGACGGTCAGCACTGCGTCTTGTCCTGCGAGTGATTCGCAAAGACGGATGAGCTCCAGGACTTCTGATCGCAACGGTGTTTCCATGCGTCCTACTCTATCATTCGGGTCAGTGGAGAAAGACTAGCGCAATCCCTAGCGGCCTCTCCTGTGCTTGTAGGTGTTCGGCTGAGACGCCGGAGGGCGAAAGGGACGGACTAGAGGGATTGTTGTGATAAACGCGACACGTGAGGGCCTAAAACGTGAAGGACGGGCATCCCAGCTCGGTATCCCGAAGCCACTACGGGCCATCCGGCTGAAGTGCCTCGATTGCTGCAATGGTCAAGAGAAAGAAATTCGGGAGTGCACGATCATGACCTGTGCGCTCTGGCCGTATCGCATGGGTCGGTATCCGAAGGCGGGTTAGGGGCGCTATAGCATGCTCTACCTGGACGACTATCCCGAACTTGACAGGAAGAAAAGGAGAGGGCCATGGGGAGCCACATTATTATGTAGCCTTATTGTGATTCTCTCCCCAAACCCATCTAAAGGCCGGTCCCTTTTTGCCCTCGATGGCGAGTCGCATACTTTCTGCGAAAGGACGACCGCCTACAGACCCACGGATTTGCGTGATATGTCGTACCCCGAACGCATCGCGATAGGACGTTTCGCCCCAGAGATGGAGCCGCCATCTATTCGTAGCAATGTTTTCGACTTCATCAGCGGTCAGTGTGCGAGGGCAATAGAACCAAGAGAACATCTGAGACCTTGGGAACAACGTGCTATTGGTGTTTACCACGAGAGGGGCAGGCGGATATTGAAAACCGCTCGGAAGTGGGTTCTCGAAGCTATCTATCCCGACAGTATGACTAATCTCGAAAGCCGGAGTTTGCCCATGATTTTTCGTCACACAGTCGAGCGTGACAATTTTCCCGACAGCAAAACTTGCAACACCGGTGGGGGTCACAGAAACATAAGCCCGCAACTGCCTTTTGGCGGTGTCTTCGGCACCATTTACCAATTCACTGGTGGATTTCCACAGTTTAGTAGTTACGAAAGCCAGTACTCCAGTCACAAGTACAAGCACACCAGTAATAGCAGCGGTCAATCCAGCATATTTAGCAAGCGATCTCTCGATTTCTATTTTTTCTTCCTCTTGCTGTCTGTCGTGTTCGGTTTTGTCGGCAGCCTTGGTGGTTACTTCGCCCTGGATAATCAATGGCGATTCTTGGGTACCACGCTTGTCTTGAGTAGCTGGCTTGTTCTCGGCTTTGGATTGTGGCTGTGGGTAACTGTTTGACGATGAAATGAAGAATGCTAATGAGCACGCTACAATCGCGAACAGAATTCGCATGTTCAGCACGCCTTGATCACTGGGGGAGAGCGGCTTCGCTTCTATTTCCCCTTCCCCTTGTCCCGGTACTTCTTCAGCAGATCGCGGAAGGGTTATCCATGCCCGGTGAAATAGATCGCACCTACAACCATGAGGAGCAGGAGCCCGTAACTCCACACACTCATGACCACACTACGCCACGGTTCACTCATTGTAAGTGTCACTTTCCCTTCGGGAGGAGGACTTGTTCTTGCTCTATCGACAATCCAGGAACCTTTCCGTCAATGAGACGTTGGCCAAACGCAATCCCATGCGCATCCGCCTCACTTTCGGTCAGGTAGGGAGTGTGTAAAGAGAATGGAAGCGCGAGGTCGGCACCCTCATGCTCCCACGCAATCGAGATCTCGATCCCCCAGTGGCCGGTGGGGAACAGACAGACGGGCGTCGATCGAATCGTGTAGTCCTTGTAGCGGACCGTCTTGCTCATGGGTGTTCATTTCCCCTTCGGCAGGAGGCCCTTCTTTTCGAGGTCGGCTACATGGTGCTGAAGGATTTTGGTCACATAGTCTTTGAGGGACGCATGGTCTAAGGCCGCTACCGCTTTCAGCTTCGCAATCAGGTCCTTGGGCATGTCTCGCAGGTTGAGGACCGTTGTTTCTTCCTTAGTATCCGGTTTCATAGGAGCCCAGAGTACTCATTCTGTCCGACACAGTCAAACACCACTTGACACCACTTGGTGCATCATGTACATCTGTACTCAGTGGTGCATCACATGAAAGGAGCATCGCACCGTGAAAATGCAACGACTCAACATTCAACTCCCCAAATCGCTCAAGGCTAAACTCGACGCCGAACGCCAGCGGGGCACGAGCGCAGCCGGATTGATTCGGCATTTACTGGAAAAACATTTCGGTGGCAAGACGGCGGCATAACCATCACCAAAGAGGCTGACATGGACACCCCGCTCTCACTGGTTACGGACGAGACCATAGAGCAGAAACCGGAAGAGAAAGGCCGAAGCTGGAGGGAACTTCCCGTGACGGAGGACGTGCTGTTTCGAGGGACGGATGAGCGGGGCCGCTCCGGCTGGTTTGTGCGGCTGACGGTCGATGGGTTGTTTCCTCGTCGCGTGGGGCCCTACCGGACGAAAGCGGACGCGCGCGACGTGCTCGAAGACTTTATGGCGAGTGTACACTTGGAGCTGTTTCTGAATTTACTGAACGCCACGTCCGGCACGCCACAAGCCCTCATGGTGGAAGGCGTGCCCATCCTGAAAGGCCGGTGACCATGATGTATCACGCCTTTCCAGAATTGATCGCGGCGTATCTGGAGGAGCAGCTCAAAGGGAAGCCGTCCTATTACAATTCGGTCAATGCCGCCGCGCAGTGGATTCGCACGTTGACCACCACACCGACCCGCGCTGACATTCTCGCCAGACAGCACGCGCTCTGCGCCGGACATTTTCAACCGAACGCCAACAAAGCGAATAAAGAGATCGCGTTGATTCGTGCGGCCTGTCGCTGGGGGATGTATCAGGACACATGGCGGGGCGGTGATCCCACATTGGGAGTGAAGAAATTCAAAACGTCCAAGCGGCGGCGGATTAGCAAGACTGAAGAATTGCGCAAGCTGATGCAGTATTTCGCGAACGCGAGTACGGAGCAAGAGATTCGGGATCGTGCCCTGTATGGCCTCATGCTCTTTACCGGCTGCCGACCGAGTGAGGCCCGCACCGCTCTGCTCGGGGCGATCACGCCCTACGGGGAGATGGGCTCGTGGAATAAGGGTAAGACGAAGAGCGGTGAGACACAAGAGTTACCGCTGCCCACACAGCTCATGCCCTGGCTCGCGGCGTGGAAGGCCATCCGGCCGTGCGTGCGGCCGAGTCCCTACTTGTTTCCCGGTCAAGCCTGCGGCGCGGCGATCACATCGCACCTTGTACGACGACGCTGGCATGAGCTGCGGTTGATTCTGGGGATTACGGGCCTGTGGAATTACGATCTCAGGCGCACGTTGGTCTGTGAGATGGGCAACACGCTGCATTATTCGGATAGCATTCGGAAAGCGATTATCAACCATACCGAACAGTCCGCGTTCGGACATTACGATTATATTCCGTTTGATTCACTCACCAAGCCGATTCAGCACTATGCAGATTGGCTGTGGGGATTGCTCCCGGAATCGGAACGCCAGGAACCCGTTCTCGTGGCCGCGAGCCAGGCCGTCCCGATGCCAGCACCCCCGGTCCCTCCGGGGCCCGTGATCGCCAAGCCCCTCCCAGCTGAAGCGGAAGAATGGTGCCGCCGGCTGTCCGAGCGAGAAAGCGAAGTGCTGGCGTGGCTCGGGCAGGGGCGGACGGTGAAGCATATCGCAGAGGCGCTGAGTCTCAGTACACAGGCCGTGAGCACGTATCGAGCCCGTCTCATGGGCAAGCTCAAGATTGGGAGCACAGGCGAACTGATGCGTTTCGCCATCCTCAACGACAGCGTGCACGAAGATCTCCCGCCCTCATCGGCGGAGCTCACACACAAACAGCCACGGGTGGCCCGGTCACGCAGGAGCCTCGAGCGCGAGGAATGGCCGGGGTGAGTTACGATATCGGAGAAGCGATGGTTACGGCGGATCAGCCAAAAAACCACAGAAGAATCATCGCACACGTGGCGGCAAGAGGAGCCAGTAAGAGGGACGCGTCTCGTATCAACGTATCAACATAGTCTTGACGACGACGCCAGAGGCTCATGATGGACACCTCTCATTCCAGAAGCAGGAAACCGATCAGCATCAAGATGACCGGCGTGAGCAGGATGATCACGTCTTGGATCATGGAACTAACTGGATAGCGCTGAAAATCAAACCGGTCCATGCGGCACCTCCATGACAGGTACACACAAATCGTATGCTCACAGAAAAGGTTATGGCACTCGGGAATTCCCGAGTCGATGTGTCGCGGATGAGCCAGCAGAGCCATGTGCCAGGATCGAAGGACAAATGCACGCTGATAATAATAAGGAGGGCTGAGCGATGGGCATGATTTACAAACGGGGTGAAATGTTTTGGATCAAATACTATAGTGGCGGGAGGCCGATTCGGGAGAGCACCGGGACAAAGAAACAGAAAGAGGCGGAACGGTTCCTGAAAGATCGCGAGGGGCGGCTGGTCATGGGTGCGCCGGTCCTGCCCAAGGTGCAACGCACCATGGTCGACGATTTGCTAGCCGATCTCAAAGCACATTATGAAACGACGGGTCAACGAACCTTGCGTGAAGCCGAGACACGGCTCACCCCTTTGGCACAGTTCTTCACTGGCCGGCGAGCTGTAGCGATCGGCGGCGATGTGTTGACCGCCTACATTCAGTATCGGCAGGCCGCTGGCTTGGCCAATGGGACGATCAACCGCGAGCTGAGTGTCCTCGGCACGGCCTACAAGTTGGGCCTGGAGCATGGGAAGGTGATGCGCCGTCCCGTCATTCACTTGCTCAAAGAGGCCAAACCACGGCAAGGATTCTTTGAGGAGCATCAGTTCCTCTCGGTACGGAAGCATCTTCCGGAGGATTTGCAAGTCGCGGTGACTATCATGTGGTTGTACGGCTGGCGGCGGAGTGAAGTCATGTCCTTGCAGCTGAGCCAGATCGATCTGGAGGCCGGAACGTTGCGGCTCGAACCGGGCACGACGAAAAACCGTGAGGGCCGGGTCGTCTATATGACGCCAGAATTGCAGACGCTCGTCTCGGCACAGATCGCGAGGGTAAAACTCCTGTCCCGCAAGCTGGGGCGCGTGCTACCACAGCTGTTCGTCCATTTGCGCGGCTGCTATACTGGTTGGCCAGTGTATGATTTTAGAAAAGCCTGGTCGCATGCCTGTGAGCAGGTCGGTTTGGTGGGCATGTTGCGACACGATTTTAGGCGTTCGGCGGTCAGAAATATGGAACGCGCGGGCGTGCCTCGTTCGGTCGCGATGAAAATTTCAGGACACAAAACAGAAAGCATCTATCGGCGGTATGCGATCGTGAACGAGTCGGACATTCAAGATGCGACGCGGAGACTCCTCGGACGTACTGGGCACAATTTGGGCACACTCCCCTCCCCTTCGGTTGACATCGCGCACGTAAGTGGGTGATATTCCTCGCAAGCTGGCGTAGCTCAATGGCAGAGCAGCGGTTTTGTAAGCCGTTCCAAGCCTTCCAGGCAGCCCGCTAATTGTTCGCGAGAAATCACCGCAAGTTGGCTCCAGCAGCCACATTCTCGCTTAAATACCCTGCGCATTTATCCGATCGATTCCGGTTGGTCTCGACCCATTTTGACCCTGCCGTGGGCATTTGGTGGACACTGCCGTGGAGGGCATAGGCGCGCAGGTCAATGGGAGTCCGACCTGCGGAGAAACCGAACTCACCCGCGAGGGCATACCCGGGTGGACGACGAGCACAGGCAGCTCGCACACAGAGCATCATCAGTTTATGGCGAGGTCTGTCACGTCTTTGAGCTTATATCCCAGACCTCTCACGCACACGATAGCTCGATCGAGCAAAGGAATCTTCTGTTTTAGTCGCCGTATATGGACGTCTACTGTACGGGTCGTCCCATAGTAGTCGTAGCCCCAAACGGTGTTCAGCAGAACGTCTCGTGACCGCACATGTCCTGGATGCTTGAGAAGGCATTCCAACAGATCGAACTCTTTTCGGGTCAGCCCGACTTCCCGACCGGTTACCAGGACTTCGTGTCGAGATATATCCATAATGAGCGCCCTATAGACATATCGAGACCGTTCTGAACGAGACCCATTCAGATTTTCCACAGAGCTACCTATGGCTTTGACGCCACCTTGATCAGAAGCTGAAATGAAATCCATTCGCACTGGGCCCCCTCGCCCATAAACGACACCAGGCTGATCTTCGTGGGCGGCGACCCATACAGGGAGCATGACGACGCGAGCCCCAGTGGGAAGATGGTTGGAGGAAACATGGGGACCGGCTTGATGTCCGACAATCGAGATTACCGGCCATTGTTCAAGGGCACGATCGGGCTCCCGATTGCCAGATGGCTGGCCCTGTCTCATGCTCTGTAGGTCGCTCGGCTCCGTGGAGGGCTTCGAAGGAATTAGTCTGCGGAGCGGCCTCGCCTTGTTCTTCACGTCCATACTATGTCCTGTCTTCATAGAGCGTGACTCAACCGGTGGCACACGACTATCCTCGCATCCCGCTCACATAGGCCGCGGTCAGCGATTCACGAGGCTCCTCAAAAATCTGCTTGGCCGTCCCCGCTTCAATCAGCTGCCCCGCTCCGTGTTGAACCCAGAACAAGGCGGTGTAATCCGCGATGCGACGGGCCTGCGCAAGATTGTGGGTCACGATCAGCACCGTGTAGCGACCCCGAAGGCCGACGATAAGGTCTTCGACGACGCCGCTAGAGAGTGGGTCGAGCGCGCTGCAGGGCTCATCCATCAGGAGCACTTCGGGCGAGAGAACCAGCGCTCTGGCCATGCACAACCGTTGTTGTTGGCCACCCGATAGCGCCAAGGCCGGCGAATCCAAGCGGTCCTTGACCTCGTCCCACAGACCCACGTCGCGCAGCACCGTCTCGATGCTGGTGGCGATCCGTTCCCGATCCTTCATCCCATGCTCACGCATGGGAAACTCCAAGTTCTTCCGAATCGAGAGGGGAAATGGATTCGGCTTCTGGAAAATCATGCCGACACGGCGGCGCAAGCGGATCACATCGGTCTGCGGAGCCAACACGTCGAGGCCGTCGAGGCGGATGCGTCCCGACAGCCGGCATCCGGGGATGAGATCGGTCAGGCGATTCAGCGAGGAAAGGAAACTGGTCTTGCCGCACCCTGACGGGCCTACGAGCGCCGTGATGCATCCTTGGTTGATCGCGAGCGTCACATCATGGAACGCAGGCGTCTGACCATAGTGCAAGCTGAGCTGCTCGACCTCGATGAACGGCTTAGGGACGCAACAGATCGGCCGCTCCTCCAGCGGAAACCACGTCTGTGTATCCGGCGTGAACGTAGAGGGCTTCATATTGTGACGATCCTCCGATGTAGCCAATGTTCAGCCAGCCATGACGCCGTTCCGTTGATCGCGAGCAGCAAGACAACCAACACCAGCGCCGAGGCGTAAGCGTGGGCATCTCCCCCGGAGACATTCATCGAGAGGTCGTAGATGTGGATGGACAGCGCCCGGCCGGAATCAAGCAGCGACTCCGGCATGCGGTCTACATAGCCGCTCGTGAAGATAAGCGCGGCCGTTTCCGCCATGGCCCGACCCACCCCCAGCACCAGACCGACTAGGAGTCCCGGCACAGCCGCCGGCAACAAAAGATGCACCAGCGTCGTGGTCCGCGAGAGCCCCAGGGCTGCAGCGGAGAGTCGGTAGCCGGTCGGCACGGCGCGAAACCCTTCTTCCGTCGAACGGATGAGGATCGGCAGCACCATGCAGGCCAGGGTCAGACCACCGGACAGGATCGAGAAGCCGAGGCCCAGCGTCTTGCAAAAGAAAGCATTGCCGAAGAGCCCAAAGACGATCGACGGCACGCCCGCAAGCACATCAAGACTGCGGCGGATCAGCCGTCCGAACAGGCTGCCATCCGTGGTGAACTCAGCCAGCAACACAGCGGTTCCGACGCCGATGGGAACGGACACGCCAAGACAGACACTCAAGATCAACGCGGTTGAAACCAAAATGGGACCAATCCCGCCTTCGCGTCCAGCGTTTTGAGGGGGAGCCGTCAGAAACGTCCATGAGATGTGACTCAGACCGTGCCAGAGGATATCGCCCAAGAGCCAGCAGAAGGTGGCAATCACGAGAGCCGCCGCACTCCATACTAAGGTCGAGGCGAGCCATTCACGTCCACCGCGATGTTGTTCCAGCGCCTTAACCATAGATCCTTCCTCGACTGATCCAGTCCGCCGCCCCGACAAGTGCCACGATCATCCCCATCAAGACCAGGCCGCTGACGAACAACGCAGCGCGATGGTCCCCAAAGGCATAGGCCATCTCCAACGCGATGTTGGCGGTCAGCGTGCGCATCGGATCGAACAGACTGTGAGGAGTCTGCACTACGTTCCCACAGACCATGAGAATCGCCATCGTCTCCCCGATAGCCCGGCCGGTTTCAAGGATCACGCCAGTGAACAACCCCGATTTGGCCGCTGGGAGCACGACCCTCCGAATGGTGGCCCAACGCGACAGCCCCAATGCAGCCGCGCCACGCACATACTGTGGGGACATGTTAGCGAGGCTAGCGTCCGCCATCAAGGCGATGGTGGGGAGAATCATGATCGTGAGGATGATGATTCCGGCCAGCAGGCTCGGCCCAGGCGGATGGATCGATCCGATCAGCGGGACGAGCACCACGAGGCCCCAGAATCCATAGACCACGGATGGAATACCCGCGAGCAGCTCGATCAGCTTCCGGTAGGGGCGCGTCACGACTGGGGGCGCGTAATAATGGCAGAATACCGCGGAGAGGATACCCAGGGGTGTCGCGATCAGGACGGAACCGACCATCGCGAACAGAGTCCCCCACAGCATCGGCGTGAGATTGTACAATCCTTCGGCAGGATGCCAGGAGGGATCGGTAAAAAACCGTGCGATGCCCACGTGCCGCAAGACCGGAAGGGCTTCCACGACGAGGAATCCCACGATCAGCAGCACGATCGCTCCCACGACCACGGCGGTGCTGCGCAGCAGCCAGAGCAGGAGCCGGTCAGTCGGCCAGCGGGACAAAGTATTGCTGATTGATGAGGTCATGTACCGCCTTTGATTGGGCATATTCGATAAAGGCTTTAGCCAAGCCCGAGGGTGGAGTCCGGGTCACAATATGCAGGGGTCGTGAAAGCGGAAAGACTCCTTTCTGCACGTTCTCGGTGGAGGCCGCTATGCCTCCGATCGGAAGCAGCTTAATGGGTACCCCGTGGGTGGCGTCGTATTCAGCCGTCCCGATGGACACGTACCCTATCGCATTCCGATTCCCGGCCACGGTCTTGACGCCCTGCTCGTTGTCTCCGATCACCACGTGTGCTTTCACGTCCACATTCTTCAGCGTGAAGTACCGGAGGAATACTTCCAGCGTGGATCGGCCTTCCGCTTTGGTGACGACGGTGATCGGCGCGTCCGTCCCACCGACCGCGTTCCAATTGGTAATCTTGCCGGTGTAGATTGCGACAACCTGATTGTCTGTGAGGGCCCGCACCGGGTTGTCTTGATGGAGAATGATGCAGACCCCATCACGGGCGACGGGGAACGCAGAGAGATTCCGCTCGTCCTCCTTCATCGATCGCGAGACCATGCCGATGTCGGCGAGACCTTGGCGAGCGTCGGAGACGCCGCGTGACGAGCCGCCGGTCTGCACGTCAATGCGTATGGTGGGATGGAGGCCCTCGAAACGCTTGCCGATCTCGGAGACAAGCGGGGCCAGGGTACTCGAACCGGTAATCACCAGTTTCCCGGTCAGCGGATCTGCTGCGGACGCCTGCGCTCCGGCTGATGCCGGAATACCCATGAGAACCGTCATTGAGAGAGCAACCGGCGCCACATAATTCTTCAACGCCAACAGGTTGTAACGTGTAGTCATGCAGATACCTCTATATTTTGGCCACGCACAATGCGTCAGGCGACCGTCCCGCCGCAAGACGAACCGGTCCCGGCGGTGCAGCCGTAGCAATGGTTGCGCGTGACAATCTGTCGTTGATTCAGTTGAACCGGATCAAAGTCACGGATATGGGCAGGCACGCCATGGTTCACGGGCAGATCCAGCATCTGGTTAAAGTCGCAGTCGTAGAGGGTACCGTCCCAACTCACTGAGATTGTGTAGCGGCACATCACGCCGGCCGCGGCGGTGGGATTGAAGGCGTTGGCCAATCGCTCCATATACTGTTCATAGTTGCCGCTCTCCACGAGAAACTCAAGAAACCGGCTGATCGGCATGTTCGTGATCGTATAGAGATGGGTGAACTCGACGCCATGGCGAGCCCGAAGTTCTTTTCGAAACTGCGCTTCGATGGCCTCCTGCTTGGGAGGGAGAAAGGCCCCCACCGGATTGTAGACGAGGTTCAAGACGAGGCCACTATCAGGCTGACCGTAGCCGAGTTGGTTCAAGCGTCGGAGCGCCTCAATTGATTTCTCAAAAATACCTTCGCCTCGCTGCGCGTCGGTCTGACTGGCGCGGTATGAGGGAAGTGAGGCAATGATTTCGACACGCTGGGTAGCCAGAAAATCGGCTAAGCCTGTCTGAGAAGGAATCAGCAGCACCGAGAGATTACAGCGATCCATAACATGTCGGCCGAGTCCATGAGCCTGTTCGACCAGCCATCGAAAGTTGGGGTTCAGTTCCGGCGCACCCCCCGTAATATCGACCGTGGGAATGTCGGTTTTGGCGAGAGCCTGAATGCACAGCTCTGCTGTTTTTCGCGACATGCTTTCGGTCCGATCCGGGCCTGCGTTCACATGACAGTGCTTGCATGTCTGGTTGCAGAGCTTGCCCACGTTGATTTGGAAGACCGTCATCCTAGTGGCTCGAAGCGGGAAGAGGGCGGCTTGATCGAGTCGGGTCTCAAACGGCGAATAGCCGTTCGTGTCTGCGAGCAGCTTGAGCTGTTCAGCGGCAGAGGCCAGCGGATGATGTTCTCCCAACAGGGTCAGCGGCATGTCTGTGTCCTCCGAAAAACAAATAATCCCCTCACGAACCGAGCCGCTTCATCGCGCATGACTCATCGCGGCCAAGACCGTTTCAGGGAATCGCACCTCGCAACACCCGAAATTCAGTGCCTGCCCTTGCCGGTTGGCTAACGCCCGTTGGATGGTCGGGGCGATGCGATAGCAGACTTGCTTGCCTTCCCGGAGTCCTTCGACTAACCCGGCATCTCGAAGAATGCGAAGATGATGGGAAATGTGAGGCTGCGGGCAGCGCAATTCCCGCCCGAGGTCGGTCACGCATTTCTCTTCGACCAGCAGCGACTCCAGAAGGCGTAGCCGTGTCTCATCCGCCAGGGCCTTCAGAACCGTGGCACATTCGCCTGGGGTCAGGATGTCGCCGGTTGAGGCGCGCCTCATCAGCAGCAGTCTCCGTTGGGGGAGCAGGTGACGGCCTCACCGCTGACGTTCCGGCCTGCGCGGTTAATGATTGCAAAATGGGGAGCGTAGCCGTCGGTTTCCAATACTTGGAGGGTCTTGGAACAGACCTCCACTGGCTCACCTCGGCGATAGATATGGTGGTCATCATCGGCGGCTTCGACAAAGGGGCCAGCGAACATGGCGAAATGCCCTTGCCAAGTACATGGAGTGTTTGCCGGATAGACCGCAGTCCATCGGTCGTCGGCTCGATCCAACCAGAGTGGGTTAGGGGACAGGATAAAGTGGGCAGCCAACGGAGCGTGGCTCAACAGGCACAGAGCATCCGGTGTGATTGGCTGGGGAATCCCTCGAAGATAGATCGTGCCCAGTTCATCGACCACTCGGCTGAATGGCCCGCAGAGCGTGGCATAACGAACGTCCGGCTGAGGCGCACTTGCGAAAAGTTTATATCCCGTCAAGGTGACGGAAAAGAAGTGGATGCCGTCGATCGCTTGCCAGGGTGAGGCCTTGATCAGATGAATGCCCAGGAAGCCGGCTCCAACCATCCCAGCGATATAGTCGGTGAGCGTCAACGCCCCGGAGAGGCAGTCACCCCATTTTTCAGCGTCATGCACCAAATACTGAGGAACCGGCTGATCGGCCACGATGTCGGAGATCGTGAATCGTCCCCCAGGTTTGGCGACGCGAAACATTTCTCTGAAGACCTTCCGTTTATCAGGCGCCAGATTGATCACACAATTGGAGATAATCAGATCGACGGTACCATCGTCCACCGGCATCGCGTCCGCCATCCCTTTGCGAAACTCGACGTTGGAGGAGGCGTATCCAAGATTGGCTGCGACGATAGGGGCATGCTTTCTGGCGATGGCCAACATGGTGTCAGTCATGTCGATCCCGATGACATGTCCGGAAGGCCCGACGAGGCGGGAGGCTTCGAAGCAATCGATACCGCCACCTGACCCGATATCCAGCACGGTCTCCCCTGCCCTGACCGTGTTCAACCCAGCCGGCGTTCCGCAGCCATAGGAAATTTTGAGCACCTCTTCAGGGACAAACGTCTTGAGGTGCCCCATGTCATAACTGGTTGGACAGCACATCTGTTCGCCCATGCTGGCGGCCTTGGCATAGCGATCGCTGACTTTCTGAGTGATTTCCTCTGTTGGCATGGTCCCCTCGTCGCTCAAGAAACATTTCGAAATGGTCTATCTATCAATCTTCCTATTCAAGGTCAGACGTGTTCTTGTAATAGTGTGGATATCTCCATGCAAGCATACAGTGAGAGACGCGAGGCTTCTGTAAGCTGGCTTACAGTGTTGACGCACCCGATCTCTTGGCCGTCGAAGCGGCGGAGAAGAGACGCTTGTTCGAGAGAAGACGTACGGGAGGGAGAATGAAGAGAAAAGAACACGTGCCCTCTTGACTCAGTACCCTAGTACAGGGTGTAGAGTCTTATCGGAGGTGAGATGATGACAGTTGGGTGCACCATCGGAGAACTCGCAAAAGCGGTTGGCGTCAACATCCAGACGGTGCGGTACTACGAACGGCTCAGGCTGCTCAGTCCGTCTGCGCGCCGACCGTCGGGATACCGGATCTATGGCGAAAATGAGGAACGGAGACTCCGATTCATCAAGAATGCTCAAACACTGGGCTTCACGCTGCAGGAAATCGCCGAGTTGCTCAACCTGAGGGTCAGTACACGGGCCTGCTGTGGAGACGTGCAGCGGAAAGCTGAAGGCAAGCTGCGGTGTGCAGAAGCCAAAATGAAAGACTTACAGGCCTTAGCCCGAGCGTTGCGAAACCTAATTCGCACCTGTCGGGCTGGTCAACCGATCGAGCACTGTCAGATTCTGCATCACTTGGAGAAAGACCAGGTCTCTTCAGAGCAGGCCAAGAAGAGGAGGAAGCTGTGACCGCTCACCATGACAGTCTATTTATGGAGCTTCGTCGCCTCAGCCCGAAGGTCACGGGCAGTTTGCTTCGCATGCGCCAGGAGGCGTATCGAGACGGGGTTATTCCGGCTAAGTACAAGCTGCTCACTGCCATGGCCATCTCGATCGCGATCCGATGCGAACCCTGTATTCGAGCCTACGTACAGATGGCGATCGAGAAGGGCATTTCGCAGGAAGAATTGATCGAATT